>NZ_CP047159.1:2047601-2730135 GCF_019551475.1 Prevotella sp. Rep29
AAGGAGACTTCCCGCCCAAAAGCCGGAGAGCCCCCTCTTTCAGCCTACAAAAATAGTGCAGAAAATTGAAAAAAAGGTATCTTTGCCAAGAAATTAAGGGATTTTAAATGAAAAAAATCATTTTAGTGTTTCTGACCACACTCCTCAGTGGGCAGGTTTACGCACAGGAAAGTCAGACGGCATACAATTTCCTCAGACTTCCCGTAAGTGCCCATGCCGCCGCATTGGGAGGAGACAACATCACACTCATCGAAGACGACGCTTCACTCATATTCTCCAATCCCGCACTCCTCTCAACCGTAAGTGACAAGACCATCAACCTTAACTACATGAACTACATGTCGGGAGCCAACACGGCAAGCGCCACCTTCAACCGCGTCATCAAGGAGCGAGCATCCATCGCCCTGAGCGCACAGTTCATAGACTATGGCAAGATAAAAGAAGTGAACGCCGACAATGTCCAGACAGGAGAATTCTCCGCAAAAGACATCGCCATCGGCGCATATTTCTCCTACATGCTCGGCGAGCGATTTGCAGGCGGTATCACCGCAAAATTCATCACATCCTATATCGGCGACTACAACTCCATCGCCATGGGCGTTGACCTCGGCATCAATTACTACGACCCCGAGCGCGAATGGTCGCTGTCTGCCGTGGCAAAAAACCTGGGAGGACAACTCAAGGCATACAACGATGAATATGAGAAAATGCCACTCGACCTGCAGGTCGGCGTGAGCAAACGCTTCACGGGCGCACCCTTCCGACTCTCCGCAACACTCGTTGACCTCACCCACTGGAACTACTCCTTCATCAACCACCTCGCCGCCGGTGTCGATATATTCCTCGGCGAGCAAATCTGGATAGGAGCAGGCTACAACTTCCGACGGGCAGACGAAATGAAAATACAAAGCAACGAAGAAGAAAGCAGCCACCTCGCAGGGCTCTCCCTCGGAGCCGGACTGCAACTCGAGCGCTTCAAACTCAACATCGCATACGGAAAATACCACGTTTCCAGTTCATCACTTTTAGTCAACCTCGCTTATACACTATAAACATGAAACGCATCACAATCGCAATCGACGGACATTCCTCATGCGGGAAAAGCACCATGGCAAAAAAACTTGCAAAGGAAATCGGATACATCTACGTAGATACCGGCGCCATGTATCGCGCCGTCACACTATACGCCCTGCGGCATCAACTGTTCAATGACGACGGAACAGTCAACAAACCGTTGCTCAAAGACCACATGAACAACATCCACATCACGTTCCGCCTCAACGAAGAAAACCTGCAGCCGGAAACATACCTCAACCAAGAATGCGTCGAAAAAGAAATCCGCACACTCGAAGTCTCCAACCACGTGAGCCCCATCGCTGCCATTGATTTTGTGCGCGAAGCACTCGTCAGACAACAGCAACAGATGGGACGCGAAAAAGGAGTCGTCATGGACGGACGAGACATCGGAACGGTCGTATTTCCCAATGCCGAACTCAAAATCTTTGTCACCGCCAGCGCAGAAATTCGTGCGCGCCGCAGGTTCAAGGAACTGGAAGAGAAAGGAATGCCAGCCGATTACAATGACATCCTGAAAAACGTACAGGAGCGCGACTATATCGACTCACACCGCTCCGTGTCACCACTCCGAAAGGCGGACGATGCCATCGAACTCGACAACAGCCACCTGACCATCGAGCAACAACAGCAGTGGCTCCTCGAGCAATACCGAAAGGCAGCAACTGAATAGGCACTCCCAAACTTATTCCCTCCCTTTCTTCATCCCTCCCTTCGGAGAGGGGTTGGTTTTGCATATTTATACACTGGAAGAAGTTTTACGACCCAATTTCTAAACAATTGTTTTTCAACGGGTTAGATAGGGCTTTCCAAAAGTTCAACTTTTGCACGCTAAAAGTTGAACTTTTAGACGATGAAAGTTGAACTTTCAGGACGCAAAAGTTTAACTTTTGGAAAACGAAAGTTCAACTACATATTTATACACCCATTCCTGCATGTTTATGCAAGTGGATTTTCTATTGTCTCTTGGCGGATTTACATCATTTTGCAGATGCTATTTCCGCACCACTTTCTTCCCGTCGATAATGTAGATTCCCTTTGGAAGCGCATTGATGTCATGGGACGCGTGCTTAATCTGTTGCCCATTGATGTGATAGACGGCTCGTGGCAACTCTTTTTGGCGCATGATTTCGATGCCGTTGATGGCTGTCACCACGTCAATCTGACTGCCAACTTCGCCTTCATTTTCTGTCACGAAATAGGCTTGCAATGCGTCCAGATAGGCTGTCTGCGGATAGGTGGCGGGGAATCCCTCGTTGAAGAGGTAGCCGTTTGTGGTGAGAGATGGACTGTTCAGGGTGATGTTGCCTGCTTTTTTGACACCCTTGAAAGTGAAACCGTTGATGGTCTGTTCTATGGTGGCAGTGCTTGCTGTCACGTCTTTCAGCATGAGCAGTCCCAGCTCCGTATATTCATAGTTGCTGTTCTCCACTTTCACGATACACGGGACATTGGCTTCGATTCCGTCTGTCGTCGTCGTGAAATCCATGAGGTATTTGCCTGCCTCCGGATTGGTAACGCCTGTGAATTTAGCTACTTTCGTATTGTCGCCCAACGCTGCCTTGACTTCTGCATCGCTCATGCTGAAGGGCAGCCAGAGCGTGGTCCACTCCCCGTTGGGGAACATCCGGTTGGTGTTGACGTTGTAGGTTCCTTCGGGATAGGTGGGCTCTGTGGTTGTCCGCACGTCGAGATAGAGAGATTGGTAGGTATCTGCCTCATCGTCTGCCAGTCGGAATGTGAAGTCAATGGTTCCGTCTGCATTCCGCACGATGTCGGTTATCTCTTTGTCAGTGAGCGGTTGTGCCGTGTCTGTCCCGTTCCACTGCACCATCTGAGGGGTAGAGGTAGCGGTGAGTTGGTCGTTTCGGGTAGTTCCACTGATATAAGGGAACACGTCGTCCTGCTGTCCGCGATACTGTTCGAGCGCCCGTCCGTCGGCAGCAATGACCCGCCAACGCATGTGATTGTTCTGCTTTGTTTCCCAGCGCCCCGCAGTACTGTTCCATTCATAGTAGGAACCGAAGGTATTGACTTTGTTATAGTACCATGCGTATTCGTTGTAATCGATGTGCGAGATGAGCAGTCCTCTGGGGTGTGCACCTTGTGAGTACATGTTGCTCACGTCTCGGTTTTCGAGAATATAACACTCATCTAAAGACGGGTTGTCGGCATAGATGACATATACTTCACCGTTTTCTTCGGTCGGTTTCATCCCTTTCACTTTGATGGGGTCAGTGAGTTCGATGGGTTCGAGCCATCCTGCCGTCCATTTTTCGAAACCGGAGTAGTCCATGGGGTCGTATCCGCCTCCCCGATAGCTTCCGCTTCCCATGACATCCCATGTTCCCACGCCCACGTTACCGGAATAGCTGGTATCGTAGAGGTCGGGGAATCCCATGCAGTGTGAGAACTCGTGGCAGATGGTGCCGATGCCGCAGGTGGTCGAGCCGCTGCTTCCGCGCAACTCGCTGCTGCAGGCATAGGTGTTGATTCGCACGCCGTTAGCTCTTAGTGCTGATCCGGTTCCCGCGGAGAGTGTCCATTTATGCGGCCAGACGGTGTCCTCGCTTCCACCTTCGGCTTGGTTGTATCCGGCATAAAGAACGAAGATGTTGTCCACTTCGCCGTCACCGTCCCAGTCGTAGTCGGAGAAATCCACGGAGTCTGCGGCTTGATAAATGGCATCGCGCACCATGTATGCCGCCCTGACATCGTGACTGGATCCTTCAGGGGCTCCATATTTTGCCATGGAGTCGGGCAGTTCGACCGGCCCTATGACATCAAACTCGATGTCGAACCTGCCGTAACTCTGCCTGAGGAAATAATCGCGCACGCTTTTCTTATAGTTCCCCTGCGTGAAATTGAGTTCGTTGGCTACTCTGCTGAAGAAGGCTTTGGGGTTTGTCGTGCGGTATTTCTTGTCTTTGAAATTGGCTAAGATGATGAGCCCTCTCTTTTTCCCTCTGAATCCGTCGTAGAAGGAATGGTTCATCGCTTTTCTCATTGTTTTAGGAGACTTCATCGCTTTGGCAGGTTCGCGTCTGGCGTTTGCTTTTTTGACCAAGCCTTGCAGGTGTTCGGCTGTCCGAAGGGCATACAGCTTCTCATTGGGAGTGTTCACTTCGAGGGTATAGACATTGCCGAGAGAGTCGCGATAGAAGCTCAGCCACTCATCGCCGACGAGTTGTGCATTGACTTTCGTTCCATCGGTCAGCGTGATGACTTTCCACACTCCCGGATGCACGGGCGAGGCACTGAGTTGGAGGTTGCAGAGAAGACAACCGACGAGCAACATTGCTTTTAATAACTGCTTTTTCATGTTTTTATACTTTTATGTTTAACCTTCAAAATGTGTGAGTATCGCATCCCTACACTCTTCCATCAGCCACTTCGGTGTTGATGTTGCTCCGCAGATGCCTACACTCTGTATGTCTTCAAACCATGACATATCAATCTCTTGGGATGATTCTATCAGATAGGATTTTGGATTCACGTTCTTACATTCCTTGAAGAGCACTTTCCCGTTAGAACTTTTATGTCCGCAGACAAAAAGGATGATGTCGTGGCGCGCTGCAAAGCCTGCAATGTTGGGCATGCGGTTGGCTACCTGACGACAGATGGTGTCGAAACGCTTGAAAGTACATCCCTCATCTATATGCTCCTCTATATATTTAACAATGTGGTGGAACTCATCCAGAGATTTCGTCGTCTGTGAGTAGAGGAAGATATCGCGCGAGAAATCAAGTTGCTTCACGTCTTCGAGGCTCTCGACGACGATGGCTTGCCCTGCCGTCTGCCCTACCAATCCGAGCACTTCGGCATGTCCGTTTTTCCCAAAGATGACGATTTGTGCATCGGGATTTTCGCTAAACTGCTTTTTGATTCGCTTTTGGAGTTGCAGGACGACGGGGCACGTCGCGTCGATAATCTCTATTTGGTTACGAGTGGCGGTCTCGTAGGTTTCAGGGGGCTCTCCATGTGCGCGGAGCAGCACTTTCACCTTATGCAGACTGCCGAGTTCTTCATGATTGATTGTCACGAGTCCTAACGTGCGCAACCGCTCACACTCCATTCCGTTGTGCACGATGTCGCCAAGGCAATAGAGCTGTTTGCCCTTTGCCAGTTCTTCCTCTGCCTTTCGTATGGCGGTGGTCACGCCGAAACAGAAGCCGCTCTCCTCGTCAATCTCTATCCGAAGTCTCTTTCCCCTCATTCTTTTCGTTTCAAATAGTCGAAATACATTTCAAGCAGGTCGGAAGCGGCTGCAAAAGAGGTCTTTTGTCCATTGAGAACGGTACGTTCAGCCTCCTCCAAACGGTGCTCTATCTGCGGGTTATGATAGAAATTCAATCGCAGATTTTCGTTGATGCTTTCATACATCCAGTATTTGCTTTGCTCGTTCCGCCGGTGGTCGAAATAACCATTGTGCTTCACGAAAGCGATGTACTCGTAAATCATATCCCAGATTTCTTTGACGCCTGTCCCGTAGAAACCGCTGTAGCAAAGTACTTTCGGGAGCCATCCGCTGTCGGGCATCGGGAAAAAATGGAGTGCATTCCGGAAATTGGTGGCTGCCAGTTGGCATTTCTCCACGTTGTTTCCGTCGCATTTGTTGATAACGATTCCATCGCTGATTTCCATGATTCCTCGCTTAATGCCTTGCAGTTCATCGCCTGTCCCTGCCAGCTGGATAAGCAAGAAGAAATCGACCATCGAGTGACAGGCTGTTTCGCTCTGCCCTACTCCCACGGTCTCCACAAAAATCTTGTCGTAGCCGGCTGCCTCACAGAGTATGATGGACTCTCTTGTCTTGCGGGCAACTCCTCCCAACGAGCCTGCCGTAGGACTGGGACGGATGAATGCTTCTTTCCGCAGAGACAGTTTTTCCATACGCGTCTTATCGCCCAGGATACTTCCTTTGGTGCGCTCCGAACTTGGGTCGATGGCTAATACTGCCAGTTTTCCGCCATGCTCGTCAAGCACGTGACAGCCGAACTGGTCGATGGAGGTGCTTTTTCCTGCACCGGGGACGCCGCTGATGCCTATGCGCACTGACTTTCCGCTATATGGGAGACATTTCTCGATGACTTCCTGTGCCTTTGACTGATGGTTGGGATTGACACTCTCCACCAAGGTGACCGCTTGTGAAAGGATGGTCACGTCGCCTTTGACGATTCCCTCGACCATCTCTGCTGCCGACAACTCACGCTTCCGAAAGCGGTTTCGGTTAAGATATGGGTTGATGATTGCAGGTTGTTCTACACCGGAATTGACTGTCAATCCTTTATACTCTTCGTTGTTTTCTGGATGTTCCATATTGTTTTTTCTTTTACGTTCTTGTTGACGTTATTCGAGATTGATATTGATAACTACTTTTGCATTTGCCGGGTCGTTGGTTATCATCAGCACACGCGGCTGTGAGCGGACATTCCGCAGTTCCTTCCGTTCGGCGGTGATTTTAAGTTTCGTCTGCTCGCCTGGAGCCAGTTTTGTCTTTCCCAATGCCACTTTCAGTCCTGAGGTAAACATCTGCATGCTGGATATTTCAAGCGTCGAGCGTCCTACGTTCTCGATATTGATGACACCACTCTTTTTCTTTTTTCCCTCGAACGACCTGAAATCGAGTTCCCGTGCCGACAATCTGATTTGCGGTGCATTGACCAGTTCGCTCTCGGAGAGGTTCTGGAAACTGGGCAGAAGGACGGTCGAGACGGTGATTTCCTTATTATCTCTCGCCTTATCACCGGGGAAAGCTCCCAGATAGATGCTCGTCTGCGTCAGTCCGTAGCTGTGCAAGATGTTGGACAGGAGCGTGACACGTGCCACACCTGCGTGTCCCGGTGCTATCGTCGATGGTGAGAACTCCGCTTTCAAATAATTGGGCAGATGCATCATCACGGGTGTTGCCGGCGAACTGGAAGCATTTTGGATATGGATATCCACAAAGGGACGGTCGCCGATGTTCACGTCATCAAACTCAATCGTGTTCCTATCCGCTTTCAACATGCCCAAGGTGTATTCATATCCACCTGCATAATCGCGCACTTCGCTGACGACAACTCCTTTCAAGGTCAGCATCAACGGACTTTCAGCAGCATCGCTATAAACTGCTATCTGCTTCTCGAAATGTCCCATTTGCTTGGCATCATAGGTGGCTGAGAGCTTGAAATCGCCATTTCCCTGAATCGTTTTCAAGCCTATATCTGTTGCAACGCATCCGCAACTGGTACGCACGTCATTGACCGTCAATGCGTGGTGAGAGCTGTTTTTCAATTCAAACTGTGCTGTCACAGGGTGACGGAAAAGCACCTGTCCGCAATCAATCACCTCACTCTTTGCCGTCAGTCTTTGTGCGGCAACCGGCAATGTTGCCGCAAGCGCCAACGAGCATATCAGAAATTTCTTGTTCATCTTTTTCGTTTCTATTTTAATTATTTGATTTTCGTTATTTGATTTCAAGTGTCTGGGCTTTCGCACGCGCCGAATATTCCGGAGCATAGGCGCACTGTACGACACAGGTTCCCGTCTCATACGTTCCCACTCGGTCCACATAGTATTCCGTTTCTACGACATGCGTTCCCTTTGCCATTCGGTCGAAATAGTAGTTCGTTGCATAATCTTTCGGAGCGATGTAATATCCCCAATGATAACCCGAAAGCTGTCTGAGCGGTTCCAGACAAGCTGCCCGTTTGTCGGTCACCTGCACAAAGTCATAGTCGCGCTCAGCCTTAATCGTGATACGCACCGTGACTCGGTCGCCCACTTTCAGCGGACGGTTCTCATGCAGCAGTTCCCGCGTCACAGTCAGCCCGGAAGAAGCAGCTGTCACATCGGTCGCTTTCTGCATGAACTGTGCATACACCGCACCCCAAGAGGTTCCCGTACTGGTCTTCTCTACGGTGAATGTCTGCATATCATTGCCCGTCACAGCGGTTTTCACATAGCCAAGACCGGCGGTTGCCTGCGGCAATTCCAACGGTTCGCCGTTCAACTTCAAGACTGCCGGAGCTTGCTCGTCCAGCCTATCCATGTTCCCGTCCAAGAAAGCATATACGGCATTCACGCTGTTGATGGGTGTTGACCAACTTTGTGTCCGTTTCTCTTGCAGCAGCCAGCGCTGCATTTCTTCCACGGTCTGAACATCTGATGCCTGCAACTCTTTCAGCGCTTCGATGGCTGCCACTTGCGTCGGAATGCGATAGTCATACCAACTGTAATGCGCCTTTGGCGTATCGAAATAGCGCCCGAGTTCTTCTGTCGCCACCGTATATTCCTTGATGCTCTTCATATATTCGGCAGCTTTCTTCTGTTGCCCGTTCTTTGCGAGAATCAAGGCTGCCGTTGCCTTTCCGTAGATGGTCATCTCGGTCGTACGGCTTGCCAGAAGCGACACCATATATTGGATGGCTGTTGCCGTCTTGCTGCTGTGCGGACGACCATCGATGGCATACATATAAAGGATGCGGACGGCGGTCTCACTCGGACGGACATGCTTGATGCCATATTTCTTCTCGTCTTTCTTCATCTCTTTGTACTCGTCCACAAGCCAGCTGTCCATATATCGGAATGCGTTGGTGAGCATTTTTTGTGTGTCTTGTTGCTTACCGACCATCTTATTCAGGCGCACCAACATCTCGCTCACTGCCGTTGTCATGTAGATGCTGCCCTTCATTCCTTTCCACCAGCTCCATGAGCCGTCACCGTTCTGCAAGGCGTTCATCTTTTCAAGTGACGAACTCAAACGCATTTTTATGGTGGTTTCGTCAAAGAACTTCACCAGACTGCGCTTCTGAGACGATTCTTTATCGGCATCCAAAACCCATGGTGTCTCGTTCAGAACCAACGCTTTCAATTCCTGATTCTTCTCCAACGCACTCATCAACGACTGCTCCTCGCCCGTCTCATTGCGCCAATGATTCACTACCGTTTTGATATGGGGGGCTGCTTGCATGATGTGGGCACCGATACTGTTCACGTAATATGAAACGGTCTGACTGATTGCATTTTCCTCCGAAGTAGCTGAGTAAGTGGGAAGGGCTTGTATCATCAGCCATGCCGGATTATTCGTATATTCCACCGTCAGTTTGTTCGATTTGTCTTTGACGGCAAACAACCTGGTCAGGTCTATCGTCTTGATGCCTGGCTCATGCTGGGTGAATGGATAAGTATTCGTCACCAACTCTTTGTCCGGTAACACTGGCAGATAATGCTGTTCGCCGTCACTGAACGTCTTTCCCGTCGCCGTCACCTTACATATATATATAGGTGCAGCATCCGATGGCGGAATATCGAACAAGATACCTGCCGTCTCGCCTGCCTCTACATTAAACGGCAGACTTTGCGTATAGCAAATCTCTTCATTTTCAGGATTGATGAGTTCCAGTTTGGCTGTTCCGCTGAGTGCTTTCTCTGATGTGTTGAACAATTTGGCGGCAATCGTTGCCTTGTCACCGCTACGCAGGAAGCGTGGCATATTCGGCTGAATCATCACGTCCTTCTTGGCGATGGCTTCCGCTGTCAACAGTCCGTAATTGACGTCCTTGTCGTGGGCAAGTCCCATAAACTTCCAGGTCGTCACACTCTCCGGCAAAGTGAAACGCAAGACAACGTTCCCTTGTTCATCTGTCCGCAGTGCCGGAAAGAAGAATGCCGTCTCGTTGAGATTTTCGCGCACTTGCTCCTGGTTGTTTGCCTGATGCGTTTCTTCCTCATTGTCACTCGCTGCAGAATTATCTGCTGAAACTACGTCATACAACACCATCGAATCATCACCTGCCGATGCCATCTTTGCCGCCATTGGCTCTATCGACATTTCGTCTCTTACATCAACACCGCGTGCTCGCAGTCCTGACACCCGCGAACCATACATTTTGCGGAATGAAGAGTAGAAAGAGAACAACGAACTGTCAAACGAACTGAAATACAATCCATTGACATTCAAACTGCGATAGTTAGCCGCTCCCTGAACTGACAGGTAGGAGAACGATATTCCCTGCCAGAAAGTTCTGGCAGTAAATTGGCGCATTGACGGATAGAAACCCCAGCCATGACTCCTGATGTCGTCCAGCGACTTGTCGTAAAGAACAGCCATCAGTTGGGCATCTGCCGGCTTTCCATCCGGCTTGGTGATGCTGAGGTTCCATTCTTCCTGCTGCCCCGGTGTCAAGCGGTCGCGGAATGTATTCCACTTCAAGGTCAGACGCTTGTTGGGCAAGGGTTTTCTTATCGTTACATCATGCGTGTACATCTTTCCTTCCTTCACCCATGCGTAATTCAGCAACACGCCGTCACCATATTCTTCCTTGTAGGTCAACTGCTGTGTATGAATGGCATTGCTCAGATTGAATGCGCCACTCTCAAGCACCTTGTCGCCGGCTATCACGGAATAGAACACATGTACGTCTTTATCCGACGACCCCACTTGCACGTAAACGGGCTTTCCGTCGCGGCGGAACTCCGTTTCAGGAGCATAGAACCACTCGTGTGTCTCGATGCACGGGCGCTTGTCAGCCATGCTGAACAGCACGAACTTCTCCTCTATCGTGTCAGTGCCGCAGATGGCTTTCAGCGTGTGCTGACCGGACGACAGCGACCTGATGATACCTGAGATATTCACCAGTTCGTTTGCTTTCGCACGATAGACGTGCGAACTCCGGTCGATGTAATAGCGCACGTCGCCGGGAATTTCCTTTCCGGCAGCATTGCAATAGCTGAAATGCAGCGTCTTCGGACTGTCCTTTTCTATCTTTTCAGGCAAGTTGCAGGAGAAAGCTGTAGGCTTTGTTCCCAACGGGAGCGTCATTGTGCCTCGGTGCGTCTCGCCACCCACGTCGGTCACGTCGGCTGAGACTGTGAAACTATAGAAACGGGGCTGCTTGATATACGTCGGTTTTCCGTCCGCATCATCCATTTCCTCCATATCTTCTTCGGAGAGAATCATCGGAATCTCAACCTTAAATGCACCGTCATTATCGGTCAGCGTTTCACCCTCGACAAGCACTTCCGAGTCTGTGTCGTGATTACCATACCGCCACCACCAAAAGGCTTCGCGGCGGTCAACTTTATATTTCACCTTCGCCCCTTGTACCGGAACGCCGCTGTAGGTCTTGGCAAAAGCGGTCACCACCACCGTGTCGCCCACCGCATAGCGTTCGTTCACCTCTGGAAATTCCACCATAAACGTCGGGCGTTTGTATTCTTCCACATTGAAAGAGGCGGAGCCATAGCCGTATGCCTGTATCGTGAAAGCACCCGTGAGTCCCGACTGTGGCAAGACGAAATCGCAAGAGGCTGTTCCGAACTCGTCGGTCGTCACCGTCTTCTTTTCCACTTCCTTGTAGTTGGCATCTCTCAATGTCAGCACCACATTCTGACCGGCGACAACCGGCATCGTATTGTCCGGATAGCGCTTATGCAGGATAAAGCCGGCATGCACCGTCTGTCCCGGACGGTAAATAGCACGGTCGGTAAACACCCAACCGTCGGTATGGACGCTCTTGTCGGTATAGTAGGAATAATGACTTCTCAATGCTGAGTTCGGACATGACTTGTCCTGCTCCGTATAAGCCCACACTTGATAGGGCTTGGTCTTCTCATAAGTATAGAAGCACTCACCTTTCGCATCGGTCGTGAGTGTCTCCTGACGCCCTTTTTCGTTATACGACGCATAGAAGTAGAGGCGCAATTTCGCATTCACCACCGGCTGTCCGGTCGTTGCATTCACCACGGCATAGCGGATACGATTGCCGGGATGCTCTTCCGTCATGACATACAGGTCGCTCACGTAATAGAGTACCCGCTGTGTCTTGATGTCCTTATTGTCCGACGTAAACTCCACGAGATAGACTCCAACGGGCAGACCTTTCACCGTGAAAGAGTCGGTATTGATTTTATAGTCGGGTTGTCCGATGTATTTCCTTGTCTGCTGGATAACGCTGGGCTCTATGGCTTTCCGCTTGATTTCGTTATAAATCTTTTCATTGCCCATATTGTAGGTTGCACTTCCGTCCACATCTACGCGTGTCACCGTCAGCGTCAGCGAACCCAAGTTGCGCACACTTGTCACTTTGAACACACGCTCCCTGTCGGGTAGTGACACCATATCTCCCAACGACACGGAAAAATGGGGCTGCGTCAGTTGTTTCATCCTATTGCGCAGACTGTTCATGCGAGGCCATTCGCCCCATTTCATCAGCGCATAGTTGATATAGTTCACCTTGTCTTCTATCTTCACGTCCGGCGCTACAGACATGAAATCGTAGCGTGCCAATGCCACCTCGCCGGCGATGCGCATGTCGCCATAGACGTTCAGCAGCGAATCGAGTGCCCGTATATAAGCAGACTTGGCAACTTTTTTCTCGCTTGCCTTGCGGTTTTTCTTTGCCACACCCAACGCCGACAGACAGGCTGCCGTGCGCAAATCGGTCGTCCGGTAATAGTTGCTCAACGTCTCGTAGTCGCCTGCCTCCAAGCCTATCACATGCAAAAGGTCGTTTCCGAACCATTTGCTTTCCGTACGCTCTTCCACCAACGGCACATATTCCGCTGACTTATGCGCTGCGAGCAGTTCGGGATGCTCCATCGAGCGGCGAAAATATGCTTTCGACAACACGGCGCTACTGTCTGACAGTCCCGCGTTTTCCGCATAGACTTTTCCTAAGACCGACGCATAGACGGCTGCCAGCACATGGTCTTTCCCACGAACACGCAGCTCTACCTGCACCAACCGCTCCACCGCCGGCGCCAGCGAGTCGGGCGTGACCGAAGTCAGCACGCGCACATTCATCAGTTCTGCCTTGAGCAACTGTCCATACTCGCGCTCAGCACGCGCCTTGGATATAATCTTCCCCAACACTTCCATCTGTGTCTTGGGCAGATCTTTCTCTTCTGCATCTGCAACTTGCTTCCACAAGGTCGTGTAGTTATCTGCCGACAGTGAAAGCACAACCACACTCAGCATCGCCAATAGAAACAGGATTCTTTTCATAGCACAATTCTTTGCAGTTCAACTTATTCTGCAAAAGTAAGAAAAAAAAAGCATTCAACAAAAAAAGATAATGTAAAAGAAAAAATAAAACAGCTTTCATTTTGCAGTTCACACACTTAATCGTATCTTTGCAACAGTCATTTACTAACAAATTAAAGAACCATGAAACAAACACATCTTTTGCGCAAATGTGCTGCACTGATTATGCTGGCAGCACTCCCCTGCTCGCTTTCAGCACAGGAGCACCATTGCAAGAATGCCGAAAAGGCTGTCATCAACAACATCATGACGCGTACATCCGTCCGCCAATATCAGGACAAAGCCGTGGAGCAGGACAAGGTGGAAACCATGCTGCGGGCTGGAATGGCAGCGCCGACAGCTGTCAACAAGCAGCCGTGGCACTTCATTGTCGTCAACGACAAAGCCATCCTGGAGAAGATTGCGGAAATCAACCCTAACAAGCGCATGCTGAAAACGGCACCGCTCGGCATCATCGTTTGCGGAAACCTGGAGAAAGCACTCAGCGGCGACGCACAGCAATATTGGATTCAGGACACTTCGGCTGCCACGGAGAATATTCTCCTTGCCGCTCACGGATTGGGTCTGGGTGCCGTGTGGACAGCGCTCTTCCCCAACAAAAACCGCTACGAACCGCTGCGCGAACTGCTCGGAATCCCCGAACACATCATTCCGCTGAACATCATCATCATCGGCTATCCGGCTGAGTCGCCCACACCGAAAGACAAATGGAAACCTGAAAACGTGTCTTACAACAAATTTTAAAGCCGCGGACGGCGCAAGGTCTGTATCAGTCCGCGCACCGACAGGAACACAATGAAGGCGAGCCACAAAGCGTGGTTCGCCATTTTTGTTTTCAAAAGGAAATACAGACCGAAGAAAAGAACGGCAGCAAGGAGCATCGCCAACAGCATTCCGCGCGTTTCAGTCACGCCGATATAAACGCCGTCCCAGACAAACGCTGCCATTCCTGCCACGGGAATAAGCATCGCCCAAATCATATACGGACGGGAAGCCGCAAGCACCTCCCCGTCACTCGTCAGCAAACCGATGAACGACGTGCCCCCAAGGGCGTAACCAAGTGTGAACAACAGCATGACAACCGCTCCCCAACGGAACAACCGCGCGACGGTCGTGCGGTATGCCTGCGCATCACCGGCTCCCCAATACTTGCCAGCCAACGCCTCTCCGGCAAAGCCAAAGCCGTCCATCACGTATGAGAAGAGCATGAACAGTTGCATCAGCAACGTATTGACCGCCAACACCAACGCCCCCTGAGAGGCACCGGCGGAGAGGAAAAACAGATTCACAGCAACCAGACAGAGCGTGCGCACGAAAATGTCGCGGTTCACACGGAAGAACTCCCACATCGACCTGCCACGCAACTGACCACGCACCGCCAGATGTTTCCGGAGCTTGCCGTAGTGAACGGACAACAGCAGCAGTCCGACTGCCAAGCCCACATACTGTGCTATCACGGTTCCTAATGCCACGCCTGCCACATCCATCCCCGCGCCGAACACCAGCAACAGGCTCGCCACGATGTTCACCACATTCTGAAAGATAGAGACAAACATCGGGATACGCGTGTTCTGCATGCCGATATACCAACCCGAAAGACCATAGAGCGAAAGCATGGCGGGCGCACCCCACACGGCAATACGGTAATAGGTATCGACCAAAGGCAGCGCTTCGGCGGGCGGCTGAATCAAGAAATAGGCAAGCAGACGCAGGGGATGTTGAAGCAATAATATCAACAGCGCGACGAGCAACCCCACCGACAGCGACCGGCACAACACGCCCACCGCTTCACGCAAGTCACGCCTGCCACGCGCCTGAGCCGTCAGTCCGCTCGTGCCCATCCGCAGAAAGCCGAACACCCAGTAGATGACATTGAATATCATCGAGCCGATGGCTATCGCAGAGATATACACAGCATTGCCGATGTGACCGACTATCGCCACATCGACCAGCCCCAGCAACGGAACGGTCACGTTTGAAACAATGGCTGGCAACGCCAACTGAAATATCTGACGGTCGTAGTGATTCATCGCTGCAGAAAGCCCTGCACACGCCTGAACAGGCGAAGCGCAAGAGCAATGGTTATCAACTGCAAAGGTAACCATTTTTCAGAAAAAGGACACGTCTCGCACCACTTTTCACAAAAAAGCGTTATTTTTGTAGGTCAATCAACTAAAACCACAACGATTATGCTAAACATTGGAGACAAAGCCCCGGAAGTGCTGGGACGCAACGAGAAAGGTGAAGAAATCCGCCTGAGCGATTTCAAGGGAAAGAAAGTCGTGCTCTACTTCTATCCGAAGGACATGACACCGGGATGCACGCAACAGGCATGCAACCTGCGCGACAACCATCAGGCGCTGAAGAAGGCGGGCTACGAAGTGCTCGGAGTGAGCGTGGACGATGAGAAAAGACACCAGAACTTCATCGAGAAGCACGAACTGCCGTTCACACTCATCGCCGACACCGACCACCGGCTCACCGAACTGTTCGGCGCCTGGGGCGAGAAGTCCATGTACGGACGCAAATACATGGGCACCTTCCGCACCACTTTCATCATCGACGAAGAAGGAAAAATCGAGCGCATCATCCGACCGAAGGAAATCAAGGTGAAGGAACACGCCGCACAGATTCTCGGAAAATAGCGCAGAATCAGCAGCCATGACGATTGGAACCAGAGCCGGAAGCGGCTGCCCGAAAGCCCTTCCGTAAGCCGTCGTGTGCCCTTTCGTTACCCGTAAGCAGCCCCTTCGTTAACGCTAAGTGCAACTTTCATTAACCAAACTCGTACGAGATTGGTGACCAAAGTCGTACGAGATTGGTATGCAACTTCGTACGAGTTTGGTATGGAACTTCGTACGAGATTGGTTTAGAAAACCGTACGAGTTTGGTTAATGAAAGTTGCACTTAGCGTTAACCAAACGGCAGCGCAGGGCGAACAAACGGTGCCGAATCACAGGACTGTTCCCACTGCAACGCTTTTCCGAAGAGCGTTTCTGCCGACAAGGCGATATAGCAAAAAAAGTGCAAATATTTCACTCATTTGGCTGCAAATCCGGAATTTATTCGTAAATTTGCAATCGTATCTTTGAGCATGAACATCTCATGCGCTATCGCATCAACGAAACGAAAAACCTTAAATAACTATGATTAACAGACAATTATTACATCCGGAAAGCATCGTGGTCGTAGGCGGCTCGAACAATACGCAGAAGCCCGGCGGTGCTGTCGTACGCAACCTGATCAGCGGAAACTACAGCGGCACGCTCCGCATCGTCAACCCGAAGGAAGACGAGGTGCAGGGCATCAAAGTGTTCCACAGTGTAAACGAGATTCCACCGACGGACCTCGCCATCCTCGTCATCGCAGCCAAATTCTGTCCCGAAGCCGTGGAGACACTGGCAAGAGACAAGGGCGTGAAGGCATTCATCATCCTCTCGGCAGGCTTCGGCGAGGAGACCCACGAGGGCGCCGTGCTCGAACAGAAGATTCTCGACACCTGCGAGCAATACGGAGCGGCACTCATCGGACCGAACTGCATCGGACTGATGAACTCATGGCACCACTCCGTCTTCACCAAACCCATCCCGAAACTCAATCCGAAAGGCGCCGACTTCGTGTCAGGCTCAGGCGCCACAGCCGTGTTCATCCTCGAATCGGCTGTCACGAAGGGCTTGCAGTTCAACTCCGTGTGGAGCATCGGCAACGGCAAACAAATCGGTATCGAGTCGGTTCTTGAATACATGGACGAAAACTTCGACGCTGAGCGCGACTCACACGTGAAACTGCTCTACATCGAAAACATCTCCGACCCCGACAAACTGCTGCTGCACGCCAGCTCACTCATCCGCAAAGGATGCCGCATCGCAGCCATCAAAGCCGGCTCATCGGAGAGCGGCAGCCGCGCAGCCTCATCGCATACGGGTGCCATCGCATCGAGCGACAGTGCCGTGGAAGCACTCTTCCGCAAGGCGGGCATCGTGCGCTGTTTCTCACGCGAGGAACTGACGACCGTCGGATGTATCTTCACCCTGCCACGACTGACGGGCAGAAACTGCGCCATCGTGACACATGCAGGAGGTCCGGGCGTGATGCTGACCGATGCACTGTCGAAAGGCGGACTGAAAGTGCCTGCCATCAACGGACCCTTGGCTGACGAGCTGAAGAGCCAACTCTTTGCCGGCTCATCGACCGCCAACCCCATTGACATCCTCGCAACGGGCACACCCGAACACCTTGGCATCGCCATCGACTACTGCGAGAACAAGTTCGAGAACATCGACGCCATCATGGTCATCTTCGGAACACCGGGACTGGTGAAACTCTACGAGGCATACGACGTGCTGCACCAGAAGATTCTGGAATGCAAGAAGCCCATCTTCCCCATCCTGCCGAGCGTGAACACCGCCGGTCCGGAGGTAGCCGAGTTCCTCAGTCGCGGACACGTCAACTTCAGCGACGAGGTGACGCTCGCCACCGCCCTGACCCAAGTGATGCGCACACCGCAACCGGCACAGAGCGAAATCGAAAAACTGGGCGTGGACGTGCCGCGCATCCGCGAAATCATCGACGGCATCAACGAAAACGGATACATCGCTCCGAAACTGGTCAACCAACTGCTGGAATGTGCCGGCATCCCTACCGTGCCTGAGTTTGTGAGCAACAAGAAGGACGAAGTGTTGCACTTTGCTGAGCAATGCGGCTATCCCGTCGTGGCAAAAGTGGTGGGACCCGTACACAAAAGCGACGTGGGCGGCGTGACACTCGACATCAAGAGCGCCGAGCATCTTGCACTGGAGTTCGACCGCATGATGCAGATTCCAGACGCAACCGCCGTCATGGTGCAGAAGATGATCAAAGGCACGGAACTCTTCATCGGAGCCAAATACGAACCGCGCTTCGGACACGTGGTCCTCTGCGGACTGGGTGGCATCTTCGTCGAAGTGCTCAAAGACGTGTCAAGCGGTCTGGCACCGCTCTCGTTCGACGAGGCATACTCGATGATTCGCTCACTGCGCAGCTATAAAATAATAAAAGGTACGCGCGGACAGAAAGGTCTCAACGAGCAGAAATATGCAGAAATCATCGTCCGCCTCTCCGTACTCCTCCGCTTTGCAACGGAAATCAAGGAGATGGACATCAACCCGCTGCTCGCCGACGAGAACAGCGTGACAGCAGTGGATGCGCGCATCCTCGTAGAGAAATGACCCATCGGAGTTCTCTAAAAACAAAAAATCCCGCCTTTTGAGCGGGATTTTTTGTGCGTATTCCCATGATTGGAGCCCGTTAGCCCAAACCGAAGAGATGCGTATCAACCCGCACGAAACAAAACAACCAGCTTCCATACCGAGAAGGTACGGAAGCTGGTTGAAGGGGGAAAGAATTTTTTTCAGTAGGCTCTTTTTATTCCCCGACCTCTGCCTTGAAGGTAGAAGCAGGAAGTCCGGCTCCGTTCACCAGATTGCCATCAGAGAATGGTTTCCAACCGTAGCGGACGAAGTGGGGCTTTTTCACTTTTTCGGAGAAGACAATCACCGTTTCGCCTTCTATGCGCGCTTCTGCCGGATGATAAAGACCGTCGATGCCTGCCACTTCAAATGCTTTCAAGCGCCCGTCAGCAGCCGTCAAACCTGCCGAATGGTCGAAAGAAAGACGCAACATGTTTCCCTCCGACGAGACGCTCCTCAACTCAGGACTGTCGGAAAGCAGGTCGCATGAATAGCTGTGACGGAGTATCTGCCGGGCGAGACGCTCGCCTATCGGTCGCTTATTCTTATAATGTACGTCCAACGAATCGCCCACATCGGTGGTCACCGTCAGATAAGTGAATGGGCATTTTTCTGCCAACAGCCGCTGACTATTGCGGAACGAGGGCCACGACGGGCGGTTGAGAGACGACAGCTGCACCACATAGAAAGGGAGACGCTCCGCTGCGAAGAAGGTGCGCCAACTGTTTTCCAACAACGGGAACAACCGCTCATGAAGTTCGATGTTATGCGCATTCGACTCTCCCTGATACCACACGACACCCTTGACATTCATCCCTGTGAAAGGAAGCATGCCCGACTCGAACATGTAACAGGGCTCATAGGGATGACGCTGCAACTTGTCGGTCGTTTGTGCGATATTCTTCAGCGCCCGCTCACGAGCCCATTTCATGCCAAAATCTCCATGATACCAGTCGTAAAGTATCTGCGGAAACTCCCACTCCAACGTCTTTCGGTCAATCCACGACTCGGTCGTCGTGCCTCCGACGGCATTGCAAATGATGCCGACAGGGATTTGCAGACTATCTGCCAAGACGCGCCCGAGATGGTATGCGATGGAAGAGAAATTTGCCACTGCGCGCCCGTCAGCCTCCTGCCAGCGCACCGGTGCAAACAAACGGAGATGGTTCACTGAATCGAGCACCGCCCGCTCCCACTCCACATTGTCCGTCGGATAGCGCGTCCGCATGTTAAATATATGCAGGTTCCGCGCCTTCGAAGCATTCGTTATATCCTCCTGAGCCGTTGCTGTCTGTGAGACAGGAAGTTCCATGTTCGACTGCCCCGAACAGAACCACACATCACCGACAAACAGCGAGTCGATCACCACTTTCTGTTTTTTCGTGGATACGGTCAACTTATATGGACCTCCTGCAGGTAAGCATTTACGCACATCGCTCCATTCGCCGTCAGCTCCAGCCACCACATCAGATGTCTTGCCACCGAACGCAATGCGCACTTTCTCCCCACGATTGGCTTTCCCGTGGAAACGGAGCAAGTCGCCACGTTGCAACACCATCCCGTTACCATAATATGCCGGCAACTGCAAGCCTCCGAAATCGCCTGTCAGACGGCAATAGACCGTCTCGGCAATGATGCGCGCCCCTTCTGCATTGGGATGGAGCGCATCGGGAAACAATTCGGGACGGGTATAGAGCGGGGCGTGAAGGTCTATGCACTCCACCTCTGCAGCATGCGCCACCCGACCGATAGCCTCCTGAATCTGCGCATGCCAGTCACGGGTTCCGCTCTGGAAACGCGAATGGCGATGACCGATTGGTGTCATGCGACATATCCACACCTTCACTTTCGGATTGGCAGAACGGAAGGCATCAATCAGCCGACAGTAGTCTTGAATGAAGTCGTCCCCGTAATTTGGCCAATTGCGCGGGTCGGTATCGTTCAATCCAAGGTGGATGATAACCCAATCGGGGCGGAATGCCAAGGCGTCGGCGTAAGCCTGTTGCTCAATATAAGGACGATGACCTTTCGAGAGCAGGGTCGATCCCGAATGTCCGAAGTTGCGCACATCGAATCCGCTACCCAACAACTGCTGCAAAACAACCGGATAGGCTTGCGTCTCGCGCTCAGCCAGACCATATCCGTAGGTCACGCTATTGCCCACACAAGCAACGCGAAGGGGGACCTTCGCATAACTACCTAACACAAACAGGCAACAGAAGAGAAATAGCCACCGCCTCATTCCACCACGCATTTTTTATTATTTCTTCTCACAGCAAGTGGCATTCTTTTTTGCCTTCTTGCATGCTTTCTTCTTCATTTTCTTGCCGAAATTCTTCTTCAACAGCTCACTCACCGCTTGATCCACCGAGTTCATCGATTCTGTAGGCTCGAAACGACGTACGACACGTCCCTTCCCGTCAACAAGGAATTTGGTGAAATTCCATTTAATGTCCGCATTTTTGTCGTAGTCGGCATCGCGTTTACGGAGCATCCCGTCCAGACGTTTTCCCTTTGGATCGTTCAAGTCGAACCCACGGAAGCCCTGTTTTCCTTTCAGATAAACAAACAAAGGAGCAGCTTCCGTTCCGTTGACATCCACCTTGTCGAAGAGCGGGAAAGTTGTTTCATAGTTCTCCGTGCAAAACTCCCGAATCTTCAGAATGTCTTCGGGCGCCTGCGCTCCAAACTGGTTGCAGGGGAAATCCAGAATTTCAAAGCCTTGTGCATGGTATTTGGCGTAAAGCTCTTCCAACTCCTTGTACTGAGGTGTGAAACCGCAACGCGTTGCCGTATTGACAATAAGCAACACCTTTCCTTTGTACGGCTTCAGCGTCTCGGTCTTACCATACATGTTTTTCACCGCAATTTTGTAAATCTCCTTTTGTGCATAGCAACCTATAGCAAACAGGGCTATGGTTAAAAACAATATTGTTCTTTTCATGTTATTTATTGTTAGTTATTATATTCTTCTCTTCAATTTTCTTGATGATTCGGGCAGGGTTGCCACCGACCATCACGTTGTCTGGAACATCCTTCGTTACCACGGCTCCAGCAGCAACGACGGCATTTTTTCCGATGGTCACGCCTGGACAAATGATGGCACCGACGCAAATCCATGCATTCTCCTTAATCGTCACCTTCCCGAAATGGTAAAGATTATAACGGTCGTTAAGGTCGTGATTGACCGTAACTATTTTCACTTCAGGAGCAATCAGAACATAGTCCTCTATCTCCACTCCTCCAGGCGAGAGGATGGTCGCTCCTTTGTTGATGGTAATATGTTTCCCGAACTTCATGCGGCATCCGCAATCGCAATAGAACGGGGAAACGACGACGACGCTATCGTCCAGTTTACACTGGAAGAGTTCTTCCAACAGTTCTCTATAGTCAGGGTCTGTCGGCTTCTTGGACGAGATTTTCAGGCATAATTCATGACTCCGCACAATCTCACCATTCACGGCACGCATACTGGGATCGTCCTTGTAAACAGACCCTATGGTATCTATTTTTTCAAACATACATTTGTTTATATCACAAGTTATGGTTTTCTGAAAATCGAAAAGTTCACACTTCCATAAGTTCGATGCTCCTTAAAATATTCATTCGCGGAAAAATCGTTATGCTTTCCATGTTCAAGAACAAATATCCCATCCGTTTTGAGCACGTCGTTATTCAGGACCAGCGAAGGAATCTCCGGCAGTTTATCAAGTGCATAGGGAGGGTCGGCAAAGATGAAATCGAACTGTTGTCTGCACGTTTTGAGGTAACGGAACACATCGGCACGAATCACCGCCACATGGTTGTCGCCAAGTTTTTGCAAACATTGGCGGATGAAAGCAGCATGGTCGCGGTCGGCTTCTATGCTGACCACTTGGCTACATCCTCTGGAGAGCAGTTCGAGCGAGATGCTGCCCGTGCCTGCAAACAAGTCGAGCGCCGACAAGCCTTCGAAATCGATATAGCCGTTGAGCACATTGAAGATATTCTCCTTGGCAAAATCGGTTGTCGGACGCGCCTTGAATGTACGTGGAACGTCGAAATGCCGACCTTTATATTTTCCTGTTATAATCCGCATAGCCTATGAATCAATGATTCTGTATTTCCCGACACAACAGACTGAGGTCGTAGGGCATCTGCCCTGAACCCGACGGCACCACGCTGACACGCTGCACATAACGGCGGAGCTGCCCCGTCAGCCATTCCTCGCCTGGCACATCACCAGCCACATAAAGTTCGTCATTCTCCTGGTCCAATGCCAGTTGTTCCCATACAAACAGAAGAAAATAGAGCGCATCGTTGACATGAGAAACAGTATAGCTGTTGCAAAACTTGAAACGTTTCTGCGAGAAAGCAAACACTTCCAGTTTCTTATCATGAAAATATCCGAACAACTTTTTCTGATGACCAGTGTAATGGAGATGATGGAAATATTTCCACACGGGCGTACCAATCGCCATATAGTGCACGTCACTAAACCGTTCTTCAATGGCGGCTTTCAGCTCTTTTCCTATGGCATAAACCGCTACTGCGCTCAGTTCCGGCAGTTCGTCGAACATCCTCACATCCGAGTCGGCATCTGAGAACGTGTGCTCATAAAGTGTGTCTATCTGTTCCGCCTGGAACTCGCTTTCCGGAACGAGCAACACATTGGAGTCAACGAGCACCAGCACCTGCTCACCGGCATCTTTCAGAAAGTCGGATGTCTGAAATGCCTTGCGCAAATTGGCTGCCATCGAAATGCTGCCGTTCAACTCATATCGCTCATAAGCAACCTGACCGTCTTTCTTGTTTCGCTTGGCAAACGACAAATTCCCATGCGCAATACGGATGACCAGTTCCTCACCCACTTGCGGCAAATAGTCTATAGAATGATGCATTGTGTCTGACATTTATTTTGTCTGACAAAGGTAGTCATTATTTTTCAATCTTACAAAATCTGCATCATGTTTCTCAAAAACTCCCGGAAATGTAAAAAAGGTCTGAAAAAGCATCAACTTTATTCAGGGATAGAAAAAGAGAGGGTTAGAGAGCCTATCCTAATGGTTTTTGTTTTTACAAAGAAAGTTTGCGTAAATAATCTAACAATGCCATTTCATTGTACGATTTACTAATAGAAAGAGGCAACATAATACGCTCCAATTTCTCACCCTTCGGTTTGCGACCATATGAGAATTTGAAGCGGTTTCTTGAGATACACATCGCATAAAACAACTTTTCGCGAAGTGTCATAGGTCGTTTCGGCTTTAATACTGCCACATTAGAATTTGGGACAAATTCGGAAACAGAGACATAGGCATAAGTGTGACTTCCCTGACCATCAGTAGAAACATAAAGCGTTCCTTTTGGATAAACTTTCTCCTGTGCTACCAAATACTTGTTTACGTATGCATCGATGCTGGTGCTCTGGCGATAGCTGGGGCGAATAAAAGGAATCCAATTCTCATTCTTTTTAAACTTTAATCGTAACAGAATACTGGCAGAAACACCATTCTCAACCGTAAACAATTCGCTTAAAGGAACAAGGTTGCTAAAACGGGAAGTGTCTACAGCCTTATCTGAAAGCGCAGAAAAATCTATGGAGTCCAACATGTCATTACTTACACGTTCTTCAACAACCCCCTTGACGAAAGCGGGAATCTCACTTCTTGCTGGAAGCATGATTTCTTTCAATTTATCCCCTTTAGGCTTTCGACCATAAGAAAACTTGAAACGGTTTTTTGTAACACAGAACGCATAATACAGTTTCTCGTCCAACGACATTTCAACAAGTGGAATAAGAACAGAGACATTAGAATTTGGCACAAATTCAGAAACAGAGACATAAGCATAGGTGTGACTTCCTTGCCCATCGGTAGAAACATAAAGTGTATCTTTGGGGTATAAACAATCAGATGGAACAAGAAATTTGTTCACATAGGCATCTATGCTCGTATCCTGTCTGAACGAGGGACGAATGTAGGGCACCCAATTTTCGTTCAACCGACGAGGTGAGCGAACAACCTCTTGCGAAGCTAAGCCGTTGCGCACTTCAAATAGTTCGTCAAGTCGTAGCATCTTCATTGCAGTTCCTCCTCTTCAACTTCATTATCCTGCGATTGAGCACATTTCAAGCCGAACAGATAGTAGTTCCTTACGGTTTGCATAAAATCATCTTCCGTCAGCTGCCCATAGTTGGTCGTCATATAGGCCTCTGCGCACCATTCCATTTCTGCTGTTACATACCTTTTGACACTGAGCCCTTCAATTTCGTCTCTGTTTAAAAAGGCATTCACCCATTTTTTCTTGATATCGGGCCATGTGTGATTTACGTCTATTCTACCTCTGTTTTTTCGTTTCTCAAATCCGTCATCACGGCAATAGCCAAACCATGTCTTATAGCCTTCTGGATGTTTATAGCCTGCCTTAATAATTACAGCACATGTAACAGTGTTCACTTTTGAGTTATAAAAAAGTTCCTCTGGCATAGACAATACACCTTCAAGTGTATTATTCTCCAAGATTTTCTTTTTCAGCAGATAGGAATCACCTTTCGTATCAATCACGCAACTCATAGGCATAATGGCAATGCAGGTACCACCCTTTTCCAGCATGGACAGGTTGTTCAGCACGAATTCAAGCTCCTCCGTACCCTTTCCTTTATTCTTGTAAGGGGGATTCAGCAATCCCACCGTAGGATGGAATTTTTCTTTCAGAGCATCCTTTTCTGTTTCGAAACAGTCTTCCCAAAAGATGTTCGTCCTTCCATCACGATGTACAATCATGTTTGAAATCAGCAGTGTATAGATTTCCTCGTCGTACTCAATACCCACAAGTTGCCAGTCTTTAATGTGCTGCTCCTTGGCGATGTCACCATTTGCATTTTCCAACATTCTCTTCATGGCACTTACAAGAAATCCGCCTGTTCCCGCACAGTTGTCGATTACTACACTATCTTTGTCGATTTGTGCAAGTTCACAAAACAATTCCGTAATATGAGGAGGGGTCAGCACAATACCCAGCCCCTTGTCATTGTTGGCATAGCGCAGAAATTCTACATAGAATTGGCTGATTGTATCGATATACTTATGGGTGACATTAAAACCATTGATTCTGCTGTCACAATTTGAGATCAGGTCAGTCAGATATGTTTTTCCTTCTGCCGATGGGTCGTTAATGCTTTGATTTGTGGTGATAAACTCGAAGCCTTTTATCAACGACTTTTTGTTTCTGTTTGGCACATCGCTTCTGTTTAATTCTGCACAAATAGCAGAATACAAGTTATTAACAAGTTCTGCTGTCGTCTGATAATTCTTATATTCAGCCTTGAAACGTTCATTTTTGAGTGCAATCAAGATACCGCTGATGAGCAGAGCACGCAAGCGTTCCTTGATTTTCTTGCCTTGAAGCTCCTCGTTCATCTCCTTTGTATAGTCAATCAACTTGTTAAAATCCTGATTGAACTTATAGGTGCTCTGCATCAGTCCGTGGTGATAACTGTCTATGTCGAGTAACTCTCCCTCTTTGAAAAATTGATGGAAGTTCTTCTCACCATTTAATTGGATGTAATGACTTAGTCTTGCCAACGATGCTTTCTCACCGCTAAAACCTATTGCAATAACATCATATTCCTTTGAGACAAACGACGAATAGAGCAATGCGCCGTCAATGGCATATTCGCGAAATGAGTCAAGCGTAGCAGACGCATGATACTTCGTGTCAGCCTTGCATTCTACCAGTATTACAAGGTCTGGATATCGACCACAAGTAATGATGAAGTCAGGGTAGCCCTTACCAGTTCCAGACTTTGAAGCGTTCTGCAAAAGTTTTGCCAGCTTCTTATTGTCTGTCTGCTGCTCTTCCACGATGATATCCTTGTCATCGTAGTAACCTCTTTCCTTCAACAGCTTTCTAAAGAACTGCGATGTCTTAGCCTCATTTGCCATATATCAATATTTTTTTGCAAAGATAAAAAAAAAGAGCGAAAAAACAAAATATATTACCGATGTTATGTGTGTTTTTCGGCGTATATCCGTACGAAGTTTATGTCTTTAGGAAAAGAGACAACCTCCTCTTGACAGTACCTGTTTACAGCAATGGAGAGAAAAGACGGACGAAAGATTCCCACAGACGATTGACGAACGGACGGTTGGTCAACACCGAGAGGTCTTCAACGACATTGCAATTTTCCTGATCACGCAAGAACACCTGCTTCATGCGAATCGCCATTCCCTCGTTATAGAAAAAGACATTCGCCTCAAAATTATTGGTGAAACTGCGGAAATCGATATTAGTGGAACCGCACGAACAGAGGAGGTCATCGCAAACCAAGAGCTTGGAATGGTTGAATCCTGCCTTGTAATAATACACTTTGACTCCAGCTTCAAGGGCTTCCAGCACATACGACCGACCTGCCCATTCAGCCAACTTCGTGTCTGTCCGTTCAGGAAGCATCAACCGCACATCGACACCTCCCAGAGCTGCCGTTCGCATGGCGGAAAGGACAGGTTCGGTAGGCAGGAAATACGGGGTCTCCATATACACATACCGACGGGCTTCGAGGATGATTCTCACATAGCCCTGTTCTATCTCCGGCCATCGGCTCGTGGGATTGCTGGTGACCACCTGCGCCAAACAGTCATTTTCGTGTTTCCGTTCGATTTCCGGATAATATATCCGGTCGGAAATCAGCGTGCGGTCAACAAAATACCAATCTATCAGGAATGCACTCTGAATACCATATACCGCTGCGCCCTGAATGCGGAGATGGGTGTCGCGCCACGGCTCTCCGTTGCGACCGCTCACATAGCGTTGTGCGATATTCATTCCTCCGATAAACCCTTCGTGTCCGTCAATGATACATAGTTTACGATGGTTGCGATAGTTCATCTTGCTCGTAAATGCCGGAAATTTCACGGGCATGAACGCATGTACGTCGATTCCCGCATCACGCATCCGCTCAAAGAAGGACGAAGGCACCTTCCAACATCCGACATCGTCGTATATGACCCTTACTTCAACGCCTTGCTTCGACTTGTCTATCAGTGCATCCGCTATCAAATTGCCCAACGAGTCATCGTCAAAGATATATACGTCCAGATGGATGTGATGTTGCGCCCGCCCGATTGCCGCCAACAATGCGAGGAAGTAGTCATGGCCGTTGGTGAATATATCCACCTTGTTATTTTTAAAAGGAAGGGACTGTCCTTCGTTGGAAAACAGCCTGATGAGCGTCCGATAGGTTTCGGGGAGTTTCAGGTCGCGTTGCTCAACGAAATTCAGAATCGAACGCTTTGTCAGTTGGTCAAGGCTTTGCCTGCTAATGATTTTCTCCTTTCGGGTGTTCTGCCCGAAGAAGAAATACAGCACGATTCCGATAACGGGGATAAACACCAGCACCAGCAACCACGCCATCGTCTTCGATGGCTGGCGGTTGTCGAGCAAGACGGCAACCATCGCACCGAGCACTATCAGCGAATAGAGGAGCAATATGAGCCAGTGGAAATATATCATGCTTGTCTGTGTTTGCCTTTAACCTAAGTCTTCGATGTTTGAATCTTCGGGAAGATGACTCTCCATCCGCTTGATATACGCCAGTTCGCTGATGGCGAAATCATTGCTTTCCGGGTCCTCAAGCAGCTCGTTCAGCAGCGTCTTTGCCTCTTCAAACTGCCGCCGTTCTATCAAGACATAGGCTTTTCTCCGTTTCAGGAAGTTGACAAACTTCGTCAAATGTTCCTGAGGTGCTGTGTCTTCATCATCATCTCCGAGTTCCTGCTCCATGCGCATCTGGTTGATTAGCTGTTCTATATAGGAGAGGGAGCGGATGTCTCCCGAATTGACCATGCAATTAACAAACTCCGTGGTGTAGGTGATGCGGTGGAGTCCCGAAACGATATCCAGATAGTAATACGCCTGTTTATATTGCTTCAGCTCTGTGTAGCAGAATCCTAAATAGAAGCAAAGGTCGTAGAATTTCTCTTTCACCGTCGGTTTCATTTGCTCAAAATAAGGAGCCAGCTCCATGTAAGCAGCTTCTAAATAGAACAGTGCCTCGTAAAAGCGCTCGTTCAGATACAGTTGTCTGCCACGATACAGGTTTTCCGCCGTCTTTTTATCTACACATTCGCTGATAAGACGCTGCTCGTCGCTCAACGTTTCTTCCTCACCGTTTTTCTGTTTCTCCTGCGCTTCTTTCCACATGTAGAGAAACTCATCGGTGCGCTGCTTGGAGGGTGTGAGGTCGTATGCCACCAACACCGAATTGACTTCTCCATGGTTCAAGGGGGTATTAAACGCCACGCTTCTGCTGACGGAGAGCGGTATGACGGTGACTGTCACACGGAAATACATCGTGTTGGCATCTTCCTTTTCGGCATGAAGGTGGATTGTCATCTGCCGGCGCACATCGGGCTGGCGGAGGTCGAAATAGCTCAAACGGAGAACCGCCTCCTGAGCGACAAACTTTTTATCCTTTATCAGTGGCGAAGAAAGGTCGTAGGAGAATATTTCCGTCCTACCGTTAATGCTTTCTATCCCGCTGCCCGCCACCGTCATCTCGGACGGAGCAAAACCTTCCATGCCCATCACTTTCTTGACCAACGTCCCTAATGCGAGGGGGCTACCCTCTTGCTGCCTGACTTCGCCGACAGACTGATGAATCAACTCTTGCTGCCTCAGCAGGAACAGTTCGCGCTGCCATTCGGCATCAGACAGTTCTTTGTCGCCTCCTTCTGCTTTCCCGCTTTCGTCGATGAGTTCATTGAACCGTCTGACGAACGCATTCTGCCAGCCGAAGATGTTTGCCATGACCCGTTTCAGCATCTCGACCGTGCCTTCCTTGGTGGGTTTTATGCCTGTAATGATGTGCAGGTCTATTTCGTTTTTCTCTTCGTTCAGCGAATAGACCACACGCTCTATCTCCGAGTTCATGTTCACTTGGTTGCAGAGACTGCGCACCAACGAGAGGTTTTCCATGGAGGTGTTGAAGAAAAAGAGATAGGACATGCTCACGAAAGATTTCTTCGGCTCTATCCTCATATTGAAATGTCCGTTCTGATAATCGTATTTCACGACCCTGCTTTCCGCATCATCTTCCCAGACAGGATTACAGCTCATCTCTTGCAAAGCCTTGTCTATCAGCGCCTCCACCGTCTTTACATCTGCCGTATTTGCACTCTGCCGACCGCTCATCCGCTTGACATAGGGAACGAGTCCCTCCCAGTTTCTGGGGAGCAACATCAAGAGTGCTATAATGACCAATAAAAGAACATATATCATTTTTCCGAATGTTTTTATCTGATTCCTACTATTTTCCTTCCAAGTTTCTGCCCTATCTTGTTGCGCAGTTCCTGATAGTCTTTTATACTTTTCATGAGTGCCATCATTTTCTCCACGTCACCATCGCATTGCTTGAGTTCCCGCTTGAGCTGTTGCAACTCTATCTCCACGTGTCCCAGCTGGAAATCATAGAGCAGGTGTACGACCTGCTGCTTCAACGAGTCTTCCTCCTGGCGCACCTGCATACTGGGCGAGAGCATGAAGCGGTCGGTACACAACTTGGCAGCAAGCGTGTTGATCTCGATGTCGGAGTGGTGTGTGAAGTATGTTTCTGCCTTGAAACCGGGCTCATCGCAGTGGTTGATAACCTCTTCCAACACCTTATTATACAGCCCGTTCTGAAACGACATGCCGTCTTCCGAAAGGCTGTAATAGATGAATTGCGCCACATTCACGTCCTGCCCTTCCGTGTTCAGGATGACTTCCTCTCCGTGTCTCATCACCATCTCAATCAGCAGTTGCTCCACCTTCGTCATCCGCTCCGTGGGCTCTGCGGGACGCAAAGGTTCGGGCGGCGGCTGGTTGCGCGCCTCGCGTTCCGCCGTCTTCTGGTCTTCCTCGCGCTGACTGCGAATGAACTTGTTCATCTGCGTGATGAGCGTCTGCTCGGCTATACCGATGCGCAGCGAACATTCTTTGATATAGGTGGCACGGATGATGGGGTCTTTGATGACGGAGATGGTTTTCACGATGTTGCTGATGGCCTCGGAACGCTTGATGGGGTCGTCCACTCCTTTGAGCAACACTGTGGTTTTGAACTCCATGAAGTCCGTCTGATGTGCCTCGATATACGCCCGGAAGTCGCTTGCCGTGTGGCTGCGTGCGAAGCTGTCGGGGTCTTCATTGTCGGGCAGGAGCAGCACCTTGATGTTCATACCTTCTGCCAGCAGCATGTCTGTTCCGCGCATGGCAGCGTGGATGCCCGCCTCATCGCCGTCGTAGAGCAGCGTGATGTTCTGTGTGAAGCGCCTCAACATCTTGATTTGGAAGACACTCAGCGCCGTTCCCGAGTTGGCGACGACGTTCTCGATACCGCATTGGTGCATGGCTATCACGTCGGTATAGCCCTCCACCATATAGACGCGGTCTTCCTTGACGATGGCTTTCTTCGCCTGGTAGATGCCATACAGTTCGTGGTCTTTGTGGTAGATATCGGAATCGGGCGAATTGACATATTTCTGCGCCACACCCTTCGTGCGCGAATCGAGCAGACGACCGCCGAATGCCGTCACCTTGCCGCTCACACTGATCCACGGGAAGATGACGCGACCGCCAAAACGGTCGAAATACTGACCATTGTCGCGCTTGCCGCACAAGCCCGTCTTCAGCAGAAACTCTTCCTTGAAACCTTCACCGAGCGCCTGCTTTGCCATCGCATCGCGCTGGTTCAGACAAAATCCCAGACGGAAACGCTCGATGATATCGTCACGGAAACCGCGCGAACGGAAATACTGCAGACCGATGGCACGGCCGTCTTCATGCTCGTGCAGAATCCGTTGGAAGTATTTTGCCGCCCATTCATTCACGATGAACATCGACTCGCGCTCATTCTGCTGCCGACGCTCCTCGTCGGTCATCTCGCGCTCTTCTATCTCTATGTGATACTTATTAGCCAGCCACCGCAGTGCCTCGACATAGGTCATCTGCTCATGTTCCATGATGAAGTTGACCGCATTGCCAGCCTTCCCGCAGGCGAAACACTTATAGACACCGCGCGAGGGAGACACGGAGAACGAGGGCGTCGTGTCGTCATGGAACGGACACAAGCCCTTATAGCTCGTGCCCCGCTTGCGCAGCGACACAAACTCCGACACCACATCCACGATGTTCGCGGCGTCCATAATCCTATCTACCGTAGCCCTGTCTATAGCCATCACACGTAGGTTAAAACCTCACTTCAATCTATCTGACTGCAAATTTAGACAAAATTCTCGAATTACGGGTCGAGAAAAAGAAATAATTTTGCGTAAAAGTCGAGCTAAATTCGCACGAATTATCCCTCATCGGACATTGGGTTGAACTTGCGTATTTCCGCTTGCATAAACATACAGAAAAGGGCGTATAAATATACAGTTGAACTTTCACATTCCAAAAGTCCAACTTTTGCGTCCTGAAAGTGGCACTTTTGGCTCCTAAAAGTGGCACTTTTGGAAAGCACTTCTTAACGTATTGATTATCAAATATTTGCAAAACGCCTTGTCATCTCTGCACATACGCATAAATATACAATGTCGAATGTTGCCGCGAACGTCCATCATGCGCTCGCCAAACGATGTTTTTTGTAAAAAAATATGCCGACACGACAACCCCTTCCGGGTGACAAAATAGCGGAAAAAGGCAGAATGAAATCCAACTTTTCTGTAAAATCGTTCGTCAATCAAAGGAGTTTTTGCTATCTTTGCAGAGGATTGGAACACGGAGAATTGTTCCCGTTAGGTATTGCTATATTCACTAAAACATCAATATGACATGAAAAAACTCTTTATCTTATTGGCACTCACAGCCCTTTTCGGCAACGTGAAGGCACAGACGGACAACGACCGCCGAGTCATCTTCATCATGCTCGACGGGCTGCGCTGGCAGGAATTGTTCAACGGGGCAGACACTGCAATCATCAACGTGAAGCGATATGCTCCGAACACGAAGGGAATCACCGACCTCTACTGGCGACCGACTCAGGACGAGCGCCGAATGGCACTCATGCCTTTTACGTGGGGCTACATCAAGCAACATGGTCTCATCATCGGCAACCGATGGAAAAACAGCCTCATGCAGGTCAGCAACAAATATAAATTCTCCTATCCGGGATACTCGGAAACGCTCTGCGGATGGGCTGACGACGAGCGCATCAACAGCAACGACAATGTTCCCAACCCGAACATCAACGTGCTCGAGGTTGCCAACAAATCGAAAAAATACAATAACAGCGTGATGGCATACGCCTGCTGGGGAACCGTGCGCTATATCCTGAACGACGAACGATGCGGATTTCCCGTGCAGGCAGGAAAATACATGCCCACCACCACGGAGAACCCATCGGTCATCGAGACTTTCCTGGACGACATGAAACGCGAGATGGTCGAGTTCTGGGGAGACGTCACGCTCGACTACATCACCTACCGATATGCCTCCGAAGCAATGAAAAACCACAAGCCGAAAGTGCTGTACGTGTCATTCGGAGAGACCGACGAATTTGCTCACAACGGGCGCTACGACCACTATCTGATGGCTGCCACACACAACGATTCGTTCATCCAGAGACTTTGGCAGCAGGCGCAGGACGATCCGTTCTATCGGGACAAGACCACCTTCATCGTGACCTGCGACCACGGCAGAGGCATCGGCAAGCAATGGACCGACCACGGAACCAACACCGACCTCTCGGAAGAAACATGGCTTATGGCTTTCGGAAAGGATATTCCCGCACTGGGTGAGACGGAGAACAACGGACCGTTCTACAACAAACAGATTGCACCGACCATTGCCGCACTGCTCGGCATCGACTTCAAGCCCGAAGGCAAGGACATCGGAAAGAAATTCTTCTTTGTCAAATGAAAGTGTACCGGCGTTTACGACTAAGTGAAGAATAGAACAAAATTGCACAAACAATGACATTTGTGCACAAAACGGTATCAATTGTGCAATTTTCAGCATTTTTCTTTGCCACAAAGCAAAAAATGCGTACTTTTGCGCCGATAAACGAAATACACATATTATAATACATAAATTCTATGAGTTTGAAAATTGTTGTACTTGCCAAGCAAGTACCCGACACAAGAAACGTGGGCAAAGATGCCATGACCGCCGAAGGAACGGTCAACCGCGCCGCTCTGCCTGCCATCTTCAACCCCGAAGATTTGAATGCCTTGGAACAGGCGCTCCGGCTGAAGGAGCAGCATCCGGGCTCTACAGTAGGTATTCTGACAATGGGACCGCCGCGCGCCGGTGAAATCATCCGACAAGGATTGTATCGCGGCGCTGATACGGGCTGGTTGCTGACCGACCGTCTTTTCGCCGGTGCCGACACATTGGCAACGAGTTATGCATTGGCAACAGCCATCAAGAAAATCGGCGACGTGGACATCGTCATCGGTGGACGACAGGCTATTGACGGCGACACCGCACAGGTGGGTCCACAGGTAGCCCAGAAACTGGGACTCAACCAGGTGACATACGCAGAAGAGATTCTGAAGATAGAAAACAACGTGGCTACTATCCGTCGCGTCATCGACGGTGGTGTGGAGACTGTTGAAGCACCGCTGCCCGTCGTCGTGACGGTCAACGGAAGCGCAGCCCCCTGCCGTCCGTGCAACGCCAAACTGGTGATGAAGTACAAGCGTGCTACCTGTCCGATGGAACGTACCGAAGACAACAACGAGTACAACTACCTCTACGACGAGCGTCCTTATCTGACACTCAACCAGTGGAGCGTGGCTGACGTAGATGGCGATGCCGACCAGTGTGGTCTTTCCGGCTCTCCGACGAAGGTGAAAGCCGTGAAAAACATCGTGTTCCAGGCAAAAGAGTCGAAAACTTTGACGGCTTCTGATGCTGACGTAGAGGGAATGATCAAAGAATTGTTGGAAGAAAAAATCATCGGATAAAATAGAAAAGTTTTTATGGGTTTACTCGGTCGAATAATTGCCTGGTGCAAAGAGCACCCCATACTGGCAATAATCATCTATCTTTTGTTTTTCGATAACAACAATAATGATAACGACGATTAAATCATATAAATTCTTTTTGTCAAATTGAAAAAGATTATGAACAACGTATTTGTATATATAGAGATAGAGAACACCCTCGTTCAAGAGGTCTCTCAAGAATTGCTGACGAAAGGACGCAAGCTCGCCAACCAACTCGGCGTAGAGCTCCATGCCGTCGTCATCGGTACCGATATCAAAGGTAAGGTTGAAGAACAGATTCTGCCTTATGGCGTTGACAAACTCTTCGTATTCGATGCTCCGGAACTTTTCCCATACACTTCTGCACCACATACCGACATCATGGTGAACCTCTTCAAGGAGGAACAGCCGCAGATCTGTCTCATGGGAGCAACGGTCATCGGACGCGACCTCGGACCACGTGTCAGCTCATCGCTCACCAGCGGACTGACAGCCGACTGTACGGAACTGGAAATCGGTCCGTACGAGGACAAGAAAGCGGGTAAGACTTACGAAAATCTGCTCTATCAGATTCGTCCTGCATTCGGCGGTAACATCGTGGCAACAATCGTCAATCCCGACCACCGTCCGCAGATGGCAACCGTCCGCTCAGGCGTGATGCAGAAAGCCATTTACGACGGCGAATGCCGCAAAGAAGTGGTTTACCCCGAAGTGTCCAAGTATGTCAGCCCCGAGGCTTTCGTAGTGAAAGTGCTTGAACACCGCGTCGAGGCAGCCAAGCACAATCTGAAAGGTGCGCCCATCGTCGTAGCCGGCGGTTACGGCGTCGGTTCAAAAGAAGGTTTCGACCAGCTGTTTGAACTCGCCAAAGTGCTCCACGGCGAAGTGGGTGGCTCGCGTGCCGCCGTCGATGCTGGATGGATTGACCACGACCGACAGATTGGTCAGACGGGTGTCACCGTTCATCCGAAGGTATATATCGCCTGCGGTATCTCTGGTCAGATTCAGCATATCGCCGGTATGCAGGACTCAGGCATCATCATCTCCATCAACAACGACCCCGAAGCGCCAATCAACAAGATTGCCGACTACGTGATTGTAGGCACGGTGGAGGAAACTGTTCCGAAACTGATTAAGTACTACAAACAGAATTCAAAGTAAAATGAAACTAACCATCCTCTCGGTTCTTTTCTATGCAGCATTGGTGGTTGCAAATATATGGTTTGCCATCACCATGGAGGCAGATTGCACTAAACACATCTTTTCAAAAGTGTTGAACGTATTATTTGCCTTATACTTTGCATACAATTTATATAAGGAATTGAAAGGAATAAAGAGAAAATAATTATGGCAAACTATTTTACTGACCATCCCGAATTGGAATTTCATCTTCATCACCCGCTGATGAAGCGCATCGTTGAGTTGAAAGAACGCAACTTTGCGGATAAAGATAAGTATGAAGATGCGCCCGTTGACTACAACGACGCCATCGAGAACTATAAGCAACTGCTCGATATCACGGGCGACATCGCTGCGAACATCATCGAACCAAACTCTGAGAGTGTTGACCTCGAAGGTCCGCATCTCGAAAACGGACGCATGATTTACGCATCGAAGACCTTCGAGAATATCGACGCTACGCGCAAAGCAGGTCTTTGGGGCATCTCCATGCCACGTCGCTACGGTGGACTGAACATGCCCATCACACCGTACTCAATGGCTTCGGAGATTGTTTCGACGGCAGATGCCGGCTTCCAGAACATCTGGTCGCTGCAAGACTGCATCGAGACCCTCTACGAATTTGGCTCAGAAGAACAGCGCCAGAAGTACATCCCGCGTGTTTGTGCCGGTGAAACCATGTCAATGGACCTCACCGAGCCCGACGCAGGTTCTGACCTCCAGCGCGTGATGCTCAAGGCAACCTATGACGAAGAGAACGATTGCTGGCGACTGAACGGTGTGAAACGCTTCATCACCAACGGCGATTCAGACATCCACCTCGTGCTGGCACGTTCGGAAGAAGGCACCCGTGACGGTCGCGGACTCTCGATGTTCATCTACGACAAGCGCGACGGCGGCGTGGATGTGCGCCACATCGAGCACAAACTCGGTATTCACGGTTCGCCCACCTGCGAGCTGACCTACAAGAATGCGAAGGCTGAACTCTGCGGAAGCACACGCCTCGGACTTATCAAATACGTCATGGCACTCATGAACGGAGCCCGCCTGGGCATCGCCGCACAATCGACAGGTCTGTCGCAGGCTGCCTACAACGAAGCACTCGCCTACGCCAAGGAGCGCCGTCAGTTCGATACCGCCATCATCGACTTCCCCGCCGTATATGACATGCTCAGCCGCATGAAGGCAAAACTCGATGCCGGACGCAGCATCCTCTATCAGACAGCCCGCTACGTCGATATCTACAAAGCACTGGAAGACATCGCCCGTGAGCGTACGCTGACTCCCGAAGAGCGCCAGGAACAGAAGCTCTACTCACGACTGGCAGACGCTTTCACACCACTGGCAAAGGGTATGAACTCGGAATATGCCAACCAGAACGCCTACGACGCGATTCAGGTGCACGGCGGTTCGGGCTTTATCATGGAATATAAGTGTCAGCGACTCTATCGCGACGCACGCATCTTCTCCATCTACGAGGGAACGACGCAGCTGCAAGTGGTGGCAGCCATCCGCTACATCACCAACGGAACATACCTCAACCTGATGAAGGAAATGCTCGAAAAGGAAGTCAGCGACGAGATGAAACCGCTCAAAGTGCGCGTGGAAGGCATGGTGAAAAACTACGAGGAGGCACTCAACTACGTCAAGGAACTGAACAACCAAGACGCGCAAGACTTCCTCGCACGCCGACTCTACGACATGACGGCAGAGATTATGATGTCGCTCCTCATCCTCGACGATGCCAGCCGGGCACCCGAACTCTTCGCCAAGAGCGCCAACGTCTATGTGCGCATGGCAGAAGAGAACGTACTCGGAAAGACCGTTTATGTGCGCCACTTCACGCCCGAAGACCTCAAAAGCTTCACGGCAAGGGAGTGTGAATGCAAAGAATAATCACTGAACAACATTTAGCAAATTCCCCTCACAAAGGGGAATTTGCGTTATTTGGCAGATGGATACCATACAACATATCATCATAGATGACACGCTCCAGAACATCGGTGACACAAAATTCACCGACTATCTGTGCCATGCCTATTGTCATGAAGGATATTGCACGTTTACCTACAACAACCAAGCCTTCCGCTTCGGTAAGGGCGACTGTATGATTATCCCCTGTCGGCGCGACATGATAGAGCATCTTGAGGAAAGCAAGGACTTCCGCGTGGACGTGATATCTGCCACACTGGAGTTCCTTCAGGTGGCAACACCGCAGAGCAACTATGGCATGAAGGGACATCTGGCGCTGTTCGACAATCCCATCATGCGCCTCACGGAAGAACAACAGAAACGCTGCATCAACAACTTCTCCGTCATCAGGCAACGCCTCTCGCAGCCGCAACACCACTTCTTCCGCGACGTACTCATCAATGCCGTGCAGACGATGATACTCGACTTCTTCGACTTCCACGCAGAACTGTATGGCTTCGATAAGATTTCCACACAATACCAGCAGCTGATGCAGCAGTTTATCGACTTACTGGAACGAGGCGATTTCCGACAGAATCGCGAGATAGGATATTACGCCGACAAACTCTGCGTCACACCCAAATATCTCAGCGAGGTGTCGAAAAAGGTGAGCGGACTGCCTGCCAACTATTGGATTACGCGCTATACCGCGCTCGACATCAGCCGACTGCTGCGCGACCGCACACGCTCTTTTACCGAAATCAGCGACCTGTTCGGCTTCTCGTCCCTCTCCCACTTCAGCCGATACGTCCAGAACAATCTCGGAGCCAAGCCCACCGATTTCAGGGAATAGATGCCTGGAGCCATTCCCACAAATAGGACCCATGTTCAGCCTACCTGTCACGAAAATACGCCCCGGCGTTTTTTCCAAACCCCGGAGCGTACGTCAATTCAAACAATCCAATCTTTTAATCTACTCCAAAAGTAGCAATAACCAATGAATTCTTTTCATCCTTTTCATTCGGATTGGTCACATAGATACCATACTCCCCAGCTGGCAGATTGTCAATCGCAACGAGATAAGAATCCTCACCATACTTCTTGGCATTGAAATCCATCCGCTTCATATTGTTGCTTGAGTCACCTCCAAATGAATTTGACTTCGACATCTCTGCACGTCGAGCATTGCCTTTTATATCAAACTGAATGATGTTAATGATTTGCAAAGGATCAGTCTTATTATCTACCGCACGGACGATAAATTTTGTCAAGGCCGATTGAGGAATGCGTGTCTTAGCCGTTTTTCCTTGTATATGCAGGCGCGACTTGATGCTTCCAATACCCACGAGATAAAGAGATGCACCAGCTTTTGTTTTTATCTGAGCATTTTCTTTAGGCAGTAAAAGCCCTTCTGTGTCAGTCTTCACATATACCACCTGTCCCGAAAATTCAGGTTCATCTACAGTTATTTTGTTCTGTGCATTTGCATGTACCACTACGATACCGGCGATTAACGCTAAAATAATCTTTTTCATGATTTTAATCCTTAATAATGTTAGACGTGAATATTTTTATGAGCCACTTACTGTTGTTTAGCTGAGACAGAAAAGAAACGTGGACTCTTCAACTTCGTCATCAGTTTCTCTCACGTATCGCCAAACACGTCAAACGTTCCAATTACGAGTAAAAGCCCACGTCAGTCATGACGTGAGCGTTGAGACTTCTACTCTTGAACGTTTTTCTTCTAATTGGCGATTTCGAGAGAAAACAAGAATAAAGCTAACGCTTCTTATCTATATGTCTTTTGTCTGTTTTATTAGTCCATAGGCAACAGGTTTCGTTCAACTTATATTTTGGATACATTGCAAAGATACAAAAAAAGGGAATACAAAAAGAATTTATGAACACATTTTCTCTCTTATAAAAGAACATCTGCCTCCGTATATCCTTTTTATAATGCTTTCTCATGTTTTTTCAGATTACATTTCGATACGTTCTACGCGCAGGCGTAGGGTGCCGGCAGGCACGCGCACTTCAATGACATCGCCCACCTTCTTGTTGAGCAACGCCTGTGCTATGGGCGACTTGACGGAGATTTTTCCCTCGCGAAGGTTGGCCTCGTGAGGGCTGGTGAGCGTATAGGTCATCCGGCTGTTATTTCCCAGATTGGTGATTTCCACCCTACTGAGCAACTGGATGCAGTCACTCGTGCGGTTCGACATGTCAATCACGCGGGCATGAGCCAGCACTCTCTGCTTGTAGCGAATCCTGCTCAACAGCCTCCCTTGTTCACGCTTGGCTGCATGATACTCAAAGTTCTCACTGAGGTCGCCCTTGTCGCGCGCCTCGGCAATCGCCTCCCTCACCTGCGGAAGTTCCACACTCTCCAACTGTCGTAACTCGGCTACGAGCTTGTCGTAGCCTTCCTGAGACATATATTCCATATCAGTCTTTTTCTTTTTCCGGATGCGAAGTTACGAAAAAAAGACGAACACACACGCCCGTACCCCTTAAAATATAGCGACTAACAGGCAAAACGGAGAGAAAAAACGCCACTTTCCATTCCCCAGACGTAAAGGACGGAAGAGCAAACCACCACCCCTCTCATCAACCGACAGAGCATATATTATATAAAATAATGTGGCGTGAGTCCGACATAAGAATGACGAAAATTTTATGACGCTTCTCATGCCGTCCCCTCATTCCACCCGTTAAGCCGCCTCCCACTTTTGTATATTTATGCATGGGAGGAGCGGTTGGAGGGCAATTTGTAAACCTTTGAATTTCAATACTTTAAAAACGGCTTTCCAAAAGTGCCACTTTCGCACTCCAAAAGGGGAACTTTTAGGAGCTAAAAGTGGCACTTTTGGAAAGCAAAAGTTCCCCTTTTGGAAAACGAAAGTTCAACTGCATATTTATGCGCCCTTTTCCGCATGTTTATACAGGATGTGTTTTGGTGTTTTTTTTCGCCAAATTCACGTTAAAGTAACAGGTCTTATAACCGATTGGGAGCGAAAGTCTGTTTTTGATAAAATTCCCCGAAATTTGTGTAACTAACGCTTTTGATAAATTCCGTAATTTTGCATCCAGTTGATGAACCTCCTCCCATAAAATTTGGAGACAGGGATGAACAAAACTAAAAACATTTACGAATATGAAACGAATCATCACAATCATGATGGCAGTATTGACTATGACAACAGTACAAGGACAGACGCTGACAGAGCGTCAGAAGGGATTGGCTGCATGTGCATGCCTGATGGCACAAGGCGACCTGAAGAGATTGGAACCTGCCGTGCGACAGGCTCTGGACAACGGCGTGACCATCAACGAACTGAAAGAGGCTCTCTCGCAACTCTATGCCTACACAGGCTTTCCACGTTCGCTGAATGCGCTGGGCGTATTGAGCAAAGTGTTGCAAGAAGGCAATAATCCGAATTGGAAAGAAGGTAAGCCCTGGAAACGTCCTAAGGAATGGGACGATGCACGGAAAGCCTATGAACTGGGCAAGAAGAATCAGACACAACTCTCCGGAAAGCCGTTTGACTATGCTTTCTGTCCGCAAAACGACTATTACCTGAAGTCACATCTCTTCGGCGACATCTTCGCCGGCGACCAGCTCTCGGCTGCCGACCGCGAGATCGTCACCGTAGCAGCACTGAGCGGTCTCGACGGCGTTGCCCCGCAGTTGAACGCCCACAAGCTGGGCGCCGTAAACATGGGCAACAGTCAGGAACTGGTGGATGAACTCAGCCAGTGGCTCGACAGCGAGGGATACACCCTGCGCAGCGGTTTTCCAAAAGGCGAACCCAACACGGCTTATGCACAATATTTCACAGGCAATAGTTATCTGGCACCGATGGATGCACAGAACGGCGGTCCTGCCAACGTCACTTTCGAGCCGCGCTGCCGCAACAACTGGCACATCCACCACAAGCAGGTGCAGGTGCTCATCTGCGTAAGCGGTCGCGGCTGGTACCAGGAATGGGGAAAGGACCCTGTACCGATGACCCCCGGAACGGTCATTGCCATCCCTGCCGAAACCAAGCACTGGCATGGCGCTGCCCGCGATTCATGGTTCCAACACCTGACCTACCATACGCACGTGGAGGAAGGAGCCAGCAACGAATGGCTGGAACCCGTGACCGACGAGGTGTATGACAAACTGCAATAGACAATATAACAAGACAAACTTATCGGTCAGCCATCAAGCCCTTTCCATAAAACACAAAAAAAGCATGAGCACATTCGTAGAATACTTCAAGCACCATTGGAAAAAGAACGACGCAGAAGGGCGCCACTTGATTCATTCATGTCCCGAACTGATAGACTGCATTCAGCAAGTGGGATTTCTTCCACTGCTGGAGAGTGGAATAGAAGGCTACAGCGCCGAAGCATTAATGGCTGAGGAATGCCGTTTCACGGAGTTTCCAGACGGTTCTTGGGAGTGGCCGCTATGGCAATGGAAGAGCTCTGTCGTGACCGAAGGCAACTGCGTTTACGGGAAATTCTTTGCCGGCAAGGCTGGCTTCATCAGCCGCAAGTGGTGGCACGACTTCTACAACTGGCGACGCAGTAAGCATCCCATCCCTGAAGAGGGCACCATTGAGGACATCATCCTGCAGACCTTACGTGAGAATGGCAGCATGATAGCACGAGAGTTGCGGGCTGCCTGCGGAATGACCGGACCGAAGATGCGCGGAAAGTTTGACGCTTTCATCAACCGCCTTCAAATGGGTTGCCACATCGTCACCGAAGATTTCGTCTATCCAACCGACAAACACGGGCGGGAATACGGTTTCGGATGGTCACTGCTCACCACGCCCGAACACCTGCTCGGTGCGGATGCCTGCCGATGTTCAAGAACTCCAGAAGAGTCGTATCGCCACATGGAGGAGCATCTCACCCGACTGCTGCCCGAAGCAACGGAAAAACAAATCAAGAAAATCTTGCAATAAGGAAGCGGCGAGGACAGCATGAGTGCTCCTGCACCACCGATGCGCTGCAACCTTTTCGCTCCAAACAATCACATTCTCCGTTTTTGACAATTCTCTCCGAAATTTGTGTAACACAAGTTTCGCGGAGTTCCCGTACCTTTGCCGTTGAAATCCAATGGTGAGAATCATTCAAATTATCAAAAACATAAAACAAATGAAAAAGACATTGATTGCGTATTACTCCCGTCGCGGGGAAAACTATGTGAACGGAAGCATCCGTGAACTGAAACTTGGAAACACGGAAGTGGTGGCACAGAAGATTAAGGACCTGCTACCCGAAGCCGACATATTCCAGATTGACACGACCTACGAATACTCCAAATCGTACATGACGTGCATTGAAGAAGCCAAGAAAGAACTGCGGGAACAGGCTCGTCCGGAAGTGAAGAATCCACTGGACAGCATCGACCAATACGACACCATCATACTTGGCTATCCCAACTGGTGGGGCACCATGCCCATGGTCTGCTATACTTTCCTCGAAAGCTACGACTTCACGGGCAAGACCATCATCCCGTTCTGCACCAACGAAGGCAGTGGAATGGGCAGCAGCGAACGCTTCATCAAGAAGCTCTGCCCCACGGCAACCGTACTCAACGGAACACCCATCCACGGAGCAGAGGCGGCAAATGCTGACCACGAAGTACAATCAATCGTAAACCTGACAAAATAACCTCATGATGATGGAAGCATTCAGAGTTGACCCCAGAAAGACGACTCCCGAGGAGATGGAGCGTGGTATGCGTGACGTGAAACTGGTATTCGGCATCAATCATACGATGCCCTACACCGATGAATACAATCAGTTGGTAAAAGAACTTTTTGAAGGAAATATCGGTGAGGGAAGCATGGTGCTGCCGCCTCTCAATCTCGTGTGTGCCAACCAAGTGAAGATTGGCAGGAATGTGATGATTATGGGCGGATGTCTGATGATGTCGCGCGGAGGCATTACCATCGACGATGACGTGATGATTGCCGCCAACGCACAACTGATTTCCAACAACCACGACCTGCATGACCATCCCATCCTTATCTGCAAACCCGTCCACATCTGTCGCAACGCGTGGATAGGTGCCGGGGCTACCATTCTCCCTGGTGTGACCGTCGGTGAAAATGCGGTCGTTGCTGCCGGTGCAGTGGTCACAAAAGATGTTGCCCCGAATACCATCGTGGGCGGAAATCCCGCAAAGTTGATTAAGAATATAGAATAAATAAAGGAGCCTTATGAGAAAAATTATTTTGAGTTTAATGACTTTAATGAGTGTTACGATTATGGCACAGAAGAATCAGACGTATCTGACGTTGAACAACGGCGTGAAGATGCCTCAGTTCGGACTGGGAGTGTATAGCATTCCTGATGGTGAAGAAACTTACAACTCGGTGATGACCGCCTTGAAATGCGGTTACCGCCACATCGACACGGCTCATGCCTACCAGAACGAGCGCAGCGTGGGACGTGCCGTGAAGGACAGCGGTATCGACCGTTCTGAGATTTGGATCACGAGCAAGCTGTGGCCCAACGAATACGGCGAGGGTTACCAGCGCATGATTGACGCCAGTGCTGCCCAGCGCGTGGGAACGAGCGACGAGATAGCCGAAGCCGCTGCCTTCCTGCTCGGCGAGCATGCCCGGTTCATAACCGGTACCGACTTGCTCATTGACGGTGGTGTCATTGCTGCCATCCGCACAGGAGAATATCAGTTGGGGTAAAACCTTCACCTCACATCAGCAAGGAAACCTGAAAACAACGGTATGTGCAAAAATGGTAAACATACCCGAAATTTGTATTCCATCAAAAGGCCGGGGTTTCATAACTTTGCCTTTGATTAAAAAAAAATGAATCATATGAAAACAATGAAGTACATCTTGGCGTCAGCGCTCTGTCTGCTGGTGTCCACCGCGTGCAGCGGAAACAAGAAGTTTGAAGGAAACATGAACGGCGCCGAAAAGAATGCGGAAGCCAAGGCCGTTGCGAAGGAAGGCGGCAAGTTGCTCGTCGTATTTTTCTCTCACGCCGGCGACAACTATGCCGTAGGAAACATTGAGGTGGGCAACACGAAGATTGTTGCCGACTACATCTCGGAAATCACGGGAGCCGACCAGTTTGAAATCGTGACACATAAATACGACGGCATGGCATATCGGCCGCTGTGTGATTTGGCGAAGAAGGAACAGCAAAACGGCAAACTGCCTGAGTTTGAGGGTTCCATTGACAATCTTGACGACTACGACACGATCTTCATCGGCGATCCTGTCTGGTGGGGAACCTATCCGCAGGTGATGTTCACGTTCTTCAAGAAGTATGACCTCAACGGCAAAACCCTGATTCCGTTCACCACCCATGAGGGTAGCGGTCTGGGCAGCTGTGTGGATGATGTGCGCAAAGCCTATCCGAAAGCCAACGTCCTCAACGGCTTTTCAATGTACGGTCACGACGTTCGCACCCACAAATCGACGGTTGTGAAATGGCTCAAAAGCTTAGGTTTTGGGGAATAAACGGTTCGACGACATTCCTCGTTCCACTCCTCTCACTTGACGCCTTACCGCTTTTGTAGGTATATGCGGAGTGTTTTTGAGCGCATTATTTTTCTCAGATTTACGTTATTGGGGAAAAAGTATTACCTTTGCAGACAAAAAGATTTGCAAGATGGAACAAGGAACATTCTATGAGATTTGTGGCTGGGTGGCGAGTATCGGAATGATTCTCGGCTACCTGCCGCAAGCCATACGCACAATTCGCACACGCAAGACCGACGACATCGCCCTGCCCACGTTCATGATGATGGGTATCGGTGCCATGGCTTTTATGCTTCAGGGACTGCTGCATAAGCCCGACATCATCTGGTCGCTCTTTCTGACCAACCTGGTGACGATGACCTGTAGCATCATCGTGTTTGGGATTAAGGTCTATAATGACTATTTCAAAAAGCGACAACCGAATTGACGAAAACATCTCTTATGTGTTCATCTCTTCTTGTCCAAGCCGGAGATGTATCAGCTTTGACATTTTGAATTTATCTCCTATGAGCATTGCCATGCGTGTAAAGAACGTCAGGCGATGCCCCAATATCCGTCGTGTTTCGGTGAAAAACGGGCGGCTTTCCAACAACGTGGTTCCCGTCTCGCGTGCAAAAGTTCTTGCCCGATTGACATAGAATGGCATCGGTGCATTGCGATTGCCGAGACGGCGCACATAGAAGTTTGCCACATGGATTCCAACTTGATTGGTCGCATCAAAAATCAATTCTGCTTTTTGAAAGTTTTTTCCGAGTTTTTGTACAAAGTCCGTTAACCGGTCATGAGGGAAATATTGAAACACTCCTGATGCTACAAACAGTGTCGGCAGTGAGCAATCTATCTTTTCAGCCCACTCTATCTCGAACATGTCTTCTCCCAGGAGGATTTCTCCATCGGTCTCTCCGAGCAATTCCCGGCGCAGGGCGATGACATCTGGCAAATCGACTTCATAGAACTTTGCTGATGTTGGTTTTATCCGATGATATGAGGTGTCTAATCCGGCACCAAGGTGTATGATATTGCACCGTTCATTTCTGGCTATAAATCGGCGGGTCATGTCGTCGATATTGTAATAACGCGCCACTGAAGCCATATTTTCATACTCCCTTGAAGCGAGCATTATGTGCTGCCACTTTGCCGGAAGGTTTGCCTCCAGTTCCAACGCTTTTTCATCACGGAAATAGTCGGGGAATTGTTTTGACACAATAATTCTTGCCACTAAAGGGATGTAGAGGGTGTCTGCTATGCCTTGAAGTTTTTCCATATCTCTCTTTTTGTGCAAAAGTAAATAGGATTTGCCATCGGGACAATACCTAAAAACGATGAAATTTGCGCAAGAGGGGCATAATGCCATGATAGGATTTATCCTTCTTGACGTGGCGCTCACGCTTCTCTGTGCAGCAGGTCGTAAATCTGGCGTGCCGCATTTTCCGAAGCTTTCTCGCTGCCTAACAACCGGCGCACTTTTTCGTAGCCCTGAATCATCTTTTCACGATGCCCGTCCGCTGCATTGGGAAGGAGTCTGACGAGCTCTTCCCGGATATTTGCAACGGAGAATTTCTCGGCTACCAACTCTGTCACCACTTCCTCGTCGGCAATGAGATTGACCAGCGAGACGTATTTCACTTTGAGCAGATGCTTCCGAAGGAATCCGATAAGTGCGGGCAGCGGTGTCTCATAGCACACCACTTGCGGCACGCCGAAGAGTGCCGTTTCGAGCGTTGCCGTACCGCTCGTGACCAATGCTGCCGTAGATTGTTCCAGCAGCGCATAGGTATCGTTTCTGACCAGACTCACTCCGCTGCCGGCAATGAACTTCTCGTAATACTCGTCATCTATCGATGGAGCACCGGCAACCACCAGTTGATAGCCGTCTATCTCCTTAGCCGCTTCAATCATTGCCGGAAGATTGTCCTTGATTTCCTGTTTTCTGCTGCCTGCCAGCAGGGCGATGATGGGTCGTCGGGTACCGTCCAGTCCTCCGTGGCGGTCGGTAAATTCTTCCATCGTTTCCTGATATCGGGCATGAAAGACGGACACCTCGTCTGCCGTTGGGTTCCCTACGTAGTGAATCGGATAGTGATGCTTCTTCTCATAGAAGTCCACCTCGAAAGGCAGGATGGAAAACAGCTCGTCCACATCGCGACGAATATTCTTGATGCGATATTCCTTCCATGCCCATATCTTGGGTGAGATATAGTAATAGACGGGTATTCCCAGCTTCGAATGAACGTGTTTTGCAATCTTCAGGTTGAAGCCCGGATAATCGACCAGGATGACGGCATCGGGATTCCACTCCTCGATATCGCGTTTGCAGATAGACATGTTCTTGAATATCGTCTTGAGATGCAGAAGCACAGGGATAAATCCCATATAAGCCATGTCGCGATAGTGTTTCACACGGAAGCCTCCTTCGGCAGACATCAGGTCGCCTCCGAAGAAGCGGAAATCCGCCTCTCGGTCAACCTCCTTCAACGAGCGCATCAGTCTGGATGCATGAAGGTCGCCACTCGCCTCACCGGCTATCAGATAGTATTTCATTTCTTTCGTGGTTTTCTGTTAGAACCTGACAGCCCGTTCCTATCCATATACGAAATCATGGCTATCACGCGACAAAGGTAACCGCTTTCTTTGAAATATCCAAATTCATACATCAAAAGAACGAAACGGAGCGAATATGAAGCCATTCCTTGAAGTCCTTAAAACCAAATTCAGTGAATTTGATGACCAATTTCAGTGAATTTGATGACCAAACTCACTGAATTTGGTTTGTAAAAGTACAACAAGAAGGTGCGAATTGTTTCCTTATTCGCTTCCCTTCTCCACCGCTTTCGATTTCGGCAACAGCAAATTGAGCAACACGCCGACAATGGCTGAGAGTCCTATTCCGCTGACGGAGAATGTGCCGAATGTGAAGACGGCTCCTCCGATGCCCATCGTGAGTACGACGCTGACGATGATGATGTTGCGCGTCTGGTTGAGGTCCACTTTGTTGTTGACGAGGTTTTGGATGCCGACGCTGGCTATTGTGCCGAAGAGCAGCAGCATGATTCCTCCGAGGACGGCATTAGGAATGCTTTTGAGAACGGCGCTAAGTTTTCCGATGACGGAGAACACGATGGCTGTGGCAGCTGCAATGCGGATGACTTGCGGATGGGTGACACGCGTAATTTGCATGGCTCCTGTCACTTCGCTATAGGTAGTGACGGGAGGTCCTCCTATCAGTGATGCCGCCAGACAAGCGAGTCCGTCACCGAACATGGTGCGATGAAGTCCCGGCTCTTTGACAAAGTCTTTCTTTGCCACTTCACCTACGACATAAACGTCACCGATATGTTCGATAACAGGCGCTATCGCCACTGGTATCATGAAGATGAACGGTTCCCAAGAGAACTGTGGCAGCTGGAAGTGTGCGATGCTTGGCGGCAGTGCAAACCATGATGCTTCCTGTATGCTGGTGAAATCTACGAGTCCCATGCTGACTGCGAGGATGTATCCCGCGATGATGCCGCACACGACGGGCAGGAGTTTGAGCAATCCCCGTCCGAGGGTGAGCACGAGTATGGCTGTTATGAGTGAGACGATGGCGAGTATCCAGTTTTCTTTTGCCATATCTACGGCTGCCGTGGAGAGCGATAGTCCGATGAGTATGATGACCGGTCCGACGACGACGGGTGGGAACAGTCGGTCCAAGAGGCGCTTGCCTTGCCACCGTATGAGCACTGACATGATGAAATAGACGAGGGCCACGCCTGCCATTCCTGCGATGGTTCCTGCCATTCCCCACTGCTGCGAGGCTGCAATGATGGGGGCGATAAAGGCGAAGCTCGAACCGAGGAAGATGGGTACCTTGCCTTTTGTGACGAGATGGAAGATGAACGTGCCAAGTCCGGCGGAAAAGAGGGCTGTTGCGGGGTCGAGTCCGACGAGCAGAGGCACGAGAACTGTCGAACCAAAGGCTACGAACAGGAACTGGATGCCGACGATTGTTTTACGGGTTGTTGTTAATTCCATGGTCTTGATATTCTTTTAGTCGCTACGCTTGGTAAAAGCGTCAGAGACGATTAGATAAATATGGTTAGAGTATTTCCGATTGGCATGTAATGCTTGTTCAGAATGTCCATTTGGCTGCGATGGTGGGAATGGCATAGAACTTATCATTGCGCCCTTCTTTGTCGAAGACGAAATTGTTGCTGATTTCAACTTCTGTTCCGAGGCTGAGGTTAACGCCGTCCATTCCTTTCAGCTTGTTGAGATTGAACCAAAACTGTGGTTCGCTGATGGTGATGAGTTTGCCGCGCACATCCTTGTCGTACCACACATCGATGAATCCCGAGAAGGTGCAGAGTCCGCCGGCGAAGGTGTTCCCCCAGACGGCTGTGAGCTGATAGCCGTTGAAGCCTCCACGCCCCATTCCCTTGAAATAGTATTTGTACATGGCTTGCAGCGAGAATGTTTTGGAGAAGTCTTTGCTTGCCCAGTTCCATGCGCCGCCGAGCAGGACGGCGTGTTGGAAGCGTGAGGCGATGGCTGTATGTTCGATTGACGTGGCACCGCCGTTATATTCGATGTGTGCTGCCCAGCGCTTGTTTTTCGTCAGGTGGAACTCGCGGGCGATTTCCCAATAGACTCCTGCTGCTCCGTCCTGGAAATAATCAATGTCGGTGAAAGTGAAGGTTGAGCCCCATTTGTCGGGTTTGAACATTTCGAATGTGGTCGTGACGTTGGGGCGCGCCGAAAGGTTGTTGTAAAATGTGTGACCGAAGTCATAGTGCAGCTGTACGTTCTGCGCCTGCGCAGTCATTGCGAGTGTGAGCATAAGACTGCAAAATGTAATTTTTCTCATACGTTGTTTTTATAAAGTTAATAAATAGTTTCTCGTCTTACGTTTGCATGTTTTTTGAGCACAAAAAAAACCGCTCATTCTTAAAAAAGCGAGCGGTCTATAGTGTCAGCAGACTGAACATCAATGTTGTCCGTCCACTGCTTGATTTTCTCCATGGTTTCATATGCTGTCACATCTACGCGCGTTGGTGTTATGGCGACGTAGCCGTGTGTGAGTGCCCAGTTGTCGGTATCTTTAGCCTTCGGTTCATCGTTGACATAGGAACCGACCATCCAGAAGTATTCCGAGCCCCGTGGATGGATACTGCGCACGCATTCATTCCCCCACGTACCTTTTGCCATTCTACACACTTTGACACCTTTGAACTTCTTTGCCACCGGGAAATTGACATTCAGACAGACTCCTTCGGGAAGTCCTTCTTCAAGAACCTTTTGCGTGATGTGCCTTATATAGGGAAGCAAAGGGTCGAAGTCTGCATCTTCGGCATGGTCACAGAGCGAGAATGCGACAGAGGGGATGTATTTCATTGCTCCTTCCATTGCCACGCCCATGGTTCCGGAATAATGGGTATTGACGGATGCGTTGTCGCCGTGATTGATACCGCCGATTACCATGTCGGGCTTGCGCTTGGTACATAATTGGTCAAGAGCCAGTTTCACGCAGTCAACGGGCGTCCCGTCACACGACCACACTTCAAGCCCTTTTTCTTTGCGCCGAAGCTTGAGATGGAGTGGATTAAACACAGAAAAGGCACATCCATATCCCGACCGCCCTGAATCTGGCGCACAAACCAATAAATCAGCAATATCTCTCAAGGTATCAATCAACACATTGATTCCCTTAGCCTGGAAGCCGTCGTCATTCGAAATAAGTATTAACGGTTTCTTAATTTTCATCATTTTTCCTGAATTTCGCTGCAAAATTACGAAAAAAGGTTTAGATATCACAAGTTTTTCATCTAAAATATGTATCTTTGCAAAAGATAAGTTGCATCTCAGCGATTTCAAGCAACTCTTGATTGCGTTCGACTTGCATTATCTATGCAAAAGATTGTTTCCCGCGTCGTCTGCGTTTCAACGGACCGATGCGGATAAGTTTATTTGTAATAAGAAGCCGGAACTGCGGCAGACAGGAAAGAATACATGGGAAAAATCATAGCTTTAGCAAACCAGAAAGGTGGTGTCGGGAAAACCACGACAGCCATCAACTTAGCCGCATCGCTCGCCACATTGGAAAAAGCCGTATTGGTGGTCGATGCCGACCCGCAGGCCAATGCCTCCAGCGGTCTTGGCGTGGACATACAGGACATTGAAAGTTCGCTGTACGAATGCCTGATCAACCAGACAGACATCAAGGAAGCGATATACACTACAGACATTGAAGGGCTTGACATCGTGCCCAGTCACATTGATTTGGTGGGTGCAGAAATAGAGATGCTGAATTTCGAACAACGGGAAAAAGTCATTTCAAACATGCTTGCCCCCGTGAAAGACGATTATGACTACATTTTAATTGACTGCTCTCCCTCGCTCGGACTGATTACCGTCAACTCATTGACGGCAGCCAACTCGGTCATCATTCCCGTGCAATGTGAATACTTTGCACTTGAAGGTATCACCAAACTTCTGAATACCATCAAGATTATCAAGAGCAAACTGAATCCGAAGCTGGAAATAGAAGGTTTCCTCTTAACGATGTACGACAGCCGTCTGAGGTTGGCAAACCAGATATACGACGAAGTAAAAAGACACTTCCAGGAACTGGTGTTCAACACTGTGATTCAACGCAACGTGAAACTGAGTGAGAGCCCGAGTCACGGACTGCCGGCAATTCTCTACGACGCTGACTCAACAGGTGCTAAGAACTATTTGCGGCTGGCAAACGAAATTATTCAAAAGAACCAATCATAGGGGCAAACGCTCCACGTAATGTTAACGATTATGGCAAAGAAAAAATATCCCGCACTGGGACGCGGGCTTGACGCATTGATATCTACTGACGATGTTCGGACGCAGGGCAGTTCGACCATCAGCGAGGTTGCAATCAGCCAGATTGAACCGAACCCGAACCAGCCGCGACGCGAGTTTGACGAAGAAGCACTCAAAGAGCTTGCCAACAGCATCAAGGAACTGGGCATCGTCTCGCCCATCACCTTGCGCCAGGTAGCTGACAAGCGGTTTCAGATTATTGCAGGAGAACGGCGTTGGCGGGCGTCCCAACTGGCTGGTCTGAAGGCTATGCCGGCTTACATCCGCACCATCAAGGACGAGAATGTCATGGAAATGGCACTCGTGGAAAACATACAGCGCGAAGACCTGAACGCCATCGAGATTGCATTGGCTTACGCTCACCTCATGGAACACGAAGGCATGACTCAGGAAAAAGTGTCGGAGCGCGTCGGAAAAAGTCGCGTGGCAGTAGCCAACTACCTGCGACTGCTGAAACTTCCCGCACAAGTGCAGATGGCACTGCAGAAGCGTGAAATCGACATGGGGCACGCACGGGCACTCCTCTCGCTGGAAAGTCCTTCGCAACAACTCAAACTGTTCCGCGAGATTCAGAAAAACGGATATTCCGTCCGTCAAGTTGAAGATACGGTCAGGAGAATAAAAGACGGGGAGTTGGGCACTGGTGAAAAAAGCATCGGCAAGTCGCGATACCGTCAGTCTAAGGAGTTCGACATTTTGAAAAAAAGGTTGTCCTCATTCTTAAAGACCAAAGTCACGATGACAGTCTCACCCGACGGGAAGGGAAAAATCAGCATCCCGTTCAAGAATGAAGACGAACTGGAATATATTATGAACGTGTTCGACAAATTGAAAGAAAACAACTTGTGAGAATACCTCTACGACATATTGCATACATTGGACTGGCAATCGTGCTCCTGCTCTCTGCCACGACGGTGAAGGCACAACGCATAAAAGTCAAGCGCGATTCGATTCAAACTGAAGATGCGGTTCGCCCTGAACGGGAGATGTCGCTCACTGGAGACACGATACTCGTGACGGCAGACACGCTGGCTGTCAAGCAAAAAAAGGCGAAGCGTGATTGGGAGACATGGCGTCCGAGTGCAAAGCGCGCACTTTGGCTCTCCATCATCCTCCCCGGAGCCGGACAGATTTACAACCGTAAATACTGGAAACTGCCTATCGTCTATGGCGGATTCGTAGGCTGCGCATACGCCATCCGCTGGAACAACATGATGTATAAAGACTATTCGCAAGCATATATCGACATCATGGACGACGACCCGACAACGCAGAGCTACAACCAGTTCCTGCATTTGGGGAATAAGATTACACCCGAAAACGAGGACCGCTACAAGGAGCTGTTCAAAAAGCGTAAGGACTATTACAGGCGTTACCGCGACCTGAGCTTCTTCATCCTCATCGGTGTCTATGCACTATCTGTTGTTGACGCCTATGTGGACGCATCGTTGTCGGAGTTCGACATTTCAAAAGACTTGAGCATGAGCATCTCGCCGACAATCATCAACAACCAAGCGGAGCGCAATCCGTTTAAGGGAGCGGCACTCGGACTGCAATGCTCCATCAATTTTTAACAAGGATAAACAACAAACATAATATGAAAAGAAGAAACTTACTAATCATCGGACTGCTATTCGGAAGTACCTGTGCACTGCATGCGCAGTATAACAATGAAGAATATGAGATAACCGTCACGACGGAAGAAGGAAAGAGTGAAATCATAGAACTCCCCGAAGGACTGACCAGCGAGATGGACAGCCTGCTCGATTTGTATCACACGAAAGCCTATCTGGAACAGGACCCGTCGTGCCAGCAGAGCGATTACAATCCGGAATTCGACCGCGACACCTACATTGAGCGACTCAGAAAACTGCCGACCGTCATGGAAATGTCGCATAACAACGTCGTGCAGAAATTCATCGACCGCTACACTGGACGCATGCGCCGCCACGTCAGCCTCATGCTGGGACTATCCAATTTCTACATGCCCATCTTCGAACAGGCTCTGGAATCTTACGGGCTGCCGTTGGAACTGAAATACCTCCCCATCATTGAGTCGGCACTGAATCCGAAAGCAGTATCGAGAGTCGGAGCCACCGGACTTTGGCAGTTTATGCTCGCAACAGGCAAACGCTACGGCTTGCAGGTCAACTCTCTGGTTGATGAGCGGAAAGACCCTATTCGTTCCTCATACGCTGCTGCACAGTACCTGCGCGACCTCTTCAAAATCTTTGGCGACTGGAATCTCGTCATTGCCGCTTACAACTGCGGACCGGAAAACATCAACCGTGCCATCCGGCGAGCTGGAGGAGAAAAGGACTACTGGAAGATTTATCCGTACCTTCCGGCAGAGACACGCGGATACGTGCCGGCATTCATTGCAGCCAACTATATCATGAACTACTATTGTGAGCATAACATCTGTCCGATGCTGACAGACATCTCACTGAAGACCGACACCATACAGGTTAACCGCGACGTGCACCTCCAACAAATCGCTGCCGTATGCAATACAGACCTCAACATGCTGCGTGAGCTGAATCCACAGTATCGCCGCGACATCGTCAACGGAGGGACTGAGCCTTCGACGATACGACTGCCGCTGGCTGTCATCAACAAGTTCATCGACAACGAAGACTCCATCTACAACTACAACTCGACCAGCCTGTTGGCAAAACGCACTGAGGTAGAAGTGACAGAAACGGCATCGTCATACAGCAACCGCTCTTCTTACAGCCGTCCGTCCAACAGCTACAGTTCACATTACGGGCGGGGAAGCAAAAAGAGTTATTCAAGTTCGAAAAGAGGATACAACAACTATGGCGGCAAGGGCAAAGGCAAACGCGGGAAAAATCAAAGCAGCCGAAACGTGACCGTCAAGAAAGGCGAAACATTGTCGCAGATTGCCGCGAAAAACGGTACCACCGTCAAAAATCTGCAAAAGCTTAACGGCATCAAAGGTTCGAACATACGGGCTGGAAAGAAAATCCGTGTGAAATAGAATTACTAAACCAATCAGGACTAGGCTTCTTAGGCGTACATTATATATAATATATGGACGAGACGAAACGACAGAACATCGAACAAGAGGGCATCGCAGCTGAGGAGAAAATGGTGAACGATGCGTTCCAGGCGCTCATCGACAGTTATCTCGCATCGCGGCATCGCAAGAAAGTGGACATCATCACCAAAGCCTTCAACTTCGCACGACAAGCCCACAAAGGCGTGCGGCGATTGTCGGGGGAGCCTTATATCATGCACCCGCTCGCCGTGGCACAGATTGCCTCTAAGGAAATGGGGCTCGGCTCAACGAGCATCTGCTCGGCACTGCTCCACGATGTGGTCGAAGACACCGACTATACCATTGAGGACATTGAGAACATCTTCGGAAAGAAAATTGCGCAAATCGTTGACGGACTGACCAAAATCTCCGGCGGCATCTTTGGCGAACAGGCTTCGGCACAGGCAGAAAACTTCAAGAAACTGCTGCTCACCATGAGCGAAGACATCCGTGTCATCCTCATCAAGATATGCGACCGCCTGCACAACATGCGCACACTGCAGTCGCAACCTAAGAACAAGCAATACAAAATAGCCGGCGAGACGCTTTATATCTATGCACCGCTTGCCAACCGACTCGGACTCAACAAGATAAAAAGCGAGTTGGAAGACCTCAGCTTCAAATACGAACACCCGGAGGAATACAACTCTATCAAGAAAAAGCTGGCACTCACGCAGGAGTCGCGCGACGAACTCTTCGAGAAGTTCACGGTACCCATCCGTGAGACACTCGACAGCATGGGGTTCAAATACGAGCTGAAAGCACGCGTCAAAGCCCCCTACTCCATCTGGGCAAAGATGCAAAACAAGCACGTCACCTTCGAAGAGATTTACGACATCCTTGCCGTGCGCATCATTTTCACGCCGAAAGACCCGAACAACGAAATCAGAGACTGCTTCAACATCTACGTGGCACTCAGCCAGATATACAAATCCCACCCCGACCGACTCAGAGACTGGACCAGCCATCCGAAAGCCAACGGCTATCAGGCACTCCACGTCACACTGATGTCCAAGCAGGGAAGGTGGATTGAGGTGCAGATACGCTCCGAGCGGATGGACGACATCGCCGAGCAGGGATTTGCCGCACATTGGAAATATAAGGACGGAAACAGTGAGATACAAGAGGACGAGAGCGAACTGAACGATTGGCTCAGCACCATCAAAGAAATTCTTGACGACCCGCAACCGGACGCCATGGACTTCCTGGACGCCATCAAACTCAACCTCTTCGCATCAGAAATCTTCGTCTTCACGCCGAAAGGAGAAATCAAGACCCTGCCCGCCGGATGCACCTGTCTCGACTTTGCTTTCCAGATACACACCTTCCTCGGCAGCCACTGCATCGGGGCAAAGGTCAACCACAAGCTCGTGCCGCTCAGTCATAAGCTCAAGAGTGGCGACCAGGTGGAAATTCTCACATCGGCATCGCAACACGTACAGCCGTCATGGATCAACTTCGCATCCACCGCCAAAGCCAAGTCGAAAATACAATCCATCCTCCGAAGGGATGCCCGGGAGGCACAGAAGAACGGCGAGGAAATCCTCCGCACGTTCCTGCAACAGAACAATCTGGAAATCACCACATCCGCACTCGACAAGCTCTGCGAGTTGCACGGCAAGCCGAAACACGAAGACCTCTATTTCGCCATCGGCAAAAAGAGCATCATACTGGGCAACAAAGACCTTGACGAGCTCTTTAACAAGAAAGCCACGTCGTGGCGGCGATACGTGCCCTTCCTCACCTCCGACAAGAAAAAGGAAAAAGAGCAGCGACACGCACCCGAACATATTGTCGTTTCAAAAGACCTGAACCGGAAAATGCCCATATTCATCACCGAAGAGAATATCAGTCAATACATTTTCCCACAATGCTGCCACCCGATACCCGATGACGACATCCTCGGATATATCAACAACCACAAGCATATCGAGATTCACAAACGCGCCTGCCCCGTCGCTGCCAAACTGAAGTCAAGCTACGGCAACCGCATACTTGATGCGCAATGGCAGATGCACCACCAGCTGCTCTTCGACGCCACCATCCAGATTCGGGGCATCGACCGCATGGGTATGTTGCACGACTTGGCAGACGTCATCTCCGGGCAGTTGAACGTCAACATGCGCAAAATCACCATCTCGTCCAACGACGGCATCTTCGACGGCATCATCGAACTCAGGGTGTACGACCGCAAGGATGTACAGGTGATTATGGATAAACTCAAGAAGATAAAGGATTTGAAAGAGATTCAACACATCGTGTAAGACGCATATTGAATCAGCGACGGAGAGCGACCGCCCCTCCTACACAATCATGTCCAACTGCTTTTTCAGACTCACCAGCTGGTCGCGCACCGAAATCAGGTTCTCCATGACCTTTGCACTCTTGTCCGCTCCGTCACGATTTGCATTCAGCACTTTCCGCGCAGCTGCCAATTTGAAGCCACGCACCTTCACCAGATTGTAAATCAACTTGATTTGCTCAATGTCCTTCTCCGTATATTGGCGCACGTTGTTGCCACCCGTCTTCGGCTTCAGGTGTGGAAACTCCGTCTCCCAATAGCGCAAAAGACTTTCTTTCACGCCGAACATTTCCGCAACTTCTTTGATGGAGTAGTACGTTTTCAGGTTTTGGTCTTTCTTCAATGGCATAATCGTCTATATCTTCTGCAAAGGCCATGCAAATCGAACGCAATCAAGACTTGCTTGAATTGCTGAGATGCAGCTTATTTTCTGCAAAGATAATGTAAAATCTCCAAACAACCAACATTTTCCTGATTTTTCTCCCCTGCACAAAAAAGCTTCACCGTTTCACAACGATGAAGCAACAGAAAAGTGATAATAAAATAAAAAGTAAAGTCGAGAAAGAACGGCACGTTTTGCGTGCCCGTTCTTTTTTCTTACTTAATGGAACCACTCGTCACCAGCAACGTAGCCTTTATTACGGTGTCCACTCGTTTCATTGATATGCAATCCGTGTTTATTAAACTGCAGGTAATACGCTGGAGTTTGTTTCTTTTGATCAGTTGTTGCACCAGCATCTGCAGGTTGTACGTTTCGCGTCCAATAATATCCTGTTTGTACTCTTTGATAAGCAGGTTTATCCTCAATTTCAGAAATAGTCGTTCCATCATAAAATCCTAAAGCGGGAAGGAAGAAATAATCCTGTGTATTGGCAGGTTTTCCTGCATAATAATTAGGCGCAATATCTGTATTGAAATCGTTATCGTGCTCTCTATCTATTCTAAAATCGTACCAGCCTGGTACATCCACGCCACCGATTGCCTTGCCATAATAAGCATGATTCTCACAGAAATAGGGACCGTCGCCATGATGGCTGGCATGACCGCACTTCGTTGTGCCACCTTCTCCATCCAGAATGACTGCTTTCCGTTTAATCCAAATACCTCCAGTTCTTGTCTTTTCTACTAATTTTCTTTTCCAAACCAGATCACCATAGTCATCATACTCTTGTACATTTACATAACATTTAACCTTATACTCTGTCGTTTCATCCCAACGTACATCACCATTCTTGAGATACCACCACACTTCATTTACATTCGGCATATATCTGCAAGACTGATAGGCTGTATCTGGTGCTGCCACATTTAGATTCTGGTTATACACAGTATAGTCATAAGGCGATGCGGCATCCCATTTATACCAAACGGATTCGTAAACCAGTTCGTCCGAGAAGTTAGGATAGAGAGTTGGCTTGAGGTTAACGAACTTATTCTCTTTGTACTCATACGAGCTATAAGTTTTGGTCACTTCCGCCTTGCGGTGATACTCATCGAAGAGATAGAACTTCAGCGACAACTTATGCGTGCCCGGTGGAATGACCACGTAGATGCCTTTTTCCTTGTTGTTCGTCGCTTCGAGCGGGAAGCCGTATTCATACTCACCCGTACCCGTCTTGAAATAAATGGTCTGCGATTTCTTTCCATTATCTTCCGCTGTCTTACCTATGAGGCTGCCGTCTGAGAAATGGAAATCACCTGCAAGGTCGGTGCCGTCTGCCGTAATCTCCAGCTTATCAATGGTCACGTTGTTGTCGATGCCTGCACCTTTCGTCGGATAGATAGCGAGGTAGGACGCCTTATGGTCAAGCACGAACTGATATGTTCCGTCCGACTGCTTATTGGCTGTAGCCATTCCACAGTCACCAGCCACACCGAAATGGTCCATGTCTTCTTCTTTTATCTGCTCCTGTTCTTTCGCAATAGTTACATATACGTCCGTTTCTTTTGTACCATGGGCAGCATCGGTGCCTTCCGACACATTGTGCACTTGTCCGAGATAGAAAACCGGATAGCTTGCTGCATCGAAAGAACCATGGATATCGAAATATCCGGCAGCCACCTTTTCTGTAGGCTCGTCCTTCTCTGTGTTCACTCTGACCGTATGGCTCTCATAGAACTTGTTGTCTGTGTTCTTCACCCAAATGCGGTCGTTCTTGGTCCAATAGAAGGGAAATTTGCTCCCGTTTCTCGCCGCAGAGGTGCGATTGGGTCCGAAAGGTGAGTTTTGCGGGGTTTCAGCCACCGATGAGAAGACCGTGACAGGTCCCGTATAGGGCACCTCCGGCTCAATTATATCTTCAGTGAGCAACTGCTCATCACTGCAACTAATGAGTGCGAACGATGCGGCTATCGCACACATTGCGAACAAAAACTTTGTCTTCATAATTATCATTTGTTTCTTTTTATTACTTTTCTATGTTTTCTTACTTAGCCATTAAAATTCCCAAATAATGCGTCTTGGTATTCAAAATGATTATCCTCGTCACTGAAAATGAAATTCTTTGAAGGACGATCACCTTCTTCCTCCGGACCGTCATCGTCCTCATCAGCGTCGTTATGGGTGGAAGGACCACCACTGGTGGACACCGAACAAATGAAAACACACTCTACGGGGATTACCATAGATTCAGGCTTTACATACTCTTTTTTCTTCATCACTTTATTGTTTAGATATCAATTCAATTACTACAAAAACTTGTTGCCAAGACAAATACATTACTCTCTTTCCGCTTCGGCTTATAGAATCTATTCGTTTTTACACCTTACTTATTATATAGACTCTACTTCCATTTTTCGCTGATACTCGAGGTATATCTCTTAGAATCGGGTGCAAAGTTAAAACATTTTTTTAGTTTTACCCCCCCGAAACGTTAATAATACTAAATCATATGTTATTTTTTGTATTATTTGCGATTTTTCATTACACTTTGTTGGTCTTTTTCTTGTTTTTCCTGAAAAACTTTTACTTATTTCAGAATCCCAAATTGCACAGAATTCCCCTGCTGATGAGCCGCAGGAACAAACCTATTCATCCGGCTGAGATGGTAAAACCAACCCTGTATAAACATACGAAAAAGGGCGTATAAATATACGGTTGAACTTTCGTTTTCCAAAAGTGCCACTTTTGCATCCTGAAAGTGGCACTTTTGGCTCCTAAAAGTTCCCCTTTTGGAGTGCAAAAGTGGCACTTTTGGAAAGCCATTTCTAACATTCTGATAAACAGCGAGTTAACAATGCACACCCAAAACAGTCACCCATGTATAAATATACATTTCCGGGGAGTACGGAGAACAGGCGGCTGGACACGACGAAAATCCATCGGACTCACATCACGCAGTGAGGCAAAAAACGCGTTTCTGTAAGGTATAGAGGGCATATCAGAGGATTTGTAGAGGGCAAATTAAATGGCTGACGCTCAAAAAAAGCATGGAAAATCAAAGAGAATACAGAATAAAATGCGTAATTTTGCAGCCGCAAAAGCGGAGACAGAAGCCCCGCAAGGCGTAACACGATATTGAAAAAGAGATGCAGGACATTAGAAACATTGCGATTATCGCCCACGTAGACCACGGCAAGACGACGCTCGTGGACAAGATGATGTTGGCTGGCAACCTGTTCCGTGACGGACAGAATCTCAGCAGCCAGGTATTGGACAACAACGACTTGGAGCGTGAGCGAGGCATCACCATTCTCTCGAAGAATGTATCTATCAACTATAAGGGCACGAAAATCAACATCATCGACACCCCGGGACACAGCGATTTCGGCGGTGAGGTGGAGCGTGTGCTCAACATGGCTGACGGCTGCCTGCTGCTGGTGGACGCATTCGAAGGTCCGATGCCGCAGACACGGTTTGTCTTGCAAAAGGCTCTGGAGATAGGGCTGAAGCCGATTGTCGTGGTCAACAAGGTGGACAAGCCCAACTGCCGTCCCGAAGAGGTTTACGAAATGGTCTTCGACCTGATGTTCTCCCTCAATGCGACGGAAGACCAGCTGGACTTCCCCGTTGTCTATGGCAGTGCCAAGAACGGATGGATGGGCGAGGACTACAACACCCCGACGGACAATATCACCTATCTCTTAGACAAAATCGTGGAAGTGATTCCTGCTCCGAAACAGCTCGAGGGCACGCCACAGATGCTCATCACGTCGCTCGACTACTCGTCATACACCGGACGCATCGCCGTCGGACGCGTACATCGCGGCACACTCAAGGACGGCATGCAGGTGACCATCGCCCACCGCGACGGCACGATGGAGAAGACCCGCATCAAGGAGTTGCATACGTTTGAGGGCATGGGACACGTGCGCACAGAGCAGGTGGACTGTGGCGACATCTGCGCGGTAATCGGTCTGGAGCGCTTCGAAATCGGCGACACCATCTGCGACGCAGAACAGCCGGAGCCTCTTCCCGTCATCGCCATCGACGAGCCGACGATGTCGATGCTCTTCACTATCAACGACTCGCCTTTCTTCGGAAAAGAAGGAAAATACGTGACCAGCCGCCACATCAACGACCGGCTGCAGAAAGAACTCGAAAAGAACCTCGCCCTGCGCGTGGAATCATTCGAAGACAGCACCGACAAATGGCTTGTCAGCGGACGCGGTGTGCTGCATCTCTCCGTACTCATCGAGACCATGCGCCGCGAAGGCTACGAACTGCAGGTAGGACAGCCGCAAGTCATCTACAAAGAGATTGACGGCAAGCGCTGCGAACCTATCGAGGAACTGACCATCAACGTGCCGGAAGAGTTTGCCTCGAAGATGATTGACATGGTGACACGCCGCAAAGGCGAGATGACCAGCATGGAGACACAGGGCGACCGCACGAACATTGAGTTCGACATGCCCTCGCGCGGCATCATCGGACTGCGCACCAACGTGCTGACGGCATCGCAGGGAGAAGCCATCATGGCACACCGATTCAAGGAATATCAGCCTTATAAAGGCGACATCGAGCGCCGCGTGAACGGCTCGATGATTGCCATGGAATCGGGAACTGCCTACGCCTATTCCATCGACAAGCTGCAGGACCGCGGAAAATTCTTCATCGACCCGGGCGAGGATGTGTATGCCGGCGAAGTGGTCGGTGAACATATCCACGAGAAAGACCTCGTCATCAACGTGACCAAGGCGAAGCAGCTCACCAACGTCCGCGCTTCCGGTTCCGACGAGAAAGCACGCATCATTCCGAAGACAGAACTCTCATTGGAGGAAACACTGGAATACATCCGTGCCGACGAGTATGTGGAATGTACGCCGAAAGCCATCCGCATGCGCAAGATTATCCTCGACCACAACGAGCGGAAGAAAGCCAACAAGGAATAACACCGCCACCGGAAACAGTGGAAAATATCACTAAACGGAACGGAAAAAGCTGAATCATTTGTTTTTTCCGAAAATTATCTTTATCTTTGTAGAGTTCACATATAAGACCTACCATCATGGGAAATATTTGCTGGACTGGACGAAGAGCGAGTTGTTTTGTGCCAAACAATGACAAAACAACGAACCTCGCATGGAGAAACCCATAGGTCAAAAGATGAAAAACCAACCTATAATAATAAATAATGTATTAATCTCTTAACACAAAAAGCATTATGAAAAAAGTATTATTCAGTATCGCTATCGTAGTGGCAGGACTGTTCGTTCCGTTGCCGTCTCCCATCTCGGGGTCGTGACGTGTCATCCAGTCGGGCACGTCAACAGAATAGCCAAACTTGTCGTTGGTGTACGTTGTGAAACCTTCGGCAGCTTGTTCTGCCTGCCCTTCATTAGCGGTGGATGTTGCATTCTTGTTTCCACTGCCGGATTCACGCTCATCGGGCGCGAATCCGGCATTTTTTGTTGCCCACGAAACGACGCTATCGCCAACCCGTCACGACGTATGTTCTCGCATGCCCTACCCTGTCCATGACTCGTCCTAAATGTTAAAATACCGAAAACGATGTCACATCCTGCTGTTTTTTGTGTCTTATAAGTAGAGACATGGAACAGAAAGCATTTGAAATAGAGATTCAACGCATCCGTCCCCATCTGATTAACGAAGCGGAACAACTGCTGAAAGACGGAGAAGAGGCTGAAGACGTCGTGCAAGACACGATTCTGAAGCTGTGGACCATGCGCGACCGGCTCGACGAATACCGCTCAATGGAGGGACTGGCTGTGGTCATGGTGCGGCGACTGGCACTCAATCAGATGCGCACGATAACTGTTCGCAAACTGTGGAGCGGGAAAAAGGACAACGAGGACAAGTCGCTGACGCCCGATGCTGAGTTGTCACCAGAGGAACAATTGGTGATGCAAGAGCAAGACGGACAACTGAAGGCACTCATCTCACAACTGCCCGACAAACAGCAAGCCATCTTGCGCATGAAGCATCTTGACGGGATGGAGACAGAACAGATAGCACAACTTGCCGGTTGCTCGGAAGCGGCTGTCCGACAAAATCTCTCACGCGCCAGACGGCAGATATGGAAATGTTTCAAACGATAGAAAATATGAAGGTAATGACAGAAATAGAGAACATCAAAAAAATGGTGGAACGCTTTCTCGACGGAGAGACAACCACCGCAGAGGAGCAAATGCTATACGACTATTTTGCTGCGGACGTTGTGCCAAAAGAACTCCGTCCCTATCAGGAAATGTTCCGTTGGTATGCAGGAGGCATGAAAGAACCACTTCCTGTCAGCAACAAGAAGCGTACGCTCCTCGCACGCATAGCTGTCGCCGCCTCCGTGGTGCTGCTCGTCGGAGTAGGAGTCAGTTGGTACAGACACGTCGAATATGAAAAGCTGTGTGCCATCTACAAAGACAGCTATATCGTACGCAACGGTAAAAAAATCACCGACATCAGGACGATAAAACCCGAACTGGAACGTGTTTCCAACGAAGTAGCCCTGAGCCTGTCAAGAGATTTTTCCGAAAAGCAAATCAACATACAGGACTTGCCTGTAATATAAATTATAAACTAATGTGTAGAATTGTAATCCTCAAAATGAAAAATATGAATCGACTGACAATGATGTTGCTCTGGCTGATGGTATCGGCAGCAGCAACGGCACAAGGAAAAATCGACAAGATTGTAAAGGAAATCGAGTCGAAAGGAGTGGAAGCCACTGTCGTGGTAAAGCGCAACAGTGAATCGAAAAAGATGTATCTGCGCATACAGACCTACTTCTTCAGAAGTAAAAACGGGAAATATGCCAATCAGCTGGTGGAGGCATTTCGGGAAGAGAGCGAAGATGCTGACGAAGCGATTATGAACAAACCCGTCAAATCGTTTATCAAAAGTGGGCAGACAGGCACAACCAAGCACTATGAACTCGTGTTCACGGAGAAAAAGGTGAAAAAGATATACATGCTGGATGTCGCATCCGAAAAAGACGGCAACCCCTTCGTGCAACTGCAGATTGTCATGCGCGACGGGAATGTGCCAGCCAACAAGGGCGACTATAAGGTTTTCAAGTACGACCTCCGAGACCTCTCGGACGCAACACTCTTAAAAGCTGACGAGTGGAACAATCTCTTCTCGAAAAACAACGTCCATGTGTTCGAACTGCCAACCGACAGTCTCAAAGGCATCAACTGGCAAGACGCAAGGGAACAGTTTAAGGAACTGAAAAAGCAGCTGGAACCTTATAGAAACATCAATTCAAAGACGCTTGTGCTCAAAAAGCATCTCATTTGATATTCGGCCATAAACTATCTACAAATATTTATCGGGGAAGGGTGCGGGGAGCATTCTTCCCTTTTTTCATGTAATAAAAAGCGGATAATGGCGTTTTATACAAAAACGACAGAAATATGAAAACGACAATTCGAACAATTCTTATGCTGCTGTTACTTACCATTTCGGCGACGGTGACGGCGCAGAGCAAACCCGGAACATTCTCCGTCACTCCGAAAATTGGTGTCAGCATCGCCAAACTGACAAAGTGGGACTGGGTGAAAGGCATCACTCTTGACCACGCCGACTCACGCCATAAGGCTGGATTCACGGGAGGAGCCGAACTGCAATACCAGGCAACAGACATCATCGCACTGTCGGTCGGTGCCATGTATTCCATGCAGGGAGTCGGTTTTGACGACTATGCGGTGGAAAACGGTGACGGCACTTATACGGGCGTGAACAACCTTCACCTCGACCTGCAATACATCACGATGCCAATACTCTTCAACTGCTACGTGGCAAAGGGGCTCGCCTTGAAGGCTGGCGTACAGCCGGCATTCCTTCTGGATGCCCGGATGAAGTCGGAGGCAGCCATCTATACGGTTGCTGAAGACGGCATGAAGACCTATCAGCCAGTGGAGGAGATCGACTCGAAATGGACTACCGTCAAGTCGTTTGACGTTACCATTCCCGTCGGCATCTCCTACGAATATGAGAATGTGGTGCTCGATGCACGCTATCATTTCGGACTGATGACGGTTTTCAAGTCAGGACTCTGGTCGTCAACCAACAGCGTGTTCTCAATCACGGTAGGCTATAAGTTCGATTTGTAAAGAACAATAGTAAGACAAAATGTCACACGTTTGTGTCGTTTTGTCACGAAAACGCAATTGGTACATCTCTTGCATTTCCTATGAGTGAAGACGGAAACCAAAATGGTGGATGTCACAAGAAACAAAATGTATAACTAATTAAATAAATGGAGGAAATGATTATGTTACCAGTAATGCGTAGAAACTCATGGTTACCCGAAGTGTTCAACGACTTTTTTGACACTGACTTCATGCCGAAGGCAAATGCGACGGCACCAGCCATCAACGTAATTGAATCAGACAACGAATACAAGGTGGAAGTAGCCGCACCGGGTATGCGCAAAGAAGACTTCGACATCAACATCAATCAGAACGGCGACCTCACGATTAAGATGGAAAGCAAGCGCGAGAAGAAAGAAGAAGATAAGAAAGCACACTATCTGCGCCGTGAGTTCTCGTACTCGAAATTCGAGCAGACACTGATTCTGCCGGAGGACGTTGACAAGGAGAAGATTGCAGCACGCGTGGAAGACGGCGTACTGAACATCGACCTGCCGAAAGTCGTGAAGGAGGAAGTGAAGGTTGCACGCCAGATAACGGTCGGATAAACCGCTCTCCCACTCCAACCGAACAAGATGAATGATTTACCATAAACGAAAAGCGCCCCGAATTGCTCAAACAATTCGGGGCGCTTTTTGTTGGTTACAATCACGTTACATCACCGAAAAATAAGCTTTCAAAATTTGGTCTTTCGTTATATTTCTGCTAATTTTGCCCCGAAATTTCAATTATTTATCAACTAAGAAACATAAAGACATGCTACTGAACATATTACTTGTAGTCATTGGAATCATACTCGTGCTGTGGGGTGCCGACCGCATGACCGACGGTGCCGTTGCGCTAGCTGAGCGCATGAACATCCCGCAGATTGTCATCGGACTGACGATTGTTGCCATGGGAACATCGGCACCGGAACTGTTTGTGAGTCTCGTTTCTGCCATCAAAGGGACACCCGACCTCGCTGTCGGCAACGTGGTGGGCAGCAACATCTTCAACACGCTGCTGATTGTGGGCTGTGCAGCGATTGCCGCGCCACTGGCGATGCTGAGGACGACAGTCAAAAGAGACCTGCCGTTCATCCTGGTTGTATCTGCCCTACTCATGGTCATGTGTCTCGATATGCACATCACACGCATAGACGCACTTGTTTTATTCGGACTGTTCCTGCTCTACATTGCATACACCTTGGCGAAGAGCGGCAAATCTCAGACTGAGGATGAAACGGAAAAGAAAGGCTATTCGCCCTTGAAATCGGTCTTTTTGATTGCGCTCGGACTGGGCTGTCTGATTCTTGGCAGTAACCTGTTTGTCAATGGTGCCACGGAGATTGCCTCCCTGCTGGGCGTATCCGAAGCCGTCATCGGTCTGACCGTCGTCGCCGGAGGCACGTCGCTCCCCGAGTTGGCAACGAGCGTTGTGGCAGCACGCAAAGGACAAAGTGCGATTGCCATTGGCAATGTGATAGGCTCGAACATCTTCAATATCCTGATGATTCTCGGCATTACGGGCATCATCTGTCCGATGCAGATTCAAGGCATCACGACGGTTGACCTCTGCGTGATGACCGCAAGTTCCCTGCTGCTATGGCTGTTTGCCTTCACCAAACTGAAGGTGGCGCGCTGGGAAGGTGTCGTCCTGGTACTGCTGTTCTTTGGATACATGTACTGGCTGATTAGTGAAGCCATTTAATCTGCAGCCATCAGACTGAGAAAAAGGATTGATGAGATAACGAAAAATCGGGCGGATTTCCCCAAAAGGAAGTCCGCCCGTTTTTTGTGTGCGTTCCGTTCTTTTATATATCCAATGAGGGCATCACGATATGATTGTCGGTCTTGTTCTCTTTCAGTTTGCGCTTGAACAGTTCAAAGCGGTAGCCGAGCGTGACGGAGAAGCCATTGTTTCTCAGCGCCTTTACACCGTCGTCTATGCTGGTAGCGGCAAAATCTGCCGTATAGCGCACGCCGAGCATGATGTTTTTATACTCATACGAAGCGCCGGCAACTACTCCCGCATTCAACTTCGCCACGTTGTCTTCCACGAGTTTGTGGTCTTTGATGTTCACTCCTGCCTGTATGCCGGCATGAATGCCGAAGCCGTGCAGGAAGTAGGCGTGGAAGAGGATGGGCACCGTCAGATAGTCGAGTCCGACGTTCCCGCCGTTCGTCTTGAAACCCTGTTGTGAATAGTTCAATCCGCCCGATATGGCAAAAGTGCGGTCCATCTGATATTCCCATTCCGCCCCGATAAGGAGACCGGCTTTGGTCTTTGGCGACAGACTGGTCGAAATCTTGTTGATGTTGGTAAAATTCACCCCTGCGAATGTGCGTAGGGATATGCTGTATGGCTCTCTTTGCGCATGAACGGCAAGCGTCATGGTCAGAGCAAGTGATAATATCAATAGTTTTTTCATGATGATTGTGAATTACTATTTTCTTACTTGAGAACTTCTGCCAGCTTGCTCAGCAGTTTTTCGCCACGCAGGTCGATAGCGATAATCTTACCTTCGCCATCAAGCAGGATGTTCGCAGGAATAGCAGAGATGCCATATACGCCGGCGGCTTCGCTCTGCCAGTATTTCAAATCCGAAAGTTGCGGCCAAGTCATGCCGAGCTGCTTGACGCCCGCTTTCCATGCCTCTGCCTTCCGGTCAAACGACACGCCGATGATTTCATAGCCTTTATCCTTGAACTGCTCATAGCTCTTGACCACAGTCGGCATCTCCTGACGGCAGGGACCGCACCACGATGCCCAGAAGTCGATCAGCACGACTTTTCCCTTGCCGCACCATTCGCTCAACTTGTGCATCTGACCATCCATGTCGGGTATTTCCATGTCGGTGAACATCATACCGGGCTGACGCTTCTTCAGATTCTCATACACCCGCTTCACACCTGCCATATTGGGATGATCATAATAAGGTGCAGCAGGGTTGAGGAAGTTCGCCATGTCCTCGAACGACATGGCGTAAACCAATTCCGGCAGATAGACCGCAGGAATCAGCGTGTGGGTGAGCTGTTTCAACTGGCTGATTTGTTTCCCCTGCACTTCATCCATCATTTCCGATGCCTTTTTCTGCATTTCCGCCATGTTCTCTGGTGTTGCCTGTGACTGCAATGCGGCAAAGGTTTCAGAAAGCTCCGTATTCATCTGGTCGAAAGACTTGTCCGTTTCTGCCAGTTTCATATTCAGCTCCGAGCCTTTCAGCGTCTTCTCTTCCAGATTCACCTCGACTGGAAATCCATCGTTGATAACCGGCATGTAATATTCTCTGTTTCCTATGCCCAGGACCATGTTTCCCTCCAAATCCTTCACATAAGTGAACTTGCCGTCTTTCGCCACGACACTGTCAATAGGCGTGGGACGCCCTTTCAGCTGATAGATATAAACTGTTTTCACGCTCGGTGCACAAGAGCCGCTTACTCCGAACTTCACCTGTGCCTGTACGTAGAGTGCTGACATGATGAGCACTGCTGTCAAAAGTATTTTTCTCATATTCTTAATGATTGGTGTTAAATGTTAGGGCACAAAAATACAAAATTATTTTCAAAGAATCGTTTTTCTCCCTTAAAATTATATGAACAGGCATTTCATCCTCCCGTTTTTCACGATGAAAAAATATACGCATAAACTGTATAAATATAACAGGTGAACTTTCATTTTCCAAAAGTTGAACTTTTGCGTCCTGAAAGTTGAACTTTCACCGCCTAAAAGTTGAACTTTTGGAGGCTAAAAGTTCAACTTTTGGAACGCGCTTCCCAAACTATTGAATATCAAATAGTTACAAATACACCTAAACAAAAGTGGTTTTGCATAAAAATACAAAACGCCCCGTGGGGCTTTTCCTCTTCTTCGGCATCAATTTTTACAGTTTTGGGATGAAGGTTTTTCACTGAAAAAAAATTGTTTGCGCACACGGAAAGATAGCAAGCGGAAAATTCCCGTTTTTCTTTTGTCAGAACAAAAAAAGGTTATACCTTTGCACCCTGAAAATAAACTTATACACGTAATTTACATTTATGGACAAAAAGACAGTAGTCATCGGAGTAATCGGTGCCGATGCTCATGCAGTGGGAAACAAGATTATCGATTTGACGTTACGCAATCAGGGATTCGAGGTTGTCAACCTCGGCGTAATGGTTTCTCAGGAAGAATTTATCAACGCAGCGATAGAGACCAATGCGGATGCTATCCTCGTTTCGTCCCTCTACGGACATGGCGAGATTGACTGCATGGGTCTGCGCCAGAAGTGCGACGAGGCAGGTCTGAAGGGCATTCCCCTTTTCGTAGGCGGCAACCTCGTGGTCGGAAAGCAGAGTTTTGAAGAAGTCAAAGGTCGTTTCCTCGACATGGGATTCGACTATGTATATCCTCCCGGAACCCCGATTGAGGACACGATTGTAGATATCAAGAAAGTGCTGAAGATGGATTGATGCCATCAGCGAGAGAGATGAAAATTCTGACAGTCGATATAGGAAGCACCTTCACAAAGCTCACGGCAGTGGACGGCGATGCGCGTTGCGTGATAGGAACGGCACAGTCGTTCACAACCATCGAGACCGACGTGATGGATGGTTTCGGGAAGGCATGGGCAGCACTGACGGAAAAGCGCGAGGGAAACCCTTGCGCTGATTTTCGTTATGACGAACTGCTCGTGTGCAGCTCGGCAGCCGGAGGCTTGAAGATGGTGGCACTGGGACTGGTGCCCGACCTAACGGTGAAGGCAGCGCGCACAGCTGCTTCAAACGCCGGTGCAAAGGTGATGAAGACCTATGCCTACGAAATCAGTGGTGGCGAACAGGAAGAAATCTATCAGATTAACCCCGACTTGGTACTCCTCTGCGGAGGAACTGACGGCGGAAACAAGGAGGTAATCCTTGCCAACGCCCACCGGCTGTGTGCCATCGACCGCCCTTTCACGACCATCATCGCAGGCAACAAGAGTGCTTCTGACGAACTGAAAGCCATCTTCGAACAGGCAGGAAAAAGCTATGTGCTGACCGAAAACGTGATGCCCGAGTTCAACAAACTCAATATCGAACCGGCGCGCGATGCCATTCGCAACCTCTTCATCTCGAGAATCGTAGACGCCAAAGGACTGAACAAGATTCAGTCGATGACCCCACACAAAATTATCCCGACACCCTTGGCAGTGCTGCAGGCATGTGAACTGTACAGCAAAGGCACGGCAAACAAGGCTGGTCACGGTGACATGCTGGCAGTGGATATCGGTGGCGCAACGACCGACGTCTATTCGATGGCTTCGGGAGAACCAAGCGTGGACAGCACCTTGGTGAAAGGACTGCCAGAACCGTGGAGCAAACGGACGGTGGAAGGCGACTTGGGCATGCGCTACAGCCTGCCGCACGTCTATGAACAAATTGAGGAAACAGGCATCCCCAAAGAGATTGATGCTGAAAAACTGAAAAACTGGGTGGCACTCTGTTCGAAACATCCCGACACGCTCCCAACGCCCGATTCGGAAGAAGAACGTCTGGAAGAGTTTCTCGGCAGGTCGGCAGTGGCTATTGCCGTGGAGCGTCATTGCGGACGCATGGCAGAAGTCTATACGCCGATGGGACTGATGCATACACTCGAAGGCAAAGACCTGTTGGAAGTGCCGGCAGTCATCGGTATCGGAGGCGTCGTTCGCAACAGTCGCCGACCGGTGGAAATCCTGAAAGGAGCATTATACGACCTGCGCCGTTCGGAATGCACCAAGCCGTTGCACCCCAAATTCTATCTCGACGAACGCTATATCTACGCATCAATGGGCTTGCTCAGCATGATTGACCCGGACTTGGCTTTCGACATCATGACCAAAGAGACCAAAGAACTGGAAGCCGCCGCTTCCGGACATCAACAATACCACAGCTCCGTTTCCGACGAGGCGGCAGCTGCAGAAGGATTTTGCATGTAAATAACTTAAAAAACAATATAATAAACGTATGGACACAGAATTGAAAAATCAAAGAATTCCCGACGACGCCTTTATGGCGGAGCGGAAAGAAGTTCTGCAACAATGGCCGACAGGCAAAGACATCGATTTCCAAGAGGCAGTGGATTATCAGTTATCCATCCCTCGTGAAAGACGCTTCGGAGAGAAGTTGGCTAAAGCCGAGAAGGAAGGTGTGACGCTGATTCAGCCCCGCGCCGGTGTGGCACTCTATCAGGAACAGATAGAATTGTTGCAATATCTGGAGAACGAAGGCGGTGCCGACTTGCTCCCGACGACCATCGACAGCTATACGCGTCTGAACCGTTATAACGAGTGCGAAGTGGGTATCAAGAAGAGTCAGCAGTCGGGACGCTCGATGCTGAACGGTTTCCCGGCAGTGAACTACGGTGCGAAGGTGTGCCGCATGGTTACTTCCGCATTGAAGAGCCCCGTGCAGGTGCGCCACGGAACGCCCGACGCACGTCTTCTGACCGAAATCGCCATTGCCGGAGGTTTCACATCATACGAAGGCGGCGGAATCTCCTACAACATCCCCTATTCAAAGAATCACGCCATTGACAAGACCATCAAGTATTGGCAGTATGCCGACCGCCTCGTAGGTATGTACGAAGAGGCTGGCGTGAGCATCAACCGCGAACCGTTCGGTCCGCTGACAGGTACACTTATCCCGCCTTGTATCTCAAACTCAGTGGCGATTATCGAAGCACTGCTTGCAGCCACACAGGGTGTGAAGGATATCACCGTAGGTTACGGACAGATAGGAAACTTGATTCAAGACGTTGCTGCCATGCGTGCATTGGCAAAGCAAACGAAAGAATATCTGCACAAATACGGATTCGACGATGTACGCGTTACGACCGTATTCCACCAGTGGATGGGCGGTTTCCCACAAGATGAGTCGAAAGCATTCGGTGTTATCTCATGGGGTTCAGCTGCTGCCGCATTGTCGAAAGCTACGAAAGTCATCGTAAAGACTCCACACGAGGCATACGGTGTGCCGACGAAAGAGGCCAATGCTTGCGGTCTGAAAGCTACCAAGCAGGTCATCTCCATGCTTCGCGACCAAGATTTGCGTGAGATTCCTCTCGTAGTGAAAGAGAGCAACATCATCGAGGCAGAAGTGAAATGTATCATGGATAAGGTGGAAGAACTCGGCAAGGGCGACATCGCCATTGGAACTGTTGCCGGATTTGAGTCAGGCGTGCTGGATATTCCATTCGCTCCCAACCGCCACAATGCTGGTAAGGTGCTTCCTGCACGCGACAACGATGGAGCTATCCGTATCCTTGAAATGGGCAACCTGCCCCTGTCACAGGATCTGAAAGATTTCCATCGCATGAAGCTGGAAGAGCGTGCGAAGTTCGAAAACCGACAGGTATCCCTGCAGATGGTGATCGACGACGTGAGTGCCATCGAAAAAGGCTTCCTCGTCGGTCGTCCGGAAACAGAGCACATGAAACACGTATAAGATACGAAGACCCTGAAAGTGTAAAGTAATCAACTTTAAATATCAATTGTAAAATGAAAATCAAAAAAGTAGTTTGTTCTGCCGGGAAGACAGGTTTCTTCTTCGACGATCAGAAAGCCATTAAGGCTGGTGCAAAAAACGACGGCAACTTCTATGTAGGCGAGCCGATGACTCCTGGTTTTACTTCAGTAAGACAGATGGGTGAATCAATCTCTGTGATGTTTGTTCTTGAAGACGGGCAGATTGCTTATGGCGACTGCGCTGCCGTTCAGTATTCCGGTGCAGGCGGACGTGACCCGCTGTTCCTCGCTGAGAACTTCATCCCCGTAATCGAGAAGGAAATTGCTCCGAAATATGAGGGCATCGAAATCACGAAGTTCCGTGAGATGGCTGACATTGTTGACAAGATGGTTTCCCCGTCAACAGGCAAGGTTTATCACACAGCTATCCGCTACGGCGTTACTCAGGCTTGTCTCGATGCAGTGGCTAAGAGCCAGCACAAACTCATGGCAGAAGTGATTGCCGAAGAGTATGGAACACAGGTAAGCAAAGAGATGATTCCTATCTTCACACAGTCAGGCGACGACCGCTACATGAATGCCGACAAGATGATCATGAAGGCAGCTGCCGTTCTTCCTCACGCTCTTTTCAACCACGTAGAGGATAAGACTGGCGTGAACGGCGAGAAACTCGAGGCATACGTAGAGTGGCTCCGCGACCGCATTCTCGACAAGAAGCCTCGCCCAGACTACAATCCGATTTTCCACATCGACGTATATGGTACGCTCGGCTTGGTTTTCAACAATGACTTCAAGCGCATCGCAGAGTACATCGCCGGTCTTGCTAAGAAAGCACAGCCGTTCCACCTCCGCATCGAAGGTCCGGTGGATATGGGCGAGAAACAGGCTCAGATTGAAGCACTCGCAGCCATCCGCCGCTACATGGAAGAACTGGGAACAGATGCTGAAATCGTAGCCGACGAGTGGTGCAACACATTCGAGGACGTGGTTGACTTTACAAAGGCAAAGGCTGGCCACATGGCACAGATTAAGACACCAGACCTCGGCGGTATCAACAATTCTATCGAGGCAGTGCTCTATTGCCGTCAGAACGGCATGGGCGCATATCTGGGCGGTACTTGCAACGAGACCAACCGCTCGGCAGAAGTCGGTGCACACGTAGCGATGGCAACACAGCCGAAGCAGTATCTCGCAAAACCAGGTATGGGTGTTGACGAGGGCTACATGATTGTCTTCAACGAGATGTCACGCATCCTCGCTCTTACAAAATAATAACAGGTATCAGTCGGATGACCGGTATCAGAGATGTTGACGCTTGCCAATGGCTCGTACCGGTCATCTGACACATTATTTAAATAAAAAGATGATGAACACTGAAAATAAAAACGAAATCCGAGTGTTGTCCCCGACAGCTATCCTCGGATATGGTTTCCCGGAAGAATCTTTCTGGGAAGGCATGCGCCGGCAGCCAGACGTGATTGCTGTTGACGCAGGTTCTACCGACCCCGGACCTTACTATCTGGGCGCCGGTTACTCTTTCACTGACCGCAATGCGGTGAAGCGCGACCTCGCCATCATGATTCCTGCAGCGCTCGAAGCAGGCATTCCCTGCATGATCGGTACGGCAGGCGGAAGCGGTGCACGTCCTCATGTAGAGGAAACGATCGGCATCATCAAAGAAATCGTGGCAGAGAAGAATCTCCACTTCAAAATGGCTGTCATCCAGTCTGAATTTGAAAAAGACTATATCAAGGAGAAAATCCGCAAGGGCGACATCTCTCCGCTCGGACCCGTTCCAGAGCTGAAGGAGTCTGACGTGGACGAATCCATCCACATCGTTGCCCAGATGGGCGAAGAGCCGTATATCAAGGCGCTTGAAGAAGGAGCACAGGTGATTCTCGCCGGTCGCAGTTACGACCCGTGCGAGTTCTCGGCACTGGCTATCAGCAAGGGATTCGACAAGGCTCTGGCTATCCACATGGGTAAGATTCTCGAATGTGCAGCCATCACAGCACTCCCCGGCAGCGGCAGCGACTGTATGCTCGGCACGCTGAAGAAAGACAGCTTCGTCGTTGAGCCGCTCAACCCGATACGCAAGTGTACGGCACTCTCAGTTGCAGCCCACTCGCTCTACGAGAAGTCAAACCCGTACTTCCTGCCCGGACCGGGCGGTGCGCTCGACCTGCACGAGACCAAGTTCAACCAGCTGAGCGACACACAGGTGGAAGTGAGCGGAACGAAGTTTGTTCCGACGGAGGAATATTTCGTGAAACTCGAGGGTGTGCGCCGCGTCGGTTATCGCACGATGTCGCCGGCAGCCACCCACGACCCCGTGATGATCAGCCAGATAGACACCGTCGTAGAGAAGGTGCGTGAGCGTGTGGAAGACAACTTCCGCAACTCAGGAATGAAAGACTTCTATCTGGATTTCAAGATCTACGGCAAGAAAGGCGTGATGCACATGTTCCCCGAGACACCCGACTCACAAAGCGACGAGCTGCTCATCATCATCGAGGCAGTGGCTCCCACGCAGGAAGAGGCGAACACCATCTGTGGCTTCGCACGTTCAACCATGCTCCACTATGGCTACGAGGGACGTATCTCCACTGCCGGCAACCTCGCATTCCCGTTCTCACCGAGCGACTGCAAGATGGGCGCCGTCTATGAGTTCAACGTCTATCACCTCATGCGCATCGAAGACACATGCGCTCCGTTCCCCATCACATACATGAACTTCTAAAAAAGAAAGGAACACAGACATGGAAAAACATCAACTGATAGAACTTGCATCGGTCATCCGCAGCAAGAATAGTGGTCCTTACGAGCTCACCTTCGACGTGATTTTCAAGGATTTCGAGACCTACGGAAAGGTGAAGGCAGCGCAGTCAATCACGAAGGAAGCATTCGCGAAGCTCTATGGCATTCCCGAGAGCGACATCTTCCACCTCGTCTATTTCGACCCGGCGAAGGCTGTCAAGATCACCATCCGCCGTCCCATTCCTTCCGGCGCGCTCGGTGAGACCGACGTCTATGGCGCTCAGCAGCACGCGCCGCTGATGGGCATGGAAGTGGAGTTCTAAGCGACAGACAGGACTTCAGTCACACAGAGAAAGATACCCGCATCCGTTCGGGTATCTTTCTTTTTTTTGCCGCAGATTCACGGCGATTGTTTTCTTTTCGCGCGGATGAATACACATTATCATATATATGTGGTGTGAACATTTTTCTGCGTGTTAAATATTTTTTTAACGATTACCCCCCGTTTTAACGGTTTTTTGACTAAACTTTCTTTTTTTCTTGATTTTTTATTCGTATCTTTGCAGCATAATTCAGGAAATATCTAATTATAAAAAATTAATTTCAGTTATGGCAGTATTTTATACGTTGTATCAGAACAACCGTGAAGGTTTTGTGAACAAGGGCAAGTGGTATGCCCGTGTGAGAGTGAATCAGGTGAAGACGATGAAGGACATCGCCCGTGAGATTCAGGACATTGCCTCGGTGCGTAAGTCGGACGTGATGGCGGTGCTGACCGAGCTGCCCGACGTGATGAACAAGATGCTCGAGGAGGGTCACCGCGTGAAGCTCGACGGGTTCGGCTCTTTCAAGATTGGCATACGCACGTCGCCCGCCGCCACGGTACGGGATTTCTCGGTAGTGAAGAACATCAAGTCGTCGCACATTATCTTCCAGCCCGACCGGCTCTACGAGGCGAACGGCAAGCGGGGCACGCGATTCCTTGCCTCGACGCTCGAATTCAAGGAGTGGGGTGAAGGAAGCAAGGACGGGGGAAACAATCCATGAATGCGCTGCGTTGAACGTAGCGCATTCGTGTGTTTAATACAGCGCCCCGCTGCGTTCAATGCAGCGCCCCGCTATGTTAAACGCAGCGGAAACTGCCTGTCAGCACTGCGCCGTGCGCCCGTGGTTTCACGCACTTTCCACAAGAAAGAAGATTTTCATTTTTCATTACTTTATTTATAGATGTTAAGATTTTAGTTGGGTATTCAGGCTGCCGTGAGGCATTCAGCCCACTTGTAAAAGTCTGGAGGAGGAAAACTTTTTCGCCGTCTGTTGTGAAACAGGCATCTCCTCCTGCATGTAATTCATTTACATAACTTTATTATTATTATTATTGTTATTATTTTTATCTACTTTTTAATTATCGATCCCCCGGCGTTGCGAAACGCTGGGGCTTTTTTATATACCGTAAGCAAACGTAGATATCACTTAAAGGCATAAGAAAAGTGCGCCCCAGAAAACTGGAGCGCACTTTTCTTTTATAAATGAATGGCTTTATTTCGCACATCCCGGGCACCACGGCTTCAGCTGCTTGAAGAAGTCGTTGCCCTTGTCATCAACGAGGATGAATGCGGGGAAGTCCTCGACCTGAATCTTCCAGACAGCCTCCATTCCGAGTTCGGGATATTCCACGCACTCGATGCTCTTAATGTTGTCTTGAGCAAGCACGGCTGCCGGTCCGCCGATAGAACCCAGATAGAAACCGCCATACTTCTGGCAGGCATCGGTCACTTGCTGCGAGCGGTTGCCCTTGGCAATCATGACGAGCGAACCGCCTGCCGCCTGGAACGGATCAACGTATGGGTCCATGCGCTGTGCGGTGGTCGGTCCCATCGAGCCGCACGGCATTCCTGCCGGAGTCTTTGCCGGTCCTGCATAATATACAGGATGGTTCTTGAAATATTCGGGCAGTCCCTCGCCACTGTCGAGACGCTCCTTGAGCTTGGCGTGAGCAATGTCGCGCGCCACAACGATGGTACCGTTGAGCAGCACGCGCGTAGCAACGGGATATTTCGACAGCTCCTTGCACACGTCGGCGATAGGCTGGTCGAGATTGATGCGGATAGGCTCGCCCTCGCCGCCACGACGCAGTTCTTCGGGAATGAGTTCGTAGGGTTTGTCGTCCATCTTCTCAATCCAGAGACCGTCCTTGTTGATCTTCGCCTTGATGTTGCGGTCTGCCGAGCAGCTGACGCCCATTCCGACAGGACATGAGCCTCCGTGGCGCGGCAGGCGTACGACGCGGATATCATGGCAGATGTATTTTCCACCGAACTGTGCACCGAGTCCGATGCGGTGTGCCTCATCGGTCAGCGTCTTCTCCAGCTCGAGGTCGCGGAATGCGCGTCCGGTCTCGTCGCCCGTCGTCGGCAGGTTGTCATAGAAGTGGGTCGATGCCAGCTTCACGGTGAGCAGGTTGCGCTCAACGCTGGTTCCGCCGATGACGAATGCAATGTGATAAGGCGGGCAGGCTGCCGTTCCGAGCGTCTTCATCTTCTCTACGAGGAAGGGCACGAGCTTCTGCGGATTGAGCAGCGCCTTGGTCTCCTGATAGAGGTAGGTCTTGTTGGCAGAGCCGCCACCCTTTGCGATGAAGAGGAAGCGGTATTCCATGCCTTCTGTCGCCTCAAGGTCAATCTGTGCCGGCAGGTTGCAGCGTGTGTTCACCTCTTCATACATCGTGAGCGGCGCATTTTGCGAATAGCGCAGGTTTTCCTCGGTATAGACATTATAGACACCGCGCGTGAGAGCCTCCTCGTCGCAGCATCCCGTCCACACGTGCTGTCCCTTTTCACCGTGGATGATGGCGGTTCCTGTGTCCTGACAAACGGGAAGCAGTCCTTTGGCTGATACCTCCGCATTGCGGAGCATGGTCAGCGCCACGTACTTGTCGTTGTCGGAAGCCTCCGGGTCGTGGAGAATCTTAGCCACTTGCTCATTGTGTGCACGGCGCAAGTGGAACGATACGTCCTTGAAAGCCTGCTGCGTCAACATGGTCAGTGCTTCGGGGCTTACTTTCAGGATGGGTTGTCCTTCGAAATCGCTCATGCTGACGCCTTCTTTCGTCAGCAGATAATATTCCGTATCGTCCTTTCCTGTCTGGAACATGGGCGCATACTTAAACTCTGGTGTGTTAGCCATAATGTTTCTGTTTTATATATTAATAATGTATTAGTAACCGAAAATTTGCTCTGTCGTCAAACGATGAACCGGACCAATCTTCTCCAGCGCCTTCATGTCGAGTTCCTTCTCGTCGCCGAGGATGATATACTTGTAGGTCTTGTTCGTCATGTTCTCTTTCTCGAAGTTGAGCACATCCTGCAACGTGATGGAAGGCAGCATGTTATAGACTTTCTCGTTCAAGTCGTAGTCAAGTCCGCGCATCTTGGCATTGTAATATGCGTTGAGGATATTGAACTTCGTGGTGCGTGCACTCTGCAAACTCTTCATCACACTCTGCTTTGCGATGTCGAAGGCTGCCTGGCTCTGCGGCATGTCTTCAAGCAGTTGGTTGAATACACGGATGCAGTCCATCATCTTGTCGTTTTGAGACACGATATAAGTATAGTAGTCTTCCTTCTCGTTCGGACGGAACGGCATGTTGTAGCGAGCCGACGCACTGTAAGCCAAGCCACGTGCCTCGCGCAGTTCCTGGAACACGATGCTGTTCATTCCGCCACCGAAATACTCGTTGAACATACGGATGAGTGCAGCATTCTCCGGCGACCAGTCTTTTCCTTCGTTGTGATACTGACGCATATAGATGTTCTTTGCTTCATACGGAGCAATGTAAACTTCGTTCTGCGGAGTGTTCTGAGCCATATATTCGCGACCGGCAGGAGCCTTCACCAGTTTCTTCGCTGTCTTGTGGTTCTTGTTGAGCACTGCATCCAGTTCCTTCTCACTCATCGGACCATAATACATCACGGTGTGTTCGAACTGCAAGAGTTTCTTCAGCTGGTCGAGCATCGCTTGCGGGTCACAACTGCGAAGTTCCTGCTCTGAGAGCGTATTGAGAGCCGCATTGTACGGACCGTACTCCACGTAGCTGGTCAGACGGCTGAAATTCTGCTGCTGATTCTTTTTCGCATCGTTGCGGGACTTGATGACGAGGTTCACGTACTGATCGTAGCTGTCCTTATTGCCTTTAGCATTGAGAATCAGCTCTTCCAGCAGTGCCAAAGCAGCAGGCATGTTTTCATTGAGTCCGGTAAGAGAAATCGTCGTTCCGTAAGAACCAACGCTGATGCGGTAGTCGCATGCCAGTTTGTAGAACTCCTGCTTCAGCTGGCTCACGTTCTTCTTATTTGTACCCACATATTCGAGATAGCTGGGTGCAAATTCAAAGCCCTTGATGTCTTCTGTTCCGAAGTCGTAACGGAACACCAGCGTGAAGAGTCCGTCCTCAGTGTTCTGCTTGTAGAGCAGTGGCAGACCTTTCTTGGTCTTGCTCACCGTGAGGTCTTTCTTGAAATCGAGGAAACGCGGCTGAATCGGTGCCACATGCGAATTCTTGATTTCATTCAGGAAGGCGCTCGACATGTCGCGGTTGGTCGGTATCGGGGTGATTTCCGGCTTCTCGATTTTCTTCTGTGTGTCGTCCGTACCTATTTTCTTATATACGCAAACGAAGTTGTCGTTGAGATAGCGGTTGGCAAAATCCAGAACCTCCTGCTTCGTCAGTTTCTCTGCACGTTGGAACTGCGTAGCTATGTCTGCCCAGTCGCGATGGCAGATAAATGCGTCAACCATTTCGCCTACGCGGTAGCGGTTGCTCTGCAGCGCACGGAAATAGTCGAGTTTCATATTGTTGATAACCGACGGGAGCAGGTCGTCGCTGAACTCTCCGCGCTTGAATTTCTCAAACTCTCCGAGAATCAATGCACGCAACTCTTCGAGGGTCTGACCCTGTTTCGGACGTCCCGAAATGAGGAACATCGAATAGTCATCCATTCCCGACGGACCGGCGCTCACACTCTGCACCTTCATCGTCTGCTCAAGATTGGTCTCGAAGAATCCAGCCTTACCGTTAGTCAGCATGTTGCCGATAACGACGAGCGTATCAACCTGTCCGCTGCGCGCACCGTCAAAGCGCCAAGCAAGACGCAGGTTCTCTGCCTCCTTACCCACGATGGTCGTGTCTATCGGCGCCGTGATGGCTGGCTGAGGTCCATATTCAGGACGAGAAAGCGTCTCACTCTTCTTCCATGAACCGAAATATTTGTCGAGGATGACAATCACCTCATCGGGATTGAAGTCACCAGCCATACAGATTGCCACGTTGTTGGGCACATAGTAACGGTTGAAATAGTTCTTGATGTTCGTGATAGAAGGGTTCTTCAGGTGTTCCTGCGTACCGATTGTCGTCTGTGTTCCGTAAGGATGCGTGGGGAAAAGCTTCTTGTTCATCGCTTCCCAAACCTTGCGGTTGTCTTGCGCCATACCGATATTCTTCTCCTCATACACAGCCTCCAACTCCGTATGGAAACCGCGAATCACCATATTCTGGAAACGGTCGGCTTGAATGCGTGCCCAGTTCTCCACCTCATTCGAAGGAATATTCTCCGTATAGCAAGTCACGTCGTTCGATGTATAGGCATTCGTACCCTGTGCACCGATGGCAGACATGAGTTTGTCGTATTCGTTCGGAATGAAATATTTGGCAGCAATCTGCGACACACTGTCGATTTCATGATAGGCTTTTTTACGCGCAACCGGGTCAGTCAACTTGCGGTAAGCCTCGAAACGCTGCTCAATCTCGTCCAGAAGCGGAGCCTCTGCTTCGGGATTGTTCGTGCCGTACAGCTTCGTTCCCTTGAACATGATGTGCTCGAGATAGTGAGCCAATCCCGTCGTTTCAGCCGGGTCGTTTCGGCTTCCCGTGCGAACGGCGATGTGAGCATCGATACGCGGTGTCTCCTTGTTCACAGAGAGATAAACTTTCAGCCCGTTCGGCAGCGTGTAGATGCGTGTCTGCATCAGGTCACCGGGAACGGTCTCATACTTGTAATTCTGCGCCTGCGCACTCATTCCGAGTGTCAAAAGACAGGCAATCATCCATGATTTTAATTTCATTTTCTCGGTTATTTTGGTTTAAGATTTCATTTGTCTATTAGCGAAGCGTTCTCATATTCATGCTCCTTGTCCAACTGTTGCAGGAAGTTGGTCAGCAAATCCTCCTCTACGTCTCCCTGCTGGAACTCCTTCTCCGCATCGCTTCTTATCTCTGCAATCCACGCACGGCGAGCCGTCACATAGTCTTCACGCACACGCTCAGCCTCCGCTTCCGTAAATCTGTCCAGACCATAGTAGTCGCAAATCAACTGGTAAGCATACGCCCAACGATATTCTGCATAATTCTCGTGGATGGTGCGGAAACGGTCAAGCACGTCATTGATGTCCTGAATATTTCCGTTTTTCACGTCATCTACAATTTTCAGTTCCTCGCTTTCCGGCAAGAGCAACCCGGAAAGGTCGTTCCATTTTCCTTTCCCAATCTCCGTTTTGGGGTCTTCCAGCGTATGTCGCTTCAGCGTCGCTCCCATAAAGATGCGCAACGCCATGTCATAGTTCTGGATACCCTTACGCAGCGTGCTCGCCTTGATTACATACTCATGATAATTATACGTCGAAACGTTGTCACCACTCGCTGACCGCAAATCCTCAAGTATCTTCTTTCCGCGCAGAATCTCGCCTACAGAGAAAGGACTCAGCCAGTCAAAGTTCACAATACTCTTCTGACCGCTCCGGGGACGCATGTCGCGCTTCGGCCACTTGCGAATGTCGCGGTAAAGACCAACCGTCGTCAGATTCCGACCGGGAACCAAATACATCGTGTCGCCATAAGCAATCAGATAAGAGAACGGCAGCGAACGCGTATCAGGATGATACATCAGCTTGCCGAAACAGACACTGAACGTACCAATATGCGCCGGCATCAGGATATAAGCACCGCTGGCTGTCTTCGAACCGCGCTCAAGTGTCCCGTAGTGTATCGGTCCCATTTTGTAAGCATGGTTCGAGAAGTTGGTCGCCGAACCGGCATTGTAAAATGAAAACTGACCGCCGATAAGCAGCGAACTCTTGTGATGGGAAGCCGAAAACGGACCACAGAAAGCAGCACACGCCTCGCCGTTCGACATATACGAATTTGCAAAGAAAATACTACTCTCTGCCGTAAAACCATTACTAATCTGACAAGCCTCACCCACAAAGCAGTTTTCTAGCTTCACCGAATTCAGAATCGACGAGCCGTCGTAGATGATGGAGTTCTCACAAATCACACCACTCCCGATATACACACTCGCCTCAGGAATACTCTTAATAGAACAGTCGCTCAGACGACAGGCACCGATAATCTCACAATCATCATTGATATGCGTGTTCGTTATCTCACCCGTATTCAAAATCTTGACATGGTTACCCACCGTCCCACGGTCAGGCACCGTCAAGACAATGTCCTGTCTGACAAGCTTCTTAATCGCATTCATAAACAACTTGTCGTGACAATACTTCACCATCAAAGCAGCCAACTGACTCGTCAGACCGTCGAACAACACCACGTTGCCGTCGCCCACCTCGTTGAGCACAGAGATGATATGCCCCTCTCCGAAGGTTGCACCCTCAGTCGTCTCCATCGTGTTCACATTCGAGATATAACACTCATTTCCGATGGTATAGTTATTGATGAAGTTACCGATGTTCTCAATCAGGCAGTCGTTGCCGATAATCACATTGCGAAGCGTGGCATTCCTGATGCCCGAATGCTTCATAAAACCCTTGCTCACCTCAAGGTCTTTCTCAAACACACCCAACCGGACATCACCATAGAAAGAGACATTTTTCAAAGGTTCAGCGCGGAACCCCTCAGCCACCAGAACCTTATTCCAGTCCTCAGCCTGACAGCCTCCTCTCTCAAGAATGCCAATCTCCTCAAACGTCAGTGAACGATAGTCTTCCATAATTCTTCAATTTTATTATTAATAGATATTTTAAGAGTCTCCTTCCGAAGGATAAAGAAAATCATTATAAGGATACTTCTGCACATGCAGCTGTCTCACTTTCTCATAAAGCACGCGCCTCATCTCCTCAATGTTCTGCCGCTCACGCGCACTGATGAACAGACAGTTCTCGTTCAGCTTCGCCATCCAAGTGCGCTTCAGCTCCTCCAGCGTCACGTTCTCACGCGTAGGCGGTGTAAGGTCATCAGCCTCCTTCTCCACCCACCTGTAAGCGTCAATCTTGTTAAAGACCACCATCGACGGCTTCTCAGCACAACCCAAGTCGCCCAGCGTCTTCTCAACAACAGCTATCTGCTCCTCAAAATCAGGGTGAGAGATATCAACCACATGCAGCAGCAAGTCTGCCTCGCGCACCTCGTCCAACGTCGATTTGAAAGAATCGACCAAATCTGTAGGCAACTTGCGGATAAACCCGACAGTGTCAGCCAACAGAAACGGCAGGTTCCCAATCGTCATCTTACGCACGGTCGTGTCAAGCGTCGCAAAAAGTTTGTTCTCAGCAAACACCTCACTCTTCGCCAGCAGGTTCATAATCGTCGATTTGCCCACATTCGTATAGCCCACCAACGCCACACGAATCAGCCGCCCGCGGTTTTTCCGCTGCGTCGTCTTCTGCCTGTCGATTTCCGTGAGACGCTCCTTCAGCAGCGAGATGCGCTGACGGATGATACGTTGGTCCATCTCCAACTGCGTCTCGCCCGGACCCCTCAAGCCCACACTTCCCTTGCCGCCGCCCGAACCTGAACCGCCACCCTGTCGCTCCAAGTGCGTCCACAAGCGCTGCAGGCGCGGAAGCATATATCGGTATTGCGCCAACTCCACCTGAGTCTTCGCATTCGCCGTCTGCGCACGCATGGCAAAAATATCGAGAATCAGACTCGTGCGGTCCAGAATCTTCACTTTCAACACAGCCTCAATGTTGCGCATCTGCTTGGCAGACAGCTCGTCGTCGAAAATCACCATTCCCACCTCGCGCTCCGCATCCTCTTCCCTCTGGATATAGTCGCGTATCTCGTCCAACTTTCCTTTGCCCACATACGTCGTTTGGCTCGGACCGTTCACACGCTGCGTGAAACGCCTCACCGTCACCGCACCCGCAGTGTCGGCAAGAAACTCGAGTTCGTCAAGATACTCGCGTGTCTTTTCCTCATTCTGCTGTGGCGTGATAAGTCCGACCAAAACGGCAGTCTCTGCCTTCGTTTCCGAGAGAATAAATTCTTTCATACGTTCTATTTAATTTGCAAATATAGCGACTTTTCTCCAAAAACACGCTGAATAATGACGAATTCTTTCGTTTTTATCAGTCATAAGTCAGGCGATACTCGGCATAAAAAGAAAGCAGCCTTTCGTTACTCTGCACATGACTGTCACCGACTTTCCGTCTGCTGCTCAGGCCAGTTTACGAGAAACAGCCGTTCCGTGGCGCGTGTAAAGGCGGTGTAGAGCCAGTGGATATAGTCGGGTGTGAGCATTTCGGCGGTCATATAGCCCTGGTCGATATAGACGTGCGCCCACTGTCCGCCCTGCGCTTTGTGACAGGTGACGGCGTATGCGTATTTCACCTGCAGGGCGTTATAGTACGGATCTTCCTTGATTTTCTTCATTCGTTCCGCCTTCGAACGGATGTCGGCATAGTCTTCCATGACGGCGTTGAAAAGTTGCTCGTCCTGCTCGCGGGTGAGTGCCGGTGCCTCGGTGTGGAGCGAATCGAGCACGACGGTTGTCTGCAGTTCCACGTCGTTGTAGTCGGGGAACGTCAGCCACACGTCGGCGAAGCGGAAGCCGTACAGTTCGCGGATGTTGCGCACACGCTGGACGCAAGCACGGTCGCCGTTGGCAATAAACGAGAACGCCTTTTTCTTCTCTTTCTCCTCGCTGCCCCAGAAGTAGTTGTTCTTCACGATGAGCAGCATATCGCCCGTCGTGAGTTCCTCTTCGCGCCCGAGAATAGTGTTTCTGATGCCCAGGTTATAAGCGTTGGCGCGCTTGTTGGAGCGTGTGACGACCATCGTCTCGTCCTTTCCCTCCTCGCGGTAACTGCTCTCGAGCGCCTCGATAAGCTCATTTCCCGGGACGTTACTGATGTCTGCAAACTGGCTGAACTGGATGCGTGGCAGCTGGATGAGCCGTTCGCCCGTAGCCTGCTGCCGAATCAGCGTGGCGTTGTAGAGAATACCGGAGTCCTGTGCCTGGCGAAGCACTTCGTTCAGGTCGCATTCGAACACATCAAGACCGTAACCGCGCATCACGTCAGCCACCAATGCCGGCGACTCCTCCTCGCCGACGGGCGGCAACTGTGCCTTATCGCCGATGAGCAGCAGGCGGCAGTTGCGACCGGAATAGACAAACTGCACAAGATCGTCCAGCAGCCGTCCGCTGCCGAAGATGCTCTGACTCTGTCCGTCGTTGGCAATCATTGATGCCTCATCGACGATGAACAGCGCGTCCTGCTCTTTGTTGTAGTCGAGCGAGAAACGCCCCAGCCCTCCTTCTCCTGACTGCTGACGATAGATGCGACGGTGGATGGTGAACGCCTCGTGCCCGCTGTTCAGTGCGAACACCTTTGCTGCACGACCGGTCGGAGCCATGAGCACCACTTTCTGCTGCAGCCGCTTCATCGTCTTGACAAACGCACTCGCCAACGATGTTTTTCCCGTTCCGGCACATCCGCGCATAATCATCACCGGCTGCGACCGTCGGCTCGTCAGAAAACGGCAGAACGTCTGCAACGCCTGTTCCTGTTCAGCGGTCGGTTCCATGCCGAACGTTTCGCGTATGATGAGTGCCAGTTCATCGGTAATCATGATTTTATCGGTTCAAATCCCTTTTTTCAGCAAATTGTTGTATCTTTGCAAAATACTTATCTTTCCGCAGATATAATTTATATCTTCTGCAAAGATAATAAAAAACAAGGGGAGAGCGTAACAAATAGCCCGCTTTTTTCCTGAGACAGTTTTTCTTTTCTGCAGGGATGAGGTAAAAAAAATAGAATTAGAATCATGAAGCATCGTCTGAATTATCTGTTGGTTGTCTGCGTGCTGGTGCTTGCCGTGGCGTGTTTTCTGAGTGTCAGCCGCCCGTTGACATTCGAACGCCAGCGTGCCGAACGCGAGAAAGTGGTCATGGAACGCCTGCACATCATCGGGCAAGCACAGGAGACCTATTGCCGGCAACACGGCCATTATGCGGAATCGCTCGACACATTGGTGCGCAACGGACTACTGGCTGACTCGCTGCTGTTCGTGCCCTACTCCGACCACGAACGCTTTTCGCTGCGCACGACCGTGGAGATAACACCGTCGGGACGCTCCCTCCCGCAGATGGAGTGCGGCGCACATTACCGACAATACCTGCATGGACTTGACGAAGCAGCCATCGGCAGCCTGACTGAGAAAGCGGAACAGACGGGCGACTATCCCGGAGTGAAAGTGGGTGGATTCTGAAAATGCGCCGACGGGCAACATGTATATTTATGCAACGGCAGTCCTTTGAGAGTCCGCTTTGCAAACAACTGATAATCAGTGGCTTAAAAACCCCTTTCCAAAAGTGCCACTTTTAGCTTGCAAAAGTGGCACTTTTAGGAGCTGAAAGGGGAACTTTTGGAACGCAAAAGTGGCACTTTTGGAAAACGAAAGTTCAACCGCATATTTATACGTCTTTAAGTGTATAATTATTCACTCGCAGAAAGGGGTATCCGACTCACCCATTCTTCGAACTTTTTCGGGTCAACTGAACGCCCCCGCAAACTGCGCACGACAGAAAAATTGTTGAAATAGTCGTCGTCGCTTTCAAACCACCAGCTGCCGCCGATGTCGGGAATGGTCTCTATCTGCTGCTTGAGGCGGGCAACATATTGCGGGTTGACGACGGTGAGAAAGCATTTCCCGCTCTTCATGCGCAGGGCGAGCACCGTGTGGTGCTTCCGCTTGGGGGCGACGGTCGGCTGCCAACCGCGCGTAGAGGTTGAAACCCGGATGTTCCATCCGTAGTTGCTGTTCAGGTGGTCCATGTACTGCCGGAACAGTTTCCCGTGCGAGGAGGTGTCGCGCAGTCGCTTGCTGGCGATATAGAGATGTATCATCTCGTGGAGCAACACGTTCTGCCACTCGCGTTCACCGCAGTCGTAATAGGTGGAGATGCGGATGGTGTAGTCGCTGTTTCTGACCCTCCCCCAGCTCCTTTTTCGCTTATATGCCATAGAGCCCAACCGCGTCCGTGAGCGGGAAAGCAAAAGGCGCGGTTCAGGCAGTTCACCGTTGAAATACTCCCAGTTGAACTGTGTGAACCACGCCTTCAGTGTCTCTTGATTCATGTGTGGGGCACCGACTATCTACCCATGTTGAAACCTACGCGGATGCCGTCGTAGTTCTTGCTGATGGTTCCGATGGCTTCGATGCTCGAATTACCACTCATGGCAGCCAGTGTCTGCAAGACGCTCAGCAGTTTTTTCGACTCAAACACGATGCTGATGCCGTTCAATCCACTGCGTTTCACGTAGCCGTTGAGCGTCAAGAGGAGGGTTTTCAACTTCAGCGCACCCGTCTTCTCGTCCAGTGTGTAGGTGCCACTGAGCGGTTTTCCGTCCACCTTGCCTTCAAACGTGTTGTCATTTGTGAACGTGATAAAGGTGTTCGCACTGCTGATGCCCACCTTATCGTATTGCTCGCGCAGCTTCTCTTCGATTTGCCGTGCAGCCACTTCGCCTCCCGCCTTTGCCAGAAGGTTCTCACTGGTAAACGCCACGCCCGGTCCGGTGTATTGCCACGAGCCGACGAGCTGTTGCGCGTTGATCTTGTCCAGTCCGATGACACTGGTAATAACATTGGTAATTGAGCCGCCGTTGACGATGGAGCCCAGCACATTGCCCAGCACATTACCGTTTCCAGTGCTCGTTCCCATGGTGGCGCATCCTGTCGTAAGCAGGCAGGCAGCGCCAATCACGAATAATGAAATTTTCTTCATAGTCTATGTTTTTTAATGAGTTATGTGTTCGACGTGGCAATACTCACCACTTTATCAACAGCAGCCGACAGTCCGTCGATGTTCTTTCCGCCGGCAGTAGCGAAATGGGGCTGTCCGCCGCCACCGCCGCTGATGAGCTTCGCTGCCTCACGCACCATCTGACCGGCATTCAACTGCTGCTCGCTGACCATGTCGTCGCTCAGCATGACGGTCAGCAGCGGGCGGTCCTGATGATGACTTCCGATGACGCAGAGCAGCCGTTCGGGCACTGCCTGTCGCAGTTTGAAGGCAAGGTCTTTGGCTGCATCAGGCGTGATGGGCAGTACGGCACTGACCATCTTCATGCCGTTCACCTCCTGCACCTTGCTGAGCAACTGCTCCTTGAGACGCTCCACAGCCTGCGCCTGGAAGCTCTCAATCTCCTTCTTCATGCTGTCGTGTTCGTCGATATATTTCGCTATCACGCCTTGCAGGTCTTTTGCGTTGTTGAACAGCGACTTCACTGCACGCAGGGTGTCTTCCAACTGATAGAGCATCTCCTCGCACTCGCGTCCCGTCTTTGCCTCGATGCGTCGAATACCAGCAGCTACTGAACTTTCGCCAACGATTTTGAAGAAACCTATCTGACCCGTGCTGCGGGCGTGGATACCACCGCAGAGCTCACAACTGTTACCGAAGCGGACGACACGCACGCGGTCGCCATATTTCTCTCCGAACAGGGCTACGGCTCCCAACTTCTTCGCTTCCTCAATCGGTGTGTCGCGGTGCTCGTCGAGAGCGATGTCCTGACGCACCATGTCGTTCACCATCCGCTCTACGGCACGCAGCTCCTCGTCGGTCATTTTCTGGAAATGCGAGAAGTCAAAGCGCAGGGTATCGGGACTGACGAACGAGCCTTTCTGCTCCACATGCTCGCCGAGCACCTGCTTCAAGGCATAGTGGAGCAGGTGGGTCGCCGTGTGGTTGGCGGCGCTGCCTTCACGCTTGTCCGTATCGACACACGCCATGAAGTTGGCTTCGGGATGCTTCGGCAGCTCGTTGACGATGTGCACGCTCTGGTTGTTCTCCCGTTTGGTGTCGATGATGTTCACCGTCTCTTCTTCATTGACCAGCACGCCGCAGTCGCCCGTCTGTCCACCCATCTCGCCATAGAACGGCGTATAGTCGAGTACCAGTTCGTAATAGCTGTTTTTCTTCTGTGTCACCTTTCGGTAGCGGAGAATCCGACATTCATATTCGGTGTAGTCGTATCCCACGAACTGCTGCTCAGTCTGCTGCCCGCCATCGGGATGTTCCACGCTGACCCAGTCCGAACTCTCTTTCTGGGCGGCGTTGCGGGCACGCTCCTTCTGTTTCTGCATTTCCTCGTCGAACTGCTTCTCATCCACCGTGAATCCGTTCTCGCGACAAATCAGCTGGGTGAGGTCGAGCGGGAAGCCGTAGGTATCGAACAGACGGAAAGCCTGTTCGCCGTCGAGCGTCTTGACTCCTTTTGCTTTCATTTCGTCCATCGCCTTGTCGAGCATCGATATTCCCTTGTCGAGTGTGCGGAGGAAGGCTTCCTCCTCTTCCTTGATGACACGGCTGATGAGCGTCTGCTGCGCCTTCAGCTCGGGATAGGCGTCGCCCATCTCGTGGACGAGCGTCGGGACGAGTTTGAACATGAATGCCTCTTTCTGTTCCAGGAACGTGTATGCGTAGCGGACGGCACGGCGCAGGATGCGTCGGATGACATAGCCCGCCTTTGCATTACCGGGCAACTGTCCGTCGGCAATCGAGAACGACACGGCACGCAGGTGGTCTGCCACCACGCGCATCGCCACGTCCACGCTGCCATTGTGCTGCTCCTTGTCTTCGTATTTGAGCCCTGTCAGTCGCTCCATCTCATGGATGTAGGGCTGGAAAATATCGGTGTCGTAGTTCGACTGCTTACCCTGAATGGCGCGCACCAGTCGCTCGAATCCCATGCCCGTGTCAATCACGTTCATCGAAAGTTTTTCGAGCGAACCGTCAGCCTTTCGGTTATACTGCATGAAGACCAGGTTCCATATCTCAATGACCTGCGGGTCGTCCTTATTGACGAGCGTCCTGCCCGGCACTTGTGCTTTCTCCGCCGCCGAGCGTGAATCGAGGTGAATCTCCGAACACGGACCGCACGGACCTGTGTCGCCCATCTCCCAGAAGTTGTCGTGCTTCGACCCGTTGATAATGTGGTCTTCCGGCACATGCTTACGCCAGTAGCCGGCAGCCTCGTCATCGCGCTCCAGTCCTTCCTCCTTCGAACCTTCGAATACCGTGACGTAGAGGTCTTCAGGATTCAGTTTCAGCACCTCCACCAGATATTCCCATGCCATGTCGATGGCACCTTCCTTGAAATAGTCGCCGAACGACCAGTTGCCGAGCATTTCGAACATCGTGTGGTGATAGGTGTCATTACCCACCTCCTCCAGGTCGTTGTGCTTGCCGCTCACGCGCAGACACTTCTGCGAGTCGGCACGGCGGCGCGGCTCCGGAGAGCGCGTTCCGAGGATGATGTCTTTCCACTGGTTCATACCTGCGTTGGTGAACATCAGTGTGGGGTCGTCTTTGATTACCATCGGTGCCGAAGGCTCAATGGTGTGTTGCTTCGACTCGAAGAATTGTTTGAACGAGTCGCGTATTTCGTTTGCTGTCATCATGATATGTGATATTTTTGCTGCAAATTTAGACAAAAATCCCGAATTATAAGCCTGCGGAGTAAAGAAATATTCTGTTTTTCAGTTTTACCTGTGCTTATTGCCTGCAGAAAAAACGACGGGAAGGTACTGGGGGCAGAATATATTTTCGTCATCGAAACAAAAGCAAAAAGATTTTTGATGCAAAAAAAAGAAAAAAGTCGTACCTTTGCACTGCTTTTTTTACCAACAGAAAAAATGACAAGAAAGGGATTGGTTTTGGAAGGTGGTGCCATGCGGGGCTTGTTCTCTGCAGGCGTGATGGACGTGATGCTGGAGGCGGGCATTGCGTTCGACGGCATTGTCGGCGTATCGGCAGGAGCCGCTTTCGGCTGCAACTACAAGTCGCACCAGGCGGGTCGCGCAATTCGCTACAACATGCGGTTTGCCCGTGACAAGCGCTACTGCAGCTGGTGGTCGTTCTTCCGCACAGGGGACTTATTCAACGCCAAGTTTGCTTACCACACAGTGCCTTCAGAACTCGACCTCTTCGACAATGCAACGTTCGAGGCTGACCCGACGGAATATTATGTTGTTTGCACCGACGTGGAGAGTGGCGAGGCGGTGTACCATCTCCTTGAAAAAGGTGGTCATCAGGCATACGACTGGATTCGTGCATCGGCATCTATGCCTGTCGTATCGAAGATGGTGGAACTGGGAGGGAAAAAACTGCTCGACGGTGGCGTTTCCGACAGCATTCCCCTGCAGTTTTTTGAAGAAAAGGGCTTCAGTCAAAACGTAGTCGTTCTCACCCAGCCCGACGGCTACGTGAAAAAGAAAAACCCTTTCCTACCCCTCATGCGCCTCTGGCTGCGCAAATATCCCAACATGGTGCGCGCCCTGGCGGAACGACACCTGATGTATAACCGCCAGTTAGAATATGTACGCGCGAGGGAAAATGCCGGCTCAGCGCTTGTCATACGACCGCCGCATGCGCTTGATATCGGTCACGTGTCGCACAATCCCGAAGAGATGAAAGCCGTTTACGATATCGGACGCAAAACCGCCGAACAACAATTGGAACAAATCAAGCGGTTTCTGGGAGGCTGAACAACCCATTCATAGCGTCGCATAAAAAACCAATACAACTTGCATTTTATAATAAAAACAAAGATTTTTTCTAAATATCCTTATTTATTTTTGGTAGTTTTATTTCTTTTAATTACTTTTGCAGCGCATTTGAGAAATAACGAGATGAGAACAGACACGAATCTTATCCCCTTCAATGCACTTTCTTTTTCATCGATGATGATGCGAATGTGCCGGTAGGCACTTGTATTTTGATACAGGTGGCTACGCGCTACCTTGTGTATCCCATTTGAATACACTAAACAAAATCCTTTTATTTATTTTCAAACAGCCGTTGACAGGATGTTTTTCTGTTGACAGTAATTATATCATCAATCATGGAAAAAGAAAACAAACACACACACTTTGCCACTCGTCAGATACACGGTGGCAGGACCATTGACGAGACCTATTCGCGCGGCAGTGCCATTCATCCATCGGCAGCCTTCCACTTCAAGGACTGTCAGCACGCTGCAGACCTGTTCAACCTCACCGCTCCAGGCAACATCTATTCGCGTATCACCAACCCCACATGCAGCGATTTCGAGCGTCGCGTGGCAGCACTGTACGACGGGATTGGCGCCCTTGCCACCTCATCGGGCATGTCTGCCATCACAGCCACTATCACAGCGCTGGCAGAAAACGGACAGAACATCGTTGCACTGCCCCACCTGTATGGCGGTACCTACAACCTCTTTCGCATCACCCTGCGGAAATTGGGAATAGACTGCAGGATTGCTCCGACGGACGAGATTGAGGACATTGCGAATCTCATTGATGAAAACACCCGACTCCTCTTTGCCGAGAGCATGGGGAACCCGACCTGCCACGTGGCAGACTTGGAAGCCTTGGCAGCACTCTCGCACCGCAACAATATTCCTTTTGTGGTAGATAACACGTTCGGCGGATGCGGATACCTCTGCAACCCATTTGATTGGGGAGCCGACATCGTCGTCGAGTCAGCCACAAAATGGATCAACGGACACGGCAACGCCATCGGCGGCATGATCGTTGACAGGGGAAAATTCAACTGGTCGAACGGAAAATTTCCACAGATTGACGGTCCGTCAGAGGGCTACCACGGACTGAACTTCTGGGAAACGTTCGGATTCGGGGCCTTCATTGCCCGCGCCAGGGTTGACATTCTCCGCGACCTGGGCTGCTGCCCATCGCCTTTCGACAGTTATCTGAACCTCATCGGCTTAGAAACGCTGTCGCTGCGGTTAGAACATCAGACCAAGAGCGTTCGTCAGCTCGCAGAATATTGCAAGCAGTGCGATTACGTTGAACACATCAGTTTCGTAGGATTCGAGGGGCATGAAAGTCATCGTCTGGCAAAAAAATATTTCCGAAACGGGACCTCCGGAATCCTCAACATCGAACTGAAAGGAGATGCTGAAAGCACCGTCCGCTTTGTAGAGGCACTGAAACTGTGCGCCAATATGGTCATGGTGGGCGACTCCATCACTGTCGTCACCCATCCTGCCTCCACCACCCACAAGCAATTGAACGACGAAGACCTGAAGAGTGCGGGTGTCACCCCTACCCTGCTACGCATCTCTATGGGGCTGGAAGATGTGCGCGACATCATTGACGACTTTGAACAAGCAAGTAAATTCATCTGAAAGACAAGCGACAACAATTATGAAAACCTTTCACTATCCCCACCATTTCAAACTGGAAAGTGGTGAGATATTGCCCGACATCACCATAGCCTATCACACCTACGGGAAGATCAACAGCGATGGAAGTAACGTCATCTGGGTCTGTCACGCACTCACAGCCAACAGCGATGTGAGGGAATGGTGGCCAAACACTGTTGCCGAAGGACGTTTCTTAGACCCCAACCGATTCTTCATCGTCTGCGCCAACATCCTTGGCTCGTGTTACGGAACGACCGGACCGCTGTCTGTCAACCCGCTCACCGACAAGCCTTGGTACGGGACATTCCCTCATATCAGCGTCAAAGACGTGGTCACGGCACACCAACTGCTGGCTGCCCATTTGGGAATAAAAAAGATTCACACGCTGATTGGCAGTAGCGTCGGCGGATTTCAGTGTGTCGAATGGTGCGTGACAGATCCGGCATTTATTGAAAGGGCGGTCATCATTGCCTCTGACTCCCGGTGCACGCCATGGGTAGCCGCCTTCAACGAATCACAACGAATGGCGATAGAAAACGACCACACATTCGGAGAAGAGACCGACCAAGCGGGACTTAGGGGCATGGCTACCGCCAGAAGCATTGCCCTGCTGAGCTATAGAGGCGGAAAGGCATACAACGCCACACAAGACGAATGCCAGTCCGTGCTCTTTGAACGGCAATCAGCCTCCTACCAACGCTACCAGGGAGAGAAACTCGCCAAGCGTTTCAATGCCTATTCTTATTACCGGATTTCACAAATCGTGGATTCGCACGACATCGGGAGAGGACGTGGCGGCGACGAAAACGCCCTCCAGAAAATCACTGCAAAGACGCTGGTCATAGCCATCAGCAGCGACATTCTTTTCCCGACGGAGCGCCACAAACGGATGGTCAATCACATTCCACATGCTGACTATCACGTCATCGACTCCATATACGGCCACGATGGATTCCTCGTGGAAAGCGACCAACTGAATGACATCATCATGAACTTCTATCAAAAAACAAAAAAACAATCAAATGAATAATACCATGAAACAAATCAATATCGGCATGTTCGGCTACGGAACTGTGGGCAAAGGACTGCACGACGTGCTCAAGCAAATATGCCCGGAGAATGTAAGAATAGAACAGGTTTGCGTGTTGCACACCGAGAAACATCAGGACATCGGACTCCCCATTACCAACCGACCGGAAGACATCTTCAACAATCCTGCGGTCAACCTGATTGTCGAACTCATCAGCGACGAGGAAGCTGCATATTGCATTGTAAAGCATGCGCTGCAAAAAGGACTGCCCGTCGTCAGCGGTAACAAAAAGATGCTTGCCAACCATCTGGAAGAGCTCATCGAAATACAGGAACGACAGCAGGTGGCACTGCTCTACGATGCCTCTGCCTGTGGCAGTATTCCTGTCATCAGAAATCTGGAAGAGTATTACGACAACGACCTGCTCATCTCGGTCAAAGGCATTCTCAACGGGTCGTCCAATTTCATCCTCTCAAAGGTTTTCAACGAAGACATGAGCTATAAAGATGCGCTCCAACTGGCACAACAGCTGGGATTTGCCGAAGCCGACCCGACACTGGACATCGGTGGATGGGACACGCTCTACAAACTCATCATCATCACCATGCACGCATTCGGCATCTACATCCGCCCCGAACAGATTTTCACCTTCGGCATCGGCAACATGAAAGAGTGCGACATCAACTTTGCACGTGAGAAGCGGCGACGTATCAAAGTGGTTGGCTGTGCAGAGAAGATTGACTCCGAACGCCTCTCCCTGTCAGTCATGCCTCAACTCATCTCACGACAGAAATACATCTACAGCGTGGAAGATGAGTTCAACGGAGTGGTCATCAAAGGATTATTCTATTACAAGCAGTTCATGTTCGGACGCGGAGCCGGCGGACACCCTACGGGGTCGGCTGTGCTCAGCGACATCACCGCCCAGCTTTATCGCTACAAATACGAATACAAGAAACGGAACAGTCTTCGCAAACCCACCTTTACAAACGATTTCACGTTCCGCATCTATTACCGTTATACGCACAAGGAAGACCTCAGACTGATTTCGTTTGTCAATATCGAGGAAAGCTACAATTCTGCCCACAACAACTATATCGTTGGCACCGTGACGATGGCAGAGCTGCTTCAGAAAGCCGATACGCTCAGAAAGGCTGACATTTTCCTCGCTGCATATCCGCTGGATTGAATATAACTCGCTAAATTTACATAAGATAAGATTGTAGATTCCAGTAGCAAGTGCAAAGTTATGTTATTTTTTTGAAGAATTCAGCAGTAGGTGTGGAAAAGTTTAGTTTTTTTCTTGGCCTACGGTTTATTTTATGTTGTATTCTCTTTATTTGTTCCTCTGAAATATGTTTAAAGTCAGTTCCTTTTGGTATATATTGCCTGATGAGTTTGTTGGTGTTTTCTATGTTTCCTTTCTCCCATGATGAGTATGGATGTGTGAAGAAGATCTTTGTTTTGAGTCTCTCTGCTATGTATTTGTGCTCAGCGAACTCACTTCCGTTGTCTGTGGTAATACTTTTTATCCTTCCTATGTACGGTGTCATCATGGCTACTACGGTTTTTGCCAGCTGCTTTGCGTTTTTCCCGTGTCTGAGTTTTCTCATCATGAAGAAGTCCCGGCTTCTCTCGACAATTGTAACGATTGCCCCTTTTCCGTCCTTTCCGATGATGGTGTCCATTTCGAAATCCCCGAATCGTGTTCCGTCAGCCTCTTCTTCCCTCTGTTCTATCATTACCCTGTCCTTTATGGCAGTATGTGCAGTTTCGGCAGTCCTTCTGATGTTCTTCAGGCGGTGCCTGCAGTGTTTGTAGAGTTCTCCTCCGCACTTGCGGTCAAATCGGATATATTGATAGATGGTTTCTACTGAAACGCACTTTTCTCCATTCCTTTCCATCCATCCCTTGATTTGTTCCGGCGACCACTGCTCACACACCAGGAGTGAGACGATTCTCCTTCGCATATCTATGGAGAACTTGCGGTGTCTCCTCATCCTGTGCTTACGCTCGTCACACTTATGCTGGGCTATACCATAATGGTAATGGTGTGTGCCTTTGTTGCGTTTCAACTCACGATAGACTGTGCTGTAATGCACTCCTATCGTATCAGCGATGTCTTTTATCGCTACATTCTTTTGCCGTAACACGAAAATTGTGTACCTTTGCTGTGAGGTTAGTTGATGATACATCATTACAATACAAAGTTAACTAATCTTTGGGAGACAGCAGTCTCCCTTTTTGCTTTTTTTTTGTATTGCTACTGGTGAATCAATGTCTCGCCGGGGCTGTCTGCCCCTTGCCGACAGCGTTCCACGAGTGTTTTACATGGTTGAGGGCTTACAATTGAAAACCATTTGCACTTCTTATTGGAACTTATGGATGCACCCGCCATAAAAAAACAAATGAATTTATTTTGTTCTGCGCTCGGTTTTCATTATCTTTGCCGAGTATGATACGCTTCTCCGACTATAGCAAGCATGTTTATACGTACGATGCGAAAGGCAAAAAGCTTCGTGCGGAGTACCACACGCCGATTCAGCCATATAAGTACAACGGTAAGAAGTTAGACCGCCATCATGGGTTGGATTGGTATGATTATGGAGCAAGGTGGGATGTCTTGACAAACATATTCAATCAAATAATGAGTCATCCGACATGGAATACAACAACTGATACTTATAAAAAATTAATGTTAGAGTATAAAAATAAATTATTACGGGAATAAATATTAAAAAGATGAAGAAATTATTAATTGCCACTTTAGTATTCCTTTTGTTTGCTTGCTCCGATGAATACGTTTTGCATGCGAATTTAACCGAGGTTAGCGATAAAATAAAGGTAAGGACAGACGAAATGGATAATGATTATTTTATAAGAAGTATATTGACTCACCATTTGGTTATAAACAAATCCAATGACTCCATATTCATTCCAATAGGCTATCCATACGATAGCCCTATTACAGTCGGTATCAAGTCAAGGCATTCATTGAAAATATCTAGGTTCCATGATGTTTGTAGTCGGTTTAATGGCTACCGTAGTAATTGTAGATATAATTATTTTGCACCGGGTGATAGTATTTCTATTGAATTATGGTTTCACGTATCTCCCCAAGACAGTACTGGTAGTGAATGGCTACAGAATGTTTCAACCAAGGAACTGGTGTCAAAACTGGAAATAAAAATGAACAAACCAACGGAAGGAAAAGACATAGATAGAATTCCAGACATTATCTTCAATAATGATACAAACGACATATTAATTAATCCTATAATAAGGGTGCGCAAAGACACAATCAAGGGAGAAGCCAGAGACGCATGCAGACATTGAGCATGAATACGACGGAAACGGCAATCTCGTGAAAGATTTGGACGATGAAATCCAGTTCATCGAGTCGATGATTAAGCCGATGGAATAAAACTACTTTTAACCAAATCAAGTTGATTTGGTAAGTAAATCAACTTGATTTGATCATCAATTCAACTTGATTTGTTTTGTGAAAGTTCGACTTCTGAAAACCAAATTCACTGAATTTACTCACCAAATTCACTGAATTTGGTCTTCAATTTCACTGAATTTGGTCGGAAATGCCTGTGCTTTCATTTTCGTAAACCCCGCAGAAAAAACAGAAAAACATTTGTCGCATTAAAATAAAATGCGTAACTTTGCAGCCGAATTCGGAAAATCCGATGCATTCGAGGATGTCCTGTTGTGATTAAGGCAGCCCGCATCTGAAGGATGTAATTAAAAACTTATTAATCAATTTACAACATGTATTTAAACAAAGAAAAAAAGCAAGAGATTTTCGGACAGTATGGTAAGGGCGGTGCTACCGATACAGGTTCACCAGAGAGCCAGATTGCATTGTTCTCATACCGCATCAAGCACCTGACCGAGCATTTGAAGAAAAACCACAAAGACCACAGCACCGCACGCTCATTGACCAAGTTGGTCGGCAAGCGTCGTGCACTGCTCAACTATCTTTACGACCGCGACATCGAGCGCTATCGTGCGATTGTGAAGGCACTGGGTCTGCGCCGATAAGCACTTTGGTGCTACATGAGAAAGAATATCCCTGCAATAACTTTTTATTGTGGGGATTTTTATTAACCAATAAAAAAGACACAAAGACATGAAAAGAAAAGGAACCATATTGTTTTTCCTGATTCTCTGCATGACAGCAGCGGCACAGTCGCTTTTCGTCGGTTCATACAACATCCGCTACAAGAACAACCACGACTCCATCAACGGCGACTATTGGGGAAAGCGCTGCCAGGTTATCAGCGACCAAATCAACTTCATGCGACCCGACATCTTCGGTGCACAGGAAGTGTTAGTGAGCCAATTACACGATTTCGACCGCACGCTGCCCGGCTATGCCCACATCGGCATCGGTCGCGACGACGGGAAAGAAGCTGGCGAATTCGAACCCATTTTCTATCGGAAAGACAAGATTCGGCTTCTCAAGGAAGGACACTTCTGGCTCTCGGAAACACCCGACCGACCAGGACTCGGATGGGATGCTGCATGTGTGCGCATCTGCTCGTGGGGACTGTTCAAAGACAAGAAGACCAAACTGAAATTCTATTTCTTCAACCTGCACATGGACCACGTCGGAATTGTTGCACGAAGAGAGGCTGCACGGCTGGTCGTAAGCAAGATAAAAGAAATCACCGGGGGGAAACATCCTGCTATCTTAACGGGCGATTTCAACGTTGACCAATATAACGAAATCTACCAGACATTTGCCCAATCGAATATCCTGAAAGACTCCTACACTTATGCCCGGCAACGTTTTGCGGAGAACGGCACGTTCAACAGTTTCAATCCTTATCTGATGACCGACAGCCGCATTGACCACGTCTTCGTTTCGCCGAAGTTTGAGGTTGAGAACTACGGGGTGATGACCAGTACCTATTGGACAACCGACGAGCATACTACGGAGGGGAAAGGACATGATGCTCCACGGGAGATAGGTTTCAAAACTGGCAAAATACGCTTGCCGTCCGACCACTATCCCGTCTTTGTGCGATTGAATTTCAAGAAGTAGGAGACGGCGGTTTGCATTCAACCCAAATCGGGACTGGGAATGTCGTTGCAAATCTCCCGCAAAGGCACCATGACAAAATCCCGTTCAAACATCAACGGATGCGGTATTTTCAAGTCGGGATCATCGACATGCAGGTCATCGTAAAGAAGGATATCAATATCGATTATGCGGTCATGGTAAACGCCGTCAACCGACTTGTGGGTCCGCCCCATTTCCCGTTCAATGGCTTGCGTGCGCTCAAGAAGTTCATGCGGTGAAAGCAAGGTTTCACAACAAACAGCAATATTCACAAAGTCGTTGGGCGATTCAAATCCCCAGGGCTTGGAAACAAAATAAGCAGATTGGCGCACTACTGCACCAATCTGCTTTTTAATCAGTGTCACGGCACGACGAAGATGTCGGCGCTTCGCACCAAGATTCGAGCCGAGTCCAAGATATACGGTATGCAAAGCCTCTCCTTTAAGATTAGTCGTTAAGAATCAGCAACGCATCGCCATAACAACCGAAACGATAATCGTTTTTCAGCGCCAAGTCGTATGCCTCCATCACCAAGTCATAGCCGCCGAAAGCCGCCGTTGACATGAGAAGTGTGGAGTAAGGATGATAGAAGTTGGCTATCATGGAGTCAGCAAGTCCGAAATCGTAGGGCGGGAAGATGAACTTGTTGGTCCATCCGTCATATTCCTTCAGCAACCCGTCGGTTCCTACTGCCGTCTCTGTTGCCTTCACCACGCTCGTTCCTACGGCGCAGACATGTTTTCCGGCTTTCTTCGCCTTATTCACGATATCACATGCTTCTTTTTCAATGAACATCTGCTCGCTGTCCATCTTATGCTTGGTGAGGTCTTCCACTTCAATGCTATGGAAATTGCCAAGTGCACAATGAAGTGTGATAAACGCAAAGTTGATGCCTTTGATTTCCATGCGCTTCATCAGTTCACGACTGAAATGCAAGCCGGATGCAGGCGCCGTGACGGCACCTTCATTCTTTGCGTATATGCACTGGAAGTCATCCAAATCTTCAGGTGTTGCCTTCCGATGGCTTACGATATAGTTGGGCAGCGGTGCTTCTCCGAGCGCGTAGAGCTCGCGCTTAAATTCATCGTGCGGACAATCGTAGAGAAAGCGCAACGTGCGACCACGGCTGGTGGTATTGTCAATCACTTCTGCCACCATCGTTCCGCTCTCATCGAAAAACAGTTTGTTGCCGATTCGAATCTTGCGCGCAGGCTCCACCAACACGTCCCACAACCGCATTTCCCTGTTCAGTTCACGGAGAAGAAACACTTCTATCTTGGCATCGGTCTTCTCCTTCGTGCCGTACAACCGGGCTGGGAAAACCTTCGTGTCGTTAAAGATAAACGCATCGCCGTCGTCGAAATAGTCAAGCACATTGCGGAAATCGAGGAATACGGGCTTTTTCTTCTTGTCCTTCAGAGGTTTCCCGTTTTCATCGGTCTTGTACATGTCGATTGTCTTTGACTTCCGATGCAACACCATCAAACGGCATTCATCCCGGTGGTAAGTCGGATTGAGTGCAATCTGCTCATCTGGCAATTTGAATTTGAATTGTGACAGTTTCATATCTTTCTCGTTTATTGTGTTTTATTCGTTTCTTCATAAGGAACAATCTCTTGTTGCTCCAACCATTTGGGAAATTCGTCGAGCGTCAGGCAATTTTCCACCCTGACATCCCCGACACGTGTACGGCGCAAAGCGGTCAGATAGGCTCCACTTCCAAGCGCCTCCCCAATATCCCGTGCAAGAGCCCTGATATATGTACCTTTACTACACACCACCCGTATGCTCATCTGCATCAGTTCGGAATCGAAATCGGTCAGTTCTATCTCGTCAATATTCAGGATTTTGGGTTTCAATTCCACCTCTTTCCCTTTGCGTTTCAGTTCGTATGCCCGCTTTCCGTCTATCTTGCAAGCGGAATAGGCTGGCGGTATCTGTTGTATCTCTCCGACAAACTGCAGAAGCGTCTCCTCAATGAGTGTCCGCGTGATATGCGCTGTCGGAAAGGTGGCGTCCACCTCGTGTTCCATATCATAGCTCGGCGTGGTAGCACCCAGTTGCAGCGTTGCGACATATTCCTTGACGTGCGCCTGCAATTCCCCGATGCGCTTGGTGGCTTTTCCCGTGCAGAGAATCAGTACACCCGTCGCCAACGGGTCGAGCGTCCCCGCATGTCCCGTCTTCAACCGCTTCACTCCAAGATGTCGGGACAGCCGATGGCGAACATGTGCCAAAGCTCCGAAGCTGGACATGCCGTAAGGTTTATCGATACAGATAATCTCTCCTTCCTGGAAATTCATTGATTAAAAGAATGTACTGACTAAAGTGATTGTACCAACAATGGCACAGTATATGGCGAAATAAATCAACTTTCCTTTCTTGACAATGTTAATCATCCATTTACATGCGAAACAACCCGCAACGAATGCTGCCGTAAAACCTATGATGAGTGGCAGCAGTTCTATCTTTCCCACAGCGGCTTCCGCACTGCCTTCTATCGTTTTCTTTATGTCGAGCAGTGCCTCACCAAGGATTGGCGGGATGACCATCAGAAATGAGAACTGCGCCAATTTTTCCTTTTTGTTTCCCAACAGCAGTCCTGTGGCTATCGTACTGCCTGAACGCGACAGTCCCGGCATCACGGCACAAGCCTGTGCAATGCCGATGATGAAGGCGTCCTTCATCGTGATTTTCCCACGTTGGCGGGGCTTTGCGTAGTATGAGAATGCCAACAAACTGGCTGTCAGCAAGAGCATCAGACCGACAATCAGCAGCCCGGAGCCGAAGATTTCCTCCACCTTGTCTTTGAAGAAGAAGCCGACGATGGCTATTGGTATCATTGACACGACAATGTTTATCACATAGCGGGTCTCTTCGTTCAGTTCAAACTTGAACAACCCTTTCAGCAGCCAGTCTATTTCTTTCCAAAGTATGACGAGCGTGGACAATACGGTCGCCACATGCACGGCAACCGTAAAGGTCAGGTTGCTCTCACCGTCGATGCCGAACAATGCCGAACCGATTGCGAGATGGCCGCTGCTTGAAACCGGGAGATACTCCGTCAGCCCCTGAATCAGTCCCAAAATCAATGCTTCAAACTCGCTCATTTATCCTCCTCTTTCGTTTCTTTTGGCTTACGCATGATAGCATAAATCATTGACACAAAGCCTATGAAGCAGACAACCGGAGCCACCTTGATGCGTCTCACGCTGAAGATGTCGGGGTTAAACTCCGTCTCTGTCGTCCCACTGCCACCCATCAGTATAAAACCGAGGATAACCAGCACCATGCCTGCAAGGAGCAAAATAAAGTTTGTTTTATCAAAAGCGAGATTTCTCTTATCCATATTTCGATTGCTATTAAGTGTTACATTATATTATATACGCCTATATCTTATACAAATCACCGGCAGTCATGCGCAGGAACTTGTTGACTGACAGCCATGAACAAAGGCAGGTAATCAGTATGCCGAACAACAGGACCGCACCTGCCGTCACTGCCATCACCTCGGGCGTGATAATCGTCAAGACGCCCGGCTCTTGCATATAGAACACATAAAGCCCGATGCCCAAGACCACGACAGCTAGGAAACCTGCCAACAAGCCCTGCTTGAAGGCGCGGCTCATAAACGGCTTACGGATGAATCCCCACGACGCGCCGACCAGCTTCATCGTATGAATGCCGAAGCGACGGGAATAAACTGCGAGGCGAACCGTATTGTTGATGAGCACGAACGAGATGAAAGTCAGCAGCGCTGCCAACACCAGCAGAACGATAATCACGTTGCGCAGCGTATAGTTCACGCTATCTATCAAATCCTGCGGAAACTCTATCTCCGCAATCTTGGGATTCTTCTCCAGCTCTGCCGTAATCCACTTCAACGAATCACTGTTGGCATAGTCAGCCTTCAGCTGCATCTCCACCGAGGGAGGGAAGAAATTGACGCCGACAAACTCGGAGGGGTCAGCCCCGAGAGCCTTCTTTCCTTCTTCCAATGCCTGTTCCTTACTGATATACTGCATGCCACTGATGTACGGACGCGACTGGAGCTCTTTGCATACCGCCTTCGCTTCTCCCTGCGTGATGTCGTCACCCAGCATCAGCGTAATCGTAAAATCTTCCTTCACCTTTGCCGAGAGGTTCCGAGCCGTAAAAACAGTAAGGACCACCAGTCCCAGCAAGACCAGCACCATAGCCGTGCTTATGCACAAAGTAATATCCTGCAATCCTATGTGACTGCGGGATTTTTTATGTTTCTTTCCCATTCCAAAAAGGATATAATACACCAAATTTCTTGCAAAGTAACGAAAAAAAATCATTCTAAACGAGACTTTAACTACTATTAACGCTAAACTAAGTGATTATTTTCACATCCGTCCCGCATTCCCGATTATTTTCTTAAATTTGCACGAAATTTAATACGAAGTTTCACACGAACAGACATTATGAGTACGATTATTTTCCCCTCACCTATTTTCGGTCCCGTCCACAGCAGACGATTGGGCACATCGCTCGGCATCAACCTGATGCCTGCAGACGGGAAGATATGCACCTTCGACTGCATTTACTGTGAATGCGGGTTCAACAAAGACTTCCCCCCACACCTCCTGCGCCCCACACGAAAGGAAGTCGCTGCTGCCCTCGAAGCGAAGTTGCAAGAGATGGAAACCGACGGCACACCTCCCGACGTACTGACATTTGCAGGAAACGGCGAACCGACGGCACACCCCGACTTCCCCGAAATCATCGGCGACACGCTGCAACTGCGCGACCGCTATTTCCCGAAAGCGAAAGTGTCTGTACTCAGCAATGCCACACGCATCCATCTGCCCAAAGTGAGAGAGGCACTAATGCGTATCGACAACAACATCCAGAAACTCGACACCGTGTCTGCCGAATATATTAAAAAGGTGGACCGCCCCGTCAGCAACCGCTACAACGTGGAGGAGGTCATCGAACAACTGAGACTCTTCCACGGGCACGTCACCATACAGACCATGTTTCTCAAAGGAACGACAGGCACGGGAGAAGATGTCAACAACACCGGAGACGAGTTTGTCACACCATGGCTGGAAGCACTGAAACGCATCGCCCCGAAAGATGTCATGATTTATACCATCGACCGCGAGACACCGCAACAGACACTCCAAAAAGCTTCTCGCGAAGAACTCGACAGCATCCGCGACCGCGTCACGGCACTTGGCATACCTTGCACGGCATCATACTGACCGCATTTTCTGCACTTCATAACACCAAATTCAGTGAAATTGATGACCAAATTCAGTGAATTTGGTGAGTAAATTCAGTGAATTTGGTTTTCAGAAGTCGAACTTTCACAAAACAAATCAAGTTGAATTGATGACCAAATCAAGTTGATTTGGTTGGAGAAAATGCACCCGTACATGAGCTAAAGAGCAGTTTTAGAGAGCACGGAATACCACCGAAATACAACAATAGGGATTTTCCCCTCCCAGTTTAGGGAAAATCCTTTTCACATGCACTTGATTATTCTTTTCTTTGCAGTGTGAAAACGAATTTATGAACTAAAAAACATACGATTATGAAAAAGTTAATTTTAACCATTGTCGCACTGTTCACACTGACAATAGCAGCCAATGCCATGAGCTACGAACAAGCACGTCAGCAAGCTCTGTTCCTTGCCGACAAGATGGCATACGAACTGAACCTCACGGAGGAACAATATGAAGCAGTTTACGAAATCAACCTCGATTACCTGATGAGTATCAACACCCGGGATGACCTCTATGGGATGTATTGGCGTCAGCGTAACCTGGACATGAGCTATATCCTGCTCGACTGGCAATACCGTGCATTCTGCGATGCAGCCTATTTCTATCGCCCACTCTACTGGGATGCCGGCTATTGGCACTTCGCTGTCTATGCGCGCTATCCGCATCGCACCTATCTCTATTTCGGAAGACCCACTTTCTGGACAGTCTATCGCGGCGGTCACAGCTGGCGCATGAACGGCGGACGCAGCTGGTATCACGGACGCGACCTGAGACCACGCCACAGCGGGCATCACACCGGCATGCGCGACCACTTCGACCGCAGGGACCGCAATGGTCACAACAAAGACTTTGGGCGTAACAACCGACCGGACAACCGCACATTCGGGAACAACAATGACCGCAACCGCAACGAAGGACGCTTCGGCTCGCGTGACAACAACCATGACAACAACCGCAATGAAGGACGCTTCGGCTCACGTGACAACAACCGTGACAACAGCCGCTTCGGAAACGACGACAACCGCGGGCAGAACAACCGCACTTTCGGAAACAACAATGACCGCAACCAGAACAACGGCGTCGGACGTTCCAACAATCCTAACGGACGTGAGAGTTCTACCCGCACGACCGTAACGAACAGTGACAACCGCAGATTTAACGGCTCGAGAAGCGGAGATGTTTACAACAGGTCTTCATCATCGCACCGAGAGCGCCCAACGGCAACAGCACCGTCGAGCAGCACACGCAGCACATTTGGCAGCAGCTCGCGCCCATCTGGCAGCCGCAACTCGTTCGGAAGCAGTTCACATTCATCGGGCAGTCGTAGTTCGTTCGGCAGCAGTTCACGTTCGTCAGGCAGCCGCGGCTCGTTCGGAGGCGGTTCATCTGGCAGCCGTGGCGGCGGACATTTCGGCGGACGCAGATAACAAAGAAAAAACTGTATTCAATCATCAATACAAACAGAAAAAGGGAAACCTACGATGGATAGGTTTCCCTTTTTTCTGTTTTTATGTGCCAAACGCGTGCCCGACGAGGATGCCCACGCCATCTGCTCAGTCTTTTGCTTCTTCTATCTGTTTTTGCAATTCGGACATTTGCTTGAAGAAACGCAGGTTGATGACGATGCCTGCTATGATGCCGATTGCCATGAAGATGAGTCCCTTGGTGAGGTCGGTGAACTGCCAGCGTTGCGCCAGTTCGTAGATGAACAGGGCAAAGAATGCGATGGCGATGGGGAACGAAATCATCTCGTAGCGCAGGTATCGGCGACGGAATCTTGACAGTTCCTGTCCCGCTGCTGTGAGGTCATGCTGCTGTATGTCGCGTATGCTTCGCCGCAGCACGTGGTCGGCAACAGTTCCAGCGAACATGATGACCGTGAGCGTGACCCACAAATAGAGTGGCAGCTGCAGTTCGCGGTTGAAGATGACGTAGGTGATGGGCGTCATGACGAGGGCTATGAGCAAGGTGGCGTATGCAGAGTAGTTGATGGTGCGCGACACGTTTTTCAGTTTGCCGCGCAACATCTTGTCGTTGATGATGGTCTGCCTGTCGAGTTTTTCTTTGAGGAGCTCGAGTTGGCGTTTCATCTCCTCAAATTCATGGTTCTGTTCCATATCGTGTAGTTTTTGAGGTTTTACATCTTTTTGAGTTGTTCACGGATTCTGACCAACTTGACGGACACATTCTTGACGCTGATGCCTGTGATGGCAGCGATATCGTCGTAAGAAAGATTCTCGAGCCATAGGAGTACGATGGCGCGGTCGAACGGCTGCAGACGGCTGATGCGGTGTCGGAGGAGGTCTATCTGTCGGGTGTCCTCGTCGCGGTCTTCGAACAGATTGATGTCCATCGAGAGCGGCAGCGTCTTCATCCTTTTCTTCTTGCGATGGATGCTGATACAGGTATTCAGGCTGACGCGATAAATCCACGTGCGGATGTTCGCACGTCCCTCGAACTTATTGAATCCCCGCCACAGGTTGATGAGCGTCTCCTGGAAGAGGTCGTTCACCTCGTCTTGGTCGTTGGAGAACATGTAGCACACGGTGTAGATGGTGCTTTTATGCTCCCTCACGATTCGTTCGAAGTCGGTTTCGCTCGTTGTCTTTGTCGCCATTTTGTTAACGGTCTTTTATGTGTTAGACTCAGATGTTCCTCAAAAACTACACGAAATAGTCATTTCCTTTTAAACACCTCTTCGGCATCAAGCCCCAGCAGCTCCATCTGCCGGAACACTTCAGGAAGGGTTTCGTTGAGAAATGTCTCGCGCCGTGAGCGAAGAATTTCCTCACGGGCACCGGGCGTGACGAAATATCCGAGTCCCCGGCGGTTGTATATTATGTTCATACGTGCCAGTTCCTCGTACGCCTTGACTGCCGTATTGATGTTCACTTCGAGCATGACGGCATAGTCTCTGACGCTCGGGATGCGTTCATCGTCCTTGTAGTTACCGGCAAGAATCTCGTCGCAGAGGCGGTCTGCCATTTGGAGATAGATGGCCTTGTCGTTACTGAATGTCATATCTGTAAGTGTTTTTGTCATTTTCTGATGGTCAGTCCCTGTGTAGTGATTTCTCCACTGCCACTCACTGATTTCTTCAATTTGTTCAGCGTACCGGTGAGAGTGATGTCGCCCGAACCTGAAATGGTGGCAACAGCTTCGTCACAGTTGTCGAGTGCCATTTCGATATCACCGCTTCCCGTGATAGAAATGTCGGTTTTTTGCACGTCCTTCTCACTCATGGTGATGTCGCCCGAGCCGCTGATGGCTACGCTGGCGCGGTTGGCGGAAAGCGTTCCGAGCCTGATGTCGCCACTGCCGGTAATTGAGATGTCAGCGCTTTTGCAAACGATGTCTCCCATGCGAATATCGCCGCTGCCTGTAACGTTGGCACTGAACTTCTCCGGACTGAGCGAGTCGGAGCATTCGAAGGTGCCGCTACCGGTGATTTGTATCATGGAGAGCGACGGTGCCTGGACGTAGATGTCAGCAGAAATTCCTGCGTTTCCGATGCGGATGACGTTTCTCCGCTCTTCGGTAGTAACGACCAGCGTATTCCCTTCCGTGAAAATCCTCAGTTCTTCCATCATCTTTTCAGTGGTGACGGCATACACCTTGATGGTGTCGCTCCGCTTGAAGAAGACGTTATTCGGTCCATAGAGCTTGATTTTCTCGAACGATGACACCTGAAAGTCCTTTGTGACGAGCGGGCCTGACATGTCTTTGTGAACGATACGGCAAGCGCTGAATGTGATGCACACGAGTGCGAGTATGATGCTGTTGTTAATTCTGTTCATAGTCTTATAATGTTTAAATGTTAATCCATTTGTGGTTGATAAGTTGCAGACGGCAGAAGAGCCGGTAAGAGAGCCATACGTTCAGCAGCGAAAGGATGGCTAAAACGAGGCTGGCACCATAGAGGAATGCGTCCTTGTCTATCTCTATCATATAGTCGGGCTCGTAGCGGCTCCCAAAGTAGCCGATTGCCATGAGGATCAAGAAGAAACCGAGCGAGACAAACAGCCACGCATAACGACGGAAGAACATTCCTCCGAGCAGATAGACAGAGATTACCCAAATTGTCAGCATGGTGCTGAAAAGCATATCTTGAGACCCCACATTAGTACCGGCCATACGGTTTGACATATATGCTTGGTAGAGTTTTGCCGTTACGAATCCTGTATCGTTGAGGCGGAAGATGGTGGATACGAGGAACTGCACGCCATCGGCAATGAGAAATGCTGCAATCATCGTGAGAATATAAGTGCAGAAGACCGTTATGATTAGCGACAGAAATTTTTCTGTGTTAGTTGCCGGCAGCATGAGCGTGTTCAGTCTGTGCTGTCGGTTCTTATTGATACTCTTCAGCGTGAGACTCGGAAAGACGATGAGCAGGGTGAAGAAAATGCCGACGAATAGTCCCATAGCACCGCTCGTGACGAGATGAATGCTGGAATAATGGAATAGGGTGAACAGGAAATAGCACACGAAAATGGCTGTCCATATCCACAGCATCTTCACCACCGACTGGCGGTTGTTGGCAAAGGTCCATTTGAGAACTTGCCAGAATCTTGATATGTTGAATGAATTCTTCATGGTTGTGAATGTTTTTTTAAAAAAGGATTATCGGTTTAAAGTTTTCCCATCGTGGCTGCATTGAACAGCAGTTCGAGGTTGATTTGCGTTTCGGCATCGCCCGCCTTCCGACGACTGATGCAGGCATTGCCTTGCAGTGACGGCTCGCAATAGAGGATATCGGCATCGGAATCGCCCGGCTGGCGCAATGCGAAAGTGAATTTTTCGCCGATTTCGCCCGTCGGCATGTCGAAGATAAGTCCCGACTGACTGAGAATCATCACGTGGTCGAGCAGTTGCTCCACGTCGTGCACCTGATGCGTACTGATGATGAGCGTGCGGTCGTCGGTCATGTTCTCGGCAATCACGCGGCGGAAAAGACTCTTCGAAGGGATGTCGAGCCCGTTGGTCGGCTCGTCCATCAGCAGGAAACGGGTGCCGGTGGCGAGGGCGAAACTCATATAGACCTTTTTCTTCTGACCCATCGACAGCTTTTTCAGATGCAGCTTGGTGGGCATCTCGAAAGCGGTGAGACACTTGTTGAGCACCTCCTCGCTGAAACGAGGATAGAACGGGCGGTTGATTTTGATGAACGTCTTGAGCGACATGTTGGGAAGATCGTACTCCTCGGGCACGATGAATACCTCACTCAGCGTCTGAGACATGCGCTTCTTACTTGGCACTCCATCGACGGAGACCTCGCCCGATTGCGCGCGGAGCAGTCCCGAAATGAGATAGAGCAAGGTGCTCTTACCCGTTCCGTTCTTGCCCAGCAGACCATAGATGCGATTCTCTTGGAGTGACAAGTTGAAATCGCGGAACACTTGATGCCGTGAACCGGCATAGTGATAATTCATGTTTTTTACTTCAATCATATTCTTTTATGTTTTTAGTTGTGAATATTTCAGTTCTCTTGAGACAGTTCCCTGCTTCTTGATTTTAGGATTGCTCGCTCTTCTCGCTCCCCTTTTTTCAGATTTTCAGGTTTCCGGTTCCAGTCTTTACTGCCCTCACCTTCAACCTTTTCGGCTCCTGTCTCCTGTTTTTTATCGCCCCCTGCCTTCAGTCTTTCGCCTGTTTTCAATCCCCCTTCCTATATATATAATAAGGTGTAAGGCACTGTTCAGGAAGTCAATTTCATCAAGCTATATAGTGTAATAGTTGAATAGTACACTGCAAAAGTATGGTTTTATTTTGAATCCTCCAAATTTTTTCTCGTTTTTTTTCGAAAAAAGATAAAAAAATAGTGTTTTTTTGGATGAAAGTCAGAAGCTGTATATTTATACACAGGCAAATGTTTCACACTCTCATCCGTAAGATGTTGTATCTCAATAAGTTAAGGATTGCTTTCCAAAAGTTGAACTTTTGGCTTGTAAAAGTTCAACTTTCAGCGCCTAAAAGTTGAACTTTTGCGTTCTAAAAGTTGAACTTTTGAAAAACGAAAGTTCAACTACATATTTATACGTCTTTTCCTGTATGTTTATGCAGGGAATTGTTTCAGTTCCGATTATCGCCGAACACCCGTGTCGGAAGGTCAGATTATCAACTCCCTCGCCTCTGCATTCCCCATCTTGTCCACTTCGTTCATCGGCTTGTCGTACAGCACCGACTGGATGGCTTTGTTGATAATGCCGTGACCGACAGCCAACACGGTCTTCCCGGCATACTCCGCACGCAACTCGTTGAGAAACGATGCGGCGCGCCCTTTCAGACTCTCCAGCGTTTCCACATCCGCCGGCCACACTTTGTCTTTCAGGTCGGGGATGTACTCGCCCGTGAAACCGCCCCAGTCACGCTCCCGCAACAGAGGTGTTGTCACGACAGGTGCCCCATGCGGTTCAGCGATAATCCGACAGGTCTCTACAGCCCGTTCCAAATCGCTCGACATAAAGACATCTATCGCCTGACCTGCCAGATGCTCACACAACTGCTGCGCCTGGCGCCTGCCATGCTCGTTCAGCATGCCTTGCGTCTGTCCTTGCAGCACTTGGTTCACATTATCGACCGTCTCACCGTGACGCACCAGTATCAATTTCACCATCATTCTGTCTATTAAAGCCGTGCACATCTGTTGCGTTTGCTTTCCGATGATGCAGTTTCAGACATTCACCAAGCCTTCGATATATTTGCAAAGGATTCCAATACCTTTCAGATTCTCGCCTCCTTGCGGAATGATGAGGTCGGCATATTTCTTCGTCGGCTCGATGAATTGCTCATGCATCGGCTTAAGCACTTGCAGATAGCGCTCCAAGACCATATCGACCGTTCGTCCGCGCTCCACCACATCGCGCTGGATGTTGCGTATGAGCCGCTCATCGGAATCGGTGTCCACGTAGATTTTCAGGTCCATCATGTCGCGCAGTTTCTTATTGATGAGCATCATGATTCCCTCAACGATGATGACAGGTTTCGGCTCCACGTGAACAGTCTCCGGCAAACGGTTGCAGAGGATGTAGGAATAGGTGGGCTGCTCAATGGCGATTCCGTTTCGAAGGTCGTTCAGATGGCGATTGAGCAACTTCCAGTCGAACGCATCGGGGTGGTCGAAATTGATGGCGTGCCGCTCCTCTTCGGTCATGTGCGACGTGTCGTTATAGTACGAGTCAAGGGGAACCACTGCCACGTAGTGAGGCGGCAGGGCGTTGACTATTTTCCTGACGACGGTGGTTTTTCCTGAGCCTGTACCACCAGCTATTCCAATAATGGTCATATCTTCTATCGTTTTAATTTTAAAATCTCGCTAACTTCTCTGTCGAACATTTCCTTATAGAATGCCGCTTTCTGCTCCAGGCGCATCGGATAGGCACGCGAACTGCTCGGCATCCGATACAGCCGCAGGTGGCGCCCACCGAAGGTAACATCAGCATACGCACCGACTGTGGGGGCTATGGTCTCGAATTGCCGGCATACGACGTCGGTCGCCTTCTGTCCTGTTGTCACTATCGCGCCACATTCGGGCAGTTCGCGCAGAAGCGCCTTGATGTCAGTCTCCTCCACTATCTCCAAATCCTTGTCGGATGCCGTATTCTTCAATCGGCGCACGGAAACGGCTGTGTCATAGAGCCCGATTCCCGCAACCGTCAGAAAACGCTCAAGTGCCTCTTTCCGAAAGGCTTTTTCCTGCTCATCCACGAAATGCAACTTGTCTCCGAAGAAACAGATTCCAAAGATGCGCCACATATCGTTGGTGAAGTTCGGATAGAAGAACTCCATACACCACCTGTGGCGTGCCGGCGGGAAGCTGCCGAGCATCAGCAGGCGCGTTCCCTTCGGCAGGAATGGAGTCAGCGGATGACGTTCTATCGTTGCAACCATAAAAAAGAGGCGGACACAAAAGTCCGCCCTGTTTTTTGCTTATTGCCTTTCCTTTACCATATAAACGACAACCGGCAGGTGGTCGCTATAGCCATTCAGCCAGACGCCTCCTGCGTGTGTACGCTTCGGATTGCCCTTATATTTTCCATCGGTCTGGAAGAGATAGTCACGACGGAATATCTGACTTTTCCAGAATTTCAAAGTAGAAAAATCCTTCTCACCCTTTTTGTTGACAGCATTCGGAGTCATCACAATCTGGTCGAAAAGATTCCATTTGCCGTCATATCTCAGCGTTCCGGTATTTTGTTTTACGAGCACATTGTACCACGGATTGTACAGGTCGCCCTCGCCTACTTTCTCCATATCCTCTTTCGCCCCGAGCTCGTCATACATGCTTTTGTTCGTCGGGTCGTCATTCATGTCGCCCATGACAAAGACCTTGCAAGCAGGGTCTTCGCGGAGAAGGGAGTCCTTGACCACCCGTATCTGCTTAGCACCCAACTCCCTGTAATAAGAACCGGAAAAACGGCTCGGCAAGTGGCACACGATAAACGCCACATGCTCGCCGGCAAGCGTTCCGCTGACGGTCAGGAAACCGCGCGTGGCACGATTGCTGTCGGCAGGAAGTTCATACACATAAGGCACCAACGTCATGTCGCGCACCTCGAACAATGACGGATTATAGAGCAACCCGCAGTCCACGCCACGACGGTCGGGACCCTCAATGTGCGCAAACTGGAAATTACGTGCCTTCAGCTCCGGCTGCTCGCACAAATCTGCCAGGCAATGCGCGTTCTCCACCTCACTCACACCAATGACCGCACACCCTACATTCGCCAACACGTCGGTCCCCATTTCAGCAAGGACTGTCGCCATGTTGTGAAGCTTATTGGTGTACTTCATTTCCGTCCATTTATTGGTTCCATCAGGAAGAAACTCATAATCGTTCTTCCCCTCGTCATGCGTTATGTCAAACAGGTTTTCCAAGTTATAGAATCCAATCCCGTAAACAGAAAAGCTTTTCTGGGCTTGCACCGATGCTGAAACGCCGAACAACAGGACCGTCAAAAAGAGAAATATTTGCTTTTTCATCATGCTTTTGTATTATTTTTTTGCAAATATCGGCAATTATTCCGAATAAATTGCAGTTTTTGGAAAAAAAGTATTGATTGTAGGTCCTTTTTTTATTTTTTTTCCTAACTTTGCACCCTAAACTATAACAAATTTATCAAACACTATGCAGAACAAGCTGAAACTTGCGGTGTTAGCCTTTTGTTGTGCATCAATGGCGTTTGCTCAAAATACTAAAAAGAACAACACTGAGCAGACCATTGAACCGATGGACGAATCGGCTTTCACCTTTACTGAAGCACAGTTGGGAGAGGATAACGACATGACAGACAACGTCACCATCTTAAACTCGAACAGCAATGTGTATGCGTCAGAGGTGGGATTCCTTTTCTCACCCGTACGTTTCCGTTATCGCGCACTCAATCAGAAATACAATGATGTGTACATCAACGGTGCACCGATGAACGACATGGAAAGCGGACAGTTCCGCTATTCAATGGTCGGCGGTCTGAATCAACAGACCCGTAACGTTGACTTCTCCCTGCCATTTGAGGACAACACATTCTCAATGACAGGAATGGCAGGAAGCAACAATTACGACTTCCGCGCCGGAAGCATGGCAGCTGGACACCGATTGACACTGAGTGCTGCCAACCGTAACTACACGCTGCGCGGCATGTACACCTACGCATCCGGATTCAACAGCCGCGGATGGGCCATCGCTGGAAACGTCACCTACCGCTGGGCTAACAGAGGTTATGCGGAAGGTACGTTCTACAACGCCCTCTCCTACTTCTTCGGCGTGCAGAAACGATGGAACAATGGGCACTCGCTCGCCATCTCCACATGGGGCAACCCCACAGAACGCTCCACACAGGGAGCTTCTACCGATGAGGCGTACTGGTTGGCAAACGACTATTATTACAATCCTTACTGGGGATACCAGAATGGACACAAGCGCAATTCACGCGTAGTGAACGATTTCGCACCATCAGCCATCGCCACATGGGACTGGGATATCAACAAGAACAATCGACTCACCACGTCACTCTTCGGAAAATATTCCAGCTATAAGAGCACGAAACTCAATTACAATAACGCAGAAAATCCACATCCCGACTACTGGAAGACACTGCCGAGCAGCTACTTCAACGTATGGGATGAGACCGATTACTATAACCGGACAGACCAGGCGCTTGCCGACTGGACGGCGGCATATAACTTCTGGACGGCATCGAAAGCAAACCGCCAAATCAATTGGGACAAGCTGTACTATGCCAACAAGCAGGCAGCAGCCATCGGAAGAGACGCCCTCTACTATCTGCAAGCCAAACACAACGACAACACGACAGTCACACTGTCTTCCAAACTGACCTCACGTCTCGACAAGAACAAGACTCTGAACGTCGGCTTCACACTCGGACAGAACCTCGGAAGACATTATCAGACGCTGGAAGACATGCTCGGAGCATCTACCTTCCACAACATCAACTCGTACACATTGGGCGACTATCCGTCTTCCGACCCACGCATCCACTACGACCTCAATACCGCAGGGACAAACGGACTCGGCAAACTGGTCTATGAAGGCGACAAGTTCGGATACGACTACACGCTGAAAGCACAGAAAGGACTCGTGTGGGCAAGCTTCACGGAGAACTACGGAACGCTCCATTACAACGTTTCAGCCAAGCTGGCATACGACCGCATGCAGCGCAAAGGACACATGCGCAACGGTATGTTTGCCGACTTCTCGTTCGGTAAGAGCAAGGCAGCAGACTTCGTGAGCGGAGGTGTCAAAGCCAGCGCAAGCACCAAGTTCGGTCAGGGCGGAACACTCATGGTCGGTTTGGGATACGAGCACCGAGCACCGCAAATCCTGACGGCTTTCGTCTCACCTGAGATGAGTAACGATTTCGTGGACAACCTGCGCAACGAACGTATCTTCAGCAGCGAAATCAGCTACCAATATCAGAACACTTGGCTGCACGCCAACCTCAGTGCTTACTACAACCGCATGACCAACGTGACCGAATGGCAGAACTTCTATTTCGACGATGAGAACTCATTCACCTACGTGAGCATGAGAGACATCAAGAAGCACTATTACGGTTTGGAACTCGGTATGCGCTTCAAGCTCGCTTCATTCCTCGACTTGGTAACCATCGGAACCATCAGCGACGCAAAGAATTTCAACAATGCCAAGGTGCGCTACATGCTCTCAACCAAGGGAGAATATATTGATGACATCGTATATAATAAAGGTATGCGCGAGAGTGGCACACCGCTCACCGCAGGAAGCATTGGACTGAGCTTCCACCAGGGCGGATGGTTCATCGACCTCAATGCCAACTACTACGACCGCATCTATCTCTCATACGCTCCGAACCGTCGTTACGGAGAGACCATCAAGCGTATGAACTACGGTAAGACGGAAGACATCTTCATCGACCCGAACACTGCGGAAATCAAAGTCATCGAAGCACCTATCCCCGAACAAGCGAAGGGACATGGCGGATGGATGATTGACGGCTCCATCGGAAAGAACATCCGCATCGGACGCAACCAGTCGCTCTCCATCAATTTTATGGTGGCAAACATCCTAAACAACCGGAAGATTGTGAGCGGTGGATACGAGCAGAGCCGAAGCAGCTACACCACAACCAGCACCGGCGAACTCAACAACACCCGCGCTTACTCCTTCACACCGAAGAAATACTATGTATTCGGAACAAACGGAATGCTTAACCTTGCTTACAAATTCTAACACCATACAGATATGAAAGAACTGAAATATATTTTACTGACACTCGTCTGCACGCTCTTCGCATCTTGTATGGGCGAGCGCTACGCAGATCCGGAAGAGGGCGAAATCCCCTACGGAAATCTGGATATCAACGCAATCAACGTCATTACGATTGAACAGCTGAAACAGAAATATGCTACGGTCATTGCCAATAGCGGCATGACTGAAATCACCGAAGATGTTCAGTTGCTCGGACGAGTAACAGGAAACGACATCGGCGGAAATATCTATAACGAATTCTCATTGCAAGATGAGACGGGAGCCATCCTCGTGTGCATCAACCAGTCAGGACTCTACGGTTCACTGCCCGTCGGACAGCAGGTGCTCGTTTCTCTGAAAGGACTTATCATCGGCGGATACGGCATGCAGCCGGAAATCGGTGGTATCTACACCAATACGAAAACGGGTGCACAGAGCGTCGGACGCATGAGCCGATACACTTGGGACAGCCATTACAGACTCTTTGGAAAGGCTGACCCGGAAGCAATCAAGCCAACCACCTTCGACATCAGCAAGATTGCCGACGAAAACTATATCGCAGCCAATTGCGGCAAACTGATGACCATCAAGAACGTGAGACTGAAAGACGCTGACGGAAAAGCAGTCTTTGCTCCCGACGACGGTTCCATCTCACTCACGGCGAATGCTGCCAACCGCGCATTCTCCGGCATCAGCTCGAGCAGCATGGTGCTCCGTACAAGCACATACGCCGAGTTTGCCAACGAGGTGATGCCGCAAGGTGAACTTTCCATCACAGGTATCTTCACGCGCTATCGCAACACGTGGCAGATTCTCATCCGCACACTCGACGACATTGAGGTGATGCCGACCGCCATCTTCAGCGAAACGTTCCTGGAAGGACAAGGCTCGTTCTCAATCGTCAACGTCAACATGCCAAGCGAATTGAGTTACATCTGGGCGCACAACGCAAGATATTCGTGCATGTTGGCATCTGCATACAAAGATCAGGTAAACTACGCTTCTGAGAGCTGGCTCATCAGTCCGGCAATCGACCTGAGCAGTGTGAAGAAAGCGACACTCTCTTTCAGTCACGCAGCCAACTACTTCGGCGGCGAATGTAAGGACGATTGCTCCGTATGGATCAGTACCAACTACGACTCTGGAGCGCCAAGCACAGCCACATGGACCGAACTCAACATCGACACATGGCCTGCCAACGACTTCAAGTTTGTTGATGCAGTTTGCGACATCACATCATATACTGGCAATAAGAACGTCCGCATCGCATTCAAATATACCAGTCCTCAGTCCAAAGCAGGAAACTGGGAAGTGAAGAATGTGGTCATCAATTAGTACACATTATTATATATATAAAGACAATAATAAAAACGATTAGAATATGAAAAAGCTATTTTATTCACTGTTTGCCCTGGTGTTCGCCATGGCATTCACAAGTTGCGAAGACGTTCCGGCGCCTTATTATGACCCGTCGGAAGGCGGCGGTTCCATCATCAGCCCACTGGGACAAGGAACGGAAGAAGACCCGTTCAATGTGGCTGGAGCCTACAAATACATTGCCGATGGTAATGACGGTGACGCGATTGTCTATGTACGCGGTATCATCGTTTCCGTCAGCGAGGTGGACATCAAACAATACGGAAACGCTACTTACACCATCTCCGACGACGGTACGGCAAAGAACGTGCTGCAGGTATATCGCGGATTGGCACTGGGCAACAGAAAGTTCATCTCTGAGAACGAAATCAAACCCGGTGACGAAGTCATCATCTGCGGAAAACTCGTGAGCCGCAACGGCGAATACGAATTCACACAAGGCAACTACATCTACTACCTCAACGGCGAGAGTGCTGCCGGAATGGGTGAAATCAGCGGAACCGGTACACTCGAAGACCCATATACTCCGGGTGCAGCCAACCTCTTCTGCAAGACACTGGAATCTGATGTGGTTACCGATAAGGAATACTACATCAAGGGTAAAATCTCACGCATCGCCAACAAGGGAACCTATACGGACGGCGGCACATACGGAAACGCTTCCTTCTATATCTCCGACAGTGGTGAGGCAACCGGCGAGTTCTATTGCTTCCGTGTGCTCTATCTGAAGAACACCAAATACAACGAATATACTGGAACCAAGACAGACATCAAAGTCGGCGACGAAGTCATCGTCTGCGCTAAACTGGTGCTCTATCAAGGCACGACACCTGAGACCTCTGCAGGCAATGGCTATATATACTCTCACAACGGCAATACCGGCGACGGTGGCAGCGGTGGTGGAACTGCAAAGGGCGACGGTACACTCAACAATCCGTACAATCCGCTTGGCGCAGCTCAAGCCGTAAGCGGTCTGACATGGACCTCCAATACTGAATACGACAAAACTGACAACGTATATGTGAAGGGTAAGATTTCACGCATCGCCACCAAGGGAACCTATACGGACGGCGGCACATACGGAAACGCTTCCTTCTACATCTCTGAAGACGGCACCGAGTCTGGCGAGTTCTACTGTTTCCGCGTTCTCTATCTGAACAACACCAAGTACAATGAATACACTGGTGAGAAGGTAGATATCAAAGTCGGTGACGAAGTGGTCATCTACGGCAAACTCATGAACTACAAAGGCAACACGCCCGAGACCGTAGCCGGAGAGGCACACCTCTACTCGCTCAACAGCGGCGGAAGTGGCGGTGGTGGAACGACCGACGGAGGCTTTACAAGAAGTGTGGACACTGACAATGCAATTGTTACGTTCACTGCCAGCGGAACAACCGCCAGCAGCAACGTGGTTGAATACGACCTGACAACCTGCGGACTGGCACACCAGGCAGAGAACCCATCGTTCACCATCAATGGCGTATCATTCGCATTTGCAGTTAATGGTGGTGGAACAACTCCAAAATATTGGAATACTGGTGATTACAATGAGCTTCGTATGTATGCGAAGAACAAGTTGACAATCACTCCTTCAAATGGAAATATCCATTCTATCAAGTTGCATTGTACAACCTACGGATCAACAAAATACGTTGGTAATGAGCAAGCAGAGGCAACACTTTCGGGTAATGCCGTATCAATAGTCAACGAATGGACAGGCACTTCTGGAGGTACGCAATTCCGCATCAAGAAAGTGACAATCACTTATGCGCAATAAGAAAAAAGACTGAAAATTTGGCAGGCTGCAAAATTCTTCGTAATTTTGCAGCCCAAACCCCTCAAAAGGAAAATATTAAGTATAAACAATAGAAACAAGTAAACAAAATGAAAAAAGGTATTCATCCCGAAAACTATCGCCCCGTCGTGTTCCGTGACATGTCCAACGGCGATATGTTCCTTACAAGGTCCACTTGCAAAACAAACGAGACGGTGGAATTTGAAGGCGAAACTTACCCAATGGTAAAAGTAGAAATCTCCAGCACCTCTCATCCGTTCTACACAGGTAAGAGTAAACTTGTCGATACGGCAGGTCGCGTGGATCGCTTCATGAACCGCTACGGTAAGATCAAGAAATAACAGACCGTATTTCATTTACAAAGACGATAGAGGTGCATTCACGACGTAGTTGCATATACGTGGTGAGTACACCTTTTCGCACTTAAAAACACACCTCACATGAAAACAAACAAAATACTGTGGCTACTCCTCGCTGGCTGTCTTACACTCGTTGCTTGCGACGACGACAAAGACGACAACAGCGGCAGCGGAACAACTCCCGCCGGCTGGACCAACGACAATGCCAATCCACAGACACGCGTAGAATACGGCAGGCTCGAGATGCCGAGAATATCCAATGACGACGAGCATCTCGTACTCATACACAAGACTGCCGACTATAAATTCGACGCATACGGAGTCAACTATTCCGTTGAGTGGGACTGCACCAAGAAAGCACCGCGCTGGATAGCATACCAGATGCACAAGGGCTACGGCGGAACGGCAGGACGCGTATCGGACATCTTCCTCGAAGACCCCGACCTGCCCACCAGTGCACGATTCCCCGACACCAACTATCAGTACTCGGGCTCCGGATTCGACCGCGGACACATGTGTGCATCGGCTGACCGCCAGTATTCGCTGACAGCCAACCTGCAGACCTTCTACTACACTAACGCCTATCCCCAGTACAACAACTTCAATGCGGGAACCAACTACACAGGCGAATGGGTGAAGATGGAAGACCAACTCCGCACATGGACCGGCAACCTCGCCGCTACCGACACCATCTACGTCGTGAAAGGCGGAACCATCGAAGAGCCGAATGTCATCCGCTATCTCAAAGACGGACTCATCGTGCCGAAATACTTCTTCGTGGCACTGCTCAAGAAGACCCCGAAAGGCTACACACCTGGACTGGGACTGTGGTTCGAACACACCAACAGAATCCTCACCAGCGTCAACCTCGCCAAGAATGCCATCAACATCCGCGAGCTGGAAAGCCTTACCGGCATCGACTTCTTCTGCAACCTGCCCGACCCCGTGGAGGAAGCAGTAGAAACCATGAGTCTTGACCACGTCATGGAATCATGGGGACTGAGCCTGAACAACGAATAACAAACACATCATCGGGAAACATCCTTTCCCAACAGCACAACAAATCCCTGATTGCCACCCGGCAGTCAGGGATTTTTTTTGGAATAAGCAGACCGCTGTGAATTAAGAATTACGCCAGTTCGCCATAATCCCCTGCCCCCCCCCCTTACCCCTCCCCTCAACGAAGGGAGGGGAATGTAGTTAGTGGTTCTCCTTCCACCAGGCGCTCCCCTCCCATCTTAGGGTGGGGTCATGTCAGACGTTTCTCAACGAAGAGAGAGGAATGTAGTTAGTGGCTCTCCTTCCGCCAGGCGCTCCCCTCAACGAAGAGAGGGGAGTGTAGTTTGTGGCTCTCCTTCCGTCAGGCGCTCCCCTCCCATCTCAGGGGAGGGGCAGGGGTGGGGTCACATTTCCCTTCAAATTCATCGAACTCACGTTATATATGGCACCGGGCGGATACACCGATCCGCCCCTACAGAAGGAATACAACTCTCCACGAATTATGATGACTGATTGGGAATCACCGCCTCTGACGGAATGAATATTTATGCGACAGGAGAATTTTGAAACTCGATTTTGCAACGTATTGATTATCAACAGCTTGAAAGGTGCTTTCTAAAAGTTCAACTTTTGCGTCCTAAAAGTTGAACTTTTAGGCGGTGAAAGTTGAACTTTTGGAAGCTCAAAGTTGAACTTTTGCAAAACCGTTTCGGAACTATTATTTTTATGCACTTTTACGGCGGTTTTTGCATATTCATGCGGACATCAAAAAGAGGGGCACTTCCGCCGGAAAATGCCCCTCTTTCTGATTCGCTTCTGCCCTATTTCACAACCACTTTGATTTCATCGAAGTAGTTCACGTTCGGCAAAGCTGAAAATGAATTCTCGCTTTGCACTCACTTAACCACGACTTTGATTTCATCGAAGTAGTTCACGTTCGGCAAAGCTGAAAATGAATTTTCGCTTTGCACTCACTTAACCACGACTTTCTTTCCATTCACGATATATACACCCTTCGTCGTCGGACGGCTGTTGAGCCGCACGCCGTTGATGGTGTACCACGTCTCGTTGCCGTCGGCGTGCATTTCGTCTGTATTGATGGTGCGTATTGCCGTCGTGTGCGAGGAGTTGATGAGCAGTTGGTCGTAGCTGCTGCCCTCCATCGTCGCATAAACCCGGAACGGAGCTGCCGTCGTATTGGCACCTGCTTTCAGGGCGCCCTTCGCACCGGCACTGCTGCCAGCCTTCATGAATTTATCGTTTCTGAGGACATACTTTCCGCTGACATCCGTATCGCCGCATACACCGTAGAGCGTCACCTGTCCGACGGTATGCGTGATGGCTGCGGGAACTACATCGAAGAATACGGTAGAAACTTTCTGGAAGGAAATGGTCTTTCCTGCCAACGTTTCCGGCACTGAGATGATGTAGGGGCGGTTTGCCGTGAAAGTGGCAATGTTTGTAAACGTCAGATTATTCCCCGACACGCTGCTCAGTTCCTGTATCCAGAAGTCTTTCCCCGTGTCAGCTTCGCTTGTGTGCCAAGTAAGCGCCTTGTTACCCGTGTCATCTCTCACCGCATTTGGAGCGAACGGCAAGGCTATCGTCGTCCAGCTGCCAGCCTCGTCGGCAGTGAATGTGCGTTTATAATAAACCTTTTTGGCTTGAAGTTGTTGCGGGATATAGTACGGATAGCCGTCATGCAGAGTCAACGTTCCCGTTCGTCCCAACGAATTCATCACGTTCTTTCCTTTCAGGCTTGTGGGCACGCTTTCCAGCAGGTAGATGGTATTCGGGTTGCTGTTCGGCGTGATGTTTGTGGTTCCTACTACACGCAGGTCGATGGCAACGACTGTCTCCGGCACGATAAACGCCCCGTCGGTTGCAGGAATACTCATCACATTTCCTTGCGCATCCCATGCTGTGGCTCCGTATTCCACATCGAACTGGTTGGTTGAGAGATACACATTGCTTGAGCCGTTCACGTGTGCTGCCTTTATCAGATATGTCTTACCCATCTGCGCATCGGTCAGAGCGAACTCCTGCTCCACCGTCACCGTCTCTCCTGCCGGCACGTCCACAACCTGCTTGTTGGTGGCTATGGCGGTGGTGGTATTGGTAGCGTCGTACAACTCCGTTATCAGCCGGTGGTGATAGTCGCCCGTTCCCGTATTGGTCAACGCCACTTTGAAGCGTATCGTCTTTCCATAGACGGCAGTCTTTTCCTCATTGGCATTGAGCAAGTCAATCGTCTTTGTCACATTTGTATTTGCAGCGCTGAGGTTCGTGTAGAAATATTCCCGCCTATAGTAGTCGGTCGAGAGGAAGAAAGCCTCGTTCTCCGTGAACGTTTCATCATCCACATAGATATTGACCTTATCCGAACTCTCTGCCGGAACGGCAACAATCTCTTCTCCCCAATCAGAGCCTCCTTCCTTGAACATATAGATGTATCCGTTGTATTCCTCCGTATTGTTCACGAAGTTGACAATCAGGTTTTTGTCGGTGAAACTGGTGTTGGTCACCTGGAAATCGCCCTGCGGATAGATTTTAAGGTTCAGTTTTGTGCCGTTGATGACTGCCTCGATATAGTTTTTGTCTGCCTGAGCAACTTTCACCCACTGGCTGGAACTACTGCGATAGACGACGGGCACAATCTGATAGGTGCCGTTTGACAAACCGGAGCCGAACTCGATAGTGAACTCCGATGGTCCCGCCGCGTACATGGACGTATTATAAACATAGATATTCTTACTGGTCAGCAGGCTGGAATATGTTCCGTTTTGATAGAGTGCCAAACCGACACTTTGAACATTATAAGTTCCACTCAACAGGCTAAACGGCACGGCTATTGTAATATTCGAGAAGTTCGCACTGGTGCTGGTACGGGTATATTCGCGCGTATTTTTGATGCTCTGTCTGCCCACAGATATCGTCTCATTCTGAGTGGGTACCGTCACCGCCGTCTTTGAAATACCGACAATTGCTGCCTGTCGCATCGAGAACTTTGAACCCGTAGAGCTTCCGCCGATTCCCTGTGAAGATGGATCGAGCAGTGACAGACGGTAATAGCCATCCATTGAACCGCCCCATCCCCAGTTGATGTGAAACATGCCGTCGGCGCGGCGCCCGTCACAAACGAAGGCGTGCCCCTCATTCGAGGAGGTACTGCCCGAGTAATACACCGGACGATTGTTCACAAGTTCGTTCGTAATCAGCGCATCCCATTCCTCAACCGAATAGCCGGCGCGGCTGACGTATTGCACGGAACTGGCATAGCCAAAATTGTTTTTCAGCGCACTGACCACATTATAGGAAACAGCGCCCGAACCGTTGGGATGATAGTTCATTCTGACCGCCGAACCGCAATATGCCATCAGCTTCGCAACTGCCGTACGGCTGGCTGACGACGAATAGCTGTTATAGATATCGGTCATGTTGCTCCAGTCGAACGTCGTAGCCTGTAACGTATCTACCTTTGCACCGCTGTCACAGGTGTATCCGTTAATCTTAGCGACTGTTCCTGTGGGCCACTTGTGGTAATACATGATCTGCGCCATCGCCGTAGCCACACAGCCTGTCACAGAGCGCCTTCCGCTGAGCATCGGACAGAGATTATAGTAGGGAGCACCTTGGTTCCACTGGCTCTTCAGCAGTGGTGCAACAACTGTGGTGGAAACCTGCTGCGGAGCAGTCTGCACACCCGTATAGCCGTTCTCTTCCATCCACTCCATCTCCTCGATATAGCCGTCGAGAAGATATTTCACATTCGAAGGAATGTTGTTCGCATCAAACGTGCCGTTATCTGCATAGCCCAGGATGGCTTCCGTGCGGTCGTCGCCGGAGACAATCACAAAACCTTGGCTATTCTCCAGATTGAAAACGTAATAGTACGAACTGGCTGCAGCCTGCGCCTTTCGCGGGGCTTTATGCGCTGCCGTCTTCGCTTTCACATTGATACCTGAACGGTTGTTGGCTTTCAAAAAAGCCATCGCCTTTTGCAGTGCCTGCTGCTCACTGACGTTGCCCGCAAAGGCAATCATCGTGAAGAGGAACAACACTGCAAGCGTGAAAATTCTTTTCATATCTTGTTCTTTTTAAATAATAGGTGACAAATGTACACAATTTTCTTCATATGCACGAATTTTCTATTACTTTTTTATCCGAAAAAGTAAAAAAAGTAAGAAACGGACAGGAGTGAGCAGTCAGAATGTCTTTCCCAAAGCGGCTCCCCACCCTGCCTCGTTGTACTAGATTTGCGAATCCGACAGAAATTCTTTTTTATCCCGAACACATCCGAAAATTTCGAACGTATCCGAAAATAATAGTTTTCGCTATTTTCGTCTTTTTAGGGTATTTTCGGAATACAAACAATCCACGTAATCAGCGAAATCTGCGGTTAATAAAACGCATAAATAAAGGAGGGAAGTTTTTCTGCACTCCCCTCCTTTTATTATGTAAATTGAGTCTATGTCAAATTACTTGCGAATCACTTTCTTACCGTTTTCAATCACGATACCCTTGTAGTCTTTGCCTACGCGCTGACCAGCGAGGTTGAATGTACCGCGCTTGATGCCTGTAACCTTTTCCTCTACAGTCACGCCGTTGATGCCTGCTGCATCACGGTCGCCCTGATAGATTTCGATAGGACCAGAATCGCCACCCTTATCGCTGAGGATGCGGATGGTTGCCTTGCGTCCCTCTACACCAGCTGGAAGCGGTTCTGCCTCTATAACAAATCCGTATTGATATATATAGTTACCAGCCGCACCTGCTTCTGGAACTTGTGACCAGTCATAGAGATCAACCTGCGACAGCCATGTTGGCAGCTCATCGATGTAATAGTTCTCAAATCCTTCCTCGCCAGTCCATGTTGACTCGATAGGCAATGTGCTGGAAAACTGTAAAGAAGCATAGTGAACAGTACCATCGGTGCCGCCACCTTCAGTCGTAGCGATATTACCTCCCTCTACAGGAGCCGTCATGTCAAAGAACAGAGGATCTACATCAACAACATCCCACATACCGTTCAGACCGCAGATAATATGGTCGATACGACCGCTCGTGAAGTTTCTCCAACCAGAACTATATACAGTTCCGTCTTCCTTCACATACTGGTATATCGTCGGGAAAGGACGCTCTTCCGGAACAGGATTTCTGTTAGGCTGTGTCCAGAGGAATCCCATATCGACACCTTCCTGTGCAAAGCCACTGACAACAACAACAAACGGCTCGGTCAGAATCACCGGCATCGGACTTCCGAAATCATCCACTTCATCGTTGAAAATGGTGAGACCGCCATAAGATGTGTCAATATTATCCTTGGTGAAAGTGAACGTTGCCAATTTCTCTCCGAGAGAGTTGACTGCAGAAGTCGGGTTACCCAATGTGGTAGGGTCCGGACTAGTATAGATCTCTGCCTTCATCGAAACACCGTCAGCAATGTAAGAACCACTGTTGGAAGCCACGCGGAAGAAGAGTTCCTTCAGATAGAACGGCTTTGCGGGTTTGTCGAAGAAGATGAAATACTTGTCCTTCGTCACGGTGATACTGTCTTTCGTTTCTGGATTAACCTCCACTTTCATTGCGTCGCCGCTACCGAAAGCATAGCCTCCATCAGAGAACTTTGCAGAATAGAATCCTGTATTCTTCAAATCCACATGGAGCAGCCCTGTAGCAATTGAGTCAGCAACTACGGCATAGCGATTGGCTGTAGCATTTCCCAGACGGAAGGTATCACAATCAGCAGCAGTAATCTGCGGCAGATACCACACATAATCACTCGGATAAAGGGAAAGATCATAGTTGTTGTCATCGTCCATACCCGATGTATAAGGATTACCTGCATTATTGAGCCATACAGACGTTGGTTTCACAGCTGCAGAACAACGGTTCATAAAGAGCGCACCCCACGCGGGAATATTCAAATAGGTAGCTCCCGTACTAAAGCTATAGTACGTTCCAATCGGACGAGAGTAGTAGCATCCGTTTGCAACGGACTTACGCGGCTTTGAAAACAGCGTTGCCTCCTTTTCGTTTGCAGCGCTTTCTGCTGACAAGACAGGCATCATTTTATGAGCGTCCTTGAGAGAGGACTTTTCAATCTTGCTCACTTGCTGTGCAAAACCCATCGATGCGACGAATAATGCAGCCATTAACAGTAAAGATTTCTTCATAATAGTAAAGTTTTAGTTAAACAATAAAAAATATATTATATTAAAGATTTTGCCATCTGCTTTTTTACAAGACGAACCAGATGTCTGGGTCTGAAGCACTTGTCAGACGGACTTTGTTCATGTTGAAGTTGTTGCCACCCTCAGGAGATACGACAAACTGCTGAGACAGGAGATTCATCAAATCTACCAGTGCGCTGAACTGCCCATAATTGGTTTCTGCAGCAGTATTTGCCGGACCGACATAGCCCAGTGTCACGTGGGTTGCATCGTCTTGCGTTCCTGTGAAGTTGAAGATGTCTGTTCGGTTACGCGGAGCCGTCGCTGCACGATAGACGATTCTGCACTTGAACGTCTCTTCTGATGAGTCGTACAAGAAGACTATATTGTTGAACGTAAATCTTTTGGTAGCATACTGCGTACTCAACTCAGTGATATACGTTTTCATCTTGTCAGACATAGAGGAAGATGCCGTCATCGTCCAGCTCTGTCCGTTCTCAACCATCTTGCGCAGGAAGAATCCTCCTGCATCTTCTCCAGAGATTGTATATTCAGCATTTTCTGTTCCACGGAACACATCTGCCTCCTCATCATAAACGAATTCCTGCTGCTGCACCTCGTCGCTCATGATATAGGTTTCACGGAAGCGGAAATAGTATTTTCCGTCTTTCTGCGTAAGGAGATATGGGTGAACTGTCGTCTCGGTGATTGCGTCGCCACCTACGGGATAGGTCTCAGGCATTCCCGAACTTACACTTTTCATATAATAGTGATATTCTCCCATGTTCAGCTGCGCAAAGTTCGGGAAGGTCGAGCCAAAGCAACGGTTCTTGAACTGCTCAAGGTCGGTGAGATAGGTCTCGAAATCCGTGTCATATGGCAAGCGGGTGAGACGGATATAAGTACCGCGTTTCTTTCCTTTAAGCATCACATACTCTCCGTCCTCTGGCACATTGACCATGACAAACTCATAGTCGCCTTCATATCCCGTACCTGTGGAAAGGAGTCCCGGGTCGGAGAAGGTGTGCAGCACATTGTTGTGGGAGTTGAACGAGAGCACCATGCCCTGGTCTGTAATCACCTCCCACAAAGAGGTGTCTTCAACATATTGATTACCACTGACTGAGTTTTTCATTCCGATGTTCACCGTTCCGTTATCGTTGAAACGGACAAGCATCAGGTAACCCAAGCCTTTCGGTGCGGTATAAGAAACAATGGGATAATACTCCATCGCCCAAGTCGTACCTTCAAGATATTCTGTATATTTCTTCTGCGTCTGCTGCAGGCGCTCTGCCGCAGTACTATCAAAGAGGTCTTTCTCTTCACCTACACATCCCGAAAAGAGCAGCGCCATGCAGAAAAGCAGTGACAATGACAATATTTTTTTCATATTCTGTTATTCTTTAAATTTAATCTATTAAACAAATATGCTCCAATCATCAAGGCATCAGTGCCTTATATTTCTCAACTTCTTGGCGTAATTCCTCCAACAGTGTCGTACCGTCAGCGCGAACATAGGTCAGCTTATTGACTGGCTTTCCTTCTTCGTCAAGCATCAGCTTGTCATTATCGTCATGCATATACTGACGACGCTGTACCTCATAGCGCACGGCATCCAGGTCGTAATTGAAACGCTCCATCAGCCATTCGCGGGTCATCTGCAACTTCTTCAGAATCACGTCACGTCCGTTTTCTTGATTGGTTTTATCAACAATGCTCAGATAGACGATGTTTCCTTCTGCATCAGGCACGGCATAGCCACTGGCATCGCGCTGGATATATTTACGCACGACCTGATAGGTGGCAACGACATCGCCACTGGTTGTTCCGTTCCGGTGCCAGTAGCCGACAGAGTCGCGATGGATTCCGGGCTTCAGTCTCCAAGTTGTAGGATCAGCATCAACGCTGGTTGTCCCATTCACGAAATAGCTTGCAAAACGCTCTGCCGGCACGTCGGTTGCCAATTCCCAGCTCTTCGTTGCACCATTCAACATGTTCTCCCATGTGACGGTATCTTTCACGATGTAGTTGGCAATCACTTCAACCCAGTCTTCACGTGCCTGAGAAGAGGCATACTTAGACACAAATCCCTGTCCCAACGCCACGGAGTCTGGCGTGTCTTGCCAGCCGGCGGTGTTGTAGAAGGTGTTTGAAATCAAGTCGAACTCTGTCGGACGATTCTCGTTCTGGTTGAGGATGTGTCCAAACTCATGGTGCATCGTCTTAAAGAAATACTCGTTGGTCATCTCCAGATTGTCGGGAGTCAGATTCTCTGCATTGTAAAGTGTAATCTTCAGACCACCTTCTGCCGTTCCCAGCGTTATCGTACCGGAAGTCGGGTTGTAGGCTGGTGAGCCAATCAAGTGAATCACGCGCGGACTATACTTCTTCAAGAATTGTTCGCCTACGATTTTCTTATATACGTCATACCAAAGATACTTGTTGAGCACAGCCAGGTTGACACTCTGCTCATAAGAACATGGAATCAGGTTATAGTCCATATCGGAACCGATATCCTGCAACTTGTACAGGTAGCGCAGGTTGTATGGCTCTTGGAAGTTTACTTTCAGGAACGTATCAAGCGGGAAAGTAAACACGGTTCTATCTAACGGATACTCTGTCGTATCAAAGATTGTAGCTCCCAAATCATCATCAGAGCATGATGCCACATTGAAAGACAACAGGGCTACTATGGAATAAATTATTAGCTTTTTCATGGTCTTCTATATTTATTTTTTTTGAACCTTATTATCTGCAGCAGTGGAGTTGTTTCCGTCACCCGGAGTAACTGTTTCCGGTTGAGAAGACTCCAAGCCTGCCATCAACACTTCCTGAGGAAGTTCTATCGCCCGACGTGGGTCATTCCATGCCAATCGGTATTCGATTGCATCAGGACCGAACGTATGCAAAATCTCCATTCCGAAACGCTTCAGGTCGAAGAAACGGAGTCCCATCCATGCTGTTTCATAACGACGCATGTCGTTGATACAGTTCATGTACACGGTCACATCAGAAGGGATAACGAAGCTGGAACTCATGTTTTGCGTGAAATCCCAGTTCAGGAACGTATTACTATGTTCGGGGTTGATATACCAGCTTTCGATGTTTGCCTTGGTCAGCGGGCGCAATCCTGTGGCTCTACTTGCCTTGGTCTTTTCCGAATATGACTGACGGCTTTCCTCATAAGCAATCAAATCCTCTACACAGCCGTCAATGTCATGATTTCCCAACAACTTTGCTTCTGCGCGGTTAAGCAACAGCTCTGAGCAAGTAAGTTCTCGGCGAATAATGTGTGCATAACCGATACCTGCCACCTTGTCTGAATATTCGAAGCGTTCGGCAATGCGTGAGCTCTTATATCCGTGGTCGCTGTTTCCATCCCAGAAATATCCGTCCGCAATACCTGCCGTGGGATACCAGTAATATGTCCAGTTGGGACCTAAGTGGCCATAGATGTCGCGGAGTGCATTTCCTGCCGTTGCGAAACGATATCCCACAGAGCGTCTCCACTGCAAGGAATAGGTGGCAACGAGCAACAGGTTGTTAGGCTCAGTTGGTCCCTGCCATATTTCGGCACGGTCCGTCACGGTCGTTGCATCATCAAAGCCTTCAAGATTCATCAGCATTGATGGAAGATTGGCTGTTCCTTCGCCCAAAACGGCATTGGCATGCTCTATCACTTTGTCATACTCGCGCTTGTAGAGATAGAAGCGGGCAGCAAAAGCGTGGGCGGCATTTATATTGAAATGCCATTTAGGTTTTGCATAGTAAACGTCGTTGATGCGCTCAAGACCTTTAAGCATATCTTCTTCTATCCGGTTGTAAGTCTCTGTCACGGTGCTACGGTCATAAGAAACCAATACGCGGTCTTCCGGCGTTGTCACATAAGGAACACCAAGGTCTTTCTGACTGGCAGCATCGTCCTTATAGGCTTGTGAGAAGATATTCACGAGGATAAAATGATGGTAGGCACGGGTCATGTATGCTTCCCCATACGCTGCTGTCATCTTTTTCGTCTCTACCCCACCGTTCTCTTCCTTGAGGCGATCCAGAATCTCAATGGCGTGGTTTGCTACGGCAATAGCCTTATATCCACGTTCCCAGATAGAAGACGGTGAATCATTACCTGTTGAAGATTTTACGGGTTCGAAACAATACAACTCCTCATCCATACGATTGTAAGAAGTAAGGTTGAAACGCACGTCAACCTGTGTTCCGTTACTTTGAGTTGCTCTATACGGTGCATTGATGTCTATTATATTATCGCTGGAAGCCTCGCATACCCAGCCATAGTTTCCTGTAGAGTAGGCCGTACCCAACAGCTGAAGAACCTGATCTTCGTTAATCAGCTCAACACGCTCGTCTGGAACTTTATCCAAGAAACTGTCGGTGCATGAGGACATCAACATTGCAATAGAACAACATGCTATAGTTACAAATCTAATCGCTTTCATATTTCTTTTCATTAATATATTTCAGATAAATCATTATTATATTCCAAGACGTAGTGTGAATGTAAACTGCTTAGCCATTGGTGTAGCCACACCACCTGAATTCACGAATTCAGGATCCTGACCATTCAACTTATCATCCGCATAGAGTAATAAGAGGTTGGTGCCATCCAACTTCAGGGAAGCATGGCTCAATCCCAGCTTGGTGACAAACGTACGAGGAACATCATAGGTAAGAGACACATTCTTCAGGCGAATAAATCCACCGTCAGCCACGCGGGCTGTAGAATAGTTGTATGCATTATAAGCGTATCCCAGATAGTTGATGCTACGATACTGGCGACGGCTTGCGATAGCGGGGATATCGGTGATATTCTCATCTCCCGACTGCACCCAACGGTTCTTAAATTCCTTCGGCATTGCTGACATGTCTGAATAAACAGAAGAGAATGTCGGTGCAAGACGCAATTTGTTTCCGAAAGAATAGGTCAGGAAGACGTTGAGACGCCAGTTCTTCCACTTCAAGGTGTTATTCAAACCACCGGTGATAGTTGGTTCTGTCGGACCTTCATATTTCAAGAAGTCCAGTTTCTCATATTCCTGGAAATAGATATCTGTCGTTGTCAGGTTTCCGTCTTGGTTGATGACAACCGGAATACCTTCGTCATTCAGCCCGACGAACGGAATTGAGAACAATGCCGACACGGGATATCCCTGACGGAAGTGGTTGCTGCTGGTTCCGCTGACAAGACTGATTACATTTGAACGCGACTTCAAATCGGAAATCTCATTTGCTGCATAAGAGAATGTCAAGTCGGTGTCCCATCGCCAATCATCCGTGCGGATGTTATGAGTTGACAAGGTTAACTCCACACCATGCGACTTCATCGTTGCCACGTTGGCAAGCTTGTCGATGAAACCTCCGGCTCCCTGTGTCTGGATATATCCAATCAAGTCGTAGTTGTTACGCCAGTAGATATCAAAGTTAAGATTGATACGGTTCTTCAAGAAACCTGCGTCGAAACCGATATTCAACTCATGTTTCTTTTCGTATGTCAATTCCGTATTGGCAATATTGCTCAGATAGATAACAGTCTCAATCTGGTCGCCCTGAGGTCTCCACGCATTGTCAGAATAATATATCGGCAAGGCGTTAGACACGCTGGAAGGTCCTCTGTCGGCTGTCAGAGAATAGGATGCTCTCAAGCCCAAATGTGAAACTGCTCCGTTGATGCGCTCCATCCATCTCTGGAAGAACGGCTCCTCATGCACGTTCCATGCACCGGAGATGTTCCATGTCGGCAACCAACGGGCGGTACGGGCGCGTCCCAGTTTGTTTGTTCCTTCGTAGCGATAGGTGAAGTTACCTGTATAGCGTCCTTTATACGAATAGCTTCCGCTGAAGAAATACGCAAGATTTCGTGTCCATGACTTTGAGAATGACGAAAGGACTGTTCCTTCCTCTTTTGCCTGCTTGAAGAACTCTGGTGTAATGGTAATCAGACGGGCAGAATTGTAGTCCACGCCATAATCTGAATGGTACATCCTGTCCTTATCTGTGCGGTTTGCCTCCATACCGGCAAACAGGTTCATGATATGCGTATCTTTCCACACCTTATTATATTGAACGGTTCCACGGAAGTCCAACTGGTCCACCATGTAATCATCACGTGTATAGATACCTCCCGTCGGCATCACTGAAATCGGCAGCGAGTTGGGTTTATCGGGGTCGGTATATAAATAGGTGTTGTTATATTGTATCGTCGGGTTACCCACACCTGCACGATAGGTCTCTGCCTGGTTACTTTCATTCAGGATGAAGTGTTCCTGTGAAGTCTTCTGAACGCGATATGCACCCAACAGACGGATTTCCAAGCCCATAATCGGTTTGTAGCTCAATTCGCCCTGGAACTTCATGTCTGCCACAGACAGGTCGATGTAGTTGTTGTCCAACTCCTTAAAGATGTTGAACGGCGCATAGTTACGTGTATAAATCTGAGCGGGGTCCAGTGTTCGGGATGTATTCATCGCATAGCTGAACGGGTTGATATCGAACGAACGGTTGACCGAACCACTCACCACGTCAGTAGAACGTGCCAAGGTTCCAGGTGCTTTCTGCTTACGATAAGAACCGTTGGTAAGGATTGAAACCGTCAACTTCTTTGAGAGGTTGAACGAAGCGTTCATGTTTGCCGTATAGCGGTTAACCTTCGAGTCCATAGTCCATCCTGGGTCAAGCATGGTCGAGATTGACGCATAAAGACTGGCTTTCTCGGTACCGGTTGAGATACTTGCAGAATGGTTCTGCACGATATTGTTCTTAAACAACAGGTCAAACCAGTCCGTGTTGCGGAATTCCGCTTCCTGCAAGTAAGCGTTCATCGCCGCATCTGTATAAGGAAGTCCATATTTTCCTGTCGTCTCATCATACTGCGCAATCAGGTTGTACATCTTTCCGTAAAGTCCGGAAGTGCTGCTGTTTGCCAACGTAGAGAATTCAAGCCATCCCTTGGCAGCCATTTCCTTATAGATACCCATCTGCTCCTGCGAGTTGGAGATGTTATACTCACCATAGTTGGGTTTCAGGCGGTATGTAAACTCACCTGTATAATTGATGGTGCTCTTACCTGCCTTACCGCGTTTTGTCGTGATAACAACCACACCCGCCATGGCGCGTGCACCGTAGATAGAGGTAGCTGAACCGTCTTTCAGAATCTGGAACGACTCGATGTCGTCGGCGCTCAAGCCGGCAATAGCATTTGAGATAAGCGTCACAGCATCTCCAGAAGACAAATCGTCGGCGTTCATATCCACCGCGTCTTCCTGAATCACGCCGTCAATCACCCACAGCGGTTTCGACGAACCGTAAATTGAAGTGGCACCACGCACGCGGATTTTCGGAGCTGTACCGAAAGTACCCGACACGTTCTGCACACTCACACCGGCAGCACGACCCTCCAATGCACGCGAGACGTCTGCGATACCATCAAGCTTCGTATTGTCAGCCGCAATCTTTGTCGTAGCACCGGTAAACAGACGTTTGTCCATCTTCTGCATACCCGTCACGACCACTTCCTCTACGAGCTGGGCGTCGGAAGTCAGCGTGATAACCATACCAGGCTTCGGCGTGACGGTCTGCGTCGTCATACCAATGTAGCTGATAACAAGTTTCTTACCTGCAGGAACCTCGATCGTAAAATGACCGTCAATGTCTGTTATGGCGCCTGCACCCGCTGCTCCCTGAACAGCAACTGAGGCGCCGATAATGGGTTCACCATCATCGCCCGACATGACCGTTCCCGTGATTTTTGTCTGCGCCAGCGCTGTTCCTATCAACAAGAACATACCGGCAAAAACCATAGTTAGTCTTTTCTTCATAACATTTCAATATTTTAAATTATTTTTCTTAATGTTTTAGTTAAGCCTGATGAATGACAACAAACGCCGTGTAGGAAAGCGATTTGGGCATTACCATGGCAATAAAAAGCGAGGACAAATTCGCCGAAAATCGGTACAAATATAAATATAAAGGAAGTAACTTCCAAATTTTTTTGGTTAAAACATTACTTTTTGGTACTTATTTTGCCCATTTTGCAAAATTTCGTTTGAAAACATTAACTTTTTGTCACCGTTTCAAACCTGATGGGACGTTTTTTCCCAGATGGAAAGATTGTCCGCATCTAAACAAAGCCGTAAAACGACTAAAAACATGCCCACAGGAAATGGTTTTTTGCAGTATTTTTCTATCTGCGTGCACGCTTGATATTTTTTCGTTGCGGGCAGCGTTCCGTTTTTTCATCCGCACTCCCATTCCTTCGCTGTTGTATATTTATACATAGGTGACAGTTCGGGAGGGCGATTTGCAAACCACTGTATTTCAGTACGTTAGGATGCGGTTTCCAAAAGTTCAACTTTTGCACGCTAAAAGTTGAACTTTTAGGAGGTGAAAGTTGAACTTTCAGGACGCAAAAGTTCAACTTTTGGAAAACGAAAGTTCAACCGTATATTTATACGCCCTTCTCCGTATGTTTATGCAGGTCACTCACCCCTTCCTAAAGGGAGGGATGAGGAAAGGGACGGGAATCTGTTTGACGGGACCCCACCCCAACCCCTCCCCTAAAATGGGATGGGAGCGCCTGACGGGAGGAAAGCCACTAACTTCACTTCCTCCCTTCGCCGAGGGAGGGGTTAGGGGTGGGGAGCATCTGCAAGCGGATTGATGTATCCGCCCGCAGAAAACAATCTGTGTAATCAGCGGAATCTGCGGTTAATAAGACTGCGAGTCGATATATCTATCGACACATTATTATATTATATATAAGACACTACCCTGCCTTTGGAACAAAAAAAAGCAAGGGGCATTCCATCACGGAAATGCCCCTTGCCATCGAGAGTTTATATGAATTATATGAAACACTATTACTTCTTCACGAGTCTGTCCGGATAAATCCATGACTGGATAATAGCGGTATAGGTTGCATACGTCTTAGCTGTTGTGTTGACAACGCTGAAACGATAGCAGGTATTGCCGCTTGAGAAGAACTCGTCGAAGGTCCATGTCAGCACGCCCGACTCCTCGTCGAGTGCCGACGTCGCACTCAGCGTGAAGGCGGTGTTTGAACGATAGATACTGCTTCCACTCAGATACCAGAGCAACAGGATGGCGTTCTCCGTAGTGGTAGTATTGTATGTCCAATTGCCTATCACCTCACGGTTGGAGAGTTGAATCTTCGCCCCGTTGAGTTCCATACTCGTCACGCTGATAGGAATTACGCCACCATCGAACTTCAGGGAGTAGGCTCCTTCGTCATCTCTCTGAAGCACGCAGTCTGCCGTTGAGGTTCCACTCGTTCCATAGTAAAGTGTGTACTCGCCAAGCACGTCCTTCTCATAGTCGTACTGCTGCACCTTGATGGTTCCCGGCTGTCCGCCCACCACGTAGTTGATGTATCCTGTACGGATCTTACCTGTGGTGTTTTCCTGCAGGGTAACGATCAGGCTGTCCTCTGTCAGTTCTGCGGTGAAGAAATCGCCTACCGTCTCAATCGTAGTTTCTGAATTGCTGCGATACTTATAGGCAAACCTGTTCGAGTTATCATCAGAGTTGATATCGCCACTGAGTCCTTCTACCTGGAAGATGAGTCCCATCTGCTGGACGGTCACTTCTTTGTAGTCGTCCTCGCTGGCATAGATTCTCACTCGGCAAACGCGCGAAGACTTCTCCGCATTCTGCTCTACAGTGACATAGATTGTATTGCCGCTATAGGTAGCCGAACACCAGTGGGCTGTTGTCTCCACCTTGTAGATACCGCTTGGGATGGACACGCTAATCGTTCCTTCTGCCGGAGCAGCTTGGAAGAAGACGTCCGTGCTATCAATGGTAACCTGCGACTCTTTTGCATACGGATTGGTCATCTCGTCGTCACTGCAAGAGAAGACAGCAAACGCGCAAACAAAAATACTGATTAAACTTATTAACTTTTTCATAACTATTTACGTTTTAGTCCATGCATTGCATAAATTAGTGCAGCTCCGTTGATGGCATAAGCTCCTTGCTCGCCAGAGAGAGAGATTTGTCCCACACGGGTCTTTCCGTTGAAGACATAGATGATGTAGGAATCTATCTTGTAACTGCCCCACTTACCATTGTCAATCCACTTGAACATCTGTTCTTCTTCATTCCAATAGGTCTTCATACCAGAAGCTATTGTTGTTGTATAGAGTCCGTAATGTACATAGCGAGAACCATTAGGTTGCACAGGTGAACGTCCTGCCAAAAGTACCACATGACCATTAGCCAGCGGTTCACCGATAAGCTGCGGCTGGAGTTCAAGGAAGTTTTCTGCCTTGTTATAATTCAGCGTGAGGTCATAGTTCGGATTCACACCTTTCATCAAATATACGCTGCGGTCAGCAACCGGAACAAGTTCTACGTCCATCGTTGAAATTACTTTCGTATCAGTTGTACTGCTGATATAGAACTCGTAGCTGCCTGCCCATTCGTCGTAGTTGATTACCCACTGTGGGAATGAGCCTTCCAGCGGATATTCCTTGCCATCCTCGTCAATAGCGGTATAGCTGTGGTCGTCAAAGTTGTATTTGAACTCACGTATCTTCACACCGCCAATGGTGATGGCACTATACAGACGGATTCCTTCGTCAGTATAGACAAACGCCTTCGTACTCAAGCCTGTAGCACCGCCCACGGCATATTCCATCTGACGGCTGGTCAGGAACTCACCTTCGAATGCCTCACCGTTGATGGTACCTGTGATGCAGGTGTAATAAGCATCCGTCGGGTCGAGATAAGCGCTCTCGAACTCGCTCCTTGCTGCCAGATATTCATCTGCCGGAACAGTCAGGCGATAGAGATAGTACTTGTTCTTCGAGCGTGCGCCATGCACCTTGATGACATCGTCTGTAATCTCATCAATCACATACTCGGTGTCACCGCCGTATGCCTGATAGCCGCTACCCGTTCCTTCAGCGAAATAGTGCATGATGGGGCTGTAGGTATCGAAAATCAAGATAGGTCCGTCTTCCGTTCCCAGTTTGTAATAACACTCGTCGGTACCCGACGGCGCATTCGTTCCGGGAAGCGGTTCCGCTGTAATCGTTGCGGTCATTTCATCGAATTTACAGATGAAAGCATACCCACCATACTCCTGCGTGTTCTTCGGGAATATCTCGAAGAGCCATCCGTACTCCGCACTTGTGAGCACATTCTTGGCTTTCTGCAGATACTCTTTCAGACGCTGCGAAGAAACCTCATCGAATTTGTCCTCCTGATTGTGCAGACACGACTGCATCATGAATGCCGGCAACAGGAGAAGCAGTGATAATATCAAATTCTTTTTCATATTCTTTCTCGTTTTTTAGTTTACGGTTAGGTCTGTCAAATCCACAGTACGGTTTGCCACGTCAGCTTCCCGGCGCAAAACGATGCTACGGAGGTCATCCATTTCAAATCCCCATGCATCACGCATATACTGCTTCACAATTTCAAGTTTAGCCTCAATAATGTCAGCACCTTCAGTTCCCGCTGTTTCCAGATAGCCATTCCAAGTGGTCTCGTCGTTGGTCACATAGATAGAGAACATCTCGGCGAAGTCCTCACCTGCACTATGCTGTGCATAACCGGAGATAAATCCTTTGGGACGGTACACCGATGCTGTGTTATTGGTGCCCTGGCTCCACTCACCGGCGATATAGTTGGATGCGGAAATCATTCTGAATTCAGGTGAATAGTCCTTCGTCTGATTCAGAATGTGGGTAAACTCGTGGAAGATGGTCTTCAGATAATAGTGGTTCAAGTTTGCACGCGTACGTGTGTACTGATCCACATGGTTCACACCTGCGAGGAAGATTTTCTTTCCACCTTCTGCCGTACCGAGCACGAACGTGTTGTTGTTACGATACTCCCAGTTGCCCACCATATAGATGAGTTTGGGGAAGTTGGCACGTGTAAACTCAACTCCACATGCTTCATCGAAAGCCTCCAGACAAGCATACTTCACGATATGTGCAAGTTTGATTGCCTGATTGTAGTCTGCGGGGATTACGTAGTAATTGTGGTCAGACTCAATATCCTCAAAGCGATACTTAACCTCGATATTATAGGTATCGATAAAGTTTGCTTTCAGCCAAAGGTCGAATGGGTTCTGGTCAACCTGGTCAACCATGATGACACTCTCCTTGCTGAGTTCGTCTTCTGAACAGGAAACCATGGTAAAGGCTCCCGCCAGCAACAGTAACGAATATATCAAATATTTTTTCATATCACATTATATTATTATAGTTACAGTGTAATAACTTAACGCGGATTCGGTGTAACACCGGCATCACGTGCCTGTTGTGGTATCTGAATCGCCTTACGCTCATCGTCAGAGGTCAGCACATCCACCAGCGTTCCGGGAACATGGCTTCTCATCATACGGCGCTTGATTTCGATACCAAAGCGCTTGATGTCGAACCAACGGTTGCCGCGGAACATGGTCTCGATGCGGCGCATGTTGAGCAGACACTGGAACATGGTCTCCTGTACGCTACCCTCAGCATCAATCTCAAATCCCTTCGGATTCAGGTGCTTCTTGATGGTTGAAACCATACCCGTCTGGTCTTCTTGCGTTTCCGTATAGCAATAGCCGACCTTATTGTAGAACTTCTGAATGGTATCTGTTGTCAGCACCAAATCTGATGTTGTCACATTGCGCATCCAGAGATTCATGTCTTCAAGAGCCTTGTCGTAGTTCTTCAGGTGGATGTAAGCCTCAGCACGTTCCAACAAGCAGTCGTCGGCAACAAACATCGGGAAGATGGTACGAGCATAACCTATACCTGCTACAGGGTCGGTGTATTGGAACAGATTCGGGCAGCGGAATGCCACGTTGTAACCAATGTCGTCACCACCGGGATAGTATCCCGTTCCGCCGTCAATGTAAGAACTATTTCCTGTTCCCCAGATATGCGTAGCACCGAATGTCTCATTACCATTGATGTATGAGCCGTGTGCGAAGTGCTTGTAGCTGTTATAGTTCGTGAACATTGAACCGAGGCGCGAATAGCAAGCTGACAGGAGCAGGTTACAATTGTGGTCTGACGACACATATTGAACCGGACGTCCATACCTTGACTTCTCATAGGTTGCATACGTTACCCAGTCGCGCAACATCGCCTTTGGCACATCGCCTAAACAAAGATTAGCATACTTGATGCACTCTTCCCACTTACCATAATAGAGGAAGAAACGGGAAGCGAATGCGTAGGCTGCTTTCTTGTTGAAGTGATACTTCGGAACATCGTAATGAGAATCACCCAACAATGGAAGTCCTTCCAACAGGTCGGCTTCAATCTTCTCATATACTTCCTGCAAGTTGCCACGGTCATTCACCGTACCAACTTTTGTAGCAGTCCCATACTGATAGTAAACGCCCAGGTCGGTTCCTGCCGTTTTTGGAGCATACACCTTACAGAAGATATTGGCAAGCATGAAGTGTGCGTAAGCACGGCACACGAGCGCCTCACCCTTGCATTCTTCCAACAATGTAGTGGTCGGTCCACCGAGGTCTTCAATTCCCTGCAGTGCGAAATTAGCATGCACTGCCATTTTGTAATAATCAGTCCACAAAGAGTTTGGACCCTCATTGAAGGTTTCCGTAATGTCCTCCCAGTGACCCAGTTCCATGAACCATCTGTTTCCGGAACCGAGGGTGTTGTTGAATTCATCCACATTGTCTGACGAGTACTCTGTCAACACTGCATACTCGTGAGTCGGGTATGCGCCAACAAGAATTCCCTTCACTTTCTCCTCATTGTCGATGGTCGTACGGTTGTCCGGCATCGTGTCGAGGAAGTGGTCGCATGAGGTCATTGCCAGTCCTGCAACCGCCAATAGGGCGGAATAGATTATATTTCTTGTTTTCATATCTGTATCTGTTTTTTAGATTCCTAATCTCAGTGTAAGTGTAAACTGCTTGGGAACAGGAGCGGCAACACCACCAGTGTTGAAGAACTCAGGATCCTGACCGTTCAGTTTCTTGTCAGCATAAATCAGGAAGAGGTTCGTAGCCTGCAACTTCAGTGAGCAGTTGTACAGACCGAGCGGCTGTATCAGCGTCTTCGGGAAGTCGTAAGCCAAAGAGATTTCCTTCATACGGATGAAGTCGCCCTTCGCCGTGCGCACGCTTGAGTAGTTGTAAGCGTTGTAAGCATAGCTCAGGCTGGTGTTGTTCCAGTTCTGACGGCGCGAAGCTATCACAGGAACATCTGTAATGTTTTCGTCACCAGGAACTGTCCAGCGGTTGCGGAACTCCTTCGGTGTAGAAACCAAGTCGTTGTAGCTGCGTCTGAACACTGCATCCAGACGGATGGCGTTTCCGAACGAATAGGTCATAAAGACATTCAGCGTCAAGCCTTTGTACTTGAAGATGTTACCGAACGAACCGGTATCTGTCGGGTCGGTTGGACCTTCATAATCCAAGAAAGCAAGTTTGTCTTGGTCGGTAAGCTGGAAGTTCAGACCTGTCACCGTCACCTCACCATCTTCGTTGAGGAAGGTTGGCAGACCTTCGTAGTTCAGACCCATGAACGGAACGGAGAACAGTGCACGTACGGGGTAGCCCTCGCGTGCAAAACCGCTACCGGTCAGGAAGGCATACATACGGGTTGTTGTCTTCAGCTTCGTCACTTTATTGTGCGTATGAGAATAGATGAAGCTGGAGGTCCAGGTGAAGTCTTTCGTCTTGATATTGGTGGTTGAGAGACTGAGCTCGATACCGTTCGACTTCATCTCAGCAATATTTGCATATTTAGTCAACGAACCGTCAGTACCATCCACGTCGCCACGGCCGATGAGGTCATAGTTGTTACGGGTGTACCAGTCGAAGGTGAAGTTGATGCGGTTTCTCAAGAATCCTGCCTCAAAACCGAGGTTCAGCTCGTGCTTCTTCTCGTAGGTCAGGTCGGGGTTAGCTGTGCTGGACACATACAAACCAGACTCACTGTCTTTTGTAGAATAACGCCACGGCGTTGTGCTGCGGATAATCGCCTCTGCGTTGGTCACTGCCGGGCGGTCACCTGTCAGCGAGTAAGAGGCTTTCAGCGTCAAGTGAGAAAGTGCAGGTTGAAGTTTCTCAAACCAAGTTTCCTCATGCGCATTCCATGCGGCAGAAACGTTCCATGTCGGCATCCAGCGGCTGCTACGCGCCTTACCCAGACCGTTCGTACCTTCGTAACGATAGGTTCCGTTGATGGTGTAACGTCCTTTATAAGAATAGGTGGCGTTAGCAAAGAATGCTGCGCTGCGCGAGTGGCGGTTGCTCATGGTATAATAGTCTGTACCATCTTCCTGTCCCATTTTGAACACGCGGTAGTCGTAGTTGGCAATTTCACCCATGCTGTACTGCATACCCCAACCGCGCCACCAAGTAGAGTGACGGTCGTAAGAGTTGGTTTCCAGACCACCATAGAAGTTGACAATGTGAATATCGTTGTAAACATCGTTATACTGTGCCGATGCACGGAAATCCCAACCGAACATACGGTTGTCGGTGCGGTTGAAGATACCTCCATAAGGAAGCACTGACACTGGCAGGGCATATTGATTGTCCGGGTCTGAATAGAGACGGGAGTTACTGTCGCGGATAGTCGCTGTATCCATTGCGCGGAATGCCATTGCCTGGTTGGAGTCATCTCTGATGTAGTGCTCTTGAGAGGTTGTTGAATACTTCGCTGCTGCGAGCACACTCAGTTCCACTTTCGTGATGGGCTTATAGTTCAAACGAGCCTGCACACGGATGTCAGCCACGTTCAGGTCCATGTAGTTGTTGTCCAACTCATGAAGGATGTTGAACGGAGCATAGTTACGCTTGTAGAACGTATGCGGGTCAAGGGCACGAGAGGTACTCAACGCGTAAGAATACGGGTTGATATCGAACTCACGAGACACTTCACCGGTTACTACGTTGGTAGAAGAACCCAGCGTTCCGGGAGCGCGCTGCTTACGATAGGAAGCGTTGCTGATGAGGTTCACAGAAACCTTCTTCGAAATGTTGAACGTAGAGTTCATGTTTGCTGTGTAACGCTGCACCTTGCTCTGAAGTGTCCAGCCCGGGTCGAACATTGCACTCAGAGAAGCATAGTACTGAGCCTTGTCCGTACCGGCAGAAACGCTGACAGAGTGGTTGTGCATGATGGAAGTCTTGAACAACTCGTCGAACCAGTCGGTGTTGCGGTACTCCGCATCACGCAGGTAAGCAGCCTTTGCCTCTGGCGTGTTAGGAAGACCAAACTGACCGCTCGTAGCGTCATATTGGCTCAACAACTCATACATCTTACCATATACACCGCTTGAAGAAGCGTTCGCCGTACCGGCATAGAGCAAGTAACCCTTCTGCTGCAACTCCTGATAGATAGACATCTGGTCCTGAGAGTTCATGATGTTGAATGTCGAATAACTCGGAATCAGTCGCAAGGTATATTCACCCGTATAGCTGATACGGGCTGTACCTGCCTGACCTTTCTTCGTCGTCACAACAATCACACCTGCCATGGCGCGTGCACCGTAGATAGAAGTAGCTGAACCGTCCTTCAGAATCTGGAACGACTCGATGTCGTCGGCGTTCAGACCTGCGATAGCAGAAGAAATCAACGTCTCGGCATCACCAGACGACAGCGCGTCGGCATCCACGTCGATGACATCTTCCTGAATCACACCGTCAACCACCCACAGCGGTTTCGACGAACCGTAAATTGAAGTGGCACCACGCACGCGGATTTTCGGAGCTGTACCGAAAGTACCCGACACGTTCTGCACACTCACACCGGCAGCACGACCTTCGAGCGAACGGCTGATATCAGCCATACCATCGATCTTTGCTTCCTTGGCGTCCACTTTCGTCGTAGAACCCGTGAACAGACGCTTGTCCATCTTCTGCATACCCGTCACGACCACTTCTTCAACGAGTTGGGCATCCGAAGTCAACGTGACCACCATGCCAGCCTTCGGCGTAACGGTCTGTGTCGTCATACCGATGTAGCTGATTACCAATTTCTTACCAGCAGGTACGTCAATCGTGAAGTGTCCGTCAATGTCGGTAATAGCACCGGCACCCGTAGCTCCCTGAACAACGACAGAAGCACCGATAATCGGTTCTCCGTCATCACCTGAAATGACAGTACCTGTGATCTTCGTCTGAGCCAGAGCTGTACCCATTAAGAGGAACAGGCTGACCGCAATCATAGTTAGTCTTTTCTTCATAGAGATTTTAAATAAAGTTATTAATACATAATGTCTAATTCTCGAAATATTTGATTGCAAAAATATATAAAAAAGGATGGTTATACAAACACTTTGTTCTAATTGGGACAACCTTTCCTACATTCTTGCGTTTTTGGGATAATCTGTCTATTGATTTTAACATTTCACCCTCTTTTTATCCCTAAAACAACTCTTTTTTGAAAGGAATTTCACGTTTCGTTACACATTATTGCAGTTTTTACACATTAACGACTCCCCATTTGAAGAGCAAAATGTTGACATTCAACTCATTTGGGATTATCTGTACCTGTCTGTGTCCTGATGCAAGGGGAATTTATTTTGATATTCCATTAAATTATTGTATTTTTGCAAACGTATGAAAACAAAACTGTCATTCCTGTTCGTAACACTACTCGCCCTTTGCGCATGTTCAGAGCAACGTGTGAAGACGAATGCCGTGTATTATTGGAGCACGACGTTCAGGAATGACAGCGTGCAAGAAGCGTTCTTACACGAGCACAAGATTAAAAAGATGTATCTGCGCTTCTTCGATGTGGTTGTAAACGAACGAGGTGAGGTAATGCCCAATGCGACAGTCCGCTTTGCATCGCCCGCCCCCATCGGAGTGGAAATTATTCCTGTCGTCTATATTGTGAACGACTGCCTATACCAGCCTATTGACAAGCTGGACTCGCTGATTTTGCAACGTGTTACCCAGATGTGTGAAACAAACGACATCAGCCCGCTCCGCGAGTTACAGATTGATTGCGACTGGACTGCCCGCTCACGCGAACGCTATATGAATCTGCTCACTAAACTGAGGAAGCGGGCAAAAAAACAGGGCATAGCCCTTTCGGCAACAATCCGCCTCCACCAGTTAGGAGAAGCGCCACCGCCTGTTGACCGAGGCATCCTGATGATGTATAACACGGGCGATGTGACCCGCCTCGACTGTGAGCACCCTATTCTTGACCTCAAGGATGCCGCCCCGTATCTGCGAAAGCTGTCTGCTTATCGCTTGCCATTAGCTGCCGCTTACCCGGTGTATGCGTGGCGGGTGTTGTTCAGAGGAGGGAAGTATGTGGGCATCATGCACAGCGATGATGAGTTGCCCACGACAGAAGGTGACAGCATCGTCGTCAGGGAGCCGACCCTTGAAATGGTCATGAAGACCAAAGAGGCTATTGGAAAGGAAAAGTCAGAAATCAACGATGAAATCGTGCTTTTTGACATCAGTAACGAGAATATTGAACGAATAAAAAGATACCATTATGAAAAGATTTTTAATCCTTAGCCTAAGTGCTGTCTTTTTCTTTGCCGACACCTGGGCTTGCTTTTCTGAACGCTCCACATATAATTATTATATGTTCAGCGTGTTCCGTCGCGAAGCGATGAACGACCGGTTCACCAACCAACTGGATGCCTATTGGCAGCAATACAGCAATGGCGAAGTCACCAACTATCAGTGGAACGGTGACCGCATCATGCAGATTGCAAACGACAATGGCGACAAAGAGATGGTTGCCTATCTCACCCAACTGAATGAGTATCTGGAGATTAGCGACCAACTGAAAGAAACATGGTCGTATCCCACCAAAGCTGAGTTGGCGCAACGCAAGACCAACCTCCAGAAGATGATTCAACAATCCAAGAGCTATAAGGGCACCCGGCTGGCTGACCAGTGGCTGCTGCTACGGATGCGCGCCAACATGGTTCTCGGGCAGAATCAGGAAAACATCAGCCTCTGGAACAGCAAAGGCTCTAAACTACGCAAGAGCGTTTACCGCGACATGATGCAGAACATCTATGCCGGCGCTTTGCTGCGGACGGGAAAACGCAAACAGGCATGCGACATCTATGCCGAGCAGGGAGACATGGTCAGCATCAAGTGGGCGATGCGCAAACACCGAAATTTGGCAGGCATCAAGAATGTGTATGACGAAGATCCCAATTCGCCCATACTGAACTTCCTGATTCAAGACTTCGTCAACAATGCACAAGAGACCATGGACAGCGATGAGGACTGGCTCTCAACCATCGATGCCCGACCCATAAAACGTGCAGAAATTGCCGATTTCATCGAGTTTTCGAACCAAGTCGTACGCAGTGGCAAGACACAGTCGCCCGCCCTTTGGAAAGCTGCAGTCGGCGAACTGCAATACCTCAGCGGACAGCAGGAAGCAGCGATGAAGAGCCTGGAAGAGGCAATGAAGATGAACGGCACACAGCGCATGAAGGACAACGCCCGCGCCATTCGTGCCATAGCGTCTGTGAGAGGCAGCAAAACGGATGCAAACTATGAGCGCTTTATCGTCAATGAAATGAAATGGCTGATTGCGAAAATCAAGGAAGAGGGCATTCAAGACAGCTATTCGGGCAATCACTATACCGACATGCTGGAACGCTTGGTGTACAACAATCTTGTCCCGAAATACTACAAGGAGAATAAAGTGGAGGTAGCTACGGCACTGACTGCCGTCATGGACAACCGCGAAAAGCTGTATGGACTGCCCGAAACGCCTGAGGAGCGCAGCAGCTGGAACCCCAACTACTCATGGAGTGAGTACTACTGCAACCTGGACACGTTGCGGGCAGAGGAACTGGTCAGATATTTCGAGTGGACCGGCAAGAGTGCGAAGGGCGAAATGGAGAAATTCCTCAAGAGACAGATTGTCACCAACAAGGACTTTTTCAACGATTTCATCGGCACTCGTTACATGGCTGAGGGCAATTTCAAACAGGCGATGACCTATTTGAAAAAGGTTCCGTTCAGTTTTATGGAGGCACAAAACATCAGTTATTATCTCGCACATCGGAGATACACCACGCCCCGATGGTTCGTCAAACAGGCTGAAAGCGAGAAGGGGCAGACGGAAGGTCCGTTCTTGGCGACACTCACTTCCAATCAGAAACTCCTGTTCTGTCAGGATATCATAAAGAAGGAAGAACAGTTCAAACGGGCAAAGGGTGAGAAGCGCGAACAACTTGCCTACGAACTTGCCACGGGCTATTACCAGGCATCTTATCTGGGTGAATGCTGGTACCTCACGCATTATGGGCAGAGCGTCAACGACACGGTGCGCGCAGGAGAGATGGATTTCGTGAGCAAAGCCATCGACTATCTGAAAGTCAGCAAGCAGAGCCGAAATGTGCAAATGCGGGCAAACAGCCTCTACGCCTTGTCGTTTATCCCATTAGACCCGTGGATCAAAGAAGAATATGACTACGCGACCCACACCTGGTTCAATATTCCTCTCCGCACATCCAGACAGTATCTTGCGCTGGATGAGCTCAGCAGATTCGCGGCTCAACACGCCAAGCAGATGGATGGACATATCACGAAATGCGACGTACTGAAACGATTCAGGAAATATAACTGACAAAAACCACTAATTTTTTCACTTAAGACTATTGAAATATGAAGAAGATTGCAATTTCATTGTTCGTGCTGATGATGGGATTCCCCATATTGTCAAAAGCGTGTACGAACATCATGGTTGGTAAGGATGCGAGCAGCGACGGCTCCGTCTATTGTACTTACTGCTGCGACTCATACGGGCTGTTCTACGGACTTGCCCACTATCCTGCAGCAAAATACGCACCAGGCACACAACGGCAACTCATCAGTTGTTACTCGCGCAAGCCGAAAGGTGTCATTCCCGAGGCTGCAGAAACCTACAATGTGGTAGGCAACATCAACGAATGGCAGGTCAGCATCGCCGAGAGTACGTTCAACGTAGATAAAAGTTTGGTCGATTCCACTGGCATGATGGACCACACGCTGATGATGCTGCTTGCACTACAGCGCGCAAAGACCGCCCGCGAAGCCATCAAAGTGATGACCGACCTCGTGGAGAAATACGGCTACAGCAGTCAGGGAGAATCGTTCTCCGTCTGCGACCCCAACGAAGCATGGCTGTTGGAAGTGGTTAGTCAAGGTCCTGGTTCAGGCAAGGCGGTATGGGTGGCTGTCCGTATTCCCGACAATGCCATTTGCGCACATGCCAACGAAAGCCGCATCACACGTTTCAATATGAAAGACAAGAAGAATGTGATGTACCACAAGGATGTCATCAAGTATGCCCGTGAGTCTGGTCGTTTCAGTGGCAAGGACAGCGAGTTCAGCTTCCGCGATGCGTACAATAAACCTGGATTCAGCGGCAGACGTATGTGTGATGCCCGTGTATGGAGTTTTTACAACCGCCATTGCAAGGGAATGGAGAAATACCTTCCTTATATTTTAGGCGAGGAAGACACATGGGAAGACATGCCGATATGGGTTGTGCCCGACAAGAAGCTGACTTTGCAGGACGTTCAAGCAGCCATGCGCGACCACTATGAGGGTACGCAGCTGGAGCACGGCGACGACATTACGCGCGGTCTGACCAACTCCCCCTACCCGCAGGGCATCGGATTCACGTACAAAGGAAAGAAATATTTCAACGAGCGCTATATCGCCTCTCCGCAGTCAGCCTTCTCATGGGTGACCCAGATGCGCTCATGGCTGCCCCGCGAGATTGGCGGCATCATCTGGTTCGGAAACGACGAAGCCAACATGGTGGCACAGACGCCATTCTATTGCTGCGCTACACGCACGGCGCCCTGCTACGACATCAACGGTGCCGACGACGTGACGTTCTCCATGGACAACGCCTTCTGGGTGTCCAACTGGGTTGCCAACATGGTCTATGCCCGCTACGGCATCATGTTCAAAGACCTGAAACAGGTGCGCGACTCCTTAGACAACAGCTATCAGGTAGCACTCCCTGCGGTGGAGGCAAAGGCACAGGCACTGCTGAAGACCAATCGCAACGAAGCCATCGAATACCTGACTTCCTATTCTGTGGACAAGGCACAGGAGATGCTCGCGCGCTGGCAGAAACTGGCGTTCTTCCTCATTGTGAAATACAACGACATGGCAGAGAAGCCTGAGAAAGACGGCGTGTTCCTGCGCAACCAATACGGACGCGGCGAGAAAGTGAAGCGACTGGAATATCCGGAGTATGTGAAGCGTGCCATCGCCGAGCAGACAGGCGAACGCTACATGAATCCGAGCAGTAAGAAAAAGAAGTAATACACATTATTATATATAAAGCGGGCGGCAGATGAGTGAATCTGCCGCCCGCTTTTTCATTCCCGACCGTAGTTATTTGTCGTCTTCGGTATGATGGTTTTCCTTCGCATAATAATAGTTGTCATTGTTATACACCTTGCGCAGGTAGAATCTTGCGAGGTCATACCCTGTGTCATAATCAACGAAATAGCCCTCTATCACTTCACCGAGGCGGTCTGTCCCCGGGAGCCAATTACAGTCCATCACAATGTATCGATGCGAATCGGAGTAGTGGAGAATAATGGTTCTATCTTGTACCCACCACTCGAAATATGTACGAGTAGTATGTCCATACGACCAACCTTTGGATGTTTCATAACCATATCCAGAGGTGGCATAATAGCCGTCTTGGAAAAACTCAATTGTGGTGCTATAATCCTGACTATCTGTAGTGATGTTTCCTTGCCACACCCCATCCAGATAATAAGCCAAGCGTTCGTCGTCGTTCTGACAACTCATCAGGGAAAAGGACAGTACTGCCATGAGTACGAGGGTCCAGGTTGTAGTAAATCGTTTCATAATTTATCGTGTTATTGATTATTTCTGATGCAAAAATAATGCTTTTATAAGAATCTCCAAAAAGTAAATTCCATATTTTTCAGTAGGAATTCCCCTATTGATGACGGGAGAGACGGCGAAATGGCTGACCATACCGACAAAAAGGCACTGCAAAAAACCAGATTTTCATCAGTCTAATGGGCGTGACAAAAACACATTTTTCCGGGAAGAGCGGGAATGTATATATATACAGAATCACCGTATATCTATACAAAAAAAGCAAGGGGTCAACTCTTGTTTTCCAAAAGTGCCACTTTTAGGATGCAAAAGGGGAACTTTTAGCCTCTAAAAGTGCCACTTTTAGAAGCCAAAAGTGGCACTTTTGAAAACCCATACTTAACCACTTGATTTCCAAAACATTACAAAACACCACCCTTTTTCTCATCGAATGCATATTTATGCAATCGGAAATGGAAGGAAATGTCAGCGTCCGCCATGAAAAGAATGGTCAAAAAAGTTGCGAAGGAATACCCCATTTTGGTAAAGAACACGAAAAAAAGCGACAACACGCTTGGCAAAACAAACGAATATTTGTAACTTTGTCCAAACAAGATGAACGCAACAAGAGCCATTAAGACCGTCCTGCTGTTTGCCTTTCTGGCAAATATGCCTGCCCTTGCCCAGGAGCCGGCAACGGTCATTGACCGCATTGTGCAGCAAATCAGGCTTTTCCCGCAGGAGAAAACCTATATGCACACAGACGCTTCCGACTATGCACCGGGCGACAGGATATGGGTAAAGGTCTATATCGTGAACGCCCTGACACACGAGCCGACGGAGGAAAGCCACTACGTGTATGTGGAACTGACGGACGATGAGGGACTGACCGTCAACCGCGTGAAACTGATGAACCGCGAGGGCATATATGCCGGATTTGTTGATATACCCACTACGGCTGTCAGCGGGAAATACCACCTCCGCGCCTACACGGAGATGATGACCGAGCTGAAAGGCTATGAAGACATGAAAAGCATCTACGTCACAGGGAAGACGAAGGCTGACAAGAAAGGAAAAGCGGGCGGCTCGCCATCTGCAAACAAGCACATCCCACAGAAGATTCACTACGAGCGACAGGGTGAGAACATCAAAATCCGCATCGACCGGAGCCTCCACCACAAGGAGTTCTACCTGCTGGCTCACTGCCGCGGATACCCTTTCCTCACCCGAAAGATGAACAGCTCACAGACAATCGTGCTGCACCGCGACTCACTTCCCGCCGGAGTGGTTTCGCTCCTGTTGTTCGACACGAAATGGAACCTCCTCGCCCAGCGCCAGCTGTTTAGCAAAAACGATGCGGAGCGCTGTCAACTCACACTCTCAACAGACAAAGACAACTACCGAACGACGGAGCAAGTCAGACTGAAACTGGAAGCCCCCCAACTGAGGGAGGGCGAACGGGCAGATCTCTCCATCTCCGTCACCGGTCCCATCACGACCAAAGGGCATCGCCCTTCGTCGATTCTCGCGCATCTGCTGCTCGCCAGCGACGTGAAAAACGGCATCGGACGCCCGGAATGGCACTACGACCATCCCGAAACGACTGACACGCTCATCGCCAATCAGGCGTGGGAACGATATGACATCGGAGAAGTGGCGAAAGGAAAACTCAGACAACCGACGCTCACTCCCGAAAGTTCACAGACACTCTCAGGCAAGGTGCGCACGCTAATCTTCAAGAAGCCCGTCAAGAAAGCTGTCGTCACACTCATCTCCCCGCAGACCGGCAGATTCGCTATCACCAATACCGACGAGCACGGATTGTTTACCTTCACCGGCATCGACTCACCCGAAAACACGACTTTCGTCCTGAAAGCCGAGACGGAGAAAGGCAACGAGCGCATCGAACTGCAAGTAAAAGACCAAGTGTTCCCCGAATTCCCGGCAACAGCCCACAAGGACGACGAACCATACAAAGCCCACGAACACGAAGACATTTCGCTCGACTCGCTGATGATGCTCTACAACGACGGCATCTTCCTCGAGAGCGTAGAGGTAAAGGGCATCCTCCGCAATTCCGCCAGCGAAGGAGATGCCTATGCACGGGCGTCCGACTTCTCGTTCGGACTGCACCAGATAGAGGAGTTTGGCGTCACCTGCCTGCACGAACTACTCCGACGGATTCCCGGCATATTCCAACACGACGGACAGTTCTACCTCCGTGCCAGCACCAGCATCTACGGCGACAACCCCATCGTTTTCGCCATCGACGGAGTGCTCATGGATGCAGACTACGACTTGGACAACATACAGATGCAGGACGTGGCACGCGTGGATGTCTTCAAGACCGGTTCCACGGTCCTGTGGGGCGCACGCGGCGGTAGCGGTGTCGTGTCCATCACCACCAAAAACGGAGTATATGCGACCGAACAAGTGGAGAAGGTCAATCAGAAGAAGGTGACCCCATTAGGCTTCCAGCGAGACATGCCTTTCCACCACCCGTCAGGCATGAGAAAGACCCTCTACTGGAATCCCAACATCACGAGCGACACACTGGAGTTCGTCGCCTCAGAGATTCCCGGCGAATGCCGCATCATCGTTGAAGGAGTGACCAGCGAAGGCAGACTGATTCACGAAGAGCATCTCGTCAAGGTGGGAAATACGCTCCCTGAATAATTCTGTGGAGGAAAAGTGTTATTTGAAAAAGAATTCCTATCTTTGCAGAAAGATTATTAACGTAATAACAGATATCGAGAAATGAAAACGATTTATGAATTCTCTGTCAAGGACAGAAAAGGACAAGACGTATCGCTCAGAGCATACGCAAACGAAGTTGTACTCATCGTTAATACCGCCACGAAATGTGGATTCACTCCGCAATATGACGAACTGGAAAAACTGTATGAGAAATATCATGCCGAAGGGTTTGAGGTGCTGGACTTCCCCTGCAACCAGTTCGGTCAGCAGGCACCAGGCACCGACGAGTCGATTCACGAGTTTTGCAAACTGACATTCGGGACGAAATTCTCGCGCTTCAAGAAAGTGAAAGTGAACGGTGAGGATGCTGACCCGCTCTTCAAATTCCTTAAAGAACAAAAAGGTTTCGCCGGTTGGGACATGGAACATCCGATAGCTCACATCCTCGACGACATGCTGTCGAAAGAAGACCCTGACTACAAGGAGAAATCAGACATCAAATGGAACTTCACCAAATTCCTTGTCAACAAGAAGGGACAGGTCGTTGCTCGTTTCGAACCGACAGAGAAGATAGAGAATATCGAGAAGCAGATTGTTGAACTGCTGAAAGCTTAAAATCCCCAGCAAAGAAGTTATATGGAACACGTTAAATGTTTGATAATCGGCAGCGGACCTGCCGGTTACACTGCTGCCATCTACGCCGGACGCGCCAACATCAATCCCGTACTCTATTGCGGACTGCAGATGGGTGGTCAACTGACGCAGACAACCATCGTTGAGAACTTCCCCGGCTATCCCGAAGGGGTGGATGCCAACCAGATGATGATGGAGTTTCGTCAGCAGGCGGAGCGTTTCGGTGCCGATATTCGCGACGGCATCATCGTGAAAGCCGACTTCTCGAAACGTCCCTATCGGCTGACGACCGACCGCAATGACGAACTCGAAGCCGACACGGTCATCATCGCTACCGGTGCCAGTGCCAAATATCTGGGGCTGGACGACGAAAAGAAATACAACGGTCAGGGTGTCAGCGCCTGTGCCACCTGCGACGGTTTCTTCTATCGCAAGAAAGTCGTTGCCGTGGTCGGTGGCGGTGACACTGCTTGTGAGGAAGCCACGTATCTGGCACAACTCTGTTCAAAGGTGTATATGATTGTGCGCAAGCCCTACCTTCGTGCGTCAGACATCATGAAGAAGCGCGTTGAAAGCAATGAGAAGATTGAGATTCTCTATGAACACAACACGCTGGGACTCTATGGAGAAAACGGTGTCGAAGGTGCTCACCTCGTTAAGCGAAAAGGCGAGGCAGACGAAGAGCGCTACGACCTGCCCATCGACGGTTTCTTCCTGGCCATCGGACATCAACCGAACACCGAGATTTTCAAGGAGTGGCTGGAGTTGGACGAGACGGGCTACATCAAGACGCAGGGCGACACACCACGCACCAATATTCCCGGTGTGTTTGCCGCCGGCGACTGTGCCGACCCGCACTACCGGCAGGCTATTGTTGCTGCCGGCAGCGGTTGCAAGGCGGCACTCGAAGCAGAGCGATACCTGCAAACTTTGTAGAGGAAGCCCCCTCCAACCTCCCCCCACTAGGGGAGGCTTCTAACTTGCTTGAGAAAAACTCGGTTGAAAATATATTTGATAAGAGTATAGAGGAGCCCCCTCCAACCTCCCCCCACTAGGGGAGGCTCTAACTTGCTTGAGAGAAACTCGGTTGAAAATATATTTGATAAGAGTATAGAGGAGCCCCCTCCAACCTCCCCCCACTGGGGGAGGCTCTAACTTGCTTGAGAGATAAGAAAAAAGCGGTATCTGTTTTATCAGCAGATACCGCTTTTCTTATGCATCAATCCCGATAGGAATAACCCGACGAACGTCAGCAACCCGTTCAACAACAGCAACTCATAACCAAACTGATAGCCCCACCATGCTTTCGTGGCACTGTCAATCAAGAAGCAAATGACAGGTGCTGCAACAGCAATATAGGGCACCAGTCGGTCGTTGACCGGACGACGGGTGAGCAGACCGAATGCAAAGAGTCCGAGCAGCGGACCGTAGGTATAGCCGACAATCGTATAAATCGCATCAAGCATGCTCGATGAGTTCACTATGCGGAAAGTCATGATAAACAGCATGAAAACCACCGCCATCGCCAGATGCACCCGCTTACGCAATGTTTCATCGCTGTCGCGCTCACAGATGTCCACGCAAAAACTGGTAGTCATGGCTGTCAGTGCTGAGTCGGCACTGGAAAACGATGCCGCCACAACACCTATCGAGAAGAATATCACGACCGCCTCGCCAAGCATCCCGGTAGCAGCAAACATCGGTAGCAGTTCGTCGCCGCGGGTTGGCAGGGCCAGCCCCTCTTTCTGTGCCAACAAGAGCAGCAGTACGCCCAAACCCAAGAACAGCAGATTCACAGGAACAAAGGCGAAACCATAGGTGCACATATCTTTCTGCGCCTCACGCAACGTCTTGCACGTCAGATTCTTTTGCATCATGTCCTGGTCAAGTCCCGTCATGACGACCACAATGAAGATTCCGCTGACGAACTGTTTCCAGAAATTCTGTGTGGAAAACCAATCGTCGAACACAAATATCCGGCTATGACTATCTGCTGCAACTGCTGTCACAGCCTCAGCGGGAGTCATTGACAAAGCACTGATTACGTGGATGATAATCAACGTCAGCGCCGCCAGCATGCACAATGTCTGAAACGTGTCCGTCCAGACCAGGGTCTTAATGCCTCCACGTCGGGTGTAAAGCCATATCAGCGCCACCATTATTACAACCGTGAGAGGGAAGGGCACACCCATGTCATCAAGCACAAAGCGCTGTAACAGAATGCACACGACATAGAACTTAATTGCTGCTCCTGCCATTTTCGACAACAGGAAGAATGCTGCTCCCGTTTTATAGGAGCGCTTGCCGAGCCGATTCTTCAGATAAGTATAGATGGTCGTCAGGTTCAGTCTATAATAAACGGGAAGCAGGACAAATGCCACGACGAAATAACCAAAGATAAAACCGATGCACGTCTGAAGATAAGTCATGTCTGATGCCATCACCATTCCCGGAACCGAGACGAATGTAACGCCGGAAATGGAAGCACCAACCATTCCAAACGCCACCATATACCATGGCGAACGACGTTCTCCACGATAGAAAGCCGCGTTTCCGGCACGGCGAGATGTCAGTCGGCTGACCGCCATCAAAAGTCCAAAATAGATAAGAACAGCAAGTATAATGCTCATAAGCACTGCAAAATTATAAAAAACGGGCGATTATATAAAAATCTTTTGCGAAAAAATTTTGCGACAAGAAAAAATGCTTTACCTTTGTTCGCACATTTATTAAAACAACTTGACAGAATGAAACAACAGAAACGTTTTCTCTTACAAGAGAACGAAATTCCCACGCAGTGGTATAACATTGCGGCAGACATGCCCAACAAACCGTTGCCACCACTCAACCCAGCCACGAAAGAACCGTTGTCGGTAGAAGACTTGGCACACATTTTCAGTGAAGAATGCTCCAAACAGGAGTTAGACACCGAGCATGCATGGATAGATATTCCTGAAGAAGTGCTCGATAAATACAAATACTATCGCTCTACCCCATTGGTGCGCGCTTACGCCCTCGAAAAGGCGCTCGACACACCCGCACATATCTATTTCAAAAACGAGAGTGTCAACCCTTTGGGCTCGCACAAAATCAATTCCGCCCTGCCCCAATGCTATTACTGCAAAAAAGAGGGTGTCACCAACGTGACGACTGAAACGGGAGCTGGTCAATGGGGAACGGCACTCAGCTATGCCGCCAAGGTGTTCGGACTGGAAGCCGCCGTCTATCAAGTGAAGATTTCCATGCAGCAAAAGCCCTACCGCTCGCTCATCATGCGTACGTTTGGAACAGCAGTGGTCGGTTCGCCATCTATGTCAACACGGGCAGGAAAAGACATCATCACTGCCGACCCGATGCACTCCGGCTCACTGGGCACAGCCATCAGCGAGGCGATTGAACTCGCCACGACGACACCGAACTGTAAATACACACTCGGATCGGTGCTTAACCACGTCGCCCTGCATCAGAGCATCATCGGACTGGAGGCAGAGAAGCAGATGGAGATGGCAGGCGAATATCCCGACACGGTCATCGCCTGTTTCGGTGGAGGAAGCAATTTCGGAGGCATCGCCTTCCCATTCATGCGCCATAACATTCTTGATGGCAGAACGACGAAGTTCATTGCTGCCGAGCCCAACAGTTGCCCGAAACTCACCCGCGGAGAATTCCGCTATGACTTTGGCGACGAAGCCGGTTATACACCACTACTGCCGATGTACACGCTCGGTCACGACTTTCGTCCGGCAAATATCCATGCCGGCGGTCTCCGTTACCATGGCGCCGGCGTGATTGTGAGCCAGTTGCTCAAAGACGGAATGATGAGCGCCGTGGATATTCCACAGTTGGAGAGTTTCGAAGCAGGCATCCTGTTCAGTCGCACAGAGGGCATCATCCCTGCTCCGGAAAGCAGTCACGCCATTGCAGCGACCATCCGTGAAGCAAAGAAGTGCAAGGAGACGGGCGAAAAGAAAGTTATCCTCTTCAACCTTTCGGGACACGGGCTCATCGATATGACCGCATACGACCAGTATCTCAACGGCGACCTGCGCAACTACGACATTCCCGACAGCGAAATACAGAAGAATCTGGAAAATCTTCCAAAAGTCATGTAGCCATGCCTATACAAAAAAGAGGGTGTGTCAAAATGGAGGAAGTGCGCTTCGCGCAGAAATCTCACAAATCTATCCAAAATCTTTCATTCTGTATATCAGCACTTTGATTTGTTAGATTTGTATAGATTTGTTGGATTTCTCGTCCGTAGGACGACTGAATTCCTATTTTGACACACCCTCTTTTCTTATTCAGGCAGACGAACCGGCGTTCACCCCTCTATCTCGCGCAGCACGGCGACAGCTTCACTGACCGTCGCCACATTGGCAACAATCATCAAGCGACGCCCCTTCACCTCTTTCAGATTGCAGCGGCGGGGATTCACGCCCACATATTGCAAGAGTTTTCCAAACGCGGCACTCTGATAGAACGGACTGGCAGCATTGCTGACAAACTGCAGACTCATCCTACCCTGTCGAAGGAAGATTTTCTCGGCACCAAGCCCGCGACCAAGACGTCTCAACGCCACCACCTGCAGAAGTTCCTCTCCCTCTTCCGGCATCGGACCGAACCGGTCTTCAAGTCGCTTGCGATAGGCATTCAGCGTTTCGTCGGAAGTAATACTGTCAAGTTCACGATAGAGCAATATTCTTTCATTGCTTCCCGGCACGTAATCATCCGGGAAATACATCTCCAAATCACTCTCCACACTACAATCGTCCACGAACTCATCACCTTTCACATCCCTTCCCTGCGCTATCTCCTCCGCGTAAAGGCTTCCGAACTCTTCATTCTTCAGTTCCGTAACCGCCTGATTGAGAATTTTCTGATACGTCTCATAGCCCAAATCCTCCATGAATCCGCTCTGTTCTGCACCGAGCAAATTGCCTGCGCCACGCAGGTCAAGGTCTTGCATGGCGAGATTGAATCCGCTGCCAAGCTCCGAGAACGTTTCCAACGCCTCAAGCCGACGACGAGCTTCGGGCTTTAAAAGAGACTTCGGTGGTGCCAACAAGTAGCAGAATGCTTTTCGGTTGCTGCGCCCCACCCTTCCCCGCATCTGATGCAGGTCGGACAGTCCGAACCGGTGCGCATCGTTGATAATGATGGTATTCGCATTGGGTATGTCAATGCCGTTTTCCACGATGGTCGTAGAAAGCAACACATCGTAGTCGTAATTGATAAAACCAAGAATAATTTTCTCCAACTGTTCCGGCTTCATCTGTCCATGCCCGATGGCTATCCGACAATCGGGCACGTATTTCCGTATCGTTTGCTCTATTTCCTGGAGCGTATTGATGCGTGCGCTGACGAAGAACACCTGTCCGTTTCTACTCATCTCGAAGTTGACGGCATCAGCAATCACCTCATGCCCGTAGGTCGCCAGTTCGGTATAGATAGGATATCGGTTGGGTGGCGGTGTGCGCATGATACTCATGTCGCGTGCCCCCATCAGTGAGAACTGCAGCGTTCGCGGTATCGGTGTTGCGGTCAGCGTCAGTGTATCGATATTCGTCTTCATCTTGCGGAGTTTCTCCTTTACCGCCACACCGAATTTCTGTTCTTCGTCGATGATGAGCAGTCCGAGGTCTTTCCACTCCACGGATTTCCCGATGAGTTTATGTGTTCCGACCAGTATGTCTATCTTTCCTTCCTTCAAATCCTGGAGCAGTTGTTTTGTCTGCTTGGCAGAACGCGCCCTCGAGAGATAATCCAGCCTGACGGGAAAACCTTTCAGGCGCTCGCTGAATGTCTGGAAATGCTGGAAACAAAGTACGGTAGTCGGCACAAGCACTGCCACCTGCTTGGAATCGCAAGCGGCTTTGAATGCTGCCCTGACTGCCACCTCTGTTTTTCCAAACCCCACATCGCCGCATATCAGCCTGTCCATCGGGCGAACACTCTCCATATCCGCCTTTACCTCTGCCGTTGCCTTCAACTGGTCGGGCGTGTCTTCATAAAGGAAGCCGGCTTCCAGTTCGTGCTGCATGAACGAGTCGGCACTGAAGGAAAAACCTTTCTCATGCTGCCGTCGGGCATAGAGCTTAATCAAATCGCGTGCAATATCCTTGATACGCTGCTTGGTGCGCTCCTTCATCCGCTCCCATGCCCCTGTTCCGAGCGTGGAGAGTCGGGGCGGTTCGCCTGTATCACTGCGGCGGTATTTCGATATCTTATATAATGAATGGATGGAGACGTCGGCAATATCGCCACGCTGGAACACCAAGCGAATCACTTCCTGATAGCCCCCTTCCTTTCCGCTTCCTGCCGATGCGGGAATAGGAATGCGCACTAAACCGCCGAACTTACCGACACCATAGTCCACGTGTACCAAAAAGTCACCCAGTTCTATTTCCTGCAACTCTTTCATCGTAAGCGCCATCTTGCCCGAACGGGCAGCATCTGAACGCAGACTATATTTGTGATAGCGGTCGAAAATCTGATGGTCCGTAAACAGACACAGGCGCAATGTCCGGTCGATAAACCCTTCATGCAGCGTCTTTTCCAGCGGTTGAAAAGGAAGGTCATCACCGAGAATGTCTCGCAGACGCTGTGCCTGTTTCGCCTGGTCCGTCAGAAGACAAATCGTATAGCCCTTTTCAAGAAGCTCTTCGTTGAGCGTCTGCCGAAGAAGTTCCATGTTTTTATGAAACAACGGCTGCGCAACGATATCAAACCTGAGGGTTGCCTGCGGAACACCCGTCGGCTGATGTCCGAACTCTATACGGCGAAAAGACACCATCTCCTCGGAAAACTGCATCCCAGAGAGCAAACTGTTCTCACGGCGCATCGCCTCCATCAGCTCCTTCCGCTCCATCTCCGGCAATTCGTCCATGCGCTCGGTCAGCACCTGCGAAGATATACCATCCTGATATATCTGCTCTATCGTGTCGTGCACATACACAAAGTCTTTCAACACCACGACCGTCTCCTTCGGCAAGAAACGCATGAAAGGCACGCGCTCACTGACCATCACAGCCAATTCGGGCACTATCTCTATCCGCTCCTTCCGCTCTTTCGACAGCTGGTCTTCCACCCCGAACGTACGGATTGTGTCTATCTCGTCACCGAAAAAGTCTATACGGAATGGATATTCGCTCGAAAAAGAATAAACATCAACAATACTTCCACGAACAGCAAACTGACCCGGCTCATAGACATAGTCCACCTCTGAGAAACCAAGTTCACGCAACCGATTCTCCACATCCATCAAGCCCGTCTGCTGACCGACATGCAGAGACAAGCGCGAATCGTCCATCTGACGCTTCCCCACCACACGCTCACAGAGCCCTTCGGGAGAGGTAACCACAAAGAGGGGCATCCCCTCTGACGCCTTCAACGCAGCAAGCCGAGCCAACACCTCCGTTCGCAATATTTCATTGGCGGCATCGCGATGACCATACTTGAATGCACGGCGATAAGACGAAGGGAAATACAGCACCTGCTCATTGCCCAACAACTGCGTCAGGTCATGATAGAAATAGCCCGCCTCCTCCGCATCTTGGAGAATGAAAAGAAACGGCTGTCTGCATTTCTTAAAAATGCTTGCAAACAACAAGGGTGCCGAAGAGGCAATGAGCCCCTCCAGAAACATGGTCTTTATTGACTTTTTCTCTAAGGATTTAACCAGTCCAACAGCCTGCTGCGAGGCTGCATAGGACGACAAAAGATCGTTGATGGTCATCGCTACAACACTTACGCTTCGAGCATCTTCGGATACTTACGGAACCAACCGTCCCAACGGAGACGCATCACACCGAAAAACGCCTCGCCGAAAATGCCTCCCGACATCTTGCTCACACCTTCCCGGCGGTTGACAAACACCACTGGAACTTCCTTGATGCGGAAACCAATCTTATAGGCGGTGTACTTCATCTCTATCTGGAAAGCATAGCCTTTGAAGCGAATCTTGTCGAGCTCTATCGTTTCCAACACACGGCGACGATAGCACTTGAAGCCCGCCGTCGTGTCGTGAATCTTGAAACCGGTCACCAAACGCACATACTTCGAAGCAAAATAGCTCATCAAAACACGACCGATAGGCCAGTTCACAACATTCACACCACTCACATAGCGCGAACCGATAGCCACATCATACCCCTCTTTCGCACAAGCATCATAAAGACGAGGCAAATCATTCGGGTCATGAGAAAAGTCGGCATCCATCTCGAAAACATAGTCATAACCATGCTCTAATGCCCATCTGAAACCAGTAATATACGCCGTTCCCAAACCCTGCTTTCCCTCTCGCTCGATGATAAAGAGGCGATCGGGAAAAGATTCAGCCATGAGCCGTCGGACAATCCCTGCCGTTCCATCAGGACTACCGTCATCCACAATAAGAATATGAAAAACCTTCTCCAGACCGAAAACGGCACGGATAATCTTCTCGATATTCTCTTTCTCATTATACGTCGGAATAATCACGACACTATCACTTGTACTCATGCACTCTTTTTTTTCGTTTCAATCTTCAATTTTCTGCAAATATACTGATTATTTTCGGAAAAGCGCGGACATTATAAATAAAAATAGCAGAAAAAGAAAACACAGAAGGGCTGACCGAAACAGCCAGCCCTTCCCACCACAAAATGTAAAAAAGCACGAAGCCTCTACATTTTTCCTATAAGACCTTTTTCCGTTCCACTGATAAAGGAAATCACCTTGCGGATTTCCTCACTGTCAGGAATCTGTTCCTTAATCTGGTTAAGCGCATCGAACACGCTGATTTGTCCGTTGAACATCAGGCGATAAGCATTAGCAATATGCTTCTGCACTTTTTCGTCTATCCCGTAGTTCTTGCACATCACAGTGTTCACTCCGCCATAAGTAGCATTACTCTTCACGATGGCATAAGGAGGAACGTCCTTCGAGAAAGTGGTGCCTGCCTGTATCATGGCACCTTCTCCCACCCGTGAACCGGCATTCTCTATGACGCTGGACGAGAAAATCACACCATTATCAATCAGACAATCCCCGGCAATCTTCGTACCGTAACCGAATACACACGCATTGCCCACCTTGGTGTCATGGGAAATATGCGCACCTTCCATCAGGACATTGTCATTGCCAATCACGGTTTGACCGCCAGCATGCGTGGCACGGTTGATGACCACATTCTCGCGGATGATATTATTGTTACCGATGATACACTCGGTTTTTTCTCCGCGGAAGTTGAAATCCTGTGGCAGGGCACCGACAACAGAGCCCTGATGCACCTTGTTACCACTCCCCATTCGCGTGCCATTCAGGATGCTTACGAACGGAAAGATGATGCAGTTGTCACCAATTTCCACATCTCCCTCGATATATGCGAAAGGAAATATCTTGCAGTTCTCGCCGATTTTCGCTCTCGGGGCGATTTCTGCTCTTGCACTTATTTCACTTGCCATAATTACTTTCTATTATCGTTTATCAATTCATTTAGCACCTCCACCCAATGCCTGATAGAGATTCACCACCGCCTGCATCTTATGGAAGTCATCGGTGATTTTCGACAACTGCGCATTGAGAAGACTCTGCTGAGCCGTAATCACTTCCAGATAGCTGCTGCCGGAACTCTTGAAGAGCAACTGTGTGTGCTCCACATTCTTCTTCAGCACGTCTATCTGCTGGGTTTCCAACGCACTCTTTTCGTTCGACGAATTGTATAGCACAAGAGCGTTCGACACCTCACTGCCCGCTTGCAAAACAGTATTCTGCCAAGTGTTGTAAGCCTGCTCGTATTGAGCTTCTGCCACACGCAGCCCTGCCGTCAGCTGTCCTTTCATAAAGATAGGCTGTACCAAGCTTCCAACAGCCGAGAGCAACCATTTTCCAGGATTGACGACTCCGCCTCCTGCACTGTTGGTAAACGTACCTGAGGGTGAAATCGTCAGACTCGGATAGAAGCGCGAACGGGCTGTCTGCACGTTGTAGAAACACTGTGCCAGATTCATCTCCGCCGCATGCACGTCAGCACGGTTGGCAAGGAGTTGGATGCCCACTCCCGTAGAGAACTCGCTCGGCAGCGACTGTTCCTCAAGCTTTCCGCGCGGAATTTGTTGTGCCGGCTGTCCGAGGAGCAGCGAAAGTGAGTTTTCCACTTCGCGTATCTGCCGTTTCATCTCTGCAGTCTGTGCCTGAACGGAATAGTAGTTCGCTTCCGCACTCTGCACACTCGTCGAGCGGGCACGTCCCAGTTCCATCTGCAGCTTCATCAAGTCCCACGTATCTTTCGTCAGCCTTGTCATGTCGCCCAATATATTGAGCTGACTGTCGAGCATCAGAAGGGTGTAGTACATGTTGGCAACATTCGAGATGATATTGCATTGCACAACGGTCTGATAATCTTTTGTCTGCAGGAGCGCCATTTGTGCCGAACGCTTTTGCGAAAGCAGATTGCCGAACAAATCGACATTCCAGCTGGCAGCGATTGGCAACTGATAGGTCTTCGATGCCTTGCCGCCGTCCCACGAGGCTATGGTTCCCTGCGGTGTGAAGGTGAACTGCGGAAGGAACGCCAGTTTGGCTGCCTTCAGCTGTGCCTCCACCATCTTCACGTTGAGTGCAGCATTGAGCATATTGACGTTGTTTCCAAGCGCCGTCTCAATATGGCGTTGCAGCAGCGGGTCGGTGAACACACTGCGCCACGGCAGGTTACCGAAACTCAACGTGTCGGTAGCCAGCAGCGTATCGGAAACGGATACTGCGTCACGAATCAAACCTGTCGTCTTCACATCCGGACGCTCATAGGTTCCGTACAGGCTTTTACAACTGACAACGGTCAATGCCGCAAGCCCAATCAGTAGGATATTCTTTTTCTTCATCATAGCTTATTCCTCCAGTTTATAATCTACGGGACGACCACTTGCATACTGCTCCAGTTCGCCAGCCAGGTCGGCATCTTCTTCCTCATCGAATTTCAACGGTGTGAACTTCTCCTGCAGGGACTGAAAGATGACAAACAATGCGGGCACTACAAATACCTGACAGATCGTACCTATCAACATACCACCGACGGCGGCGGCACCGAGCGTCTGGTTTCCGTTCTTGCCCACACCCGAAGCAAACATCATCGGGAGCAGACCGATCACCATTGCGAGCGAGGTCATCAGAATCGGACGCAGACGGGCTGCAGCTCCGAGCACTGCCGACCATAAGATTGCCATACCCGTCTGGCGGCGTTCCAAAGCGAACTGCACAATCAGGATGGCATTCTTCGCCAACAAACCAATCAGCATAATCAGCGAAATCTGCATGTAGATGTCGTTGGCATGACCGAACAACTGCGTGAACAGGAAGGCCCCTGCCAGTCCGAACGGTACGGAGAGAACCACCGACAAGGGCAGAATGTAACTTTCATACTGCGCTGAGAGAATCAGGTAGATGAAAATGAAGCAGAGCACGAAAATCAATGCCGTCGAGTTCGTCGAGCTGGCTTCCTCACGGGTCAGACCGGAGAACTCATAGGTATATCCTTGCGGCAGCATCTCCTGTGCCACTTCTTCCACCGCCTTGATAGCCTCACCCGTAGAATAGCCGCTGTTGACGGTAGCCGTCACGTTGATACTGGTGAAGAGGTTGAAGCGGTTGATGTTGGCAGGACCATACACGCGCTTCATGGAGCAGAACTCATTGATAGGAGCCATGCCATGCGGCGTGCGCACATAGATACTGTTCAACCCTTCAGGAGTCTTCCGACTTTCGGGGTCGCCCTGCACCATCACACGGTAGAGCTTACCATAGGCGTTGAAGTTCGAAGCATACAGACCTCCGTAATATCCCTGCAGCGTGGTAAGCACCAAGGAGGGCGAGATGCCCGATTGCTTACACTTTGCCACATCCACGTCAATCATATACTGCGGATAGTTCGGGTTGTAAGAGGTCATCGCCATCTGAATCTCCGGACGCTTGTTCAGCTCTGCCAGATACTGCATGGTGATGTTATAGAACTTGGTCAGGTCGCCGCCGGTCTTGTCTTCCATCACGATGCTCAGACCGTTCGACAGCGAGTAGCCCTGCACCATCGGCGGGGCAAACGCCAGAATCTGCGCATCCTTTATCTGGGCTGCCTGTTTATAAATCATACCCAGCACCATGTTGGCGTCCATCGGATTGATGACCCACGACATCAGCCAGTCTTTGAAACTGGATATCTCCGGTTTGCGCTCGGAGAAGGGTTTGAGTTTGATGATGAACGTCGCCTGGTCTGAACCGGCACCGGCAATAAAGTTATAGCCTTGCAACTGCTCGCGACTCTGAATGGCTGGGTTCGAAGCCAGCATCGAGTCCACCTGGTCGATAATCTCCTGGGTGCGTGCCACGCTGGTTGCAGGCGGCATGCTGACCATACAGAACAGTGTTCCCGTGTCTTCGTCGGGCACCAGACCGGTCTTCGTCGTTTTCATCGTAACCACCAGGGCAACGATACCTATCAATACGGCGATGCCGATAGCCATCGGCTTGCGCACGAGCTTCTCCACGCTCTTCTTATACTTGCCTTGTATCTTCTCATAAGAGGTGTTGAAAGCGGTGTGGAATCGCTCCACGCGGCTCATCTTGCGCTCCGTCCCGTCCTCGTTCTTCGGTTTCAGGAAGATGGCACAAAGTGCCGGAGACAGCGTCAGGGCGTTCAGAGCTGAGATGAAGATGCTCACCGCCATGGTCACACCAAACTCCCTGTAGAACGTTCCGGACGTTCCGCCGATGAACGACACCGGGATGAACACCGATGCCATCACGAGCGTGATGGAAATAATCGCACCAGAAATCTCATTCATCGCGTCGATACTTGCCGTCAGTGCACTCTTATAGCCCATATCGAGCTTGGCATGCACGGCTTCGACCACCACAATGGCGTCGTCCACCACAATGGCAATCGCCAGAAGCAATGCCGAGAGCGTGAGCAGGTTGATGGAGAAGCCGAAAATGCTCAGGAAGAAGAACGTACCGATGAGCGATACCGGCACGGCAATCATCGGAATCAACGTCGAACGGATGTCCTGCAGGAACACATACACCACGAGGAATACGAGCAACAGCGTGATGAACAGCGTCTTCACCACCTCCTCGATAGATGCGAAGAGGAATTCGGTCACGTCGTAATTGATTTTATAGACCATGCCCGGCGGGAAGTTCTTGGCTTGATTCTCCAACTCTTTCTTCACTTCGCTGGCAATCTGTGTCGCGTTCGAACCGGCAATCTGCTGCACCATACCCATCACTGAGGGCTTGTTGTTGTTCTTCATGGACACGCTGTACTGCAATCCGCCCAGTTCTATCTTCGCCACATCCTTCAGTTTCAGCGTCTGACCGCTCTGGTCGCTGCTGATGATGATGTTGCCGAACTCCTCGGCGGTCTTCAGTCGTCCGCGGTAACGCATGGTATATTCGAACGCCACGTTGCTCTGCTCACCGAACGCGCCGGGAGCCGCCTCGACGTTCTGCTCTGCCAGTGCACCGGTGATGTCGGTCGGCATCAAGCCATACTGCTTCATCACCTCGGGCTTCAGCCAGATACGCATCGAATAGGTTTTCATACCGGGCGACTGCACGTCACCCACACCCTGGATACGCTTCAGCGCCGGCACGATGTTGATGTTGGCATAGTTGGTCAGGAACTCGTCGTCATAGCGACCGTCGGAGGTCAGCGTGTACATGATGACCTGCGAGGTCTGGCGCTTCATGACGGTCACACCGACGCGCGTCACCTCGGCAGGCAGCAACGCCTGCGCCTGGCTCACACGGTTCTGCACGTTCACCGCACACATGTCGGCATTGGTTCCCTGACGAAAATAGATTTGGATGCTCGCCGAACCGGCATTGGATGCCGACGACGTCATGTAGGTCATGTTCTCCACACCGTTGATACTCTCCTCCAGCGGTGCGAGCACGGAGTTTTTCACCGTCTCGGCATCGGCACCCTGATAGGAGGTATAGACCACTACCGTCGGCGGGGCGATGTCGGGATACTGCTCTATCGGCAGCGATACGAGTCCGATGAATCCCAGAATGACGATTAGCACGGAGATAACCGTCGAGAGTACCGGACGTTTTATGAATGTTGTAAATGTCATGTTTTCTCGTCTTTGGTTATCTTATCATTTATTTCATGGCATCGCCGAACTTGCTCGGAGAACTCTGGTTCTCACCCAGTTTCTCTGCCTCTGCCACCTTTTTCTCATACTGCTCGGGGGTGATGGGTTTGATTTCCATATCGTCGCTGAGCTTCGTCAGTCCGTTGGTCACATACTTGTCGCCGACCTTCAGGCCGCTCGTCACGACATAGTTCATGCCATCATTGTGCGGAGCCACCGTGATTTCAGTATATTTCACCTTGTTTTTCGCTCCGAGCACATACACGAAATACTTGTTCTGCACCTCCATCACGCACTGCTGCGGAATGACGATGGAGTTGGAGGCGGTTTTCGGAATGATAATCGAACCGGAACCGCCGCTCTTCAGCAACCCCTGGGGGTTGGGGAAACGGGCAATCATCGACACGGCACCCGTGGCAGCATCAATGACACCGCTCACCTTCGACACGTGTCCCGCCTGGTTGAAAATCGTACCGTCAGCCAACTGAAGTTTCACTTCGGGGAACTCGGCAATCGCATTCTTCATGCTGCCGGAGGTCTTCGACATCTCCAGCATGTCTTTTTCCGCCATCGAGAAATAAACTTCCATCACGCTGTTGTTCGAAACCGTGGTCAGTGCGGGCTGAACCGAGGGGCTCACCAGCGTTCCAACCTTATACGGCAGACTGCCGATGATGCCGCTTGCAGGGCTCTTCACATAGCAGAAGCTCAGCGCCTCGCGCGCTGCCGAAAGGGAAGCCTGCGCCTGTGCCAACTGTGCCTGCGCACTTTCATAGGTGTTCTTTGCCGTCTGAAGTTCATAATTTCCGATGACGCTGCTCTCAAACAGTTTCTGACTGTTGTCGTAAGTCAGCTTCGCCGTATTCACCTGCGCACGAGCCGTGTTTACCGCAGCCTGCGCCTGGCGCACTTGTGCCTGCGACGGACCGTCGTCAAGTGCGAAGAGCATCTGACCGGCACCTACCGACTGACCTTCCTGAACATACACGCGGGTGATAAACCCAGTCGTCTTCGGACGTATCTCCACGTCCTGAACACCCTTGATGGTTGCCGGATACGACGTCTGCAAGTCGGCATTCGACGTGCCGACCGTCTTCACGGGAAACTCATTGTCGCCAAAATTGGGCATGCCACCCTTCTTTCCACCACAGGAAACCAACAGGGCTGCCATCGCTGCCACAAGCAAAATTCTGTCTTTTTTCATCTCAATAATATGTTTTAATTTTGTCGTTATCTGAAAACTTCTTTGTTGTATTTAAGTTTTTCAAGGTGCAAAAATAATAGGTTATTTCCAAAAAACCACATTTTTGCCTTCACATTTAACATATATTGGCGAATATTCGACTGTTTTCATGGCGCACACAAGCACCATCAGGGCAAAGTAATAAATTAAAATTAAGAGTTAAGAATTAAGATTAAGTGTTCCCAGAATTCCCAGCCAGTTTTCTTTATTCTTGCAGAAATCGCAGATTTTTCTTACCTTTGCAGCGAGAAAGCGTGAACAACCGATGAAACTATATTCCGATGCCGAACTGGCGCAACTGTTAGACCAGCCGATATTCCACACGATTTCCGCCGTCGCCGACGAGATGGGGGTGGAGTGTTATGTGGTGGGTGGCTACGTGCGCGACATCTTCCTCGAACGCCCGTCGAACGATATTGACGTGGTGGTCGTGGGCAGCGGCATCGCCGTGGCACAAGCCCTCAAACAACGATTGGGGAAAAAGGCAATCCTCTCCGTCTTCCGCAATTTCGGAACGGCGCAGGTGAAAGTAAAAGGAGGGCTTGAAATTGAGTTTGTCGGAGCTCGGCGGGAGAGCTATAGCCACGACTCGCGGAAACCGATTGTGGAGGACGGAACGCTCGAGGACGACCAGAACCGTCGCGACTTCACCATCAATGCGATGGCGATTTGCCTGAACAAAAAGCGCTTCGGCGAACTCGTCGATCCGTTCGGAGGTCTCGACGACCTGGAGGACGGCATCATACGCACACCGCTCGACCCTGATGTCACTTTCTCCGACGACCCGTTGCGCATGCTCCGCTGCATACGCTTCGCTGCCCAGCTGAACTTCATGATTGAAGAAGAGACGTTCGACGCACTCGAAAGGAATGCCGAACGGCTGCACATCATCAGTGGGGAGCGCATCGCCGACGAACTGAACAAAATCATGATGACCGCCACACCGAGCAAAGGCCTGTACGACCTCTATCGCTGTGGGCTGCTCCAAATCATCCTGCCCGAACTCTGTCAGCTCGACCTCGTGGAGACCCGCAACGGGCGTGCCCACAAGAACAATTTCTATCATACCCTCGAAGTGTTGGACAATGTGGCAAAAGCCTCCTCCAATCTCTACCTTCGCTGGGCGGCTCTGCTCCACGACATCGGGAAACCAAAGAGCAAACGGTGGGACAACCTCGCGGGGTGGACGTTCCATAACCATAACTTCATCGGGGCAAAGATGGTGCCGGGCATCTTCCGCAGACTAAAGCTGCCGATGGATGCAAAGATGAAATATGTGCAGAAACTGGTCGACCTGCACATGCGTCCCATCGCCATTGCCGACGATGGTGTGACCGACAGTGCCGTGCGACGCTTGCTGAACGATGCGGGCGACGACATCGACGACCTTATGACGCTTTGCGAAGCCGACATCACCAGTAAGAACAGTCAGCGAAAGGCACAGTTCCGGGAGAATTTCCGCATCGTGCGCGAGAAACTGACTGACCTGAAAGAGAAAGACTATAAACGGCTTCTGCAGCCGTGCATCAACGGCAACGAAATTATGGAAATGTTCCATCTGAGCCCCGGCATCGAGGTTGGCGCTCTGAAACAATGCCTCAAGGATGCCGTGCTCGATAACCGCGTGCCCAACGAGCGGGAAGCACTCATGGAACTGCTGAAGAAAAAGGCTAAACAAATGGGACTCGACGCCAAATGAGGGCCCCTCCCTAACCCTCCCCCAAATGGGGAGGGAACGCCTGACGGGGGAAAACAATCTCTATTCATCATTCTTCATTCATTTGTGATGTAGGGGCGGATCGGCGTATCCGCCCGCAAATAAACAATCTGTGTAATCGGCGGTTAACAAAAAAGACCCTGAGCAATTACGCCCAGGGTCTCTTCATCTTCTATATTCGGGATTTACTTAAAGATACCATTCTTTCCTGTCGTTGCTCTACGCATACCAGTCTTCACATAGATGCTGTGCTGCTGCCAGCTCAATCCGAGGTAATCGTGGTGGATATTGAGATAGAAGGCATTATCGTTCCATGTGCCATAGTTTGCAAAACGGAATACATTACGAATTGCATTTTGTGACAGTCCTGGACCGAAGTTTAAGAAACCGCCTTTTTTACCTTTTATTAAATCCTGATACTCTTCTTCTTCAGCAGCAGTCCGCGAACTGCCTTTCCCTTTCAATTCCCAATAACGCTGATAATCAGCATAATTAAAATTATAATAATCCAAATGACTATTTGTGCTTGTCAGGGTTCCGTTTTGGTCATAAGTATATTTATAGAAACGGGTACCATATAGCTCATTCTGGTCATTTCCACTAGTACTGGAGTTTCCGAAATAGTTAAACATCAACGGAGTTCTTGTCCAATAATAGCCCTGCGAGCCTACAAGCGTCAGCGTTGGTTCACCAGTACCTTCTATCAACATCTCCTCTGTTGTCTCCTCCCCCACTTGGTCGCTATAAGCAATCGGATATTTAACTGTTGTCTTTACTGCCGTCTGCTCATTATCATATTCGAATCGTCCGAGACACGGTACGAAGAAATAGTCATCAATGTTTTTCCCGTCTTGGTCTGGTCTCCAACAAGTTGCCATTCTTCCATCATTACTATAACGCTTGCGGAAGTTGAACGGAGGTGCCATATAACGCAGGTTGTATTGCTGACCCATCATCTTCAACCGAATAAAGTTTTTGGTATCCTCGTCAACATCGAAATGGTCGAGTGCATCGGTTGGATATGGCGCACTTAAACTTTCCACATCATTAGGAGAACTGTCATCATGCTTTGGCCAATAAACTATCTGATCAATTGGTTTATCAGCATTATAAGCAGCCAGCGGTCCACTTATAATCTTATCTTTCTTCAAGAGCCATACACCACCATAGCATACGGTTCCGCCACCATTATACTCTTCGAGAATCCATGGTGTCTTATTGTCGTAATAGGGGTCACCGAATACAACATAGAAACTCATTTCATTAGCATTTAACACACTATCTTTCCAGATTTTTTCTGCCGGTTGGTCACGACGCTTACCTTTACGTATTTTTGCTTTCAATCTACTACTTGCGTCCTGACTTCTATTAATATACATGTGCGTATTATCGCCATTGAATGACCAAACGCAAATATCCTCTACCTGATAAGAGTTATAGAACCAGCTATTTGAGTGTTTTTGGTCTTCGGTCGGAGCGCCATCAGTCTGGTACGCATCGTTGTGAACAGGATATGGGATGCCTAAATTTTCTGCACCTTTCCAGAACCAATCCGTAGCTCCCCACATATAATATTCTTTGAACGGGAATACTAATTGCGTAGGTGAATCAGTAATATCCAACCTATGTCTCATATAATAATAGGTATTGGGCTCACAAATAATATCATAAGTTTTCTCTATCGTAGTGATTTTCTCCTCATAAGAAGGTGTCCACTGCGCACCGTGTGTTGTAGTTTGTTCCAGATAAAGAGCTACTTCATACTCTATCTTTAACTTATAGTTTCCTGGTTGCAAGACCATGAAAGCACGGTTTTTATCTGGGTCTCTCACTTCCTTGATGGGGAATCCGTTGTTTTGTGCTACTGCTGGAGACAATTCGCCGTTGTCAACTTTCTGCACGTCTTCTCCACAATAGACAGTGATGACGTTTCCGCCATTTGAGGTACGTGTTTCGTCGTTCAATTTTTGGTAATTTTCACCTTCCTTATTGAAGTTATACGTTCCACAGATGTTTTTATTTTGCAATTCAGTAATCTTGACTTTCCTCACTCGACAGTACTCAGTTGCTGGAGCAACATTTGTACGCGGCTCAAAATAAATATAAGAAGCCTCGTGGTTACCCAGATATTCATCTTCGTCAGTAGAGTTGATTTTACCGGTTTTGAAGTTGAAACGGTATTTCAACTCACCCAGTTTCTTTGCAACACCCCATGCAGCATCACCGCAAGCAGCATAGTGCTCAGAGTTGTTGGCTTTCTTTTGTACCTGTTCAGAAGTAATAGTAACCACATTCGGGTCTTCACTCGTTCCAGTATAACGCACCTCGTAGGTTTCGTCATAATAGCCACCGTCGAAATAGAAGTCAGCCCAATTGTCGTCAGTTTTGATTTGCATATCAACCGAACTAACCCATTCGCCATCTTTATTTACCCAAATATTGTCGCCTTCTACCCATGAAAATTTTCCATTGGCAGCCATCGCGATTTTTTTCAGGCCGTTCAGGAAGCTGGGTCCATCATTTGAACCGTCAACGCTTGCAACGACAGCGGGCGTAACAACTTCACTCGAACCGAAACATGTCATTTTCGAATGATCCAATGTGGTTTTTTCTGGCTCCACATTTTCAGAACAAGCTATAAAGGACATTGCCACAATCGCAGCCATCATCCACAAGCTATACATTTTCTTTGATTTCATCGTCTTTTAAATTATATGTTTTACTTTTTAAATACTACGAAATTCTGTCTAAAAGATAGCATTTATTGCTTTTTGAATTCTCTCCACGCAAAATTTGTTTTAGACGTGTCATCATCAGAGTTGTCACCTTCCATATCCTCCCAGGTGAACCCTTTTGCTTCCTCAACGCCACCACCGGGAACAGAGCCACCAGCACCGCCAGAGCCTTGAGTTGAATACTTTGCCAACGGAGCTTCTTCCTCTACATGTACAACCTCCATAAGGGGTTTCATATACATTGCTTTTCTTTTCATAACACTGTATTTTAAAAATGTTGTTTTGTCTTTAGTTTATTTTACCTCCATGCTCCATTCCGAAACAGGGAGGGACACTGCGTTATCGCAGTCAGAGAGCATCTTCCAACCACCAAACATTCGGCAAAGAATATTAACAATTGAAAATACACTCACTTTTCGGGATGCAAAGATAAAATAAAAGTTTAATACCTTAATCTATTTTATAGAGAAATTACCCCCCCCCATTTTGGTTTTTTAACACAATTAACGTAATTTTTAATGTATTATTGCGGTTAATGACGTGATACGCAGGCGTTATGGTCCCTCCCTAACCCTCCCCTAAGAAGGAAGGGAACGCCTGACGGGAGGAGTGTAAATCCAGCCGAGCGAAAGGGGATATACGAAGCATGGGAACCCCACCCCTTCCCCTCCCCTGAGAAGGGAGGGGAACGCCTGACGGGGGAAGCCACTAACTTCACTCCCCTCCCATCGCCGAGGGGAGGGGCAGGGGTGGGGTGGTAAAACAACCTCCAATCATCATTCTAAATTCATTTGTGGTATAGGGGCGAATCAATGTATCCGCCCGCAAAGAAACAATCTGTGTAATCAGCGAAATCTGCGGTCAACAAGATTCGGGCGGATACGCCGATCCGCCCCTACGGGAGAGAACAATCAGTTCTCCTTTTGCTTTTTATGAATGAAGCGTATCCGTGCCACCTGGGTGTCGAACCGCACTTGCAGGGAGTCTCTGAGTATGCGCAGCCGTGTGACGTCAGAGAGTTGTTGCGCGGTGGCTGTCCCCACCTGTTTAGCGGCTTCTGCCTGTATGCGCGCCTGCTCATACTCTTTGTTGACCCGCTGCAGGAACGTGTCGGTATGCATAAGGTCTTTCTGTGCTTTTTTCAGGACTGCGTTCTGATATATCCTCAGTGCCTTCTTCCGCGCATTGAAAGCTTTAGGATAGTCCCGTCGCAGTGAGTTGATGAGCACCAGCGCCTCGTCGTACTGCCCTTGCTGATAGGCACTTTCTATCTGGCGGAGCATCTTCTCGCCCCGCTCCTCTGCCGACGGACGACAGGACACCATCATGACGGTCAATACCGCAAAAGAAATCAATATCTGTTTCATGCCTGCAAAGATAATGAAAAATTCAAATAAATTTGGTTTTTCGCTCGCTTATTAAAGAAAAATCTCCCGCTCGAAAAAAGAAACTTATTCCTTTTTTGCTCACTTATCCGATTTTTTCGTAACTTTGCACGAAAATAAGATGAAAGATATGAGCACAGGAGAACAATTCCGAAGTGCATTGGCTGAATGCCGCTCGCTCTTTGAGAAAAAACTGCACGACTATGGGGCGTCGTGGCGCATCCTGCGTCCGGAGTCGCTGACCGACCAGCTTTTCATTAAAGCCAAGCGTATCCGCTCGCTCGAAATCAAAAAGGAAGCGAAGGTGGACGAGGGCATCAGACCTGAGTTTATTGCGCTGATCAACTATGGCATCGTAGGATTGATTCAGCTGGAACGTGGCTACGTGGACAAGGTGGACCTGTCGAACGAAGAGGCGATCGCCCTCTATGACCACTTCGCCAGCGAGGCGCTCGAACTGATGCTGAAAAAGAACCACGACTACGACGAGGCATGGCGCTCTATGCGTATCAGCAGTTACACGGATTTCATCCTGACAAAGATACAGCGCATCAAGGAACTGGAAGACCTGAAAGGTGCGGCACTCGTCTCGGAAGGGGTTGACGCCAACTACATGGACATTATCAACTATGCCGTGTTCGGTGTCATCAAACTGTCGGAAGAATAAGGATTACGAATAATGAATGTCAGACGAATAGCCGTCAACGTATGCCGCATCATCCTTGCGATGACCTTTATCTTCTCGGGATTCGTGAAGGCTGTTGACCCACTGGGCACGCAATACAAGATACAGGACTACCTAGGGGCGCTGTCGCTGCACGACGTCTTGCCCGACTGGCTGACATTATGCACATCCGTCGGACTGGCAGCACTGGAGTTTTGCCTCGGTATTTTCCTGCTCTTTGCCATCCATCGCCGCGTGGTGTCGAAGATGGTGCTGGTGCTCATGGCTGTCATGACGCTCATCTCGCTGTGGCTGGCGATATGGAATCCCGTGAAGGACTGCGGATGCTTCGGCGATGCAGTCACACTGACCAACGGACAGACGCTGCTAAAGAACCTGTTGCTGCTTGCAGCAGCCATCGTCGTCTGGAAATATCCGCTGGACATGATGCGGTTCATTTCGAAGACCAACCAATGGATTGTCATCAACTATACGGTGGTGTTCATCCTCGTGGTCAGCGCATGGTGCCTGTATGACCGACCGATATTCGACTTCCGTCCCTACCATATCGGAGCGAACATCCGCGAAGGAATGGAGATTCCGGAAGGAGAACAAGGACCGCAGTTTGAGACGACGTTCATCCTGGAGAAAGACGGCGTGCAGAAAACGTTCACGCTCGACGAATACCCAGACTCGACCTGGACGTTCATCGACAGCAAGACCGTGCAGACGGCAGAAGGATATGTTCCTCCGATACACGACTTCAGCATCGTGAGACGCGACAACGATGAAGACATCACGGAGGAGGTCGTCAGCGACAAGGGATACACATTCCTGCTGATTGCACCACAGCTCGACAAGGCAGACGACTCGAACTTCGGCGACATCGACCAGATATATGAATATTGTCTGGAGCACCAATATCCCTTCTACTGCCTGACTGCCAGCAGCGACGATGCGGTCAGGGAATGGACGGAGCGCACGGGAGCCGAATACCCGTTCTGCACGACCGACGAGACGACGTTGAAAACCATCATACGGAGCAACCCTGGACTGCTGCTGCTGAAAGACGGACAGATTATCCGCAAGTGGAGCCACAACAGACTGCCGGAGCTGAAAGCGCCGCTTGCCACATCGGAATACGGCAGCCTGCCGGCAGAAAGCGTTTCGGGAAAAATCATCCGAATCCTGCTGTGGTTCGTCCTGCCGCTCCTGCTTCTGGCTATTGCCGACCGGCTGTGGGCATGGACACAATGGGTGAAGAAGAAAGAAAATGAAATAAAAACAACTATAAAAAAAGAAACATCATGAGAAAGAAAATCGTTGCAGGAAACTGGAAAATGAACATGAACCTGCAAGAAGGTATCGACTTGGCTAAAGAACTTCAAGAAATGCTGACAGCAGAGAAGCCCAACTGTGACGTGGTCATCTGTACACCGTTCATCCACCTGGCTTCCATCGCACAATTCCTCAACCAAGACCTCATCGGACTTGGAGCAGAGAACTGCGCCGACAAAGACAAAGGAGCCTATACGGGTGAGGTATCGGCAGAAATGGTGAAGAGCACCGGAGCCAAATATGTCATCATCGGACATTCTGAACGACGCGAATACTACCACGAGACACCGGAGATTCTGAAAGAAAAGGTGCTGCTCGCCCTGCAAAAGGGACTGAAGGTCATCTTCTGCATCGGCGAATCGCTGGCAGAACGCGAGGCTGGAAAACAGAACGAAGTGGTGAAGGCTGAGCTCGAAGGAAGTGTTTTCAACCTGACGGCAGAGGAGTTCCGGAACATCGTTATCGCATACGAACCCATCTGGGCAATCGGAACAGGCAAGACTGCCACCGCAGAGCAAGCGGAGGAGATTCACGCCTACATCCGTTCGACGGTTGCAGAGAGATACGGAAACGAAGTGGCTGAACAAACGTCCATCCTCTATGGAGGCAGTTGCAAGGCAAGCAATGCACCGGAACTCTTTGCAAAACCCGACATCGATGGCGGACTGATTGGAGGCGCATCGCTGAAAGCAGCCGACTTCAAAGGCATCATCGACGCTTGGAAATAACATGCCGGCAAGCGGAGGCATGCAAATCGCTGCCACACCGCTTCAATCTATAAAACAATGAATTATGAATAAAATAGTCGTAACGCTATTGCTGACCTTCTCCTGCATGGCAACCGCCCATGCACAGACATTCCTGGAGCACCTGCAGAAAAAGCAGCAGGGGCAAGGGACGGTGACCGTCACACAGAGCAAAGACTTGGATTATCTCATCAACGGAGTGCCTAAGCCAAAAGTGGACAAGGATTCACTGAAAAAGGACACCGTCCAGAAAGAGGTTGTCAAAGACTCTACAGTCACCGAGAAGCCCCATAGAAGACTCGTCAGAAAAGAACGGGAACCGAACGATGAAAGCACGGAAACGATGAAAGTCGATAACCGAAAGAAAATCATGCGTGGCACACATAAAGTCAACGGCTATCGCGTGCAGGTCTTCTCCGGAGGCAACACCCGTGCGGACAGGGAAAAGGCGCATCAAGCCATGAACCGGGCAAAACAGAACTATCCAAGTCTGCCCGTTTACACGCACTTCTTCTCACCTCACTGGAAATGTCTGGTGGGTAACTTCATCGAATACAAGGAAGCCGAGAAAGTGCTGAGGCAGATGAAAGCACTCGGATTCAAGCAGGCGATTATCGTCAAGAGCAAGATTTCCGTCCATTGATTATCCTTACACATTATTATATATATGAATCCAGAAATTGAATTCCGTCCAGGACTCGAAGAACTGGCGGAACACTATAAAAAGATTATCACCCTGCTGGGGGAAGACCCCGAGAGAGAAGGACTGCAGAAAACGCCTATGCGTGTGGCAAAAGCCATGCAGATTCTCACACGCGGCTACCTGCAAGACCCGAACAAAGTGCTCACCGATGCACTCTTCGAGGAGAAATACAACCAGATGGTTATCGTCAAGGACATCGACTTCTTCTCCATGTGCGAGCACCACATGATTCCCTTCTACGGGAAGGTGCATGTGGCATATATCCCCAACGGCTACATCACAGGGCTAAGCAAGATTGCCCGCGTGGTGGATATCTTCAGCCACCGCCTGCAAGTGCAGGAACGGATGACGCAGGAAATCAGGGAGTGCATCGAACAGACGCTCCACCCCATGGGCGTGATGGTTGTCGTGGAAGCAAAACACATGTGCATGCAGATGCGCGGCGTGGAGAAACAAAACGCCATCACGACGACGAGCGATTTCTGCGGAGCGTTCAACCAAGCCAAAACACGCGAGGAGTTCATGAACCTGCTACGCGGAGAATCAAAGAGAATTTAACACATCACTTAATACCATAGAATCATGAAAAAAATCAAGTCCAACCTTTTCATCCTAACCTGCATGGCAGTGATAGTCTCCATGACTGCCTGCCTCGGCAATGACGACGAAAACGACATCCCATACGAAAACCTGACACCTGCTGAGAAGAAAACAGCCATTCAGGCTATTAAGGGAACGTATTCGGGCAAGGTGTTCTTTTACAATCCTTACGCAACAACCACAGCGGAGATAGACTCCGCCGAGGTGAACTGGACCGTCACTGAGACCGACTCATTGTTCCAGACCAACAACATTCCCGTTTCCATCTTTGCCAACTATGTGGATGACATGAACCACAAGAACATCCTACAAGCGGGCGGGAACGTGAAATTCCAAACCACCGTGCATCCAAACAACATCGAACGGACAAGCGACAAGGTCTATTACCTGTTCTCGTTGAAGGACGACAACTCCCTGGCAACCACCATTCAACACGAGGGAGTGCCACACTCGGTGACTGTCAACTTTGCGAACATCATCTATTTCTATGATTCCCATAACGTCTCGCGCGCCTATTTCCCGTATGCAGACTACTGGTTGAACAAATTCATGCTGAGGCTTTATGTCAGCTCTATCGTGATTGACGGATTCACTTACGACATCATCAACTCGCAGAAGATAAAGACATTCACCTTCAGCGGAACTAAATAAAACACGCATCTGAATATGAAGTTCATTTCATGGAACGTCAACGGACTGCGGGCATGCGTCGGGAAAGGATTTGAAGACATCTTCCGGACGCTCGATGCCGATTTCTTCTGCCTGCAGGAAACCAAGATGCAGGAAGGACAGCTCGACATCCATTTCGACGGCTATCGCTCCTACTGGAACTCTGCCGAGAAGAAAGGCTATTCGGGGACGGCTGTCTTCACCAAGCATCAGCCCCTCAGCGTGAGCTACGGCATCGGTATTGACAAGCACGACCACGAAGGACGAGTCATCACACTGGAAATGGAACGATTCTTCCTCGTGACGGTCTATACCCCCAACTCGCAGGACGAACTGCGACGACTCGACTATCGCATGAAATGGGAAGATGACTTCCGGGCGTATCTCATGGAACTGGACAAGCGAAAGCCCGTCATCGTCTGCGGAGACCTCAACGTGGCACACGAGGAAATTGACCTGAAAAACCCAAAGTCCAACCGGCGCAACGCCGGCTTTACCGATGAAGAGCGCGGGAAATTCACCACGTTGCTCGACAGCGGATTTGCCGATACGTTCCGTTCACTCCACCCCACCCAAATCACCTACTCCTGGTGGTCGTACCGCTTCCAGGCACGGGCAAAGAATGCGGGGTGGCGCATTGACTATTTTGTGGTGTCCAACAGACTGATGGACAACGTGGAAGAGGCAAACATCCATACCGACATCATGGGTTCCGATCACTGCCCGGTGGAAATTATATTGAACGACAGTTCGATATAAGAATCAATGCGGACTCGATATAAAAAAAACGCAAATATGTTTGACAATTTGAAAAAATATGTTTATATTTGCATCCATATAGAGTTCATTAACTATCATTAATCATCAAAAACAAATTTATTATGAAAAAAGTATTAGTTGGTATGTTCATCGCTCTGATGGGCGTGTTCATGGTATCTTGCTCTAACGGTGGTGGCATCGAGAAAGCAAAAGAAATTATCAACGAGCTGAAAGCTGACGGTGCAAAATTGGATAAAGAAGGTCTGAAGGCTAAAATGATGGAATTCGCAGAAGCCCTGAAACCAGAGATGACAAAGATTGCTGATATGATGAAGGAAGTAGAAAAAGATCCTTCTAAAGCAGGAGAAATGATGCAAAAACTGGAAGGTCTCAAAGAGATTGAGCCCCTTATGAACGAATTTGAGAAGATTGCTGAAGAAATTCCTGCAATGAAAGAACTGGAAGCTGACGACGAGTTCAAAATGAAATTCCAAGAAGCACTGGGTATGCCAGAAGGTCTATAAACAGAGACTTCTTAAAAACAGAAACAAAGGGCAGGAATTCCTGCCCTTTTCTTTTTTTACCAATCACAGTCCACGGGACTCACCCTTTGTTCACCCGGCTTGCAGAGAGACGGGAACGACCAACCGCACACGCACGGGCTGCCCGTCGAGCTTACCCGGTTGCCATGCCGGCATGTTGCGCAAGACACGCACCAGCTCACGATCCACCACTGGTGAGATAGGTTTCAGAATGGAAAAGTCCGATAATGTGCCATCTTTCTCTACCACGAAAGTCGTTATCACCCTGCCCGACGATTGCATCCCCTCAGGAAGACGCATGCGAGTGGAGATATACGGGGCAATCCCCTGCCCATCAAAGCTGAACACTGGCATCTCGTCCACCGCCGTATGGATTTTCATCGAATCGGGCAATGACGCGATACTCTCCTCCGAAACGGAAGATTCCAATCCCTTCACACCCTTTTTCTTCTGAGCTTTCATCTCGCCTCGCAACAACCGCTTGGCATCTTTTGTAAGAAACGGGCTTATTTCTTCCAACGGCAAGATCACCAGCTCTTGGTGCTGTCCTTCCTCCCCTCCCGAAGTAAAGCCGAACATGACACCACCGTTCACCAAACAAGCATCAAGCGAAAAGGTCTGATTCTCCATGCTAATCTCTGAAATACCTGCCTCATAGAGGAGCCGCTCCATCAAAGCAACCCGCAGCTCCATGTCATTCAACATGCGCATACTCAGGATATCTGCCACTGTCAGTATCCGCTCGTTGAGCAAATCATACGTAATCAGTTGCTGATAGAGGGTTGCTCGCTCCGAAGTGTCTTTGGGTTCAACGTAGCGGAATGCCCGCAATGAGACATATCCGCGCTCGTCATAAGCCACTTCCTTCAAATCGCAGGTAACATAATAGGTTTTCAGGCTCCCATCTTCCGGAACAGTCTCCAAAGGGGTACCCATATCCTCAAGGAACTGCTGGCAGGCAGAATGCAGAGAAGCTCCTTCCATTTGGAAAAGACGCTTGCAAAGATGCGACTGCAAGGACTGAAGGGTGGAACCGTTCAACTGCTCGGGCCACTCAAGGTCTAATCGGACAAAATTGAGGTGATTGCCATGCTTTCTCAGTTGCCGGTCTTGCACATAGCTGACCCGAAAGCCGTCTTTCCAGGACTTGCCCGTGCTTTGCCCGAACAAATCTGCCAAACAGAAGACCATGCAACAGCATACCAAGAAGCAAATACGTCTTCCCATACGCTTAGTCTGGCATCTCCATATTTCCCGAGAAACGGATTGTCTCGCGGCTGTTTGACACTACGTCTATCGTTGACGAGCCATTGTCGAAGATATCTACCGTATAGACATACTCCGCCTCGTCGTTGACAATATCCATGTGAACGACCATGCGGTCGGACTTCACCTGCTCGGCAGCATAACGCAATATCCGCCCATCGAAGTTCAAAGCCTTCCCACCGCCATAGGGCACGCTGTAGGCACGTCCGAAATAAGGCAGGTAGGACGTCACCGTATCGCCCTTTACCTTTAGGTAGTAGGGCGTTGACAACTGCATGGGACTGGCTCCCACCGGATAAACATAGTTCACGTTGATTTTGAAATCCTTCGCCTCTATACCTTTCTTCACTGCCTCAGCTTCCTTCACCTGCCGCTCGGCACGCGCCTGTCTGGTAGCCTCCGACGTGGCGCAACCGACGCATATAGCTGCCATCACCGCCACAAACCATATTTTCTTCATCATAAATACTCCTTTCTTTTACGATTCACGTTACACATTATTATATATATAGAAGACCGATTGGCATGCGCTTCACATCCCGTCGCCGCCTCCGTCATTTGCAAAAATAGCAATTGTTTTCGGAAACGACAAGAAAAAGGCGGAAATTTAGGGTTTCCCCTATGTCGCTTTGGGGAAATCCCCTTTGCCGCTTTGCGAAAACCAACTACATTTGCATCGTGGTTCATACCGAAAAAATCGGTCGTAAAAAACCGCAACTGACAATTTTATTGTATATTTGCAACGAAAAACAAAAAGAAGAAGCGTATGAAAAAGATGATGGTATTATCATTCGGTGCACTGTTGATGATGAGCAGCTGTGGTACCTATGCGGGTTCCGGCGCCTATACGGGAGCAACGTTAGGCTCAATCCTAGGCTCGGCTATCGGCGGCATCAGCGACGGGTATCGTGGCAGCCATTTGGGAACAATCATCGGTATGGCTGGCGGAGCAGTTATCGGTGGTGCTATCGGGCAGGCTAAAGATCAGGCTGACCGCCAGGAAGTGCACGACCGCTATGAGCAGATACAGCGACGGAAAGCACAGGAGCGTGCCTACGAAGACGGCTATCAGGATGGTTACAAGCAGGGAACCTATAAGGACGAGAGCGGATATGACCCGACGAACAGCGGCGACGACCGCCTCTACGACTTCCACAGCAACGACTACACGGGCGACTACAGCGCTTCTGAGCCACGCACGATGAACCCCAGTGCGTCAAGCGTGGAAGAGCTGACGACGGGTTATGACGTAAACAACCAGCTGGAGATTCGCAACGCGCGCTTTGTTGACGACAACCGCGACAACACGCTGAGCTCAGGCGAAATCAGCAAAGTGATTTTCGAAGTGGTGAACACCTCCGACCACATGTTCTACGACATACAGCCGACCGTGATTGAAGCGAATGGAAACAAGCGCATCTACATCTCGCCCAGCGTGCACGTAGAACGCCTGGCACCCGGAAAAGCCATCCGCTATACGGCTATGGTGAAAGCCGGAAAACTGAAAGACGGCACGGCAACGTTCTGCCTCTCGGTGCTGCAAGGCAACAGACAGATGTCGAAAGTATCGGAATTCACTATTCAGACGCGCAGATAGCATCCCGACGCATACGACGCTGTTCGAACAGGAACGACTGTCAGAATGAAGTAAGTCCCAAAGGTCCTTGTCCGACTTTTGGGGCTTTTTCTTTTCACGATTTCCCACTTCCGCCAGCAAAAACTCCCAAGGCTATCTGCAACATGTTGACAACTCTGTCATAAAATTCACCCCCAACCGCCCCTCTCATCGCCCACCCAAGACAAAACCGGTTCTGCATATTTATACACAAACGAAGGGACGGAATGTTAAAATACAAAACACTGGAAATCAGCACATTAGAAAGGCGTTTCCAAAAGTGCCACTTTTAGCTTGCAAAAGTGGCACTTTTAGGAGCTAAAAGGGGAACTTTTGGAGTGCGAAAGTGGCACTTTTGGAAAGCGAAAGTTCAACTGTATATTTATATGCCCGTTTCTGTATTTTTATGCACACCGATTGTTCCCAAATAAATGGAGGAACCGGGTGGGGGAAAATGGCTGTTGAGATGAAGAATACAAGCCCCGTTTTTTCGAGTTTAGCGGCGTTTTTTACTTTTGCTCTTGCCTTTCCGTTTCTTGGATTTCAGTTGAGCCTTCTTTTTCTTATACTTCGCCGAGCTGCTCTTCCGATATTTCTTGCTGGGTTTGTAGGCTACTTTCGTCCGATAGACCTCCCCTTCTCCGATGACGTTGACCTCCACTTGGGCTATTCCCTGTGAGAGGATGCCCAGTTCTTTCGCCGCTCCCCACGACAGGTCGATGATGCGCCCTCTGCCGAAAGGTCCGCGATCGGTTACTCGCACCACCACCTCGCGCCCGTTGGCAGGATTCTTCACGTGGAGAATCGTTCCGAAGGGGTGTGTCCGATGTGCGCAGGTCATGCTGTCGTGGTGCAGTTTCTCCCCACTGGCAGTCATGGCACCTGTTGCCCGCTTCGAATAGTAGGAAGCGACGCCCCGCTGCTGTGCATGAGCCGACAGGCTGCAGCCGACAAGCAAAAAACTCAGAAAGTATTTCATAAGAAAACAAAAAGTCCCCTTCCTTTTTTATTTCGGAAGAGGACTTTTTTATTGAATGATTAGATGATACCCTGCTCAAGCATAGCCGTTGCCACCTTCATGAAGCCTGCGATGTTAGCACCCTTCACGTAGTCGATGGTTCCGTCAGCCTGTGTACCGAACTTCACGCACTGCTCGTGGATGTTTTCCATGATCCAGTGGAGCTTGTCGTCAACTTCTTTACCTGACCAGTTCAGGTGAGCAGCGTTCTGTGTCATTTCGAGACCAGAAGTAGCCACACCACCGGCGTTCACTGCCTTACCCGGAGCGAAGAGCACACCGTTCTTCTGGAAGAAGTGGATTGCGCCCGGCTGGCATCCCATGTTAGATACCTCGCAGCAGCACCAGCAGCCATTAGCCTTCAGTTCTTTAGCGTCGTCTTCGCTCAGCTCGTTCTGGAATGCGCAAGGAAGTGCGATGTCGCAAGGAATGCTCCATGCTTTCTTGCCAGCAGTGAACTGTGCTTTGCCTGGGAACTTGGTAGCCATGTCTTCAACCTTGTTGCGGTTAGAAGCACGCATGTCGAGCATGTAGTCGATCATTTCGTCGGTGATTCCTTCAGGAATATGGCATACGCCGTCCGGTCCAGAGATAGCAATTACCTTAGCACCGAGTTCCTTTGCTTTCTTGGCAGCACCCCAAGCCACGTTTCCGAAGCCAGAGAGAGCGATTGTCAGACCCTTGATGTCTTTGCCTGCCTTGTGGAGAAGGTGTTCTGTGAAGTAGAGAGCACCGTAACCAGTAGCCTCAGGACGGAGGATAGAACCACCCCAAGTCTCACCCTTACCAGTGAGGACACCAGTGTGATACTGACGAGAGAGCTTCTGATACATACCGTTCAAGAAACCGATTTCGCGTCCACCAACACCTACGTCACCAGCAGGGATGTCCTGATCGGGACCGATATTATGACGGAGTTCGAGCATGAATGCCTGGCAGAAACGCATGATTTCAGCGTCAGACTTGCCCACTGGGTCGAAGTCAGAACCACCTTTACCACCACCCATAGGCAGTGTGGTGAGCGCATTCTTGAATGTCTGCTCGAAACCGAGGAACTTCAGCATGGAAGGAGTCACAGCCTTGTGGAAACGGAGACCGCCTTTGTACGGACCGATAGCGCTGTTGAACTGTACACGATAACCGAGGTTGGTCTGAACCTCACCCTGGTCGTCAACCCAAGTTACACGGAAAGTGAAGATACGATCGGGCTCTACGATGCGCTCGATAATCTTTGCTTTCTCGAATTCGGGATGCTGGTTGTAAACTTCCTCAACTGACTCAAGCACCTCGCGAACAGCCTGAAGGTACTCTGATTCACCTGGATGCTTCTGCTCCAAGTTCTGCATGATTTTCTCAACGTTCATAATTGTAAATTTGATGATTAAAATTAATATTGTATTAGATGCTACAAAATTAAGACTTAAAAATGAAACAGCCAAGAAATTCCTCGGGTTTTTTATCGGCAAATCACGTTTTTCGGTTGCTTTTCGATTGCATCTCGATGTGTGGGCTGTCGCATTTCAAAAACGAACGGCGCACCATCGTTTTTCACTTTAAAACCAAAAAAGACAAAAAACAAATCTTTTTGTCAGAAAAAATGGCGTTTCAAAAACGCTTTGCTTGCTGTTATCGCACACACAAAAACTTGATTTATGTCAAGAAAACGCCACTTTTTGCAATAAAAACATCACTTTTCTTGGACATATCCCTCAAAAAAGGATATATTTGCATCGTGTTTTTCATAGTATTAGATTTAAGGTTAACAAAGATTGGACTACAGCGGTAGTCCTTTTTTCATGCCCTTTTCTTTACCCTCAATCCTTCTACGCCCTACCTATTTATTGGTTTTCTGCGAAATTCTGCACCATGTTTTTAACAAAAAATTTGTTTATTTGAAATAAAATAAGTACTTTTGCGTTATTAAAGTAACTATAACTATTATCATTAAACTTATCTTAATATGAAAAAGTATTTAGCAGAAATGGTCGGCACGATGGTGTTGACATTGATGGGCTGCGGTGTCGCAGTGAGTTTAGGATGTGATCCGACAGGCAACATTCCTGCCGTTGTAGGAACAGCTTTGGCTTTCGGTCTCTCCGTAGTAGCCATGGCATACGCCATTGGCGGAATTAGTGGATGCCATATCAATCCGGCAATCACGCTTGGTGTATTCCTGAGTGGTCGCATGAATGCGAAAGATTGCGCAATGTACATGATTTTCCAAGTGATTGGTGCCATCATCGGCGCTGCACTGCTCTACTTGTTGACTTCAACAAGTGACGGTGCGATTGTAGGTACTGGCGCAAACGACCTGCAACTTGGCGTAACAGCCATCGGCGGTCTGCTTGCAGAGATTATCTTCACCTGCGTATTCGTGCTCGTGGTGCTCGGTGCAACTTCAAAGACCAATGGTGCGACCAACAACTTCGCTGGTCTGGCAATCGGTCTGGCACTCGTTCTGGTTCACCTCGTCTGCATCCGCTACACCGGTACATCCGTCAATCCGGCACGCTCTATCGGTCCGGCTATCTTCCAGGGAGGCACAGCACTGACCAACCTTTGGATCTTTATCGTAGGTCCGTTTATCGGTGGTGCCTGCGCAGCATGCATCTGGAAACTGATTGAACCGTCTGATAAAGAGTAAGTAATACGACCAACAGATAAGAAAAATAAGAGTAGGACATGCCTTTGGCAACAAATCCTACTCTTTTTATTTTTAATCTTATATCTGGCTGAAAAATTCTTTCTCATTGAGAAAAATCAGAAAGGACGGCCTGTTTCACGCAGTCTTTTTCTGTTACGGGTTTCTACAAACTTTAACTAAGCGGGAAAGGTTATTTATAAAAAAATGCTTATCTTTGCAAGCAATTAGTACTTTATTACCCCTCTATGGAACGGTCATGGACTTAGTAACATCATAAAAAGAGAAACTGATGAAAGAAATATTCAAAAAGTTTAAACTGTCTCATGAAGTTGGCATCCGTCTACTATTAGTCGTTTTGACATTTTTATTGTTTGATTTTTTTTGGTGTATTCAGACGACATTCCGGGCGTTTTCATATCCAGAGACATATATCAATGCTTTGACTATCAGCCTAATATTACTATTTCCATATATCTTAACGCGCCGCGACTGGTCCTTTTTCCCGATTGTTTTCATCCTTAACCTGCTCTTAATTGCAAACTTAATGTATAATCGCACTTATAACAGTGCGATACCCTTAAATAGTTATCTCATCGCTGACAATCTAACGGATTTCATTCCAAGCATAGTAGCCTCCATTCGTTGGTTTGATTTTCTATTGCCATTATTGATGATTCCGTTCTTTTTCATGAGAAAAAAATCAAAAGAACATTCATGGCGTAAAGGTTATTGGCATTGCTTCAGGCTATCAGCGTCCGTTTCATTATGCCTCATATTTATTTTAGGTGGATTTGTTCATGCGATTAAGTCAAAGAAAACGGTTAATGACTATATGTGTATAACGCCTGCATATACCATTTTCGGGGGTATGCTATATGATGCATTAACAAGTGGGACACAGATTAGTGATGAAGATGCAAAAGAAATAACAGCATACCTCAACCAACATGTTGCTATACCGCTATCAACAGACACCCTTAGTGTACGCAAAAATTTAATTCTTGTATTTTGTGAGTCATTGGAGTCATGGGTGCTCGAAAAGAAGGTGGAAGGAATAGAAATAACACCCCATCTCAATCGAGCAATTCGCCAACCGACAACACTCTACGCACCTCATGTTCTTTCACAAGTAAAAGGTGGGCGCAGCATTGACTGTCAACTGATAGTTAATGCTGGTTTATTACCTGTAGAAAGTGGAGCATGGTCTCTTCTCTATCCAAAAAATCGTTTTTTTACACTTAATCAAGCCATGAAAGAATGTTGGGATACCCGTAGTTGGCTGCTAACAGCAGACAGACCTACCATTTGGAACCAACAAGCAGTGACCTTAGCATTTGGTATTGATTATGCGAAATATCGCCAAGACTGGAAGTTGGAGGAAGCTAGTGGCCCCAGAAATAACATCGGTGACGCAGCACTCATGCGACAAGCAGTCAATCTCATGCAAAAAGGAGAGATATGGCCTCACGGAACACACGCTTTTATACAGATTGTTACTTACTCTGGTCATCACCCTTTTAAATTGTCTGATAATCTCCATCGGATTCATCTTCGGAAAAACTATCCCGATATGCTTCGCGATTATCTCGTCACTGCCAACTATACAGACCACGCTCTCGGTTATTTACTTGACTATCTGCAATCGCGTCCGAATTACAGTGAAACAATGATTGTCATTATGGGAGACCACGAAGGGTTGGCAGGCGATCGCAAAACACTATGCACTTCTCAGGAGGGAAAAGGATTTGTCTCCAACAAGTCTTTCGTTCCGTTGATTATCATTAACGCTCCTAAGGCCATGCGCTATAATTCTGTAATGGGACAAATTGACATCTACCCAACATTACTTCATTTACTGGGGCTTGAAAATTATGTTTGGAAAGGTATTGGCAAAAGTATTTTAGCCACTGACAAACTGCCTGTTGCCGTTGCACCTGATTACCATCTTGAAGGAACCCCCACAGCAGTTCCTTCCAATGAAATTGAACATCTCCAAAAAGCATATTCCATTTCTGATAAGATTATTCGGTTTAATTATTTCCATAATGATACTGAATAAAATTCCCAACATATTATAAAAAGAAAACCAAATTAAAGAAAATGAGAGTATGCTATCTGGCATATCCTTTTTTTAATACAAAAAATCTTATACAACAATAATAAACCGAGAACAATTTTGTTTTCCAAAATTAATATTGTACTTTTGCAGTAGCTATAACATTTAAAACTTAATATAACTATGGTAGATTACAAATCAATCGGTCTCGTCAACACACGAGAAATGTTCAAACGCGCCATCAACGGCGGTTACGCCATTCCTGCGTTCAATTTCAACAACATGGAACAGTTGCAAGCCATCATCAAGGCTTCGTCGGAGTTGAAGTCTCCTGTCATTCTGCAGGTGTCAAAAGGTGCCCGCAACTATGCCAACCAAACCCTGTTGCGCTATATGGCACAAGGAGCAGTGGAATATGCAAAGGAGTTGGGATGCAACCATCCGGAAATCTGTCTGCATCTGGACCATGGCGACACCTTCGAGGTATGCAAGAGCTGTGTGGACTTCGGTTTCTCTTCAGTGATGATCGACGGTAGTTCACTCCCTTACGATGAGAATGTTGCCCTGACCAAGAGAGTGGTGGAATATGCCCATCAGTTCGACGTAACGGTTGAAGGCGAACTGGGTGTGCTCGCCGGTGTGGAAGATGATGTTCAGGCAGAAGAATCACACTACACCAAGCCGGAGGAAGTCATTGATTTCGTTACTAAGACTGGCGTTGACTCGCTTGCCATCTCTATCGGTACGAGCCATGGTGCCTATAAATTCAAGCCGGAACAGTGTACACGTGACCCGCAAACGGGAAAACTGATTCCGCCTCCATTGGCATTCGACGTGCTTGACGCCATCATGGAGAAACTCCCCGGATTCCCCATCGTGCTGCACGGAAGTTCTTCCGTTCCGCAGGAATATGTAGACACCATCAACCAGTATGGCGGAAAACTGCCCGATGCTGTCGGCATTCCCGAGGAGCAACTGCGTCGCGCATCTAAGAGCGCCGTATGCAAAATCAACATCGACAGTGACTCTCGTCTGGCATTCACCGCTGCTGTCCGCAAGGTGTTCGCTGAAAAACCGGGCGAGTTCGACCCACGCAAATACTGCGGTCCGGCTCGCGACCTCATGACAGAGCTGTATAAACACAAGATTACCGATGTGCTCGGTAGCGACAACAAACTGATACAGATGGACTAAAGTCAAGTCCGCTGTCCCATTTAGACAAATGATGGGACGGAACAGCTATTCACTATTGCCCAAAATGTTCAAAACAGCTGTCCCATTTAGACAAATGATGGGACGGAACAGCATAAGAAAAGGCGGCTCAAAATGATTGAGCCGCCTTCTTTTATTTCCATTTTGATGATGCAGATAACGTCTGCCGATTCGATATCAGCAGCCCGCCATTTATCTCAGATTCTCCACATTGAAAGTTTCCGGATAGCCCGTCGTAGGATTCAGGCGCATCTTTGTCATCGTTTTCTTGGTAAAAATGTAAATAGGAAGATGCACCAACTTACCGAACTGCGCAGCAAAGAGTCCGAACGTGGCAATCTGCTGGTCCTTGGAGTGAATGCCAATGGAGATTCTTCCCGGTAAATTCACACACACGCCAGAAGCGTCCTTCTCCCTGTTTTCTCCAAATGAAGCGTGCATAGAGGGAACGCTATGCTCATCTTTCACACTAATATAATAAGGTCTTCCACCCAAATCGTCGATATCTGTCATTCCCAACTTATCAGAGAAACGAAACAGCAACTGCTTGTCAACCTCCTTGGTCGGGATAAAATTGAGAATCACTTCAGTCGTATCAGCATCTTCCGTTCCGAGGAAAAGCTGCGACAAAGCCTTCTCTTGCGTATCCAGTTTCTCGAGCATCACCTTCAGTTGCTCACCATCTTTCGGCATAAAGTCTGCCTGACCGCGTGTGAGTTGATTACGACTCTCGCGTATCTCCATGATATCCTGCGCCACCAGCTCCGCCATCTTGGCTTTACTACCCGAAGTAAGTATTTCGGCATTCATAAAGTCGCGCGGATTCAATTGCTGCGGTTTAGGACTGGGGACGAAAGTTTTGGGTGCCGTTTCGTCCTCACCTGTCATGTTTATTGCCAACAGAATACCTTTCTCATTCAAATCCACATGGTTGATATTACGCTTACCATCCATTTTAATGGTAAACATCTTTGTCGAATCGGGCATCCCGACTGACAACAGATGAATGTTGAGCAATTCATACTTCACTTCAGGTTCTAAACTCACGTCGCTGCGCTTCAGATAATTTTCTGCATACTCAGCATATTCACCGGGCGTATAGGTTTTCTTTTCAATTTTCAATGCGATACGCACCGCTGTTTTCGGCAGGAAGTAATCAATGCCTTCAGTTTGTATTTCCTGCGCTTGAATGGACGTTGCCAGCAACAAGGCTGCCGACAAAATAATCTTTCTCATGAATCGTATTTTTAATCGTTTAATCGTTTAAATGCTTTCGGAAGATAAGCAATGATATCACTTGCTATCAAACTCTCCTTGCCCAAATCTCTCGCAGCCAAATCACCGGCAAGTCCGTGCAGATACATTCCAAGTTCGCACGCCTCCTTCTGTTTATATCCGCGAGCCAGTAAGGCTGTTATCATTCCCGTAAGGACATCGCCGCTCCCAGCCGTCGCCATACCGCTATTTCCCGTCGAATTAAACACCACCTCGCCATTGGGCAGGCATAGTGCCGAATAGTGTCCTTTCAACAGGATATAGAGTTGCAGGTTCTGCGCCATGTCGCGAGCCTTTATCAACCGCTCATAGTCATCGCTGCAAGGGCTGCCGTTCAGGCGGTCAAACTCTTTCGGATGGGGAGTCATTATCATCCCTTTAGGCAGCTGCTGCATCCATGCGCGATGGTTGGCAAGTATATTCAATGCATCGGCATCAACAACGATGGGAACCTGCGAACGGCGCAACTGCGCAATCAGCGCAATTGCCGTGGTTTCCGCAACGCCCAGTCCCGGACCGATTCCCACAGCATCATAGTCCTCAGAGTCTACTGCCTCTGAGAAATATGTCTCTTCCCTATCCATCTGCATCACGGCTTCCGGCACTGCCGTCTGCATAATATCGTAATTGCGTCTGGGCGTATGGATAGTCACCCGCCCGACTCCCGACCGCAGACATGCCCGTGCAGCAAGGACAGAAGCTCCCGCCATTCCATAACTGCCCGCAATCAGAAGGGCATTGCCCACACTCCCTTTATGCGCGAAGTCGCCACGGGGAAGCAGGAAACGACGCACATCGTTTTCCTCGAGGATGGAGAACTGCGTCTGGGCACGGGCTATGAAACTCTGATTCAACCGGATGTCGAGTATGCGAAGATCTCCTATAAACTGCTGCATGTCGGCAAACATGAACGCCAGTTTCTTGAACTGGAACGTCAGCGTCATGTCAGCACGGATGATATTGGCAAGAATATTATAGGTATTGTTCTCCGTCATCAAGCCCGACGGAACATCAATACTAATCACTTTCGCCGGAGACTGATTGATGTATTTTACCAGAGAGGCAAATCCACCTGCGAGCGGCTTGTTCAGCCCCGTACCGAAAAGTCCGTCGATGACCACCGTCCCAGCATCCAGCTGTGGTGTGTCAAACTGCTGCGTGACTTCCGTGAAACTTTTCACCCGCTTACAATCATGCAGACGTTGCTTATTGATGGCACATTCTTCAGTAAGCTTATTCGACACATTGAAAAGATATACCGAAACCGACACGTTCTGCTCTGCAAGCATGCGGGCAACAGCCAAGGCATCCCCCCCGTTATTGCCGGGTCCGGCAAAGACGACCACGTGACATCCTTCCGACAATGTCTCCATGACAACATGAGTCACTGCCCTTGCAGCACGCTCCATCAAATCAATCGGACGAATCGGTTCCTGTTCGATGGTATATTTGTCAACTTCTCGTATTTGATTACCTGTAAAAATCTTCATCACTGCAAAAATAATAAATAAATGTAAAACGATGGCTTTTCGCTTCTTTTTTTTTCATTTTTTAGAGAATAATCGACATCTTGCACGCAATTTTATCGGAGAAAACTCAAAAAATCACAAATTTATTAGTATTTTTGCGTCAAAATCAAATTTACCATATCATGGATATCATCAGAATCAAAGACAAGTGTTTCCGACCATCAATTCCTGAGGCGGAAATTCTCGAACGAGTACAAGCCGTTGCCGACCGCATCAACAAAGACATGGCAGGTAAGAATCCGCTGTTGCTCGCCGTATTGAATGGTGCGTTTATCTTCGCTGCCGACCTCATGCGCCGGCTGACTATCCCCTGTGAGATTTCATTCGTCAAACTGGCTTCATACCAAGGAACGACTTCAACCGGGAAAGTCACTGAGGTATTCGGCATCAATGAAGACATCACCAACCGCACGATTATCATTGTGGAAGACATCGTTGAGTCAGGACTTACCATGAAGAGAATGATTGAAACCCTCGGCACACGCCATCCGGAATCAATCCACATCTGCACGCTGCTGCTCAAGCCCGACAGGCTGCAGGTCCCGCTCGACATCGAATACGCAGCAATCGAGATACCTAACGACTTCATTCTCGGCTATGGTCTCGACTATGACCAGCAGGGACGGAACCTGAAAGACATTTATACGATTGTAGAAGAATAAAAAAACATAAAGCACATGAAGAACATTGTTATTTTTGGAGCACCTGGCTCTGGCAAGGGGACGCAAAGCGACCTGATGATTGTGAAGTATGGTTTCGGACACATCTCCACCGGCGACGTGCTCCGCAATGAGATTAAAAACGGGACTGAACTGGGAAAGACCGCCAAGGGATATATCGACAACGGACAGCTGATTCCCGACGAGTTGATGATTGACATTCTCGCCAGCGTATATGATACTTTCGGAACCGACCATAAAGGCGTTATTTTCGATGGATTCCCACGCACCATTCCGCAAGCAGAAGCACTGAAAGAAATGCTGTCGAAACGCGGGCACTGCGTAGCTGCAATGATTGAATTGGACGTGCCGGAAGATGAGCTCATGAAACGCCTCATCAAGCGCGGACAAGAGAGCGGACGCTCGGACGACAATGCAGAAACCATCAAGAAACGTCTTGACGTATATCATAACCAGACCTCACCGCTCGTAGATTGGTATGAGAAAGAAGGTATCCGCAACCATATCGACGGTCTTGGTGAGCTCGACCGCATCTTCAGTGACATCTGCAACGTCATTGACAAACTTTAATTCCACATGGCTGAATCGAACTTCGTTGACTACGTGAAGATATGCTGCCGTTCGGGAAAGGGCGGAAGAGGTTCCATGCACCTGCGCCATGTGAAATACAACCCGAACGGAGGTCCCGACGGTGGAGACGGAGGGGACGGAGGAAGCATCTATCTGAGGGGCAACCATAATTACTGGACACTCCTCCACCTGCGCTATCAGCGACACGTTTTCGCCGAGCACGGAGGAAACGGCGGACGTGACAAATGTCATGGCACGAACGGAAAAAGCCAATACATCGACGTGCCGTGCGGAACAGTCGTTTACAATGCTGAGACGGGAAAGTTCGTCTGCGACGTGATGTACGACGGGCAGGAGGTCCTTTTATTAAAAGGCGGACGAGGCGGTCTTGGAAATTTCCAGTTCCGCTCATCCACCAATCAGGCTCCGCGCTATGCACAGCCCGGCGAACCGATGCAGGAGATGACCATTATCCTTGAACTTAAGCTTCTTGCTGACGTCGGACTGGTAGGATTTCCCAATGCAGGAAAGTCCACACTTCTCTCATCACTCTCCAGCGCACGCCCGAAAATCGCCAACTACCCGTTCACCACGCTCGAACCCTCACTCGGCATTGTCAGCTATCACGACCAGAAGTCGTTTGTCATGGCAGACATTCCCGGCATTATTGAAGGGGCAAGCGAGGGGAAAGGGTTGGGATTGCGCTTCCTGAGGCATATCGAACGCAACTCCCTGCTGCTGTTCATGGTTCCCGGCGACACTGACGACATCAAGAAAGAATACGAGATTCTGCTCAACGAGTTGAAGAAATTCAATCCCGACATGCTCGACAAACATCGCGTGTTAGCTGTGACAAAAAGCGATTTGCTTGACGATGAACTCATTGAGATGCTCAGCGAACATTTGCCTGAAGACGTGCCGACCGTATTCATCTCGTCGGTCACCGGAAAAGGGCTCAACGAACTGAAAGACATCTTATGGAAAGAACTCAACAGCGAGAACAACAAGTTGCAAGCCATCATGGCTGAAGACACACTCGTGCACCGCGACAAGGACATGACCGTCTTTGCCAGAGAGATGCAAGCAGAAGGAGAAGATGAGGAGATTGAATATGTGGATGTGGAAGACATTGACGACTTGGAGGATTTTGAATACGAAGACTGATGCGCCCACAACTGAATCATTATCACCTGGTCCCACACATCATTGCATTCAGCACCACCCGACACGGAGGCACGAGCACTGGAAATTATGCTGAATTCAACATCAACAGGTATTGTGGTGATGATGAAAGGGCTATCGAAGACAATCGCCTGTTGCTCTGTAAAGAACTGGGCATCGCGCCTACACACTTGGTCTATCCACACCAAGTTCATCAGACAACCATCCGACAAATCACACCTGAATTCCTGTCGCTCCGCGATGATGCGAAAGAAGCATTCATCGATGGGGTTGATGCGCTGATGACCGACGTCAGCGGCATCTGCATCGGCGTGTCCACTGCCGACTGCATCCCGGTCATCATCTATGACCCGGAACGGCATGCCGTTGCCGTTGTCCATGCAGGATGGCGCGGGACAGTGGCTGCCATCGTGCAAAAAACGGTGGAGACGATGTGCCGGGCGTACAGCTGCGCTCCCAAAGAGCTCCGTGCTGTCATCGGCCCGGGCATTTCAAAAAAACATTTTGAGGTCGGAGATGAGGTCTATGAGGATTTTCTGCAAGCCGGCTTCGACATGGATGCATTGGCTGAAAGATATCCTGCCCGGGCAAATTCTGACACGACAGCCACGCACACCTATAAATGGCACATTGACCTGCCGCTATGTAACCAGATGCAACTGCTGAGAATGGGAGTTCCTGACAAGAACATCTACATGTCACGAATCTGTACGTACGAACAGGCTGACGACTACTTTTCCGCACGTAGGCTGGGTATCAACAGCGGGCGTATATTCACTGGTGCCATGATGAAAGAAGACTGACTCTCGCCTGCCCTACCTGCTGTTTTGCGCATCAACGCCTTTTCGCACGCTGCTCCCGATATTTTGCTTTCTGCCGCGCAGAACCGCTGCCATGTGCACCGGTGATATATTTCTTCTTTTTTGCCTTGGTCTTTACCTTCTCAGCATCCCGTCCACCGTTTTTCGATGCACCGCCCTTGAACACAACGCCACCACCGGCAATGATTTCATCTATATCACTCATACCGCCCTATCAATGATGAAACAGTCTCACACCTGTAAATGCCATCGCAATGCCATACTTGTCACACGTCATGATTACATGGTCGTCACGAACCGAGCCTCCTGCCTGTGCAATATACTGAACACCACTCTTATGAGCCCGCTCAATATTGTCGCCGAACGGAAAGAAGGCATCGCTGGCTAAACTCACCTGCGTGTTTTGTGCTATCCACTCACGCTTCTCATCCATCGTCAGAGGTTCGGGCTGACGGGTGAAGAACTGCTGCCATGAACCATCGCGCAACACGTCTTCTGCCTCATCGCCGATATACAAATCTATCGTATTGTCGCGGTCTGCACGACGAATGCCCTCAACGAAAGGAAGTGACATCACCTTCGGATGCTGCCGCAGCCACCAGATGTCTGCCTTCTGTCCGGCAAGGCGCGTGCAATGGATGCGACTCTGTTGTCCGGCACCGATGCCGATGGCCTGACCATCTTTTGCGTAGCACACGGAATTACTCTGCGTATATTTCAGCGTTATCAGTGCGATGAGCAAGTCGCGACGGGCTTCAGGAGTAAACTCCTTATTCTTGGTAGGAATATTCTCAAACAAGACTGGCGAAGTCAGGTCTATCTCGTTACGACCCTGTTCGAAAGTGATGCCAAACACTTGTTTGCACTCCGTCGGAGCGGGCTTATACGTCGCATCGATTTTAATCACATTATATTTCCCGTTGCGCTTTGCCTGAAGAATGGCAAGAGCCTCGGGAGTAAAGCCCGGAGCAATCACGCCGTCCGACACCTCTCGCTTCAACAGCAACGCCGTCGCCTCATCACACTCGTCTGACAACGCCACAAAGTCGCCATAGCTACTCATGCGATCGGCACCACGGGCACGCGCATAAGCCGATGCTATCGGCGAGAGTTCCACTGGCAGGTCGTCCACAAAATAGATCTTCCGCAACGTCGTACTCAGAGGCAAACCGACTGCTGCTCCCGCCGGCGACACATGCTTGAACGATGCTGCCGCAGGCAAACCCGTGGCTTGCTTCAACTCTCGCACCAACTGCCAGGCATTCAGGGCATCGAGAAAATTGATATAACCCGGAGCACCCGAGAGCACTTCGACAGGCAGCTCTCCCTGCTCCATGAATATTCGCGAAGGTTTCTGATTTGGATTACATCCGTACTTTAACGCAAGTTCTTTCATGACACTGATTTTTTCTTGGCACAAATTTAGAAAAAAATCCCGAATTATGACGCCATTACATCAAGAAATGCCACTTCGCAAAAAAAAAAACAACACTCCCAAATCGGTCATCGGACAGAAAAAAGAATTATTTACGACAAAACTCAAAACAAACGACTGTTTCACGACAGAAACACCTGCATAAACATACAGAAACACCGTATAAATATAACACCTGAACTTTCGTTTTCCAAAAGTTCAACTTTTGCACGCTGAAAGTTCAACTTTCACCGCCTAAAAGTTCAACTTTTGCACGCTAAAAGTTGAACTTTTAGAAAGTACATCCTAATACATTCACTATCAATAAGTTACAAACCGCATCCCAATCCACACCCCACTGCATAAATATACAGCATGCGTCTTTGCACAAATGCCCGACTTAATCCCCATCTTGATGTCCAAACGAGAAGTCTGACCACAAAAAAACTGCCTCCACCCAAGACGGGTAGAGGCAGTTCTTAACATCTATCTCCTTAATACTTTCGCAAGTATTGTTGGCTACTTATTCTGCTTTGGCTTCCTCGGCAGGAGTTTCCTCTTTCACTTCTTCAGCAACGGGAGCTTCTTCCTTTACCTCTTCAGCAACAGGAGCTTCCTCTACTTTAGGAGTCTCTGCCTTGGTTGACCGGCGGCTACGACGAGTCTTCTTAGCAGCCTTCGGTGTCTTAGCCATGTTCTCGTCGAAGTCAACAAGCTCGATGAAACAGATATCAGCAGCATCGCCTTGACGATGACCGAGCTTGATGATACGGGTGTATCCACCGGGACGGTCTCCGACTTTTGCTGCTACGTTGCTGAAAAGTTCTTTCAGAGCTTCCTTGTTCTGCAGATAGCTGAACACAACGCGGCGGGAGTTGGTTGTATCTTCCTTGCAGCGTGTGATAAGGGGCTCTACATACTTCTTGAGGGCTTTTGCCTTAGCGAGGGTCGTAGTGATTCTTTTGTGCATAATCAACGAGATAGCCATATTTGCAAGCATGGCATGACGATGGTCTGCAGTACGACCCAGATGATTGAATTTCTTTCCGTGTCTCATTTTTTACGTTTTTCTTTAAGCGGACAGGTTTTGTCAAATGGCGACTTACTCCTTGTCCAGTTTATACTTTGTAATATCGGTTCCAAACGACAGATTCAGACCTTCGAGCAAATCATCAAGCTCAGAAAGCGATTTCTTGCCGAAATTGCGGAACTTCAGGAGGTCGGTCTTGTTGTATTGAACAAGGTCTCCCAGCGTCTCCACATCAGCAGCCTTCAGACAGTTGAGGGCACGAACGGAGAGGTTCATGTCAATCAGACGGGTCTTGAGCAACTGACGCATGTGGAGCACCTCTTCATCGAACTCCTGATTGTTATCAAGGTCAGGATTCTCAAGCGTAATCTTCTCGTCGGAGAAGAGCATGAAATGATGAATGAGGATTTTTGCTGCCTCTTTCAGTGCGTCTTTCGGGTGAATGGAACCATCCGTAGTAACTTCAAGCACGAGTTTATCGTAGTCGGTTTTCTGCTCGACGCGATAAGGCTCAACGCTGTATTTTACGTTACGAATCGGTGTGTAGATAGAATCGATTGGGAGTACATTAACATCCGTGCAGAAGTCACGATTCTCGTCTGCAAGCACGTAGCCGCGCCCTTTATTGATAGTAAGATCTATCTGCATGGAAGCTTTCGCATCTAAATGACAAATCACCAAATCTGGGTTTAACACTTCAAATCCAGTCAGATACTTGCCGATGTCACCTGCTTTGAACTCGGTGGAATTCTCAACGGTGATAGAGACTTTTTCGTTCTCGAATTCTTCTACTACTTGCTTGAACCGAACTTGCTTCAGGTTCAAGATAATGTTGGTGACGTCTTCCTTCACGCCTGGTACTGAAGAGAACTCATGCTCAACGCCGCCGATTTTGACGGTATTGATGGCAAAGCCCTCAAGCGATGAAAGAAGTATGCGTCGCAGGGAGTTGCCAATAGTAACTCCAAAGCCTGGCTCTAAAGGACGGAATTCAAACTTGCCGAACTTATCGTCAGCCTCCAACATTACAACTTTATCGGGTTTTTGAAATGCTAATATCGCCATTAATTTAATGATTTATTTAGAGTACAACTCAACGATTAACTGCTCTTTGATATTCTCAGGGATATCGGCACGGTCGGGCTTATGGAGATATTTCCCGCTCTTGGTGCTTTCATCCCATTCAAACCATGGGTACTTACTGTGGCTGAACCCAGCGAGCGATGCTTCGATAACTTCCAATGACTTGGACTTCTCACGAACACCAACAATCTGACCTGGCTTAACCGAGTAAGATGGAATATTCACAACTTTACCGTCCACAATAATATGCTTGTGTCCGACAAGCTGGCGAGCAGCTGCACGGGTCGGGGCGATACCAAGGCGGAACACCACGTTGTCGAGACGACTCTCAAGGTTCTGGAGAAGAACCTCACCGGTGATACCTTCCGACTTTGATGCCTTTTCAAACATATTACGGAACTGGCGCTCAAGTACGCCATAAGTGTACTTGGCTTTCTGCTTCTCTGCCAGCATGACTGCGTACTCCGACTGCTTGCGGCGACGGTTGTTGCCATGCTGTCCCGGAGGGAAGTTCCTGCGGGACAAAACTTTGTCTGCACCGAAGATGGGTTCTCCAAAACGGCGCGCAATTTTTGATTTCGGTCCTATGTATCTTGCCATAATATAAAAAATAATGTTTCGTTTTTCGATATCACGTTATTGCAATAACGTCAATTATTATACTCTACGACGCTTCGGCGGACGGCATCCATTGTGCGGAAGCGGTGTAACATCGATAATTTCCGTCACTTCAATGCCTGCTCCATGGACGGCACGGATAGCACTTTCGCGACCGTTACCCGGTCCTTTCACGTATGCTTTCACCTTGCGCAGTCCGAGGTCGAATGCCACTTTCGCGCAATCCTCTGCTGCCATCTGTGCTGCATAAGGAGTGTTCTTCTTAGAACCGCGGAAGCCCATCTTGCCTGCTGAAGACCATGAGATTACTTGTCCTTCGCTGTTAGCCAAAGACACAATGATGTTGTTGAAAGAGCTATGAACATGAAGCTGGCCCATAGCATCAACCTTTACGTTTCTTTTTCTTGATGATGTTGTTTTCTTTGCCATGTCTAAAACCCTTTCAATTACTTAGTAGCTTTTTTCTTGTTTGCAACGGTCTTCTTTCTTCCCTTGCGGGTGCGAGCATTGTTCTTTGTGCTCTGTCCGCGTACAGGAAGACCGTGGCGATGTCTAACTCCACGATAGCAACCGATGTCCATCAGTCGCTTGATGTTTAACTGAACCTCTGAACGGAGATCACCTTCTACTTTGTACTCAGCACCGATAATTTCACGGATCTTAGCAGCCTGGTCGTCACTCCATTCGTTGACTTTCAAGTCGCGGCTCACGCCTGCTTTATCCAATATCTTTGCTGAACTACTTCGACCTATTCCATAGATATAGGTCAATGCGATTTCGCCACGCTTATTCTGGGGCAAATCTACTCCAACAATTCTTATTGCCATTTTTTGTTTTTTAAATGATTAACTAATGTTCTTTTTTTCTTGTGTCTTCGCGTACACACTGACGTACTTAGCCCTGACGTACCTTGTACTTAGGGTTTTTCTTGTTGATGATAAACAGACGTCCCTTACGGCGGACAATCTTGCAATCCGGTGTACGTCTTTTCAATGATGTTCTTGTCTTCATATGTGTTCGATGTTTATTTGTATCTAAATACGATTCTTCCTTTTGTCAGGTCGTACGGACTCATTTCTACCTTCACCTTGTCTCCAGGCAGAATCTTGATGTAGTGCATCCTCATCTTTCCAGAGATGTGAGCGATAATCTGTACTCCATTCTCAAGTTCTACACGGAACATGGCGTTTGATAACGATTCCAATATTGTTCCGTCCTGCTCAATCGCGGTTTGCTTTGCCATCTTGATTTATAATTTTGCTTCTATCTTCTCTACTTCGTCAAACGAGGACAAAATCTCAGCTCTTCCCTTACGCACAGCGATGGTGTGTTCGAAATGTGCTGCCCATTTTCCGTCACGGGTACGGATGGTCCAACGGTCCGGCATCATATAAATATCGCGGGCTCCCATTGTTATCATTGGCTCAATTGCCAAGCACATCCCTGCTTTCAAAAGCACTCCGTTTCCGCGTCGTCCGTAGTTCGGCACCTGAGGGTCTTCATGCATCTGTCGTCCGATACCATGACCTGTCAGTTCCCTTACGACACCATATTTATTCTGTTCGCAATGACTTTGAACTGCATCACTTATGTCTCCAAGATGCCTCCCCGCAACGGCATTCTCTATTCCCCGATAGAGAGACTCTTTGGTGACGCGCAAGAGGTTTTTCACTTCCTCACTCACTTCTCCCACACAAAACGTGTAACAAGAGTCGCCATTGAAACCATTAAGAACCGTACCACAATCGATGGAAATAATATCTCCTTCTTTCAACACGGTCTTGTCATCAGGTATTCCATGCACAACCACATCGTTGACCGATGTACAAATGCTGGCAGGGAAGGGAGCTCCATAGTCATTCGGAAAGTTCTTGAACGTCGGGATTGCCCCATGGTCTCTGATGAACTCTTCCGCAATTTGATCTAATTGGAGTGTAGTTACACCTGGTTTTATATGCTTTGCCAATTCGCCAAGTGTCTTGCCAACGAGTTGGTTCGCTTGGCGCATCAGCTCAATTTCATCCTCTGTCTTCAGAAATATCTTCATTCCGACAGATATTAATATGCAGAAACTCCTGTATTACGTGTACGTCCGGAGTTAAGCAGACCGTCATAGTGGCGCATCATCAGATGGCTCTCTATCTGTTGAAGCGTATCGATGACTACACCGACAAGAATTAGCAAAGAGGTTCCTCCGAAGAATTGCGCAAAAGCCTGCTGCACATTCAGCAAACCAGCGAGAGCTGGCATGATTGCAATAAATGCAATAAAAAGAGACCCAGGAAGGGTGATTCGCGACATAATCGTATCAATATATTCTGCCGTGCTCTTACCTGGCTTTACGCCTGGGATAAAGCCATTATTGCGCTTCATATCCTCTGCCATTTGTGTCGGATTCAACGTAATGGCTGTATAGAAATATGTAAATGCAATAATAAGTACGGCAAAGATAATATTGTACGTCAAACTTGTATGGTCCATCAGTGAACGGACAAACGAGTTGCTGTTTTCCGAAGAATATTGAACGATTGCCAACGGGATGAACATCAACGCCTGTGCGAAGATAATCGGCATCACATTAGCTGCGAACAACTTCAACGGAATGTATTGGCGAGCACCTCCATACTGTTTGTTGCCAACTACACGCTTTGCATATTGAACGGGAATCTTCCGCACACCTTGTACCAGAAGAATCGCAGCACATACCACTGCAAACAGTATCAGGATTTCAATGATAAACATCACCAATCCACCACCTGAAATGGCTGTAAAGCGTGAGGTAACTTCCTGTACAAATGACTGCGGCAGACGTGCGATAATACCTATCATAATAATGATAGATACACCATTTCCTATGCCTTTATCCGTAATACGCTCACCTAACCAAAGAATGAACATACTGCCTGCTGCCAGAATAATCGTCGCCGGTATCATGAAAACCGTCCAGTCAATACCCTGCGCGAGAGCACCTCCTGACTGGATACGCAAGTTGATAAGATACGACGGAGCCTGAAAGAGTAGAATTGCTACGGTCAGGATTCGCGTATACCAACTGATTTTCTTTCTTCCGCTCTCGCCTTCACGCTGCATCTTCTGGAAATAAGGCACAGCAACAGCAAGAAGCTGCATGACGATAGAAGCAGAGATATAAGGCATAATACCTAATGCAAATATAGATGCATTGGCAAATGCACCACCGGAGAACATGTCAAGAAGGGACATCAAACCGCCCTCTGTCTGCGCCTGCAAGTTGGCAAGTCCGGCAGGATTAATGCCTGGCAGGACGACAAACGATCCAAAACGATAGATTGCCACAAACAGGATGGTTATGAGGATGCGCTGACGCAGATCCTCAACCTTCCAACAGTTCTTCAGTGCTTCAATAAACTTTTTCATTTACTTAGATTATAGTTGTATTACCACCTGCTGCCTTGATTGCCTCTTCCGCAGTCTTTGAGAATGCGTGGGCTTCAACATCCAGTTTCACCTTCAATTCGCCTTTTGCAAGAATCTTCACAAGCTCCTTACCATTTGTAAGTCCTGCCTCACGAAGTTCTGCAATTCCGATTTTTGTAAGGTTCTTCTCCTCTGCCAATTTCTGAAGTGTTGACAGATTAACTGCGAAATACTCCTTGTGGTTAATGTTCTTGAAACCTGATTTCGGCACACGGCGCTGAAGTGGCATCTGACCACCTTCAAAACCGATTTTACGCTTATAACCGGAACGAGATTTTGCACCTTTATGACCACGAGTAGAGGTTCCGCCAAGTCCTGAACCAGGACCACGACCTATACGCCGAGGAGAATGTGTTGAACCAGCTGCTGGTTTTAACGTATGTAATTTCATAATCAATCTTCCTTTTAAGTGTTATTCTACTATGGTCACCAGATGATGAACCTTTCTAATCATACCACGAAGGCTAGGAGTGTCTTCACGCTCTACAACTTGAGAGATTCGATGAAGTCCTAAAGCCTCAAGCGTACGTTTCTGGTCTATCGGATAGCCTATTTTACTCTTAATCTGCTTAATCTTAATTGTTGCCATAACTGCCTCCTTATCCTCTAAATACTTTTTCCATACTGATGCCTCGGTCACGAGCTACGGTATAAGCATCGCGGGTTTCGCAGAGAGCCTTGATAGTAGCCTTTACGAGATTGTGAGGATTGGATGAACCTTTGGACTTTGCCAACACATCCGTCACACCGACACTCTCAAGTACGGCACGCATAGCACCTCCGGCAACCATTCCCGTACCTGCTGCTGCTGGTCTGAGGAATACCTTCGCACCTCCAAAACTTACTTCTACTTCATGAGGAATCGTACCTTTCAGAACAGGAACCTTCACCAGATTTTTCTTTGCTGCCTCAACACCTTTGGCGATAGCAGCAGTTACTTCACCTGCCTTACCAAGTCCCCATCCGATTACACCATGACCATCACCTACAACGACGATGGCTGCGAACGTAAAGGTACGTCCACCTTTTGTCACTTTTGTAACACGGTTTATAGCAACCAAACGGTCTTTCAACTCGATGTCACTGCTTATTTTTACTCTATTTATTGCCATAATCGTTTAAAATTTAAGTCCACCTTCACGGGCAGCGTCTGCCAATGCTTTCACACGACCATGATACAGATATCCGTTGCGGTCGAACACTATTTTCTCAACACCTACCTCTTGGGCTTTTTTTGCGATAAGCTCACCCACTTTAGCTGCCTGCTCTTTCTTTGGCATCGTTTCCATTCCCAGAGAAGAAGCTGATGCAAGTGTTGTGCCTGTCAGGTCATTTACAATCTGAACGTAAATCTGCTTGTTGGAGCGGAACACACTCATACGAGGACGCTCAGCAGTTCCATTCACACGTTTGCGAATCCTATATTTAATCTTAATTCGTCTTTCTACTTTCTTTGTTGTCATAATCGTAAATTATTAAAGTTACTTAGCTGCAGCGGTCTTTCCAGACTTTCTGCGGATGACTTCGCCCTGGAACAGGACACCTTTACCCTTGTAAGGCTCCGGCATACGGAAAGAACGAATTTTTGCACAAATGAGTCCTAACAACTGCTTGTCACAAGACTCCAGAATCAACAGAGGATTTTGGTTTCTCTCCGATTTTGTCTCCACCTTTACTTCTTTCGGAAGCTGTATGAATATCGGATGGGTGTAACCTAACGCAAACTCTATCAGATTGCCTTGGTTGGAAACACGATAACCAACACCTACCAATTCCAGTGTCTTCGTGAAGCCTTCGCTTACACCTACAACCATATTGTTTACCAACGAACGATAAAGTCCATGGAAAGCCTGTTTCTGCTTATAGTTAACAGGACTATTCTCGTCCACTTCAAATATAATCTGTCCGTCTTCGATTTTCATCAAAATTGACGAATCGACTTTCTGTGAGAGTTCTCCTTTCGGACCTTTCACCGTAACGATACCATTTTCCTGAGAAATAGTCACTCCTGCAGGAATATTAATTGGCAATTTTCCTATTCTTGACATATTCTAAATCCTCCAATTAATAAACAAAGCAAAGTACCTCACCACCGATTTTCAGCTCTGAGGCTTCCTTGTCTGTCATGACACCTTTGGATGTGGATAGAATTGCTATACCCAATCCGTTAATAACTCTCGGCATGTCCTTGTAACCAGTGTACTTACGAAGACCTGGTGTGGACACTCTCTTCAAACACTTAATCGCGTTTGCTTTCGTTTCAGGATTGTACTTCAAAGCCACTTTGATCGTACCCTGAGGTCCATCTTCTATGAACTTATAGTTCAAGATGTAACCTTTCTCGAAGAGGATTTTTGTAATCTCTTTCTTCAAGTTAGACGCAGGAACTTCTACAACTCGGTGATGAGCCATAATTGCGTTTCTGAGTCTGGTCAGATAATCTGCTATTGGATCTGTCATAAAATAAAAGTTTTAATTAATCGGGACTCCCCCGACAATATTAATAACACACTCTGTCTTACCAACTTGCTTTCCTAACTCCAGGAATCAAACCTGCAGATGCCATCTCACGGAACTGAATACGTGAAAGACCAAACTGACGGATGTATCCTTTCGGACGTCCCGTGATTTTGCAGCGGTTATGCAAACGGATGGGGTTCGCATTTTTCGGAATACTCTGCAACTTACGAGCAGCTTCGTATGCTTCAGCAGGATCTTCTGCTGTTGCAATAATCTTCTTCAGTGCTGCACGCTTCTCCGCATAACGGGCGACAAGTTTTGCACGCTTGATTTCACGCGCCTTCATTGATTCTTTTGCCATATCTATTAATCGTTTTTAGCGTTTTTGAAGGGAAGTCCGAAAGCCTTCAGCAATGCATATCCTTCCTCATCGGTCTGAGCTGATGTCACGAAAGTGATATTCATTCCCTGAATCCTGTCAATGTTGTCAATATTGATTTCCGGGAAAATAATTTGCTCTTGGATACCAAGCGTATAATTTCCACGTCCGTCAAACTTGCTCTCGATTCCTTTAAAGTCACGAATACGAGGGAGTGCTATACGTACGAGTTTCTCCAAGAATTCGTACATACGCTCACGACGCAGCGTCACCATTACTCCAATAGGCATTTTCTTACGAAGTTTAAAGTTCGCAATATCCTTTTTTGAATAGGTGGCTACGGCTTTTTGACCTGTAATTGTCGTTATCTCATTGATTGCTACATCAATAATTTTCTTATCTTGAGTAGCATCTCCAAGTCCTTGGTTCACTACAATCTTCTTCAATACAGGAACCTGCATTGCCGATGAATATTTGAACTGCTCTTTCAATGCCGGAGCTATTCGCTCAGCATATTCTTTTTTCAACTGTGCTGTATTCATATTACTTTATCTCCTCCCCTGATTTTTTTGCAATACGGACTTTTTTGCCATCGTCAGTCTTCTTTATGCTGATACGAGTCGGCTTGCCACTTTTCGGGTCAATCAAACTAATGTTTGAGATATGAATCGGAGCTTCCATCTTGATGAAACCTCCCTGAGGATTCTTAGCAGAAGGCTTTGCACTCTTGGTAACGATTCTGACGCCCTCAACAATAGCCTGCTCCTTCTCCTTCAGAACTTGTAGCACCTTACCAGTCTTGCCCTTGTCTTCACCAGTAAGAACAATCACGGTATCGCCTTTTTTAATATGCATCTTTTTCATTTCTTTTCCTTATTAATTATTAAAGAACCTCAGGTGCCAAAGAAACAACTTTCATGTTTACTGCACGCAACTCACGGGCTACTGGTCCGAAGATGCGGCTGCCACGAAGTTCACCAGCATTGTTCAGGAGTACACAAGCATTGTCATCGAAACGGATATAAGAACCGTCTGCACGACGAATCTCTTTCTTTGTACGAACAATCAAAGCCTTTGATACTGCACCTTTTTTCAGTTCACTTGACGGGATAACGTTCTTGACAGCTACGACAATCACGTCACCAACACTTGCATAACGACGGCGGGTACCACCCAACACACGGATGCAGAGAGCTTCACGTGCACCGCTGTTATCACATACTGTAAGTCTTGATTCTGCCTGTATCATAATTACTTAGCTTTTTCTATTATTTGAACTAATCTCCATCTCTTTGTTTTGCTCAAAGGACGGGTTTCCATAATGAGAACTGTATCACCGATATTTGCCTCATTTTTTTCATCATGCACATGGTATTTCTTTGTATGCTGTACAAATTTACCATAAATAGGGTGCTTCTCTTTGAATTTCGATGCAATAACAATGGTTTTATCCATCTTGTTGCTGATTACGACACCCTGTCTTGTCTTTCTTAAGTTTCTTGTTTCCATCTAAACCATTGTTATTTGTTAAGTTCTCTTTGACGAAGTTCTGTCTTCATGCGTGCGATGTCACGACGAACAGCCTTAATCTGTGATGGATTCTCAAGTGGAGTAATTGAGTGATTCAATTTCATTTTATGGAGTCTGAGCTCCTCTCCTTCGAGTCTCTCAACCAAATCTTTGGTCTCGAGTTCTTTAATTTCATTGATCTTCATAGCTTAAGCGTTTTTATCGTAATCACGTCTAACAACAAACTTTGTCTTAACCGGCAACTTCTGGGCGCCAAGGCGGAGAGCCTCTTTTGCCACCTCAAAAGGAACGCCTTCTACTTCAAAAAGGATGCGACCCGGTGTTACCGGAGCCACCCAACCTGCGGGGTCTCCCTTACCTTTACCCATGCGGACGTCTGCCGGCTTGCGAGTAATTGGTTTATCTGGGAAAATACGAATCCATACTTGACCCTCACGGTTCATATAACGATTGACTGCCACACGAGCAGCCTCAATCTGACGGCTATCAATCCATTTTCTCTCAAGTGTTTTGATTCCAAACGAACCGAAAGCCAGCTGTGTACCTCTATGGGCGTTGCCTTTATTGCCACGTCCATCTTGAGGTCTTCTGTATTTAACTCTTTTGGGCTGTAACATGATAGCTTTTCTTTTTAACGATTAGTACTTCTTTTACGATTACCTCTACCCATGCGTCCGCCGCCATTACCACGTCCAGCATTGCCGGATTTCTCTTGGCTGAAACTTGCTGTGATGTCACGATCTCCGTAAACTTCACCACGGCAAATCCACACCTTGATTCCGAGCAATCCTACCTTAGTAAGTGCTTCTGCCTGACAGTAATCGATGTCTGCACGGAATGTATGCAAAGGAGTACGTCCTTCCTTATACAATTCTTTGCGAGCCATTTCCGCTCCGTTCAGACGACCTGTAATCTGAATCTTCACACCCTCTGCTCCTGCACGCATTGTGTTCGCAATAGCCATTTTTATAGCACGACGGTAAGCAATCTTACCTTCGACTTGGCGAGCAATGTTATTGGCCACAATCGTAGCATCAAGCTCAGGTTTCTTTACTTCAAAGATATTTATTTGAATCTCTTTGTTGTAGAGTTTCTTCAGTTCTTCTTTCAGCTTATCAACATCCTGACCTCCTCTACCAATGACGATTCCCGGACGGGCCGTGCAGATGGTGATGGTGACAAGTCTCAATGTACGTTCGATGATGATGCGAGAGATGCTCGCATTTGCAAGGCGTTCGTTAAGATATTTGCGAATCTTTTGATCCTCCACAATATTCTCACCGAAGTTCTTACCTCCGAACCAGTTTGAGTCCCAACCTCTGATAATTCCCAGACGATTGCTTATTGGATTAACTTTCTGTCCCATACTTATTCTTTTTCGTCATTAGTTTTAGAATCAACAAACAGAGTCACATGATTAGAACGCTTACGGATTCTGTAACCGCGACCTTGTGGTGCCGGTCTCATGCGTTTCATTGTAACACCCTCATCTACGAAGACTTTAGAAACATAAAGTTCACCGTCTTCTGCCTTGCGGTCATTCTTTTGCTCCCAGTTAGCAATTGCAGAGCGCAACAGTTTTTCAACATTGGCTGCTGCTGCTTTCTTGGAGAATCTGAGCACACCGAGGGCACGGTTCACTTCCATTCCGCGAATCATATCTACGACATAACGCATTTTACGCGGAGAAGAAGGAACGCCATTGAGTTTAGCAAAATACATGCTCTTCAAGGCTTCTTTTCTTTTTTCAGCCGAAATGTGTTTTCTTGCTCCCATTATCTTATTTTCTTTTATTCAATGTTTATTGCCCTGTTATTTCTTATTTCCAGCATGGCCACCAAACTTACGCGTCGGAGAGAATTCACCGAGCTTGTGTCCTACCATGTTTTCCGTAATATATACAGGAATGAATTTGTTTCCATTATGAACTGCAACGGTATGTCCTACAAAATCAGGAGATATCATTGAAGCCCGAGCCCATGTCTTAACAACAGTCTTCTTTCCACTCTCGTTCATAGCGAGGATTTTCTTTTCCAGAGAGACGTTGATATATGGACCTTTTTTTAATGATCGACTCATAAAAATACTCTAATTAACTTGTTTATTTCTTATTTGCTCTTTCAATAATATACTTGTTCGAAAGCTTCTTAGGTGCACGAGTCTTAAGTCCCTTAGCATACAGACCCTTGCGAGAGCGTGGATGACCTCCAGACTGACGTCCTTCACCACCACCCATCGGGTGATCATGCGGGTTCATTACAACACCACGGTTGTGCGGACGGCGTCCCAACCAGCGAGAGCGACCAGCCTTACCTGACTGCTCCAATGCATGGTCTGAGTTACCTACACTACCTACTGTAGCTTTACAAGCAGAGAGAATCTGACGGGTTTCGCCAGAAGGAAGTTTAATTACACAATAAGCACCTTCACGAGAAGTCAACTGAGCAAAATTACCAGCCGAACGAACGAGTAACGCACCCTGACCCGGACGCAATTCAATGTTATGAATCACTGTTCCGACAGGGATATTGGCAAGTGGGAGTGCATTTCCAACTTCTGGTGCAGCCTCTGCGCCAGACATGAGTGTTGCACCCACCTGCAGTCCGTTAGGAGCAATAATGTAACGTTTTTCACCATCAGCGTAGAACAGCAATGCGATACGTGCCGAACGGTTCGGATCGTATTCGATTGTCTTCACTACAGCTGGAACACCATCTTTCTCTCGTTTGAAGTCGATCAGACGATACTTTCTCTTATGACCGCCACCTCTGTAGCGAACAGTCATCTTTCCGGTGTTGTTTCGACCACCGGTAGAGCGCTTACCGTAAACGAGAGACTTCTCTGGCACGGATGCAGTAATTTCCTCGAACGTGCCAATAATCTTGTGTCTTTGACCGGGAGTTACCGGTTTAAATTTACGTACTGCCATTTTATTTATTAAATATTGCTATAAAAATCAATTGCATCACCTTCTTTCAGAGTGACAATCACTTTCTTGAAGGCATTTTTCTGCCCCTTCACCAGACCTGCCCGTGTGTAACGGGAAGAGCGTTTGCCTGCATAACGGCAAGTGTTCACCTTAATTACAGTAACGTTATACAAACCTTCGATTTCTTTCTTGATCTCCAGCTTGTTGGCTTCGGGTTTTACAATAAATCCATACTTCACCTGTGCGGGTTTCTCATACTTATATACAGTTTTTTCACGAGTTTCCTCTGGCAAACCTTTCTTCGCGCGGGTCTTGCTCTTCACTGTGTAAGTAATCTTTTCCTCGACAGCATTCTTTGTCTCAATCGCTTTTTTCGATTTCGTTCTGAGTGTCTTTGCCTCTGAAGACTTATCCGTCATCTTGGTCATCTTCTCAGTGACCAGTGGTTTGATAATAAATGCCATATCTATATACCTCCTTATTTTTTGTCTAAGATTCCGTCTATTGTCTTCAAAGAATTTTCAGTCACGACAAGCACCTCAGCATTCAAAACTTTGTACGTATTGAGTGTTGACGCAAGCATGACTTCTGCCTTTTGCAGATTTCGAGCCGACAAATATACGTTTTTATTTGATTCTGGCAAAACAAAGAGAAGCTTCTTACCGTCAACTTTAAGATTTTTAGTAACATTTATGAATTCTTTAGTTTTCGGAGCTTCAAAAGTGAAGTCTTCTACTATAATGATTGCGTTCTCCTGTGCCTTATAACTCAACGCAGATCTGCGCGCAAGCGCTTTAACTTTCTTATTCAACTTAAAGCGATAGTCGCGGGGTTTGGGACCAAACACGCGTCCACCACCTCTGAGCAATGGAGAGTTAATGTCACCATGACGTGCTCCACCGCCACCTTTCTGACGACCGAGCTTGCGTGTAGAACCGGCGTGTTCACTTCTTTCCTTAGCCTTTGCCGTTCCCTGACGCTGGTTTGCAAGATACTGCTTGACATCCAGGTACAGAACGTGGTCGTTAGGCTCAATTCCAAAGATCGATTCGTTTAACGTAACCTTTCTTCCGGTCTCCTGACCGTTAATATTTAATACGCTGAGTTCCATTACTTATTGATTAAAACGGTTGAACCATTATATCCAGCCACACTGCCCTTCACGAGAATCAGGTTGTGCTCTGGAATTACCTTTAACACTCTGAGATTTTGAGTTGTCACACGGTCTGTACCCATGTGTCCACCCATGCGCATACCCTTGAACACCTTTGCAGGATAAGAACATGCACCAATAGAACCCGGCTTGCGAGCACGGTCGTCCTGACCGTGGGTAGCCTGACCTACACCACCGAAACCGTGGCGTTTCATTACTCCCTGGAATCCTTTTCCCTTAGAAGTTCCTACAACGTCAACAAACTGAGTGTCATTGAAGATCTCAACTGTGACGGTGTCACCGAGGTTTAACTCCTCGTCAAACTTGAACTCGGCCAAGTGCTTCTTTGGTGTTGTACCGGCTTTCTTGAAGGCTCCCATCATCGCCTTGGAGGTGTTTTTCTCCTTTGCTTCTGCGAAACCTAATTGAACAGCCTTGTAACCGTCTTTCTCAACGGTCTTTACTTGGGTTACAACACAAGGACCAGCTTCGATAACAGTGCACGGTACGTTCTTACCGTCGGCACTGAAAACGGATGTCATTCCGATTTTTCTTCCTATTAATCCTGGCATTTCAATTAATAATTAATATGTTATACTATATAATAATTGTTCCTTTTTAAGTGATCGTTTGTTGCCGCCCGATGCTCAACAACCCACTTAAAAAGGAACTTGAACCGCTTCGTCTTCGAAGGCTAAGTTGCTCTTTATCCGGGTATTGTTAGCCTCAGAGCCAGCGCAATACACTTTTTAGCGGGTGCAAAGGTACGAATATTTTTACTTTCCACCAAACTTTTTTCATTATTTTTAATCAACCGCCATTTTTTACCCCGAATGATTGTTTGCCTTCCCACCAAGCATAGATACAATAGCCGATAGTATTCCCCTCTCTCAGTTACATGCGGGTTACATATCAGTTACATACTATTCACACCTGAAAATCCCTTTATTTATCGGCTCTATCCAAGAATAATCATTTTTTAAAACATGCCTCCAGTTACGTGTTGGTTACATACTCTATGCCCAGAATGGCACATATCCCTTATTGTTTCGGCTTTGGTTTTCCGTTTTCTCCTCCTTAATCTTTCCTGCAATCAAAGCATCCTTTATATTGCGTGATGCCATTGGACAGTTCTGCTTGTATATTTCATGATCCTCTCTATTCAAAAAGGCAGATCACTAATGACACCATCTTCACATACAAAACATGACGGTTCCAATATCTCCGACTTGGCAATGTCCTTTATCTTGGAGCGGTAGTTGCTGTAGGTCTTGAAACTGTCGATTTCCTCGCGGCGCTTGCGGCTGATGTCGGCGAACTGCAGATCCCGCTCGATGCCAAGGTAGCGGCGGCCGATGAGGTTGGCGGCAATGCCGGTGGTCGAAGAGCCGGCGAAGGGGTCGAGAATCCACGCGTTTTTGTCGGTGGAGGCGAGGATGATGCGGGTGAGCAGGGCGAGGGGCTTCTGTGTGGGATGCTTGCCGCAAGATTTTTCCCACGGGGCGATGGCGGGTAGTCGCCACACGTCGGTCATCTGCTTGTCATCGTTTAGTTGTTTCATCAGTTCGTAGTTGAAGCGGTGGGGATACTTGGCGTTTTTGCGTGCCCAGATGATGAACTCTGTGGAGTAGGTGAAGTAGCGGCAGGAGATGTTAGGTGGTGGGTTAGTCTTTGCCCATGTGACGACGTTGAGTATCTTGAAGCCCAGTTCGGTGAGGCTGTTGGCTACGGAGAAGATGTTGTGATAGGTGCCGGAAATCCAGATGGTACCGTTGTCCTTCAGTTTGTCGCGGCAGAGGCTTATCCATCGCTTGTTGAATTCGTTAATTTCCTCAGGCGTGCCGCCGCGGTCCCATTCGCCTTTGTTGACGGACACAATTTTCCCTGCCTGCACACTAATGCCGTCGTTGGAGAGGAAGTAGGGCGGGTCGGCGAAAATCATGTCGAAGTAGAACTTGAACTGAGGGAGCAGCTCGAAGCAATCACCGTGGAGGAGGGTGAAGTCGTGGGAGGCGGAGCGGTAGTAAGGAGTGATCATAGGCTGTCAATCATTTCTTGGAAGCTTTCCCATGATAACGCCCTGCCTGCTTGTGTCGGATAGTTAACATCTTCCTGCCCCCATATCCATTTGTAAGCCTTTATAAGGGCTTCTGGGGTTTCTCCTGTCTGAAAGTTTAGGCTACGAATATCGCTGATGAAGTCTTCGGGGTCCTCACCGTTGTATGTTCGCTCCAGATATTCCAACAACTTCGCGCCTTGGGTTTTATCTTCAGCTAATTTTGCCCTGACATCCTCAATGATTTGGTCATGCGAGATTTGCCAGAGAGAATTGTCTGACGAGTCGAAGATGAAAACCTGTATGTCCTCTTTATAAGGACGACCGAAAGCCTTCTTTCCACCAGGTTTGGTGATGACAATCTTTCTGCCGTCGTCAATTTGCTCCACCTCGTAGCCTCTGTATTCAATATCTATGATGGCTTGCGCAAATGCCTTGCGATCCATGTTGCAGATATGGATTTTTTTGAGATCGATAGCGTGATTGTATTTGTTCTTTATCATGCCCATGTCTTTACTTCTTTAATCTTATCCTATTTTAGACCGTCCAGAAATCTTCGGAGGGTCGAGAGGTTATAGACACTTGGTATTGTATAGTAGGCTTCCTGCAATTTGTTCTTGGCGCTCTCCCAGCCTTTACCGTCGGTAACCCACAGGAACTCGAAACCATCGACGGCATTGATTTTCGGGGCTAGCTCGGTGAAGGAGCGGGCGGTCTCGTTGAGTTTGCTACCGCCACTGCTGTAGAAATTCACCTCGGCGAGGTAGGTCTTATTCTTGGCCTCAATCACGAAGTCGAATCGCTTCTTGTCGGTGCCGAGGGCTTCGGTGATGGACGGCCACTCGCTGGAATATACTTCCTTGCGGTACTTTAATCCGCTGCCCTTGATGATCAGCTCCACGGTGCCCTCCATGGCATCGCCGCTGCGATTCTTGCGGGCATTGGAGTCGAGGCCTACTTCCACGCCGAAAACATAATCGACGAGGTTCTTGACGTTCTTGTCCTTGAAAATCTTGGCGAGGCCAGTGCCCTCTATAAACTCCATCACGCCGTCGATCGTTGCGAGGTAACTTTCGAGCAGTACAAACTCGGCATCGGCATTGATAACCTTCTTCTTGTCGCGCTTGCGGCAGGCGATGAGAATTTGCAGCACGTCGAACACCCGCTTGTCGTTGTTCCAAAGCTCGGTGACGGCTGCCCGCAGGTTTTCTTTGCCAAGCAGGTAGTTGAGGGTGTTCAACTTGATTTCGATGCTGACCACGTTGGTCTTCACTTTCGTAAAGTCTGTCCAAGAGCTCAGCGTGGCGTTGGTTTCTGAGAGTTGGGACATGAAGGTCTTGAACTCCGCTTCTGTATGTGCGCTCATATTTTACAATGCAAGTTTTATTTGGTTATCGATGATTTCGTTCTGTGGCTTCGTCGTGTAGTTTCTAATGAGTAGCTCGGTCAGCTTGCCGCGCTTGCTGGCATTGGCGTTGACCATTCGGGAAGCATAGACGCGCTGGATGTTGAATCCCTCGTAGATTTCCTCAAAGAACGTGTCGGCGGGGTTCTTTGCTGAGCAGTCGGAGTTCGAGAGCATCCATTTTACATTTTTGCGGGTGTTTAATTGACGGCAGAAGTTTGCGAGGTCACGCTGGCTGTCGTCGTTGAAGTCCTCCTTGACATAGCTGTTGAAGCTGGAGGTCGCGCTGAGAGGTCTGTAGGGCGGGTCGAAGTAGAAGAAAGTCAAGCCCACGTTATCGATGGCCTTGGCCGTTCCCTTGAAGTCGCCGTTGAGAATCTGCACGTCGTAGTGGTTCAACAGCTCGCTGTCGGCATAAATGACTTCCTCGTTGCAGATGGTGGGATTGGCGTAGCGGCCAAACGGGACGTTGAATTTACCCTTCGTATTCTCGCGGTAAAGGCCGTTGAAGCATGTGCGGTTAAGGAAGATTAAGATGGCTGTCTTGTCGAGGCTGCTTAATGGCTCCTCGTTGAAGCGGCGGCGCATATCTAAATAGAATTCCTTTCGTGCCTCTTCCGTTTTGATGCCAAAATATTGCTGCTCAATGTGCTTTAGACGATATACCAGTCCCTCTGGCTCCTGCTTGATATTCGTGTAGGCATCCGTCAGGTTCTTGTTGATGTCATTGATGACCACGCGCTTGATTTTCAGGAAGTTTTGCAGCATATAGAACAACATCGCACCGCCACCGACGAACGGCTCCACGTAAGTAAATCCGTCCTCGTATAATTCACGCGGCAAGCACATGTTCAGTTGCGAGAGAAGCTGCCCCTTTCCCCCAACCCACTTAATAAATGGTTTTGCCAGTTCTTTCGTATTGAAATGTATCATACATTTTGTAATATTTACATTTGACTTACCCACTAACTTTTCCAAGTTACCCACTAAATGTATTATAGTTACCCGCTAACTCAAAAAGATGGGCGTTTCGTTTGACTTTTCTTTGTTCTTACTAATTCTGTTAGTTCCATGTCAAGCAGTTCTGCAATTTTGAGATATGTTTCCATCGTTGACTGGCAGTCATTGGTACACCATTTTGATACGGTAGTAGGCGCACACCCCAACTGCTCTGCCAACCATTTATTGGTTCTTTGGTATCCCTCCACAAAACACTCAATAGTCTCGCAGCACCTCCCTTCTCTGCAAGCACAACTTTGATGCGATTAATGTCTTTGTCCATAATGGAATTCTATTGCTCTTGGTACAAAGTTACTCATTTTCTCTGAAAGGACACACAAAACGTTCGTATATTTAGTAAATAATCACATTTTAATGTTATTTTCCCCACTTTTCTGTATCTTTTTCTGAAATTCGTCTGTCATTTTATACATAATCTGCACTAACTGCATCATCCCAAAACATATATTGTTCCGAGCCACAAAGAATCTTGTACTGATTGCCCAATCCTACACATATTACCCAAACAATCGCAGATAACACTTTAGATAGTCAGTTCACGCTCGACCATCTGAAAACAAGTTTTCATAGCATTTGCTTACTCGCAGTTTTAGTAATGAAACAGTCTCAATATTTGTTCATGCTCGTAAGTATCAAAGATACAAATTAGTACAAATGGGCTAATCTTCAACAAATTACACAGAAACCGACGTAATAGCTTTCACATTTCACACTTCCTTGATTCCCTATAGAATAGTAACGTTTAGGAAAAATCCTGTTCAGAGCAAGAACAGATTTGTAAAAAAAACGAAAAGCGGCACAACCGCCAAATGGGATGCGCCGCTTATAGATAGGGTTCAACGATGACTACACTTTGATTTCCACTTCTACTCCGCTGGGAAGTTCGAGTTTCATCAGTGCATCAACAGTCTTTGTCGTTGAGCTATAGATGTCTATCAGACGTTTGAAATCTGAAAGCTGGAACTGCTCACGTGCCTTTTTGTTCACGAACGTACTACGGTTCACCGTATAGATACGCTTGTGGGTGGGCAGGGGTATTGGACCGCTGACGATTGCACCTGTAGCCTTAACGGCTTTCACGATTTTCTCTGCTGACTTATCAACCAACTTGTGGTCGTAAGACTTCAACTTAATTCTAATTTTCTGACTCATTGTTTAATTGTTTTTTGATTATACTTTATTTTCATGCCGTTAAAGAGTCATTTGCTCAACGGCACTTTTTCTTACACGAGATCTGCGCGACCTTTCACCTCTTCAAGAACAGTCTTTGCGATTGAGCTGGAGAGTGGTGCATGGTGGTCGTACTCCATCGAGCTGGTTGCACGTCCGGAAGTGATCGTACGCAACGCCGTTACGTAGCCGAACATTTCTGACAGCGGAACCATTGCTTTCACGATGCGGGCACCGCTACGTGCTTCATCCATGCCTTCAACCTGTCCGCGACGCTTGTTCAAGTCACCGATTACGTCACCCATGTTTTCTTCCGGTGTCACCACCTCTACCTTCATGATGGGCTCCATCAGGACGGGCGATGCTTTCACACAGGCGTTACGATAAGCGTTGACTGCTGCAAGCTCGAATGAGAGTTGGTCTGAGTCCACGGGGTGGAACGAACCGTCGGTCAGCACGACCTTCAGGTCGGTCATCGGGTAGCCACCGAGGATACCATTCTTCATGGCGTTCTCGAAACCTTTCTGAACTGCCGGGATGAATTCCTTAGGAATATTTCCGCCTTTCACCTCGTTGATGAACTGCAGGTCACCTTCTTTATAGTCAGGATCCTTCGGTCCGACTGTACAGATGATGTCGGCGAACTTACCGCGACCACCGCTCTGCTTCTTGTAAACCTCACGCAATTCCACCGGCTTGGTGATTGCTTCCTTATAGTTAACCTGCGGTTTTCCTTGATTACATTCAACCTTGAACTCGCGCTTCAGGCGGTCGATGATGATGTCGAGATGGAGCTCACCCATACCAGAGATGATGGTCTGACCGCTCTGCTCGTCCGTACGTACGGTGAACGTCGGGTCCTCTTCTGCCAATTTGGCAAGACCGTTATCCAGTTTTGCGATATCTGCCTGGCTCTTCGGTTCAACAGCAATAGAAATCACCGTGTCGGGGAAGGTCATTGACTCGAGCACGATAGGCTTGCCCTCATCACACAAGGTGTCACCCGTACGGATATCCTTGAATCCCACACCCGCTCCGATGTCACCTGCATCGATTGACTCCATCGGAATTTCCTTGTTGGAGTTCATCTGGAACAGGCGGCTGATGCGCTCTTTCTTTCCTGAACGGGGATTATACACATAGCTTCCAGCTACCACCTTACCTGAATACACGCGGAAGAACACCAGACGTCCCATGTATGGGTCGGTTGCAATCTTAAATGCAAGTGCTGCCGTCGGCTCGTCTTCAGACGGCTTACGACCTTCTTCCTCGTCAGTTTCGGGGTTCATACCCATCACTGCCTCTGTATCCAGCGGTGACGGCAGGAACGCACAAGTATAGTCGAGCAGCGGCTGCACACCTTTATTCTTGTATGAAGAGCCACAGAGCATCGGAGTAATCTCCATGCTGATTGTGCCTTTACGAAGGGCTGCGATGAGTTTGTCTTCCGGAATTTCCTTTCCTTCGAGGTACATTTCCATCAGCTCGTCGTCATAGTTGGCTGCTGTCTCCAACATCTTGTCGCGCCATTCGTTGCACTCGTCCACGAGGTCTGCCGGGATTTCCTCCACGTCATATTCTGCCCCCATCGACTCGTCATGCCACAAAATGGCTTTCATCTTAATCAGGTCAACAAGCCCTTTGAAGTTCTCCTCTGCACCGATAGGAACCTGAACGGGGCACGGGTTGGCACCCAGAATGTCTCTCATCTGCTGAACAGTCTCAAAGAAGTCAGCACCCGAGCGGTCCATCTTGTTCACGTAACCGATACGAGGAACGTTGTATTTATCAGCCTGACGCCAAACGGTCTCCGACTGCGGCTGTACGCCGTCTGCTGCCGAATAGGTTGCGATAGCTCCGTCGAGCACACGCAACGAGCGTTCCACTTCCGCCGTGAAGTCCACGTGTCCCGGAGTGTCAATCAGGTTGATTTTATAAGTCTTATCATTCCATTTCCAATTGCAAGTAGTTGCAGCAGAGGTAATTGTGATACCTCTCTCCTGCTCTTGCGCCATCCAGTCCATCGTTGCCGCACCATCGTGAACCTCACCAATCTTGTGCGTCTTTCCCGTGTAGAAGAGAATACGCTCAGAGGTAGTTGTTTTACCGGCATCAATGTGTGCCATGATGCCAATGTTGCGGGTCAGACGTAAATCCTGCTTTGCCATTCTTTTTTATCCTTTATCTTCTATGTGAAATTTAGAATCTGAAGTGAGCAAAAGCACGGTTAGCCTCAGCCATGCGATGCATGTCTTCCTTACGCTTGAATGCTCCACCTTGATTGTTATATGCGTCCATAATTTCAGCTGCAAGTTTGTCTGCCATGCTCTTTCCACTGCGCTTACGAGCGAAGTTGATCATGTTTTTCATGGAGATACTTTCCTTGCGATCGGGACGGATTTCGGTCGGCACCTGGAATGTTGCACCACCGATACGACGGCTTTTCACCTCCACCTGAGGAGTGATGTTATCAAGAGCCTGCTTCCAGATTTCGAGAGCCGGCTTCTCTTCATTAGCCATCTTTTCCTTGACTGTGTCAAGTGCATTGTAGAAAATCCTGTACGAGATGGTTTTCTTTCCATCGTACATTAAGTGATTCACGAACTTTGAGACCTTCTGGTCGTTGAACACGGGATCCGGCAGGATCACACGCTTCTTTGGTTTTGCTTTTCTCATTTTTTTGTTTGCTTTTATTCTGCGGAGGCTGTCTTTTCTCGTTCTTCAACGTCCGCACCCGGACATTTACTCAACCTAACTTTCTCCAGCAAAACGGTTAATGTTTTCTACTTGAAGCGACCATAAGCTCCCAGCCATCTCCGACTGTGAACTTATGGCATCACGCTTTGTTACTTCTTCGCCTTAGGACGTTTAGCGCCATATTTTGAACGACGCTGTGTGCGGTTTGCCACACCTGCGGTATCAAGCGTACCACGAACGATGTGATAACGTACACCCGGCAGGTCCTTTACACGACCGCCACGCACCAATACGATACTGTGCTCCTGAAGGTTGTGTCCTTCTCCCGGGATATAGGAGTTCACTTCCTTCTGGTTTGTCAAACGAACACGGGCAACTTTTCTCATTGCCGAATTAGGCTTCTTCGGGGTTGTTGTGTAAACGCGAACACATACGCCACGACGCTGAGGACAGGAGTCCAGAGCCGGCGACTTGCTCTTGTCAACAAGCACCTTTCTGCCTTTTCTTACCAATTGTGAAATTGTAGGCATAATTGTTTTCTTTTTTTGTTTATATTGTTTTTATCGTTATATCAACACATTATAATATGGCACAATTCGAAATGCCGCATTTGGCGTGCAAAGGTACGAACTTTTTTCGAAAACACCTAATATATACGGAAAGAAAATAACTAAAAATAAAATATTTACAGAACTATAAGAAAATGTAACATAAATTAACCTTGCCAAGGTCCTTCTTTCAAACGCTACCCTGAAACGGAGGACTGTTTCAAGAAACAAACTCCTACATTATTTATATATACGCGCATGTGTACGCGCGCGACTGACAAAGCCGAAATACGCCGGACGCGCACTAAGTCCGATGCCAAACGAACTCCAAATTGCCTTCCAGAACCGGGCAACACACTCAAAGGCAGCGCTGCACGCAAGGGTTACCCACACGCGCGCCCACCGTCATGCCTCACCCTTGTTACCCATGCCAAACGGAGAGACCGGACCTGCAGGCTGGGTGGGTATCCGTATCCGCCCGAACTCACTCTCATAGCGCACGACGTTCTCCTGCAACGCCTGTATCAACCGCTTGACATGCTCGGGTGCCAATATCACACGACTGCGCACCGACGCCTTCTGCACGCCCGGAGCAATCTGCGCAAAATCAACCACAAACTCCGAACTGGAATGTGAAATCACTGCAAAATTGGAATACACACCCTGCACTACATCATCAGGAATATCTATCTGTAACTGGTGCCCTTGAGCGTTCTGATTGTTGTCCATTTCTTTATGCTTTTTCGTTCAAAAGACAAAGTTACAAATTTATTCCATGACCAACAAACTTTCCTCCCACATTTTCATCACCATGCAAAACACCCCTACCCTTTTTCTCCTTCCTTCATTCATTCAGAAACGGTCAATCCAGAAACCTCCTTTTAACATTAACAATATTTAAGCACCATACTTCTTTTTACGTATTATTTAACGCCCGTTTTGACTTTCCGAAACTTCTATTTTGGCATCGTTCCAAGATCGTTTTCCAAAAGTTGAACTTTCAGGTTGCAAAAGTGGCACTTTTAGACTGCAAAAGTTCCCCTTTCGCACGCTAAAAGTGGCACTTTTGGAAGCCCATTTTTAACTCCCTGAAAAACAACACGTTGCCGACACCTCTCATATAGGACAATCACCGATGCAACAAACCATATTTAACGCACATTCAACTTCTTAAAAAGAGTTAATCGGTTTTGATAAAAAACTGCTTCCATACCACGAAGGTACAGAATCGGTTCATTTGGGGGAAGGACAGGAAGGCTGATATCATGCTTCATCGATTTAATAAGACACAAATCTCTTTGACAATGTTGCCTGACGAAAAAGCAATACAGACATGCTGAATTAAACTTGCACTTGCTACTTGAATCTACAAAAAATTATTATTACGCCATTCAAGGCATTCAAAGACTTCGCTGACAGCACAAAAAAAGCGGGAGCGCAACCAACAAGGCTGCGCTCCCGCTTTTTCATATTCCGTCAAAACTGATTATGCTTCAGTTTCTTCGCTTGCTCCTTCGTCTCCAAAGTCGAGCACATTCTTCTTGTTGGCTACCATGCGTTCATAGTCTTCACGTGAGCCGACAATCAGTTTCTCGTATTGGCGCATACCCGTTCCGGCAGGGATGAGGTGACCCGTAATCACGTTCTCCTTCATTCCCTCAAGGTGGTCAACCTTTCCGCGGATAGCCGCTTCGTTAAGCACCTTGGTCGTTTCCTGGAAGGATGCTGCCGACATGAAGCTTCTCGTCTGGAGAGCTGCACGGGTAATACCCTGCAGAATCTGGGTCGAGGTAGCTGGAACGGTATCGCGCACCTGCACCGGTCGCAAGTCGCGACGCTTCAGGCTGGAGTTCTCGTCACGCAGTTTGCGGGCAGTCACAATCTGTCCCTTCTGCATGTTCTCAGAATCGCCGGCATCAATCACGATTTTCTTGCCCCAGATGCGGTCGTTCTCATCGGCGAAGTCGAGCTTGTCAACAATCTCCTGCTCGAGGAAGGTCGTATCGCCCGGATCATTGATCTGCACCTTGCGCATCATCTGTCGAACGATGATTTCAAAGTGTTTGTCGTTGATCTTCACACCTTGCAGACGATAAACGTCCTGCACCTCGTTGACGATATATTCCTGAACAGCGGTCGGACCCTTGATGGCAAGAATGTCGTTCGGTGTAATCACACCATCGGAAAGCGGTGTTCCGGCGCGCACAGCGTCATGCTCCTGCACGAGAATCTGCTTGGAGAGAGACACTAAGTATTTGCGCTGCTCACCCGTTTTCGAGGTAACAACAATCTCGCGGTTACCACGCTTCACCTTGCCCATTGCCACCTCACCGTCGATTTCGCTGACGATAGCCGGATTGGACGGGTTACGTGCTTCGAACAATTCGGTCACACGTGGCAGACCACCCGTGATGTCACCCGCCTTACCTACGGCACGCGGAATCTTCACAAGCGTCGTACCTGTCTTCACTTTCTGTCCGTTCTCTACGACAACGTGTCCACCTACCGGCAGGTTGTAAGTACCGATTACCTTGCCCTTTGAATCGACGATGTCGCAGGTAGGCACACGGTTCTTGTCCTTAGAGTCGGTGATGATTTTCTCCGTCAGACCCGTCGTCTCGTCGGTCTCAGCCTTGAAGGTAGAGCCTTCCACGACATCGTGGAACTTCACCTTACCGGCATATTCCGTAACGATGACAGCATTGAACGGGTCCCACTTGGCAATCAGGTCGCCTTTCTTCACCATATCATTGTTCTTATAATAGAGCGAGCTACCATAAGGAACATTCATCGTTGAGAGCACAATTCCCGTATGAGGATCGACGAAGCGGACTTCCGTCAGACGGCTTACGACCATCTTGCATGCCTTTCCGTCTTCCTCGAAAGGAACGGTACGGAGCTCATCGAGTTCAATCTTCGCATCATTCTTTGCTACGATAGAAGCGTTTGCAGCGGCATTACCAGCCACACCACCGGCGTGGAATGTACGGAGAGTCAGCTGAGTTCCCGGCTCACCGATAGCCTGTGCAGCGATGACACCGACAGCCTCACCCTTCTGAACCATGCGGCTGGTTGCGAGGTTGCGTCCGTAGCACTTCATGCAGACACCATGCTTACTCTCACATGTGAGCACCGAGCGAATCTCAACACTCTCTATCGGAGAATCTTCAATCTCCTGTGCGATAGGCTCTGTGATTTCCTCACCTGCAGCAACAATCAGTTTGCCTGTGGTAGGATGGACGATATCATGTACCGACACGCGGCCCAAGATGCGCTCATACAGCGTGGAGATGGTCTCGTCACCATTCTTGAGAGCGGTACATACCAGTCCGCGCAACGTGCCGCAGTCTTCTTCCGTGATAATCACATCGTGAGAGACGTCAACAAGACGACGTGTCAGATAACCGGCATCGGCAGTCTTCATCGCCGTATCGGCAAGACCCTTACGGGCACCGTGCGAAGCAATGAAGTATTCGAGCACCGACATACCTTCCTTGAAGTTTGAAAGAATCGGGTTCTCGATAATCTGCTGTCCTTCGGCACCTGCCTTCTGCGGCTTTGCCATCAGACCACGGATACCAGAGAGCTGCTTGATCTGGTCTTTAGAACCACGGGCTCCGGAATCGAGCATCATGAAGACGGCATTGAAACCTTGGTCCGCTTCGGTCATTTCCTTCAACAGGATGTTACCGATATCGTTATTGATGTGGGTCCATGTATCAATCACCTGGTTATAACGCTCGTTGTCGGTGATGAATCCCATGTTATAGTTGTCCATAATCTGGCGAACTTCCTCGTTTCCTTTCTCTATCAAGCCCTGCTTCTCTGGCGGGATGATGATGTCGTCAAGGTTGAACGAAAGTCCGGCGAGATAAGCCATGCGATAGCCGAGGTTCTTGATTCCGTCGAGGAACTCGCAGGCACGGGCAAAACCGACCGTCTTGATGACATCGGCAATGATGTCGCGCAGACTCTTCTTAGAAATAATGGTATTCACATAGCCCACTTCATCGGGAATGATTCCGTTAACAATCACGCGACCGACTGAAGTCTCCACGACCTTCTTGACCATATTGCCCTTGCCGTCGCGGTCGTTCACCACAACCTTCACCTGAGCGTGCAGGTCGCATTTGCCTTCGTTGTGGGCAATAATGGCTTCTTCCGGACCATAGAACATCAGTCCTTCGCCTTTCGCTCCCGGACGAATCTTCGTGATATAGTAGAGACCGAGCACCATGTCCTGAGAAGGCACGGTGATAGGCGCACCGTTTGCCGGGTTCAGAATGTTATGGCTCTGCAGCATCAGAATCTGTGCTTCCAGTATTGCCTCATTGCTCAACGGAAGGTGGACAGCCATCTGGTCACCGTCGAAGTCGGCGTTGAACGCCGTACATGCCAACGGGTGGAGCTGGATTGCCTTGCCTTCGATGAGTTTCGGCTGGAATGCCTGGATACCCAGACGGTGAAGTGTCGGGGCACGGTTCAAGAGAACTGGGTGTCCTTTCATCACGTTCTCCAGGATATCCCAGATAACCGGTTCACGGCGGTCAACGATTTTCTTGGCACTCTTCACCGTCTTCACAATACCGCGCTCAATGAGTTTGCGGATAATGAACGGCTTATAAAGTTCGGCTGCCATCAACTTCGGCAGACCGCACTCTCCCATCTTCAGCTCAGGACCTACAACGATGACCGAACGAGCTGAATAGTCAACACGCTTACCAAGCAAGTTCTGACGGAAACGTCCCTGCTTTCCTTTCAGTGAATCGGAGAGCGACTTCAATGGGCGGTTGCTCTCACTCTTCACTGCTGAAGACTTGCGCGAGTTGTCAAACAAAGAGTCTACTGCCTCTTGAAGCATACGCTTCTCGTTGCGGAGAATCACTTCGGGCGCCTTTATTTCCATCAGTCGTTTCAGACGATTATTGCGGATGATGACGCGGCGATAGAGGTCGTTGAGGTCGGATGTTGCAAAACGTCCTCCATCCAACGGCACCAACGGACGAAGCTCTGGAGGTGTCACGGGAATAATCTTCATGATCATCCACTCGGGACGGTTGATATCTTTGCTGGCGCGGAATGCCTCTACCACTTGCAGACGCTTCAGGGCTTCCGTCTTTCGCTGCTGTGCCGAGTCGTTATTGGCACGGTCGCGCAACTCGTATGACAACGAGTCGAGATCCAATCCTGCCAACAGGTCATAGATGGCTTCGGCACCCATCTTCGCGATGAACTTATTGGGATCGCTGTCGTCCAGACGCTCGTTGCCTTCGGGCAGCTGGTTGTCGAGGATATCGAGATATTCCTCTTCCGTCAGCATGTCAAACTTGTGAGAACCATTCATCTCAAGGTCTTCACTTGTCTTTTTGCCTGCGAGGACACCTGGCTGTATCACCACATACTTCTCGTAATAGATGATAGAATCGAGCTTTTTCGTCGGCAATCCGAGCAGATAGCCAATCTTGTTGGGCAATGAACGGAAATACCAGATGTGAGCAACGGGAACGACCAGTTCGATATGCCCTGAACGCTCACGACGCACTTTCTTCTCTGTCACTTCCACACCACAACGGTCGCAGACGATGCCTTTATAGCGGATGCGCTTGTATTTACCGCAACCGCACTCATAGTCCTTCGTCGGTCCGAAGATACGCTCACAGAACAATCCGTCGCGCTCCGGTTTATATGTACGATAGTTAATGGTTTCAGGCTTCGTTACCTCACCATACGAATTTTCCAGGATCTCCTCAGGAGAGGCAAGTCCGATGGTAATCTTCGTGAAATTATTCTTAACCTTTGATTCTTTCTTAAAAGCCATATTCTTTTTTCTTTATGTAGAAAACTTTTAATTCCTTAAATAACATTCTTAGTCAAGTTTGACACTCAGGCCAAGACCGCGAAGTTCATGGAGCAATACATTGAGTGATTCGGGGATTCCTGCCGTAGGCATCGCTTCTCCCTTGACAATTGCTTCATAAGCCTTAGAACGGCCTGCCGTATCATCCGACTTGATTGTAAGAATCTCCTGAAGAACATGGCTGGCACCAAATGCCTCAAGAGCCCAAACCTCCATCTCACCGAAACGCTGTCCACCGAACTGTGCCTTACCACCAAGCGGCTGCTGGGTAATGAGCGAGTACGGTCCAATCGAACGGGAGTGCATCTTATCTTCAACCATGTGGCCGAGCTTCAGGAAGTAGGTTATACCCACTGTTGCCGGCTGGTCGAATTGCTCACCTGTTTCACCGTCATAAAGACGCGTTGAACACAAACGGGGAAGACCTGCTTTGTCAGTCCATTCCGAGAGGTCCTCCAACTTGGCGCCGTCGAAAATCGGTGTAGCAAACTTCACGCCCAGACGTTTTCCTGCAGCACCAAGGATTGCCTCGAAAATCTGACCAAGGTTCATACGTGAAGGCACGCCCAACGGGTTGAGCACCAAGTCAACGGGACGACCATCCTCAAGGAACGGCATGTCTTCCTGACGAACAACCTTAGAAACGATACCTTTATTACCATGGCGACCTGCCAACTTATCACCGACACCAATCTTACGCTTCTTTGCGATATAGACCTTTGCCATCTGAAGGATACCTGAAGGCAACTCGTCACCGATGGTGATAGACAGATTCCGACGTTTCTTCTCCGCATCCAGAAGTTTGTACTTGCGGATATAATTCATAATCAACTTCGAAATCAATTCATTCGTATGCTCATCTCCAGTCCAGTCGTTTGACTGAACACCTTCAAAATCAAGGTTCTTCAGCTTGGCTGCCGTGAATTTAGCCTTTTTGGCGATAATCTCAGCGCCTGTATAATCTTTCACTCCCTGCGAGGTCTTGCCCTTCGTCAGTTTCAACAATTTATCAACGAGAATGTCTTTCAAGTCGTTGTTCTTTGCCTCGTACTCCTCGTCAATCTTGGCAAGTATGATTTTGTCTTGCTTCTTCGACTCACGTGTCTTTATGGCACGGGAGAAGAGTTTCTTATCGATAACGACACCCGAAAGCGAAGGATTTGCTTTTAGTGAAGAGTCTTTCACATCACCTGCCTTGTCACCGAAGATGGCACGGAGCAGTTTTTCCTCTGGTGAAGGATCGCTCTCGCCCTTCGGTGAGATTTTACCAATCATGATGTCACCCGGCTCAACGCGTGCACCGACACGGATGATACCATTGTCATCCAAGTCTTTTGTTGCTTCCTCGCTCACATTTGGAATATCCGGTGTGAATTCTTCCATTCCTCGCTTGGTCTCACGTACATCCAGAGAATATTCATCTACATGCACTGAGGTCAGGACATCATCACGGACCAGACGCTCTGAGAGCACGATGGCATCCTCATAGTTGTAACCCTTCCAAGGCATATAAGCCACCAACAGGTTGCGACCGAGAGCCAACTCTCCATTCTCCGTTGCATAACCTTCTGTCAGGATGTCACCTTTCTGGACACGGTCACCTTTATTACATATAGGACGAAGGTCAATAACCATATTCTGGTTCGTGCGACGGAACTTCGGTATGCGATATTCTTTCAATGCCGGCTCGAAGCTGACGAATTCTTCCTCCTCCGTGCGGTCATACAGAATGCGGATTGTCGTAGCATCTACATACTCGATGACACCATCTCCTTCTGCAACAATCATCGTACGGGAGTCAACACAAACCTGACGCTCGATACCTGTTCCCACGATGGGGGCGTCATTGTGAAGCAGAGGCACTGCCTGGCGCATCATGTTACATCCCATCAACGCACGGTGACCGTCATCGTGCTCCAAGAAAGGAATCAAGGCTGCCGACACAGAAGCAATCTGCTGAGGAGACACGTCCATCAGGCTCACTTCTGAAGGCGGAACTACGGGGAAGTCGGCATCCAAACGACATTTCACCACGTCGCGGATGAAACTTCCATCGCTCTTCAACGGCGCATTTCCCTGTCCGATGATATGCTCCTGCTCTTCTTCTGCGGTCAGATAAACCACGTGTTCGTTCTTAAGGTCCACCTTACTGTTCTTGACATTGCGATACGGTGTCTCAATAAAGCCAAGTTCATTGATGGTCGCATAGACGCAGAGCGATGATATCAGACCGATGTTCGGACCTTCAGGGCTCTCAATCGGACACAGACGACCATAATGGGTGTAGTGAACGTCACGCACTTCGAATCCGGCGCGATCTCTTGACAGACCTCCAGGACCCAATGCCGAAAGACGACGCTTGTGTGTCACCTCTGCCAACGGGTTGGTCTGGTCCATGAACTGAGAAAGCGGATTGGTTCCGAAGAACGAATTGATTACGCTCGAAATAGTCTTCGCATTAATCAGGTCAGTCGGAGTAAACACCTCATTGTCGCGAACATTCATACGCTCACGGATGGTGCGGCTCATACGTGCCAGACCGATAGAGAACTGGTTGCTCAACTGCTCGCCGACTGTACGTACACGGCGGTTAGACAGGTGGTCAATATCATCTACCGTTGCGTTGGAGTTCACCAACTGAATGAGATATTTGATAATTTCGATAATGTCTTCCTTGGTCAGGATACGAACATCCATTTCTGTATCGAGTCCCAACTTCTTGTTGATGCGATAGCGTCCCACTTCACCCAAGTCATATCGCTTATCGGAGAAGAAGAGGTTCTGGATGACCTCACGTGCACTTGCATCATCTGCCGGGTCGGCGTTGCGCAACTGGTGATAGATATACACAACTGCCTCTTTCTCGGAATTACTCGGGTCTTTCGCCAGAGTATTGAAGATGATGGCATATTTATTTGCCATCTCCGCATCTTTATGCAAGAGGATAGACGAGGCTCCACTTTCAAGAATCTCCTCCACATTCTCCTTCGTAATTTCGGTCTCACGGTCCATCAATATTTCATTACGCTCGATAGACACAACCTCACCGGTATCCTCATCCACGAAGTCTTCGTTCCAACTTTTCAGCACACGTGCAGCAAGTTTGCGACCGATGGCTGCTTTCAGGTTTTTCTTATTGACTTTCACCTCTTCAGCAAGGTCGAATATCTGGAGGATATCCTTATCTTGCTCAAAGCCAATGGCACGAAGCAAAGTGGTAACTGGCAATTTCTTCTTACGGTCAATGTATGCATACATCACATTGTTGATGTCCGTAGCAAATTCTATCCATGAACCTTTGAAAGGAATAATGCGCGCTGAATACAGCACCGTACCATTCGCATGGACGCCCTGTCCGAAGAACACGCCGGGAGAACGGTGCAACTGTGATACGACTACGCGCTCGGCACCATTGATAATAAACGTACCGTTGTCTGTCATGTATGGGATGGTACCCAAAAAGACGTCGGAGGTAATCGCTGCAAAGTCAACGTGGTCTTCGTCTTTACATTCAAGATGCATCTTGGCTTTGAGCGGCACGCTATACGTAAGACCGCGCTCCAGACACTCCTCGATAGAATAGCGAGGGGGGTCGATGAAGTAGTCCAAGAAGGTCAGTTCATACTGGTTGCGTGTATCGGTTATCGGGAAATTCTCCGAGAAAACCTTATACAAGCCGTCGTTCTTGCGTTCCTCCGGTGGAGTATCCAATTGCAAAAAGTCTTTGAACGACTTTAGCTGCACATCCAGGAAATCCGGGAAGGGCATTGGATTTTTAACGCTGGCAAAATTTACTCTTTTATCAACAATTTTTGAAGCCATATATTTAATTTGTTAGCGTTTTTTATTTCGTCATGTTGTATCTTTGTGAGCGTTTCTTCACGTAATAATATATAGTACATGGAATGCTTATTGCGTCAACTCGCCATGCACGATATATTATGACTGCATTACTCCTTCATTCTTTTGCGTTATCTGATGAAGTGCCGATTTCCGCCCGTTGATTCTACACGGACTGTCGCTCTTGTGAAAGACACAAAATGGTTAGGACTCTCCGACTGGGAAAATCCTAACCAAATCTATCACATGTCAGCACAGGACCGTTATTTCTCTCAGGGAGAGCGGCCCTCGTGCTGTTTGAACCGTGGGGTTCGATTACTTCAATTCAATCTTAGCACCCTCAGCCTCGAGGAGTTTCTTCAGGTTTTCAGCCTCGTCCTTAGACATGCCTTCCTTCAGAGTAGAAGGAGCACCGTCAACGAGATCTTTAGCCTCTTTCAGACCAAGACCGCAAGCTTCCTTAACAGCCTTAACAACCTTCAACTTGTTGTCGCCAACTTCTGCGAGAACCACATTGAATTCAGTCTTCTCCTCAGCTGCACCACCAGCAGCAGCGCCACCAGCAGCAGGACCAGCAGCAACAGCAACAGCTGCAGCAGCAGGCTCGATTCCATATTCATCCTTGAGGATTGTTTTCAACTCTTGTACTTCCTTCACTGAAAGAGCTACCAACTCTTCAGCAATAGCTTTAATATCTGCCATTTTTATTTGTTTTTAAATTGTTTTTTAATAATTGTTTAACTAAATTTACTCAGCACGCTTGCTCAATGTCTCAAGCACACCGTGAATGGTGTTTGCGCCTGAATCCAGAGCAGAAAGAACGCTCTGCATCGGTGCCTCCAGCATAGCCACGACATCGGCGATGAGTTCATTCTTGCTCTTGATAGAACAGAGTTCATCCAGTTTGTCAGCTCCTACGAAGAATCCTTCTTCTGCATAGGCAGCCTTCAGCGCCGGAACCTCCTTTTTCTTATCCTTATACTCTTTCAGCAATTTTGCCGGAACGTTTGCCGTCTGGCTAAACATCAGAGCGATATTGCCTTTCAGTGTATCATACAAAGGTTCGAAATCCAGTTCGCTTGCCTCGAATGCTTTGTGAAGAAGCGTATTCTTCACAACGGTCATTTTGATGTCGTTCTTAAAGCATTTGCGGCGAAGGTCGCTCGTATCGGCTGCATTCAGTCCGGTCACGTCAACCAGATAGAAATGCGGATACTCTTTGAGTTTCTCACCAAGACTTGCAATGATTGTATCTTTTACTTCCTTTTTCATTTTACACGCAGTTTAGAGTTATTCAACGGTCTTTGGATCAACTTTGATACCCTTACTCATTGTGCTCGAAATAAAGATACTCTTGATATACGTACCTTTTGCGGCAGCAGGCTTCAGCTTGATGACGGTAGCGATAAACTCCTTTGCATTCTGATAGATCTGCTCCGGTGTAAACGATACCTTACCGATTGAAGTGTGAATGATTCCTGCCTTATCGACTTTGAAATCAATCTTTCCTTGCTTCACTTCCTTCACTGCCTTGGCAACATCCATAGTTACAGTACCACTCTTTGGGTTCGGCATCAGTCCGCGCGGACCGAGCACACGGCCCAACGGACCGAGTTTACCCATACAAGAGGGCATCGTGATGATAACATCAACGTCTGTCCATCCACCTTTGATCTTTTCGATATACTCGTCAAGACCAACATAGTCAGCACCTGCTTCTTTTGCAGCAGCTTCAGCATCTGGTGTGCAAAGACACAAGACACGCGTCACCTTACCAGTTCCGTTCGGCAGCGACACAACGCCACGAACCATCTGGTTGGCTTTACGCGGATCCACGCCTAAGCGCACGTCAATATCCAAAGAAGCATCGAACTTGGTCGTGGTGATTTCCTTAACCAACTCGGTTGCTTCCTTCAAGGAGTATGCTTTCCCTGCTTCAATCTTATCGGCTACTGATTTTTGATTTTTTGTCAGTTTACTCATTTTCTAATTGAAGTTTTTAATTATTTACCAGGGAAATCCCCTTTTACAGTAATACCCATACTTCTTGCTGTACCGGCAATGAGCTTCATGGCTGACTCTACTGTGAAACAGTTCAAGTCTGTCATTTTATCCTCAGCGATTGCACGCACCTGATCCCAAGTCACGGAAGCGACTTTCTTACGGTTAGGCTCCGGCGAACCGCCTTTCACCTTTGCTGCTTCCATCAACTGGACAGCTGCAGGAGGTGTCTTGATAATGAAGCTGAATGATTTGTCGGTGTAGTAAGTGATAACAACAGGAAGCACTTTTCCTGCCTTATCCTGGGTTCTGGCGTTGAACTCCTTGCAGAATCCCATGATGTTGATTCCCTTCGAACCCAGAGCGGGACCTACGGGAGGAGAGGGATTTGCAGCGCCACCTCTAATCTGTAATTTGATTAATCCAGCAACTTCTTTAGCCATTTTGTTAATAATTAGTTTGATTATAAAAGAACAAACGCATCCGTAACAATACGCTTACTCCTTTTCAACTTGCATAAAACTTAGTTCCAACGGAGTTTTACGTCCGAAGATTTTAACCATCACTTTCAACTTGCGTTTCTCGGTGTTCACCTCTTCGATGACGCCACTGAAACCGTTGAATGGACCATCCGTCACCTTGACCGCATCATCCACTGAATAGGGGATGTCCATACTGTCATCCAATTCAGCTTCATCTGCATTGCCAAGCATACGGTTGATGTCGGATTGCTTTACCGGAGAAGGTTTATCCAGACCGCCAAGAAAACCTAACACATTAGGCATGAAGCGCAGCGTGTGCGCCACGTCGCCAACGAGTTCCGCCTCCACAAGGACATAGCCGGGCAGAGAGACTTTTTCCTTGATTACTCTTTTCCCGTCACGGGTAGTTGCCTGCTTCTGCGTGGGAATCAAGACTTGGAACACATGAGCGGTAATCAACGGATTGTGTTTCATCTCCGCCTCAATGTATTCTTTCACCTTAGCTTCTTTTCCGCTGACAGCACGCAGCACATACCAATTCTTCCTTGTTTCAGCCATTTTCTTGCAATTTAACCTGGATAAATCGTACTCATCACAAACCTAAACACGGAGTCCATCGCGAACACCACCAATGCAATGATAAGGGAAGCAGATAAAACAACCACTGCACTGTGGGTCAGCTCGCGACGAGTTGGCCATGTAGTTTTATGCGCAAGTTCATCATAACATGCCTTGCAATAGTTTACTATTTTTTTGAACATAATTGAAACTTTCAATTCTTGCACGGGAAGGAGGACTCGAACCCACGACCCTCGGTTTTGGAGACCGATGCTCTACCAACTGAGCTATTCCCGTAGAAAACTCCCGCCCGAAGACGGGAGTTTTGATGACTTATCTGTACTGTCCGACATCCGGGCAGAGGCTGCCCTCACTGTCGGAAATCAGTTTTTAGTCTTCGTAAACCTCTGTAATCTGACCAGAACCTACGGTACGACCACCCTCACGGATAGCGAAGCGCAGACCCTTGTTCAGAGCAACAGCATAGATCAGCTCAACCTGAATCTCTACGTTGTCACCAGGCATTACCATCTCAACGCCTTCCGGCAGAGTAATTTCACCTGTACAGTCCATTGTACGGAGGTAGAACTGAGGACGATATTTGTTTCCGAACGGAGTGTGACGTCCACCTTCTTCCTTCTTCAATACGTAGATAGAAGCCTTGAAGCGCTTGAAAGGCTTGATCTGACCCGGATGGCAGAGCACCATACCGCGCTTGATCTCGTTCTTGTCAACGCCACGGAGCAACAGACCTACGTTGTCACCAGCCTGACCTTCGTCGAGCAACTTGCGGAACATTTCAACACCAGTAACGACAGACTTTCTATCTTCACCAAGACCGAGCAGTTCAACTTCGTCACCTACGTGGATCACACCAGTCTCGATACGGCCAGTAGCAACAGTACCACGACCTGTGATTGAGAACACGTCCTCAACAGGCATCAAGAACGGTTTCTCTGTATCGCGCGGAGGCTCCTGAATCCACTCGTCGCAAGTGTTCATCAGTTCCATTACTTTATCTTCCCACTTAGCAACACCGTTCAGTGCACCGAGTGCAGAACCGCGGATGATAGGCGTATCATCTTCGAATTCATACTGACCGAGGATTTCCTGTACTTCCATCTCAACGAGTTCGAGCATTTCCTCATCCTCAACCATGTCGCACTTGTTCAGGAACACAACCAGACGGGGAACGTTCACCTGACGAGCGAGCAGGACGTGCTCACGTGTCTGAGGCATCGGACCGTCAGTTGCAGCAACTACGAGGATAGCACCGTCCATCTGAGCAGCACCAGTTACCATGTTCTTCACATAGTCGGCGTGTCCCGGACAGTCAACGTGTGCGTAGTGACGCTTTTCTGTTTCGTATTCAACGTGTGCAGTGTTGATAGTGATACCACGCTCTTTTTCTTCCGGAGCGTTGTCAATCTGATCGAAAGACTTAACCTTGTCTTTGTTAGCCTCAATCTTCTCAGCCAAAACTTTCGTGATAGCTGCCGTCAAAGTTGTCTTACCATGGTCAACGTGACCGATAGTACCAATGTTTACGTGCGGTTTGGTACGCACAAAATTCTCTTTAGCCATAGCTTTTCGTATTTATATTTAAATGAATAATCGAAATTTTCTGCTTCTAAAAAACAAGTAGAGCTGTAACTGAGAGTTGAACTCAGGACCTCTTCCTTACCAAGGAAGTGCTCTACCACTGAGCTATTACAGCAAGTGAGAGCGGAAAACGGGGCTCAAACCCGCGACCCCCAGCTTGGAAGGCTAGTGCTCTATCAACTGAGCTATTTCCGCATTAAACGGTTCTTCTGTCACTGTTTGTGTTACGCCATTCACAGTCGTGAAGACCCGCATTTCCTACTGAGTGGGTGGTGATGGATTCGAACCACCGAAGTCGAAAGACAGCAGATTTACAGTCTGCCCCATTTGGCCACTCTGGTAACCACCCATTCTTTTGCGCTTTTCGATGTCTGAACAAATCGCGCATTGATGAATCTTTGAGCCTCTTGTCGGATTAGATATCCGATTGCCTGCCGCAGGCAGACTTTCAAATCTTCATCTTTGCCACTTTTGTAAGCAAGCTTCCATCGCCGCATTGATGAATCTTTGAGCCTCTTGTCGGATTCGAACCAACGACCCCGAGATTACAAATCACGTGCTCTGGCCAACTGAGCTAAAGAGGCATATCTTTGCAGCCGTCCGGCATGCGATTCCATACATCATAAAGCGGCTGCAAAGATAGGCATTATTTTTCAATCACCAAAATTTTTCAGTCTTTTTTTTATCTGTTGCGCTGTTTTTCTTTAAATTTTGACAATTGTGTCTTCATTGAGTCCACGCATTGGTCCACACTTTCCTCAAACGTGTCGCATGTTTTCTCCACGAAAAGTTTCTGTCCGGGCACTGCCACCGTCAGGCTCGTCTCTTTGTTCATCGCCGATGCCGGCTTCACCACTTTCAGCTGCACGTCAATGCTCTGGATATCTTCATACGTTTTCTGAAGTTTTTCAACTTTCTTCTGGATGAACGCTTCCAGTTTCTCTGTTGCGTCGAAACGAATTGCTTTAATGTTGATTTCCATAAGTACCTCCTGTTTTTAGGTTATGTTTTACTTTTCATTATGGTTCGCCCGTGGGTGGGCTTTCCCGTAAACTTCTTTCAGTTGTTCAAACGTCGTGTGCGTATAGATCTGCGTGGTGTTCAGGTTTTCATGCCCGAGCAGCTTCTGCACGCTTCCGATTCCTGCCTCATGGTTGAGCATCGCCGTGGCGAAGGTGTGTCGCAGCACGTGCGGTGTCCGTTTCTTCAGGGTCGATACGCGACTGAGGTGTTTCCGCACCTCGTCCCTCACCTGACTGTCGGTCATCCGCATGCCTTTCTCCGTGAGGAACAGTCCGTCGGTCTTTCTCGCCACTTTCCTGTCGCGGCATTCCATATAACTGCGCAGCACGTGGTCAAGTTCGTCGCCGAACGGCACGATGCGCTGTTTGTTTCGCTTGCCGGTCACCTTGACTTCCCTGCTCGTGAAGTGCACGTCCTCATCATTGAGCCCGACCAGTTCTGCGAGCCGGATGCCTGTGGAGTAGAACAATAATAATATAGTACGCGCGCGTACATCTTTATATTCGTCTGTCCACATCTCATCCTTGAACAGCTCATCCATCTCCCGTTCCTTGAGGAACTGTGGCAGCGGCTTCGTCTTTTTCGGTGCCATCACCTTGTGTGACGGGTCGCTCTCCACGAGATGTCTGGCGAGTGCAAAACGAAAAAAGGAACGCAATGCGCTCAGCCGTCTGTTGACCGAAGTCGCTTTGTTTCCTTTATCCATCATGCTCTCCATCCAGTCGCGAATCACATCGGAGTCCACCGTCTGCCAGGAGAGTTCATCGCTCAGATTTCTGAAATACGCCTCAAAAGCTTTGAGGTCTTTGCCATAATTTCGCACAGTCAGTGCAGAGCAGTTCCGCTCGTAGCGCAAATAGTTCAGAAATTTATCTATCATATCGGTGCCAGACGCTCTTATTTGGCAACGAATATACGAAGAAAATTCCGAACCACCAAATTTTGCCGACGTTTTTTAGTCTTCTGCGGCGCGGAGTTTCTGCACGTAGATAGCGCGTTCCATCTTGAGTCGCTTCAAAACAGATGGCTTATCGTACTGCTGACGTCTGCGGAGTTCTTTTACGACACCTGTTTTTTCGTATTTTCTCTTGAATTTCTTCAAGGCTCTCTCGATGTTCTCGCCATCTTTTACTGGTACAATAATCATGCTTTTTTGTTTTTAAATTTTAGTTCAACTTCTTGTTCACAATCGCACATTTTGCGAAATGTGGGTGCAAAATTACATCCTTTTTCCCAAATATCCAAATATTTGCCTGCTTTTTTGTTGCCGCTGCATGAAGACAAACTGCCAAAAGGCGCACTCAACGGACGCAGCGTGGCGGAATAAAAGAACCGGCGCACTGACTGCAGTCTTCATCTGAAACACATCCAGCCGCTCCATTTCCGAGCAATCCCTCGTCTGCCGCATTTTGTATATATATGCAAAAAGAGTCGTCGGAAAACACCGTCGCAACAAGCTGTATATCAGCGGTTTGCAAAAGGGCAACTTTTGCGTTCCAAAAGGGGAACTTTTAGGAGCTAAAAGTGCCACTTTTGCAAGCTAAAAGTTGAACTTTTGGAAAACGAAAGTTGAGGTGTTATATTTATACAGTTCTCCCCGCATATTTATACACGGCTCCGACGGGCGTTTCCGGCGGTCATCCAATTGCCTTCGTCGCCTCGTCGAGCCATGCCCGCTCCTCGTCGCTGAGGTGGGGCGAGAGGGCTTCACGCACACGGTGGTGGTAGCTGTTGAGCCACTGCACCTCCTCGTCGGTCATCATCTCGCGCACGATAGGTTCCGTGTCGATGGGACAGAGTGTCAGCGCTTCGAACCGCAGGAACTTGCCGAAGGCGGTCTCCTTGAAGGGCGTGATGAGCAGGGTGTTTTCGATGCGCACGCCGAACTGCCCCTCGAGATAGATGCCCGGCTCGTCGGTGACGGTCATGCCGGCATGCAGCGGTGCCGGGCGATACTCCATGCGAATCTGGTGCGGTCCCTCGTGCACGTTGAGGTAGCTGCCCACGCCGTGTCCCGTGCCGTGCAGATAGTTGTACCCCTCTGCCCACATATCCTTGCGCGCCAGGGCGTCGAGCTGTGTGCCGCTGGCACCGTCGGGGAAGGTCAGCATGTCGAGTTGGATGTGTCCTTTCAGCACGAGCGTATAGACGCGTCGCTGCTCTTCGGTCAACGGTCCGAGTGCGACGGTTCGCGTGATGTCGGTCGTACCGTTTTGATACTGCGCGCCACTGTCTATGAGCAGCAGCCCCTCCGCTTTCAGCGGCATGTCGGTCGCCTCGGTGGGTTCGTAGTGCACGATGGCGCCGTGCTCCTGATAGGCAGCAATCGTGTCGAACGAGATGTCGCGGAACAGCGGTTGCTCGCTGCGCAGTTCATAGAGTCGCCGTACGATGCTCATTTCCGTCTGCCCCCCTTGTGCGACGGCAGGCTTCAGCCATTTCAGGAACTTCACCATAGCGATGCCGTCGCGGAGCATCGCCTCATGAAAACCCGCTATCTCGGCATCGTTCTTTACGGCTTTCATCGCCGGCACGGGCGATGCAGCAGCCACGACGCGGTGACTGGAAGCGGCTTTGTAGAGTGTATAGTTGACGCTGTCGGGGTCGAGCAGGATGTTATATTCGAAATAGTCCTTCAGCCCTTTCTGCACATTCCCGTAGTCGTCCACGTCGATTCCCGCCTCTTTCAGGCTGGCAAGCGCCTCGGCGGTCAGCTTCCTGCGGTCAACGAAGAGTGTCGCTTTCGTCGAGGAGATGAGCAGATAGGCTACGAAGACGGGATTGCAGTGCACGTCGCTACCCCGCAGGTTGAGCGTCCAGGCGATGTCGTCGAGCGCCGTGACGAGCATTCCGTCAGCATGCTGCCCGCGCAGCGCCTGCCGGATGCGGCTGATTTTCTCGCGTGCCGGCTCTCCCGCAAGGTTCAGCGGTTGCACCACCACCTCGTTCAGCGGCACGGACGGACGGTCGGTCCACACCTGCGCGAGGATGTCGAGATTGGTGCGCAGCGTGAGTCCGCCAGCCTTCCGCAGCTCACCGATCAACCCTTCCACCATGCTGTAGGCACAGGTCATGCCGTCGATGCCCACTTCCTTCGAGTCGCTGTCGCGCAGCTGCTCACCGAGCCACTGCGCCACGGTCGGCGTTTCGGGCAGACGCTCCTTCATCAACACAAACTCCGTGCCACCCAACTGCTCGGCGGCAGCGATGAAATAGCGCGAATCGGTCCATAGCGCGGCACTCGTCATCGTCACGACTGCCGTACCAGCCGAGCCGTCGAAGCCCGAAATCCACTCACGACCCTTCCAATGGTCGGGCACATACTCGCTGTTGTGGGGGTCGGTACTGGGGAAAACAAATGCTGCCAGATGCTCGCGGCGCATCACCTCGCGCACGGCAGCCAGGCGGTTACTAATCGTTTCTTTCATAGTCTTTCCGTTAAATTTCTGTTCGCAAATATAACACATAATTCCGAAAAAAGCGAAAGGCGGCGACCTTTTTCACCGCCCCACCACCCTTTTCACCCATAATTTCGACCGCAAAATGTTGCTGCTACGGATTTTTTTCACGATATTTGCAGGACAGAAGAAAGACACATGGCAGCATACTACTTCAAACCGAGAGTGGGCAAACACTACGAAGAGGGACTGGACGGGCGGCGCACGCTGGTGCTCGGCGTCCATCAGGTGTGCCTCTATCCCGACTGCCCCGCCTACGGACGCTGCACCTCGCCCGACGGCATTCGCCAGATGGACGTCTGCCTGCATCAGCCCGACTACGAACTGCGCGAAGCCAACAGCCTCGAGATGGACTCGTTTCTCGACCCGATGCCACAAGACGGGTTCAAATATCCCACACACTCCTACTTCACACGCTACATGCTCCAAGCCGAAGACAGCATCGACGAGCAACAGAAAAAGGACTTCTGGGAACATGTCGCCTTCTTCAACTTCTTCCAGCACTATCGCCAACACCTCACACCCAAGCCCTACCGGGGAAACGAACGGGAATATCGGGCAGAGATTCCTGCCCTCATGGCGCTGCTCGAAGAACTCAAGCCGCAGGTTATCTACGCATGGACCAAGCCGCTGCACGACGCACTCGCCAACAGCAAAGAGCTGAGAGCGGCAGGGCTGCACGAAGCCGACATCATAAGAAAATTCTATGGAATGCACCTGTCTAAATTCACCTTCCAGACAGCAAGCGAAATACCGACGGCAGAAGACATCAGAGCCTATCTCGCCGAACGGCTCGAAGGGGAGCTCGACATCGCCAACCAGAAGCGCCCGAAAAACCATCTCACACTCGAAGAGGCACTCTTCAACTGCCTCACAGCACGACTAATCACATTCTCGAACGGCGAACTGACCTTTCCGCCAAACAAAAACAATCCCCTTCACAAAAACCACTATGACGCCGCTATCTACGAACAGCTCAACAAAGCCTACGAACTGCCCGAAAAACTCATCAACAGAATCCTCGTCAAACACAGTCCGCGCGGCAACGGCGGCCACGTCTCCCTGCGCAAAATAGAACCCGCCGAAAAGCCCATACGCGAAAAAGTCAAACGCCTTTTCGAAAAATGAAGAGTTAAGAGTTAAGAATTCTTTTAGTCGCTTCGCTTGGTAAAAGCGTCAAAGACGATTAAAAAAATATGATTAGGGATTCCCAGCCTTCCCAGGATTCCCAGTGCTCTCAGTCCTCCCAGCTTTCCCAGTCCTCCCAGCATTCCCAGCCCTCCCAAGATTCCGCCGATTTCACAGATTCCTCCCCCAGTGGGGGGAGGTTAGGAGGGGGCTTTCCTTTTCCGACATTTTTTCGACATTTTCGTTTTTCGCATACGCGTTCATGATTATAATCATATCTTTGCATTCGAAACATTTTAATTACAAAAACACCAAATCATAAAATTATGGCATTCGTATGTTCACAATGTGGGGAGAAGTTTAAGGTTACGTATCTCACCACAATCTCCCTGATTGCCGACCACAACGTCAGCATTTTCTTTCCCAATCGTTGTCCGAAATGCGGGAGCGTCCGGATACGCCCTTGGACATGGCGCGACCGACTTGGCATCGGCTATATTCAGTACGAAGAAGGATGGAGAAGAAGGGAACAGAGGGAGAAAGAGCGAAAGGAAAAGGAAGGGAGCGACAATGCGAGCATTTTCTTCATGTAGCAACAGAGTGAATTAAAAGTTAAGAATGATGGTCAGAGTTTATTTGCCCTCCGTAGGGGCGGATCGGTGTATCCGCCCAAACTGCCAATCTCTCACGGATATTCTCCCGTGAGGCATTCCCTCCCCATTTGGGGGAGAGTTAGGGAGGGGCTCCCTACACAGAAGTGGCAAATCGCTTTTTGCAAGAAATGTTTGGCAGTCTCAAATAACTTTTGTAGATTTGCAAAGTCGTCCCACTCCGTCGGAGTTGGAGCATCGACAAGACATTGAGGGCAAAAACATGTGATTAACGTCACGCTGTTGATTTGATCGGTGTAAATCTCGCAAATTGAACTGAATCATTCAAATACGGCACGTGGCAGTTCTTACCTTATCACATTAAGGTGAGTGCCGCTTCTGTTAATTTGATGATTCGGGCAATGCGAGAGCCTACACTGACAGATTAGCCAGAAGTAGGTCCTCGCCTTTTTTCATGTAAAAAATGAACAAACAAATAAAAATCAACAACAATAATATTTATAACATATGGAAGCAAAACAACTTAAACTTACATTTCTGCTCGCAGTGCTCATGAGCATGGTTGGAGCAAAGGCATTCGCCCATGATTTTGCGGTAGCGAATGGGGATGGCAAGGCCATCTATTACAAATACAAACGTATTAACAATAGCACTGAAGTTGAGGTTTCTTATCGGGGAAGCAGTTCTTCTTCATATTCGAATGAGTATTCGGGAGTGGTCAATATCCCTGAATCTGTCACTTATGATGGAGAGACTTATCCCGTGACGAGCATTGGAGAGTCTGCGTTCTCAAGTTGCAAAGGTCTGACCTCCGTGACCATCCCCAACTCCGTGACGAGCATTGGAACTCTGGCGTTCGGGTATTGCAGCGGTCTGACTGAAATCAATGTGGATGAGAATAATACTGCCTATTCTTCTATAGATGGGGTCGTGTTTAACAAATCACAAACAGAATTGGTTTGCTATCCAGGTGGGAAACAAGGAGCATATACCATCCCCAACTCCGTGACGAGCATAGGAAGTAAGGCGTTCTCAGGTTGCAGCGGTCTGACATCTATTACCATCCCCAGTTCCGTGACGAGCATAGGAAGTAAGGCGTTCTCAGGTTGCAGCGGTCTGACATCCGTCACTATCAATAGTAATGCCATTGCTTCTAAGACTTACACTTCATCTTCTTCGATGAAGGATATTTTCGGCGAGCAAGTGAATCAGTATGTGTTGGGGGATAGCGTAAAATCTATTGGAGGTTATGCGTTCTACAATTGCACAGGTCTGACATCCATTGAGATTCCTAACTCCGTGACGAGCATTGGAAGTTCTGCGTTCATGTTATGTATTTAGAGACCTCTAAACTACCATGAATAACGAAAACTAATCATACTTAAACTATTGTATTACAGCCACTTTTAGATTTTAACACTTCAGAAGCTGTTTTTGGTCGCTTCGGAAATTCCCTATAAATTTGCAACGTATTTCTACCGCAGGGAATTTACGAGGCTTTATTTTTGCCACATCGTGGAAAGAGTTGACAAGGGTTGCTGATAGATTACTAGAGTTGACAGATTCATGACCTGCTTTTGAGAAAAGCAATATCGTGGCGAAAGTTGACAAGGGATGTCGATAGTTTACTTGTGATGACTTGCGGAGAGGTACAACAAATGGAATGTTGAACCCATAAATAACGCAAGTATGCCAAAGACCAGAAAATGTGCTTATTGTGGTAAGGTCTTCACCACAAACAACGGAATGCAGAAGTACTGCTCAGAGGAATGTGCCGAGCAAGCGAAGGAAACCAAGAAAAAGAGACAACGGGATTTCCTTCGGGCAGTCGAGCCTGTGATGGTACTCCAGCAGCAGGAGTATTTGTCTTTTTCCAAAGCAGCCATCCTTTTAGGCTGCACCCGTCAGTATGTCTATAAACTCGTTGAGCAAGGGAAGTTGCCAGCCTCACGGCTGAGCAGTCGCATGGCTCTTGTCCGCAGGAGTGACATCGAAAGGATGTTTGATGCAAACCCTTATAATCGTGTTCTACCTTGTACGAAGCCCAAGAATACCACTTCAAAGAAAAAGAGACCTGTTGGTGACAAGAAGCAGAAAATCCAATCTACATCATCATATTCCGATGAAGTTCTCGAATATTATTCTGGCGAAGAAGTGAAGCAGATTTACAAGGTCAAACAGTCATGGCTTTATGCATCTGCTAAGCGTCATCAGATTCCCATGTGCCGTATAGCTGGACGGAACTATTACAGCAAGAAACACATTGATGCAGTATTTGGCACAACCATAGACACAGATGCCATTGTCGATTGGCTGTCACCCCAAGAAGTGGCAGACCGCTATGGTATCAACCTTACGGCAGTTCGTTCCTATGCCCATCGCCACAAGATTCCAAGTAAACGAGAGTACGGACACACCTACTACTCTCAAAGCCACTTTGACGAACTACGCCGGACGGACTTGTTGGAGGACGATAACTACTACACCGTCGAGCAGGTTCAGCAACTCTACGGACTGACCAAGGCTAACATCTGCCACATCGTCAAGGTGAAGCACATTGAGAAGACAAAGGTAGGACGGCTTAACCTCCTGCTCCGTTCAGACGTTGAGAGAGTAATGGAAGAACGAGAATCCGTGGGAATGGTCCCCTCTGGATTCTGAGTTTCTACCTTATTGACAGATTATTCAGTGATTATTAGAAATAATCGGAATCAGCATGTCATCATTGAGTTTCTTTGCACCCGTGGAGAAACGCTCCACCATGATTACTAACAATAAAATATATAAGTATGAGTAACATCTGCAAGACCGTGACCCTCCGCACACGTAAAATAAAAGGCGGAGAACAGCTTTCCTTCTATCTCGACTACTATCCTGGCTATCGGGACGAGTCTACCATGAAGGTCATGCGCCATGAATCGCTCGGTATCTACATCTATGCCAAGCCGAAGTCACAACGGGAGAAAGACTACAACGACCGTATGCGCGAGAAGGCAGAAGCCCTCCGCTGCCGTCGCTATGAGTCCATAGTGAATGAAAGGTATGACTTCTTTGACCGTGATAAGATGAAGGGCGACTTTCTTGCCTACTTCAAGCTGAAAGCAGACAAGAAGAATTGCAAGTGGCAGCATGTCTATAAGCACTTCGCCCGTTTCTGCAATGACAAGTGCCGCTTCGATGAAATCAACGTTGACCTGTGCAACAAGTTCCGTGAGTACCTGATGACTGCACCTCAGACTATCCACACAGAACACAAACTGCATATCAATAGTGTGGCAGGCTATTGGTCAACCTTCCGTGCCGTACTCCATACAGCCTACAGGGAGCACAAGATTATGGAGAATCCCAACGGCTTCTTGGAACGCATTGACACCATACCCACGGAAAAGGAGCACTTGTCCAAGGATGAACTTGTCAGGTTGGCGAACACCCCATGCCAATATCCCGTCTTAAAGACCGCCTTTCTCTTTGCCTGTCTGACCGGACTCCGAAAGAGTGATATCAAGCAACTCACATGGGAAAACATACAGCCATACGGCGACGGAGGAATGTATGTCACACTGAGAATGCAGAAAACCAAGGAACTGGTGAACAATCCCATCAGTGACGAGGCTTTAGAACTGATCGGTGAGCGAGGAACTGGCCTCGTCTTTGTCGGCTTTGCAGACAAGATGACCCAGGCACCTTTGAAGAACTGGCTGAAAGCTGCTGGCATCACCAAGAAAATCTCGTTTCATTGCAGCAGGCATACATTCGGTTCTCTACAGGTAGATGCAGGAACAAGCGTCTATACCGTTCAGCACATGTTGGGTCACAAAAACGTTTCGACCACTCAAATCTACGCTGCGATGGCTGACGAGAGCAAGCGCGAGAGCGTCAACCGTATCACGCTCAAACCGATGAAGACGGTGCAACTAAAGGTCGTAGGGCAATAACGACTTTCATCTTGTTCTATCGGACACCTATAATATATATGTATCATCTTTGGGGAGGGGCATTGCTTCTCCCTTTTTCTTTCCCATTCGTCATGTCCATCAACATTTTATAGTATGATTATTGGTTCTTTTTTCATACTCGATAGGACCAATTCCTAAACTAATGTAAAAACGGAGCAGATTTTTCGGAAGATTTTGAGCAGTCGGGAATAATCGGAGTAACTTTGCATCGGAAATCGCATAGCCGAGTTCTGGCAGATACCGACAATTCCGAAATGTACAAATCAATATAATAAAAGGAACAAGAAAGATGAACAATGTAAAATGCAAGACAGAAAACATGGCAGTAAGAGACTACTGCCTTGTGTGGGGATGCCCAGGTTTGGTCATTCTCACCATCTCCCTCTTCGTATCATTGAAGGTGGGCAACGACTTTGGGCAAGACAACTTTGCCAAGTTCGTAACCTTTGTAATCTCCAGTGGATTGCTGGGGACAGTCTATTATCTGTTCCAGTCCGTATTGGCAGAAGTGCCACTTAGATTAGAGGAAAGACAATGCTCTGCCGCCATACTTCCAACCAACAAAGAAGCGGAAGCAGTAACAGAAGATTCAACGAACAACGATATTATAGAACAGGTTCAAGAATGTTTGGCAGAAATGCCTCCTCAATGCGAAGCTGCACAAGAGTCCTTGTTAGAGGAACTGCAAGAATCTACGATAGAGATTTCCGATTCGGCAGAACCTACTAAGGAGGTTTCTGATACGACAGAGACGAGTACAGAGCAGCCCGACCTTTATGCCCAACGCTGCAAGGAATATCAGCGTGAGCAGGAACAGCGACGGCAGGACACCATTGAGGCCATCATGGAATATGTGGTACATACCATGTCCCCATATATCTATGATAATGAGGAATTGGAAAAACTCTGTGATGCAATCAGGAAGTGGGCCGATGACTGGCAGCATACACCTGTCCCCATCAGGTTGAAGTCCACTCTTACCACCCTTGACCTTCGGCACTTTGTTTGGAACATAGCCGAGAGGTTGGGCAGCAAGAAAGACTATACGGGACGTGTCCGTGCCGACTTCATCAAGCGCATGTTCCCCGATGTGATGAGAGACATTGAGCAGGATAGCATCCGCAACTTCAAGTTCCAGCCCGATACAGGGAACATCGTGATAGACGAGCCGGACAAGGGTGACTATCATTTCCATTTTGAGTAGATTTCACGTTTAAAAATCAGCGAAATTCAATAATATTTTCTCGTTTTCGCTGATTTTTAAGCAAAAGATGTATGAGTCTGAAATAAAAATTGTACTTTTGCAGAGCAATAAAAACAATTCAGCATGAAGTACCCCAATATCATAGGCAGAGAAGTGGAAATATCCACGCTCGAACGCTTGTACAAGTCCAAGAAATCCGAGTTTGTCGCCATCTATGGGCGCAGACGCATAGGCAAGTCGTATCTGGTCAGTGAGGTGTATGGCAGTAAGATTGTCTTTTCTGCCGTCGGAACATACGTAAAGGACGGGGACAAGAATTACGAGACATACCGTAAACTGCAATTGGATCATTTCTACGATTCATTGATATTGTCAGGGCTGGATGCCGCTACGACCGAAAGACCTACATGCTGGCGTGAAGCCTTCCTGCTTCTGCGAAGGCTGCTTGAAGGCATACGCTCCCGTCGGAAGGTCATCCTTATTGATGAGTTGCCCTGGTTGGCTGGACCTCAGTCGTCCGAGATGATTTCGGAACTCGGCTATTTCTGGAACTCATGGGCGGATAGTCAGAGAAACATCATTCTGGTGGTGTGCGGATCTGCCACGAGCTGGATGCTTGACAATGTGATACGTGACTACGGAGGTCTGCACGGACGACTCACTGAGACCATCAAGCTTGCACCCTTCACATTGGCCGAATGTCAGAAGTATTATCGACGAAACGGATTCCGTCTGTCCCGATATGAGATGTGTATCTGCTACATGGCATTGGGAGGTGTCCCATTTTATCTTGACAAGCTACGCAACAGCCAGACCATTACTGAGAATATAGACCGCATTTTCTTTGCCGACGAAAAGATACATCAAGAGTTCTTGGATGTTTATGCAGGACTATATGCCAGCAAGGAGCGGTATGTGGATATAGTCAAAGTTTTGGGAAGTCAGTTTTATGGCATGACCCAGAAAGAGATCAGCACAGCCATAGATGTCAAGACTGGCGGAACGCTGACTAAGTTGCTTGAAAACCTTATGGAGTCAGGCATCATCAGGGCATATCCACGCTATGGCAAGGAACGTGTGGAGACGGTCTATCAGTTGATTGACTTCTTTTCACTTTTCTATTTGCGTTTCATACAAGGCAAACAGGCGAAGAAGGGAATATGGAATTCCATTCACGGCACTCCCACTTTCTACACATGGGCTGGAGATACCTTTGAACTGCTTTGTGTGGAACACTTGCCCCAAATCCAAGACACCCTGCGTATAGCCTCCATCAACCGGAATTATTGTTGGAGTGGGAAAAGTCCCGACGGAAGGGGTGCTCAGATTGACTTGCTGCTGGAAAGTAAGGCCGACAGGACGGACTATCTTTGTGAAATGAAGTTCACTGGTGGCAAATACGCCATAACGAAAACCGATGAAGAAGATTTCCTAAATAAGATAGAGGCCTTTGCCGCAAGCAAGATGCACAACAAGACGCACAGCATCCAGTTGGTTATGATTACGACGATGGGTGTTGCCCGAGGGGAACACGCCAGCATTGTCAATCAGTCTGTTGTGTTGGACAATTTATTTGCAGACCGCTTAACTTAGATTCTCTAATCCTTCTAATATATAAACACTACTAAGGTTGAGTTTTTTCCTAAACCGATGTAATATCTACGTTTTGGGAAAAGCTCAATTTTAATCTTTCTTTGACAATTCCCCAGATAGTGGGCGAAAGCTGATGTCATTGCATCGGTTTTCGCCCACTGTCTGTTTTGTAATCTTCTGTCGGGAGCACCAATAAACCTTGCCGCAAGCTCTATTCTTACCTTTTCCCTATCATTCTTCCCCTTGTAGCCCAGATTTTTCCCAATTATTTCATGTTGACATGATTATTCGTGGATTATCGTGAATAATCGGAATCAGCATGGCATCATTGAGTTCCTTTGCAGCCGATTCACCAAAAAAGTGATAAGTTATGCAAAACGAGAATTTGACATTCAACGACCTCCCGCAGGTCGTCGCCCAGCTTCGGGATGAGGTGATGGGCATGAGAGCCATGCTGTCCAGACAGCAGGCAGAGAGTAGTAAACCAGTAAAGGAGAACCGCCACAAGCCAATGACTGTGGATGAGGCCATCGAGTACACGCACATCCCCAGGGGAACGATGTACATGAAACTGGAGGACGGCACCATCCCTGCCACCAAGCCTGGCAGAAGATGGATCCTGTATCAGGATGAGCTTGACAAATGGCTGGAGACGAAGCGCAGGAATTCCGTTCCGATGACCGCAGATGAGGAGAACGATACCATCCTCGCTTCACACAAACGAAAGCCAGATAAGCATGACTGGCAGAACGAAGCCGACACCAGTCCGACATAACCCTGTTTTCAAGTCACATTCAAATCTCATTATTAACAACGGCTGAGGGCTGACCAATGCCAGCCCTCACCACAAAACAAAAATTACAATGAAGTACAACAACGTAAAGTATGGAATCCTGCTGACCAGAGAGCAGCTTGATTTCCTCAAAGATGACAACCAAGGCTTCCACCGCATGAAAGCCTTTGATACTTTTCTCTCTTTGGCGGCAATAGAGCCTTTCCATTACGAGAAGAAGAACTTTTCTGCTGACCTCGGTATCGGTCAGTTTGCCATATCGAAAGTAGAACTCGCCGAACTATGGCACTGTGACCGCAAGACTGCACAGAAAATAATCGACCTTTTCAATAAGGTGGGTATTCTCACATCTATTGCCAATAACCGCACGACTATCCACACAATCCATTGTCTGGCGTTCTGGTTTGTGGACGGGCGGGATGCTCCCATCAAGAATCCGAATTATCATCGGAATACAGTCACTCCCAATCTGGCTGACCAAGGTAATGCCAACCCGACATATTCTAATGATAATGGCAACAGCCAACAAACTCCATCTTCTTATATCAATCCCGTTCCATCTTTGGCTAATGCCAACAACGATGAAAGGGAAGAGAATAAACTATCTCCATACGGAGAGGATGGACAGCTGCCTGTAGGTTACTTAGACCAACTTGACGAGCACTATGCCAACCTGCTGCCAGGAGCCGATAAGCCATATAGCACATCAAATGATGTTGCATTAGGCGGCACTCCTGCTATGCCTATCAATCCAGAGGGCATCTCTGATGTTGAAGGCTCGACCAATCAACTTGTCTCGCCAATTCCAAGTACAACAGCTGCGGATGCAGCCGACAGTGCCGAATACCCACTGCATGGCAGCGACTGACAGAAGGCTAAAGCCGCGAACAAGCCCGAAGAAGAGTGATTTTTTCTGAGGTCTAAACAAGAAGTCCCAATGTCTGACAGATTTGCTTCGCTGCACTGTCCTTCCACTGGGCTCTTGCGCCGCTCGCAAGCTCGCACCGGGCTGTCCAAGGCTTGTACTTCAATCTCTCATTTACCAATCTTATCATTCATTATTATAAACGATTTCATTATGCAAAACAAGAAAACATCTAAGACCTCAGAAAAGAGGCAGAATAAGGGACACCACATCGATGTCCGCTTCACGGAAGAAGAATACAACCAGATTGTAACCAATGCCAACAAGTGCGGAATGCACAAAAGCAACTATGTCCACGATGCAGTCCTTGGACACCAGCCAAAGCAGTTGATGACCGAGGGACAGGAGGAAGCGCTGAAAAGTCTCTCCGCTGCAAGGTCAGAACTTGTCGGCATCCGCAATGCCCTTCACGGACTGCCGCAGGAGGTGAGGAAGCGTTACTTCAGAAACGAGCGAATCATGACGGCATGGATAGAGGGCGTGAACTACCTCATCCAGCACTGGGACACCATCAAGGAAAACTTTGGAGGATAGGACTATGATAGCAACTGCAAGACCCATAGCGCATGGTCAGGCCATGACCAACTATGCCACGAAAGACTTCCGTGCCGACATCGTGAAGGTGAACCTTCTGACAGAGGATCTGCCCCCGATGGGCATGTGGGATGAGATGGTGCTTCACATGAACCGTTTCAAGCAGAAGTTCGCACGGAAGCCCATTGACAAGACGTCCATACGCATAGAGGTTTCCCCATCCATGAACGAGAGTGACGGATGGGAACTCGATGACTGGCGACATTTCACAGAGGAGTTTGTGGATGAACTTGACCAGGTGACCAAAACACCAGATGACAAGCACAAAAATCTTGTCCCGACGAACATTAAGAACTCGCAGTACTTCGCAGCTCTCCACTATGATGCCAAATCAGGGATTCCTCACCTGCATCTGGTGGTGAACCGCATCGACAAGGATGGCAATATCAATGACTGTCACTTCATCGGCGAGCGGGCTGTGGCAGCTGCCCATGCCATCAATCTGCGGCACGGCTGGAAAGATCCGATGGAGATACGGGATGAGCACCTCCAACAGATAACCGACGACTGTATGGAAATACTCAAATCTCTGCCACGTTTCGACTGGACTGATTACGAAGCCCTGCTGACCAGACGAGGCTATAAGGTCAAATTGCAACGTGACAAGGAGAATGTGGTTAGAGGCTATTCCATCAAGAAGGGCAATACCTCTTATAAGTCATCCGAACTGGGCACAGGACGCAACCTGATGCCGACTAAGATAGGAGATACATGGCAGAAACTGCATCCTGTTCAGAAGCCGATGGCTATACAAGCACCAAAGCCATTGGACAGCAAGAAGCCAGTCACGGATAGACCGTCAACGGCACAAGCATTATCCTCACAAGCCAAACCGATTGCCACATTCAACGACTATCGTCAGGTATTCCTCATCGATGGCAAGCAGGTACAGCTGAGCATCCCCGAAAGAATTTACAAGGAGCTTGACAGAAACATCGAGGTTCCCGAAAACAGCAATGCCACGCATGGGGACATTCTGAAAGTCGCCATGCTGTTGTTCCTGAACTACGTCGATGCAGCTACTGCCATGTCCGAGTCTTATGGTGGCGGTGGCGATGCTGGCACAGGTTGGGGAAAAGACAAGGATGAAGACGAGCTGGAAAGGGCCAGACGCTGTGCCAAGATGGCAAACTGGCTCTGCAAGCCGATTGTCAGAAGATGGAAACGAGGTAAGTAATATAAACAGATTATCAACACAAGTAATACATAAAAATATGTCACAAAAAGACAAATACAATAACCTCGTGCAGTCCATCAAGGATGACGAGGAAAAAGAGAAAGAGCAGAACCGCTTCGATGCCACCTTGGAGCAGATTAAGGAGGCGCTTGCCCTGTTGCAGAAATTGCTTGAAGCAATTAAAGAAGCGAAAGAAAGTAGTGTAACGACACAGAAAGGTCTCAAAGCAGCAACCCAAAGCGCAGACAACGCTATCACGGGCATTTGCAACGCCATTGTCCAGGCACAGCAGACACCTGTCAAAACGAGGCTTGATGATGAAAGTCTGAAACAGCTCCATGACAGTCATACCCAATGGCTGGGACAGGAGAAACAGACACTTGACGACCATCACAGGCAGCAGAAAGAAAGTTGGCAGAAGCAGAGCCAACGACTCACAGACATCGTGAAGAACAACGAGGGCGTATGGATTTCCACAAAACTGTTCTACATTGTTGGCTCTCTTTCCCTACTGTCAATCATAACGCTTGCCATAGAGATAGCTTTCTATGTGTACTTCAAGTGGATAGCATGATAACTAATTAACGTACATAATGACATCAATAAAGGTAAAGTTCAGAACATCCACAGTGGATGGCAAGGAGGGAGGTCTCTATTTTCAGATTATCCACAATCGGGTAGTCCGTCAGTTGAATACTGATTATAAGGTCTTTGCAGAGGAATGGGATGCAGAATCGGAAAGCGTTATCGTAAAAGGTAACCGTTCCAACCTATTGTTGGGTATTCAAGAACGTCTGACTTGGGATGTGGCCCGCCTGGAAAAGGTCGTCCGTTCGTTGGAAACGGAACGCCGTCGCTTCACAGCAGAAGACGTGATTACCATGTTCCATAAACTGACCAAGGAGTCCTCCCTCTTTACCTTTATGCATGGTGTCATAGCGCAATTGAAGCAGTTGGGTAAAGTCCGCACATCGGAAACCTATACTGCTACACTCAATAGCTTTATGGCATTCCGTGAAGAGCAGGATGTGCCACTTGATGGCATCAGTTCTGATTTGATGCTTCTCTATGAAGCCTATCTGAAAGCCAGAGGTGTACGTATGAATACCATTTCGTTTTACATGCGTAACCTCCGGGCGGTCTATAATCGCGCCGTTGAAAAAGGACTGACTCCACAGAACAATCCATTCCGACACGTCTATACAGGAGTGGATAAGACTGTTAAGCGAGCAATTCCCATAAAAGACATCAAGGCATTGAAGGAGTTGGACTTATCCATGAAGCCAACATTGGACTTTGCGCGTGATATGTTTCTGTTCAGCTTTTACACAAGAGGTATGTCTTTTGTGGATATGGCATATCTCAAAAAGACAGATCTTCAAAACGGTATTCTGACCTATCGCAGACGAAAGACAGGTCAGGAGCTGACCATCAAGTGGGAGAAGTGCATGGCAGAAATCATAGCCAAATACCCTGAAAACAAGACAGATTTCCTTCTCCCTATCATCAAAGAGGAAGGAAATGACCGAAGGCAATATGACAATGCCCTGCATCTTGTCAACTATCGTCTGAAAGAACTATCCACAATGCTGAAACTCCAGCGACCGCTGACTATGTATGTGGCTCGTCACTCTTGGGCAAGTGCAGCCAAAGCAAAGAACGTGCCGTTGTCAGTAATCAGCGAAGGCATGGGGCATGACTCAGAAGCAACGACACAAATCTACCTCGCTTCTTTGGAAACGTCGGTGGTTGACAAGGCAAACAAGATGATATTGGGATTGCTGTAGATTGAGATTTGTTTAGCAAAATTCTCAATCTCTTTCCAAGAGACGGATATTTCCTGACTTCGTCAATGCGCCACCCAAATTAAGATTTGTTGCCAGATATGTCGAAAAGTGGTTTCACTGCGAGGTGCTTCTCCGTCAAGAAGAGTGTCTTAGTGAAGTAAGTCCCGTTTTTAGGCATCCTTACCCTGATTGTCGTGATAGTTTTGGCTGCCTCAAGCACCTTATCGACACTCATCCCAATCTTGTTAATGGCAATGAGTCGCTCCAGTTCCTTATATACCTTATAGGCGATGAAGCAAATGCAGACATGTGCCTCTATCCTACGTTCTGTAAAATGAAACATCGGACGCATTTCCAGAGTTCCTTTTGAAATACGGAATGCACGTTCCACCACCCAGAGTCCATGATACTCGGCAATGACACGCTCGGCGTCAAGGTCTGTATTGGTGATGTAGCCCTTGAGTCCGTCCCACTGGCAGTCCTCTGCAATCTTCTCTTCGCTGATGACGACTTCTATGTCCTTGCTGATTTCAAGAAACTTGTTGTAGCCACGCTTGTTCACCTGACTCTTCGTGATGCGTCCGGTCTTATAGGCTTTTCTCAATCGGACAATTCCGCGGTCACGGTTGTAGGCATCCTTCTTTGCACGCTTGTCGGAATAACTGACGATAAGTCTTTCCCCATTCTCACGTTTGTAGTCGTAACAGGCTTTATCAACCTTCTCTAAAGAGAGAATCCATTGCTTCACGCTTGCGCTCTCGCTCTTGATGCGGGCTCCAAGTATGTAGTTGTAGCCAGCCTCCTGCAGCAAAGTGACATTGTTCTTGTTCATCAAGCCTGAGTCTGCCACCACAACAAAATCTTTCCCCAGATTGAAACGCTGCTTGAAGTCATCTATCATTGGTATCATGGTGAAGCCCTCATACTGGCTGCCGTTGAACAGAGAGTATGAAAGCGGGTAGCCTCCTTCTGATACAAGCAGACCGAGTATAACCTGTGACTCTGCCGTCTTTCCATCCTTTGAAAACCCCGGTTCACGCAATACGTCCGTCTGTGCTGTCTCAAAGTAGAGCGTCGTCACGTCGTAGAACATCAATCCAATCTTGCCTCCGAACAGTTTCCGGGTGTGCTCTACGCTAATCTGCTGCGCAAGCTCCATCTGGGTATTGTAGAGCTTGTCCATGTAGCGATAGATGTGGTTGAGGTCAACATCTTCATCATAATATGACTTCAGGTAATCTACTGTGGCAAGTTTGCTTCTGGGCTGCGACACCCTTGCGATTACCAAATGACGCAGAATCTCATCGGGAATCCGGTTGAAGCCGATGCTGTCATAGACTTGATCAAGCAGAAGCCGAGTACCGTTTATCAACACGTTGTCAATATTGCTAAGGAAACGCTCTGTCTCCTCGACTTCCTTTCCCTTGCGGTCATCAAAGTCAAGTTCTTGCTGACCGCCAAATGAACGTATCCATGCAGCAGCCTTATCGCATAATGAATGTATTTCCTCTTCGGATGTAGAGGAGCCAAACGATTTTATTTCTTTATACTTTCCACTCGCTTTACTGACCACTACCACACTTGTAGAGCCGGAACGATTGTGTTTCTTGCGTACATACATGGTGCAAAGGTACACGTTTTTCGCTTGCGCCACCCAAACCACCCAATAATTTTACGTAACTCGCTGATTATCATTGTGCGCTATATGATGGCGCAAAAAAGTGATGAAGTCAGGAGATTTCCTTCTCCCTATCATCAAAGAGGAAGGAAATGACCGAAGGCAATATGACAATGCCCTGCATCTTGTCAACTATCGTCTGAAAGAACTATCCACAATGCTGAAACTCCAGCGACCGCTGACTATGTATGTGGCTCGTCACTCTTGGGCAAGTGCAGCCAAAGCAAAGAACGTGCCGTTGTCAGTAATCAGCGAAGGCATGGGGCATGACTCAGAAGCAACGACACAAATCTACCTCGCTTCTTTGGAAACGTCGGTGGTTGACAAGGCAAACAAGATGATATTGGGATTGCTGTAGATTGAGATTTGTTTAGCAAAATTCTCAATCTCTTTCCAAGAGACGGATATTTGGGCACAAAGGTAGTCAAATTATCCCAAAATCCACCTTATTATAAAAGAAAAGGAGCTTTTATTATGATACTTTTTCATTTTGTTTAGCAAAATGTAAGCAAAACACATCGGAAAACGCTATCTGTCAAAGGCATTGTGATTGTCTACGTCTCTTGGAAAGAGACGAATGGATATTGCTCAACAAAGACCACCAAAATGCCCAACAATGGGTAAACGATAAACAAGGGACTCTCTTGTGGTGTAAAAAGGGCTTGGTCGCCTGTTGAGACATCACTTGGGAGCCCTTCTTTTATGTAGCAGATGTCTGGCAAAGAGAAGATAAAACAGTTCATTTCGCAAGTGAGCAGAAACAAAATCATTTTCTGCCATGAGCCAATAACCCACCTACATTTTGTGGATATGGGCAAAGAATTGTCATCCGCTATCAAAGAACAAGAAGAGCCTTCCGGCTATTCAAGTGCCTGTAAACTAATCTTCAAGCAGACATATCAAGATGAGATTGTAGGGCCATACCTTGCCTTATCGAACTGGTCAATTCTTTTTGAGCCAGATTTAAAACTTGATTTGCGAAGTATCATTGAATCTTTCTCCATCAACAAGTGTTTGATATTGCTATCTGATGGCTCAATCAAGGGAAGCCGCTATCTGTTGATGGATGACAATCGTTTTACACTTAATCTCCAAGGACTATCTTTTATTGAATTAAAATAGCTGAGCATATGAAATATAAAGAGCTAATAACATTTGAGCCAATCAACGAGGTGGTGAAGTTCGATCAACTGTCGAATGAAGACTATCGCCATTCCCTTGTTCGCAACTTTGTTTTCTCAGAGACATACGAGAAGACATTTATACCTGCGATTTGCAAGAACCTCGACTATACTGCTAGTTACGAGACGTTTGGTATGCAAATTGTCGGTAACTATGGTACAGGTAAGTCACACTTAATGTCACTTGTATCACTGGTAGCTGAGGATGCGACCTTACTTTCTGAAGTGAATAACGAAAGTGCCCGTAAGGTTCTTGGCAATATTGCTGGCAAGTACAAAGTTATTCGCTTCGAGTTAGGAACCGACGAAGAACTGTGGCGCGTTGTATGCTATCAGATAGACAAAGCTCTTGCAGCATGGGGCGTAGATTACAGTATTTCCAATGATAACAAGCCCGACATGTATGCCGACAAACTGCGTCGAATGATGGCACAGTTTGAAGCCAAGTTCCCAGACAAAGGGCTGATGCTTGTCATCGACGAAATGTTATCATACTTGAAATCACGTGCCAATGGCGTTAGTTTAAACCGTGACCTTAGTGTGCTGCAAGCCCTTGGTCAAACCAGTGATAAATCACGTTTCCGCATGATGTTCGGTGTGCAGGAGCTGATATATAACTCACCAGAGTTTCAGTATGCTGCCGATATGCTCAACAAGGTAAATGACCGCTATAAGGACATTACCATAACCAAGCAAGACGTGCAGTTTGTGGTTCAGCAACGACTATTGAAAAAGACTGATGCCCAGCGAGATATTATTCGTCGCCACCTTTCCAAGTTTACGGAGTTCTTCACCGACATGCACGCCAAACTGGAAGATTATGTTTCGCTTTTCCCCGTTAATCCTTCGTTCTTTGAGAACTTCCAGCAGATACGCATCAGCAAATCACAGCGTGAGGTGCTGAAAACGTTGACGGGCAAGTTCCAAGCCATCTTTGATAAAGATATTCCTGAAACGGAGCCTGGTCTTATCTGCTATGACCAGTATTGGGATGACCTTCAGGCTCCCGAGATGCAAACTGATGCTGATGTACGCCGTGTAACAGCCATCATGCAGACCGTCCACCAGAAGATTACGGAAAACTTTACTGGTGCAAGAGCCAACAAAGCCGTTTTGGCTCATCGCATTGCCAATGCCTGTGCCGTGAAGATTCTCCAAGACACATTGGAACATACCAATGGAGTGACAGCAGAAAATCTGATTGATGGACTATGCTACCTCAACCCCACCATTCTCGACCGTGAAATGTTGGGCGAAGTCATCAACACCACCGCATCACAAATCGTATCGGCTACCGTCGGACAATATTTCGAGAAGAACGCCCAGAATCAGGAATACCACCTTCGTATCGAAGGAGGCGTGAACTATGAGCAGAAAATCAAGGACTATGTTTTGACAATGGCTCCTGATGCCCTTGACAGCTATTTCTTCAGCTATTTGGTGGAGAACCTGCCTATTGAGGTTGAGAAATATCGAAGGGAGTTCCCGATCTATCCTCATTCTGTAGAGTGGAAGAGTCATAAGGTTTCTCTCGATGGCTACATCTTCATGGGCAATCCAGACGAACGCAGCACCACTCAGCCAGAGCAATACTTCTACATCTATTTCATGCCAATCTTCAATAAAGAGAAGATACAGGTTGGCACCGAGCCGGACAGCGTCTATATTCGTATGGATAAAGTAAGTGACGAAATGCGTCAACTCATCTCACTCTATGCAGCATCTGAGGCGTTAATCAAGAGTGTCGATACATCGCAGAAACGATTCTATGAGCAATACAGGAAAACCTATGAGGACAAACTGCGCCCTGTGTTCCAGCGTGATTTCATCCAATGTACTGAGGTGTACTATCAAGGAGAGCTGCAAACCGTCAATCTGACAGGAGCAGCAGGTATGGCAAAGGAACAGATTATTAGTGAAATTGCATCCAACATTCTCGAAGAATACTTCTGCCAGCATCTTCCCAACTATCCGAAGTTCTCTCTTCTCAGACTACCTATCACATCGAGCAACCGCGCCACCATGATAGCAGGAGCCAAGAAGAGGATAGCAAATCCTTCACAAGCCAACCGCGATAGTGAAGCCATCCTTGCTGCACTTGGCCTATTTGCAGACGGAACATTGAGTATTGAGGCATCGCAGTATGCGCAGAGCGTTAAGCAGAAACTAGAGGATAAAGGTGAAGGACAGGTACTCAATCGGGATGAAATCCTCTACCAGTACTACGAGCAGACATGGCGCACCAAAGACTTTGAGATTGATGCAGACCTGGAATTTCTGGTGTTGTGTACGATGGTAAGTCTTGGCGAAATTGAAATCAGCTTGCCTGGAAATAAGTCCATCAATGCTGCCAATATTGCTGATATTACATCATTGCCAGAGGATATGGCCTACAACTTCTCACATGTTCGCCGTCCGAAGGGAATGAATCTGCCGCTTGTACGCGAGATATTCGTAAAGATAGAAGGCCATGACCTGACGCGCCAACTTGACAAGGATGACACCTTCACCAAACTCCTTGTGGCAGCACAGAAGAAAGCTGGGCATTCCGTTACATTGGCACAGAAGGTACGTGGAGGTATCTTCCTTGAAAATGAGGAAGTGCTTGCCCCATTCGATGGTAGCAGCCATGCCAACCGCCTTCAGGTTTTGGCTTCATTCTGTGACAAGTTACAGAACTATGGCACAAAGGCTAAAATGGGCAATCTGCCTTGGACTCTGGAACAACTTGGTCATGTCTTTGAGGCAATTCCACTGATGAATCAGCTCGACAATATGCTTCAAGTGGTAGATGAATTGCGGACTCGAATATCTTACCTTGTACAGGCAAAGCAGTATATGACCGACCAGCAGATGGAGGCAGATGTAAATGCGGCACTTGAACGTGTGAAGGAGGTTCCGTCGATGGTCAATGACGAAGATGCCCTCTCTGCTTATAAGAGTCAACTTGACTCCTTGATGGGCAAATATGCTGACTGGTATCTGGCAGAATACAACCGCTTACACATTACGGGAATGCAGGAGCAGGAAAAGCTCCGTATCATGCGCAGCACGGAGAAACAAGTATGCGATGCCATTTGTGGCAACGACCGTGGCGGTTATATCACGATTGTTCCCCAGTATCAGGACTGGAACCGTCGCATGAGCCAGTTGCAGGTAGCCAGTACTTCTGTTACACGCGAAGCCATTCTCAACGTGCCTTATCATGGATTCAATCCCAAGCAATTCCAAGGCAAGTCACTACCTCAGATTGCAGACATGCGTGATGAACTGGAGCAGATTCATGAGAATATCATCAAGTCGCTTCATGAAATGGCTGAAGACCCACAATTGGCTGGTAATGCCACTTCGGTGCTTGACCAAAGCGAGCAGCGCCTATTTAAGCAGTTCCACGACAACCGCAATGAGAAGCCATCTGCAGAGGACGCAGCCCGTCTGATGGTCATCATCGACAAGTTGCACCGCGACATTCAAAAGGTAGATATTACGATGGACGATATTCGCCGTGCGCTCAACCATCCGATGACTCCGCAGGAGGCAAAGAAAGCCTTTGGCAAGTACATCGACTTGATGACCAATGGCTACGAAAACGAAAATGTAAGAGTAATATTGAAGTAACTTTAGTATGAGCAAGAAAGACCAAAATATACCGCAGCCAGTCCTCTTCGATGCAGAGGAAATGGGACGCATCACACCCGGTGACATCTGGGAAGAGAAGAATAAGCCCGTCACCTGTTTAGGTATGGAGTTTCCAAACGACGATGCCCGTCGTAAATACTTCCGTGATGAATTGCGAAAGAAGTTGCCAGAGCTACGACAGATTGAGGGATTCCCCATCGGAAAGGACGAGGACATCATCCGATTATCCGACCCTCCGTATTACACTGCTTGTCCCAACCCTTGGCTTAATGATTTCATTGCGCAGTGGGAAGAAGAAAAGAAACAGTTGGAGCGTGAGGGAAAGCGCAAAGCAGATTTTGAGGTGAAGGAACCGTATGCCAGTGATGTTAGTGAAGGAAAGAGTAATGCTATATATATGGCGCATTCTTATCATACAAAAGTTCCACACCCAGCCATCATGCGTTATATTCTTCATTACACACAACCAGGAGATATTATTTTTGATGGATTTGCGGGAACTGGCATGACAGGAGTCGCTGCTGGCAAATGCTCTGATGTATCGGAGATACAACAATATAGTATTCAGGGTGATACAGGAATCAGACATTGTATTTTAGGTGATTTATCACCGATAGCTTCCTTCATTACATACAACTTTAACAAGCCCGTAAGCAATAACTTTTTTCTTGCGAAAGCTAAACAAGTAGCTGAGCAAGTTAATGAAAAATACGGGTATCTATATAAGACCAAGCACAAAAACCTTGGATATGGAGTAATATCATATGTTATATGGAGTGACGAATTAATCTGTGATAATTGTGGACGCGAGTTGTCTTATTGGACGGAATCATTAGACAAAGATAACAACATTAAGGATTGCATTATTTGTCCTCATTGTGGCTCTATTATTAACAAGACTCAGAATACCATTGCAAAAGAAACGGTTGTGTCTATCAATGGTGATGTCGCTATTGTTCCAAAGAAGCGTCCTGTCCTTATTTGTTATAAATACAATGGAAAGCGTTATACCAAAGTACCTGACGACTATGATTTTCAGCTTATACAAGAAATAGAATCTCTTTCACCTGATGGCTTTTTCCCAAAAGGTACTATTCCTGATGGAGTAAAAACAGCAGAACTCAAAAGGGCTGGCTATACGGATGTTTCACTTCTATATACAAGGCGTAATCTTCTTATCTTCTCTGCTCTTTGGTCTCTAATGCAAGACCTTCCTATTCTTCGTTTTGTATTAACTTCCATTTTAGTTAAAACGGGGTCTTTATTGCACAATATTGGACTTAAGAATGGAAAAATCAATTTAGCAGGGGCACTTCCTAATGCGCTCTTTGTGCCAAGTGCTTTAGCTGAAAGAAATATAATTGAGTTATTTTTAAGTAAGTTAGACGATATCCTTCGGATGAATCCAGAGGCGTTACATCGCTGCGTAAACCAAATATCATCTGCTACAGATTTACAAAACATCAATTCTGAATCCGTGGATTATATTTTTACCGACCCACCGTTTGGACATAATTTGATGTACTCTGAACTAAACTTCATTCATGAAGCGTGGCTAAATGTGTTCACAGACAATAAGGAAGAAGCCATTGAAAACTCCGCTCAAAACAAAACTGTTCAGGATTATACTGATTTGATGACTGCCGCTTTCATCGAATACTATAGGATTCTAAAGCCTGGCTGTTGGATGACGGTTGAGTTTTCAAACACTTCCGCTGCTGTTTGGAATTCAATACAACGCGCATTAACAAAAGCCGGCTTTATAGTTTCTGTTGTACGAGGTCTGGACAAGAAACAAGGCAGTTATAACGCACAAACAACATCTACAGCGGTAAAACAAGATTTGGTAATATCTTGTTATAAAAGTACAGAGCGTGTACGTAATAGTCTTACCCAAGAATTGCCTAATAGTGTGTGGGATTTTATAGATGAACATTTAGAGCATCTCCCAATCGTAAATGAGGTTGGCAATAAGCTAACATCAATTATTGAGAGAAGTCCTAAAATTCTTTATGATCGGTTAATCTCATCATACATTGAGCGTGGACTTGCTGTTCCATTAGATGCGCAGCAATTCCAGTCGGGTCTTAGAGAACGCTATGTTGAACGCGATGAAATGTTTTTTACTGCAAGTCAGGTTGTCGAATATGAAGCAAAAAGAAAGGCTGTTCCAGACTTTGCTCCTATGGGTATCATCGTGAGCGACGAAGCCAATGGCATACAGTGGTTGAAGAACCTCCTACGTGATGGTGGCAAGACCTATCAGGATATACAGCCAGAATGGATGCAAGCCATCAACGGTCTCAGGAAGAATGATATTCTACCAGAGTTAAAGCAGATTCTTGAAGAGAACTTCATCGAGGAATCCAATGGTAAATGGCGACTGCCTAACATTCAGGACGACAAGGACGTAAATGCTCTTCGTACAAAAGCTTTGCTCAAAGAGTTCAAGATATACGTAGATGTCGCACAGAAGCCAAAGGCAAAAATAAAGGAAGCCCGTGTGGAAGCCCTTCGTGCTGGTTTTAAGCAGTGTTATGTCGATAAGGATTTCCAGACTATCGTGACAGTAGGCAACAAGATTCCTCAGAACCTGCTGACCGAAGATGAGGTACTGCTGCAATTTTACGACATCGCCCAGAGCAAACTATAATTCAGATGCAAAGACTGATACAAAAGATTGCAGAACGCATCACAGCGGAATATACCCGTCTGTCGATAGTGAGTAACCCAGACGGGGTGCTCACCAATCCTGTCGTACAGTCTCATCTCCTTTCGGAATGCGGATTGAATGTCGTAGTTGGCTCACAACTCCAGTTGCGCATCCACTATGAGCTAATCTACAAGGCTTCAGAGAATGACCGTTTCGTTTATGTTTGTCCAAATACAGACACTCTATTGCCAGATATGGTGCAGGAAGCAAGAGTAACGGATTTCAGCATCGGGCAGTTGTTCCCTTTGTTTGCCGACAAGAACCTATTGCAGCAACTCAGTTTTGAAGAACTGATTATACTCAGCCATAAGATGGGGACACGTCGCATCAACATGGCAGAGGGTAAGCGTATGGTAGAGGACATCCGTAACGAAGAGAATGAAAAGCGGAAACATTCTGCTGAACATTATCGCCAGAAACTACAATCAGTTGCGCTTGAATGGAGGATGATGGGCCAGACGGTAAAGGCGATAAGTGATGTTATTGCAGATGCAGCCCTGGCTGGGGTGTTTGACCAACTAACAGAAGAATGGACTCATGTCAACGAGAGCTTTCAAGGCTGGCTGGATAGTAACTATTTCGCCTTGCAAAACAGCAATCCTTTGTTGCGACCTGCTTGTGTAAATAGTGTGCTGCCACATCTTGCAGACAAGTTTGGCAGTGGCGACAAAATTGCTTTAGTTGTTGTTGACGGCCTTGCATTCTGGCAGTGGCGTATTCTTGCAAGATATTTGCAGAAGAATCACTTTACAATCAAAGAAGACTTTACTACAGCATGGCTACCCACCATCACAATGCTCTCACGCCAGGCTATCTTCCGTGGTGACCGTCCACAGATGGACTACAAGCAATCACCAGAGGCAGAACGTCGGTTGTGGAAGGATTTCTGGCAACAGGTGGGTATGTTATCCTATGAACTGCAATACCTCTATGATAACGAAGAGTTTGCAATCAATGAAGGAGTCAACCGTCTGGCATACGTCACCGTGGAAATGGACCATAAGATGCACGCCTCACGAGATATGCGCGACCTCGCCGTGCTGACGGATGTATGGGCACCGCGATTTTGTGAGCAACTAAGGGTGCTGAAAGATATGGGCTACACCATCTATCTCACATCCGACCACGGCAGTTCTGCTGCTACAGGTCAACGTCCGTTGACACAGGTGGAAAAAGTGTTCCTCTACAAAGATGGCAGTCGTGGTAAACGTCACCTGATATATAATAGTGACCATACTAGCGAACAGCGCAAACTCTATGACAGCGCATCAGAAAACATGAAGTTGCTATCACGTGATAATTGGTTGGCTGTTCGCGATTTCGGAGCATTTGAGCGTTCTGGTGTGTCACTCATCACTCATGGAGGCAGCAGCTATACAGAAGTTGTGGTGCCTTTCGTACAACTATAAAAGAAGAAATATGGAGAATATTACTATAGGTATCAATCAGCGTATTCCGATACACATTCTGGAACTTGCCTTATGCGCAGCTCTTCAGGATGATGCCTCACCTGAATATTTCAGTGAACTGGCTGCAACAGAATACAAAGGAGAAAACCGCATCAAGAAAGCGGTGTCGGTAATCAACAAACTCACCATTCGCAATCCAATCTTTGGCTATCTTCATGAACATACCGATGCAGTATTGGCTGCAATGAAGAACAAACATGACAGACCGCTGTTGTTTGGAGCTGTTATATGTGCAGCTTATCCCTTTGGATTCGATACTCTAAGCATCATGGGTAAGTATTTCCATGTGCAACAGCAAGTGAACACCACATTGATAACACAGCGAATGGCAAGCAAGTATGGTTCCAACCGTTCTTTGCCGAATGCCCTCTATTGTGTCCTGCCGATGTTCATAGAGGCAGGTCTGCTGAATCGTCCTGTGGCTGGCATCTATGAAGTTATTCGGCAGGAACGATATAGCGAATTTACTCTTTCTCTTTATCGCAAGGCATTTGTTATCAACAATCCCACATACACGGAGAACGATGACATTGACAGCAACCCATTCTTTGAATTTGTAACCAAAAATTATTAACAAATAACTTACGACTATGCATTTTGACATTCTTGACGCATATCTTGCCTTTGAAACTCAATTAAGGAGTTTCGGACAAGAGCCTAATGCAGATATGCTGGCAGAGAAAGCCAGGCTGGAAGCCGCTCAAAACGTGAACGAAGACGAATATGTCTTTGGTACAATGGCAGCACACAATAAGTTCATGACACCTGAAAAGGAAAAGGTCGTGCGTGAAATGACCGACCAACTGATGATGGAAGGTGAAAATGCCACCCAACCATGCCTGTTGCTTGGAAAGGTGCAGTGTGGTAAGACTGACACTTTCCTTAGCATCATGGGACTGTGCTTTGATCGAGGCATTGATGTTGCAGTGGTGATGACTAAGGGAACCAATACGCTAACAAAGCAGACTATTGAACGTCTGAATAAGGAATTCCGCTTCTTCAAGGATGATGGCACCTACGGTCAGAAGGTTGTCATATACATCTATGACATACTTGATCTCTACAAACGAGGCGGACTTAGCGATTATCAGCTCAATGACCCTGCCAACAAGTTCATCATTGTCTGCAAGAAAGAAAATACGAACTTGAAAGACCTTATAGAACTGTTTGAAAACAATGAGATACTTCGCAGGAAAAAGGTCTTGGTATGTGATGACGAGGCGGACTTTGCCAGTCGTGCATACTATCAGCGTAAGGGAGAACTGTCGCTTCTACGAATTGCTGAGCATATAGAAAAGTTTTTTACTCTGCCAGTTTTCTGCCGCTACTTGCAGATTACCGCCACGCCATACTCACTTTATTTGCAACCCGATGGAACAGTACAGCTACGTGACGGCCAGGAAGCATCGCCTTGGCTACCTCGTTATACAGGCTTGGTTCCCATCCACGATAAGTACATTGGTGGAAAACAATACTATGTAGATAGCCAAGAGGGTGAAATTGACGATGAGGGAATTTTCCATCCAGCTAACATGTATGGTTGTTTGTATCAGCCTGTTGACCAAATCTGTATCGACATCTTGTCGGCACGTAACGAGTTCTATCTAGAATCCCGTGCACACTCGGAGAATCTTGATTCGCTGAACTTTGCCGTAGTAAGTTATTTGTTTGCCACAGCAGTCCGCAGCATTCAGACAAAGAAGAAAAGTAACAAGAAGTATTATTCCAGTTGTTTGATTCACTGCGAAATCAACAAGCACAAACACGCTTGGCAAGAAGAATTGATTACAGAAATCATTGAGGATATTAAGCAAGCATTTTTGCATAAGGCAAACTCCGACCTTCACATCCTCGACCTTGAATCAGATGCCTACGAGAGCCTTAAACTCAGCAATGAATTGGGGAACAGACAAGGACTCATCAATGAGAAATTCCCATCATTTGCTGAGGTAGAAGCAGAGGTGAAGCGTATTCTGGAATATAACGATTACACTATCAATGTGGTGAACTCCGAAGAACCGGGCAAGGTTGCAACCATGCTTAACGACAAAGGACAACTCCGTTTGGAACAGGCCTTGAATTTCTTCATTGGTGGTTCTATTCTTGACCGAGGCATCACAATAGACAACATGCTCTGCTTCTTCTATGGACGTGATCCGAAGAAATTCCAGATGGACACTGTACTCCAGCATGCTAGAATGTATGGTGCCCGCGATAAGGAAGACATGGCTTGTACCCGTTTCTTCACGACTCCAGACATCTATGATGTGCTGAAGACGATGAATGTATTTGACGATTATCTCTACCAGTATTTGAAGGCCCATCGCGATACGGTTCAGACGGATGAGTTTACGAGTATGGTCATCGGATATGACAGTCGTATCAGTCCAAGTGCCCAGAATAAATACACTCCGGCAAATACCAAGGTCCTAAAGCCATACCAACGCACTTATCCAGTAGGCTTCCAAACTATAGAGCCATCAGAGAATAACAAGTTGACGAAGAAGATAGAGGAAGTTCTTCAACATGCCGTAGAAGGAAAAGAGGCAAACGAAGATGGGTTCTATCTTGTTCATTACAACGACGTTGTGGAAATCCTTTCGCTTATCCGCGAATCATATACCTATGCCATAGAGTATAATAATGTGGGGTTAGAATGGGACATCAATGATATGGTGACACCACTTGAACATCTTACCTATGACACAGACGGTATGGTTCTTGTCACTGTGAGGGGTGACCGTAATTTGAGCCGTGAGCGTGAAAACATCTTTGACAAACGAGGTCGATTCATTGATGCTCCTGAGGCTGGTGGTGAAATCAACATAGACAAGACGAATGCCATCGACCGTCCTGTGTTGGTTCTGCTCAAACAAAATGGCTTAAAGGATTTAGGGTGGCGAGGAACAGCATTCTTCTGGCCTGTGCTCACCACACCTCAGAATATGAACGCCGGTATCTTTACCATCAATGGCAATAAGAAATACCGTAAGGCAAAGAAGCAGATAACTCTTGAAACATTGGGCAATTATCCAAAGGTAGAAGTTTTGTCATTGACTATCAAGAAGGAGCACTTCTTCGACATCATTCTTGACTACAAGAAAGAAGAAAGTCGTGATATTAAACCGACAACGGCCAATATGTTCTTAGAGAAGGACTTGATGGGAAAGTTTATTCTGGTTGAAGGAACAGACCCAGAAAAATACTATGACCTGACAACTGTCAATGATAACATCTTCCCATTTGAAGTAAGAGGCTATAAGTATTTACATCTGCGTACTTCTATGGACATGAGTGGAAGCCAAGCCATTATTAAGTTGAAGGAGGATGACCCATATGAAATGGTATGTCGTCCGTTTGAACAGCAGGACGTGGTATATACTGAGTTCAATGAAGGGCAAGATGTGACAGATCAGTCTGCTGGAAACTGGAGCATTGTATATCATCTTGATAAGGTTCTGGAAAAGAAACTTACTCCTGATGACACAGAGCAACTACAGAACTATGTAGAGTATTTGGCCAGTATAGAACAGGAATAAGAAAATGAGAGCAACGCTTGAATATATCAAACAAAAGTTTGACGAATACAACAATCTGATGTTTGAGGGGAAGTTGAAACCACTCCCCTTCAAACTCAGTAATGCCAAGTCATTTCTCGGTGCAGTATTCTTCCAACGAGAGAAAAATCCAGATGACACCTAGCATTACTATGGCTTTGTGTTCAAGATTAGCACTGTGATAGATTTACCAGAAGATGTAGTGGAAGACACGATCATCCACGAGATGATACACTACTACATCATGAGTAACCAGATGCAGGACACGGCACCACATGGCAAACTCTTCATCGCAAAGATGCAGGAGATAAACCGAAAGTTTAACCGTAATCTTTCTGTCACTCACCGTACAACTAAAGAGGAACAGGATAGTGATAAGAGAATTCAGCAACACATCATTTGTGTATCACGTTTGAAAACGGGCAAACGCTGCGTTACTGTTGCTACAAAGTCCAAACTATTTGAATTATGGGATGCAATGCCTAACTTTCCCAAAATGGCAGAACTGAAATGGGTGGTTTCTACCGACCCATATTTCAATCGCTTTCCCAAAGCTACAAAACCTGGTGTCTATTTTGTTCCTTCGGAAGAGCTTGAACCGCACTTGAAAGATGCGAAGGAGCTAATCAAACAAGGTAATTCTATACGGATTAAAAAATAGTCTGACCATCAACGAAAGAATAAACAAAAAACTAAAGCCCTGAGTGCTTACCGTCGAAGATTTGACAGAAGAAGAACTGGCAGAAGCAAAAGAGTGTTTGAAGCCAGGAACCATTGATGGCTTTTTCTCCAGTGAAGTTTTGATTAAGAAATCGCTTATGAAGAGCATTGAGCGCAAAAAGGCAAACACTTAACGAGGACTACCATTTTTCTAATCACTTCTATTTTGAGTTTATTGAATGATGCCAATCGCGACATTAGGTATCCAAAAGTGCCTTTAATTTTAATATTGTATTATCTGAACCAAAATCCGGAGAAGCTCCAAAGAGTCCTTTAAGATAACTTCTTTCAAGTTCTTTGTCGAAGCGTAAGTTAAACTTCTCATCTAAGCGATTTAGTGAGCTCACACCTTCTTTATTTTTTTCGATCAGCCATATTTCATCCCTTCGTAGTAGGTCTTGATCCATTAAAGTACTTTCATGAGTGGTAAAAATAAGTTGTGTAGAAATGTTATTGGAATATTTGAAGAATAGTTCTATCAATTTTCTCATTAATGCGGGATGAAGACTGCGTTCCATTTCATCAATCACAAAAACCTTCTCTCCCTGAATCAGATCTAAGATTAGTGGTATATAATCAAATATACGTTGTGTTCCATCACTTTCATCACCTAGTGAAAAATACTCTTTTTCATCATTGTCAATTATATTATGAATGGTTTGAAGTTTTTTCGCTTTAATTGCACCATCTACAAAAGTAATGAGGTATAAATTATTTTCGAATCTAAGTGAACCGAAAGCTTCGGCATTGCTCGATTTCGACAAATCTGTTTTGATGAATTGCTTCATTTCTTGGGCTATACCGAGTTTTTCAAAATCGACATCAATTAAGTCAATAGCCAGAATACCTGTGTCAAAATACCGCAGCAACTCACCGAAGCCTTCTTTCAGCTGGTCATCATTAACTGCTTTCAACATACCACCTTGTTTATATGGAGTATCTGGGAAAAGAACTTTTAAGGTATCAACGAACCATTTTATAACTTCCCAAAGGTCTTCAATGTTTGAGACGTTATCACGGAGATTACGACTAATTACTTCATGAAGAAACAGTTGGTGTTGGGGGGTTGCTTTAGCAAAAAAGTTCAGAAACTGTCTTTCTTCCTCTTTTGGATTAAGCTTTATTAGATATGAAATATTGAAAGGCTCTTTTGACGTAATATCCCTTTCAAAAATAAAGTATTCCGTTTTTCGAGTAATTTGCTTCAGCCATTCTTTTGAAATTCTTTCTGCATTATAACTAAAACCATACTCATACTTTTTGTTATTACATAATATCTGGTAGATGAAAGTCGTATCTTTCTTTTTGCTTTCAGAACTTAAACGAAAAGGATGATACTCTATCAACGTATCTGCATGGGTACCGAATAGTACGAGTCTTTTTCCAAGCTCAAGTGCTTCTACGAAATTACTCTTACCTCCGGCATTCGGACCAAACAGCGCAGCAGATTTTAAAATCCAATATCTTTTTACTGGCTCTACTTTATGCTCCTTATTCCTCGATCCCTTGCCTGGCTGAAGTTTGAAAACTTCTCTGTCTCTAAAAGAGAGAAAATTCTCTACTGTAAATTGCTGTAACATATGTGCCGCATGTTAAATGGTGTTGCCGCCACCTTTGTTCTTATTTATTCGGGCACAAAGTTAGCGATTATTTCTCATTCAGGCAAGAGATCTTGGATAAATAATTTAATTAAAGGTAGTAAAATGAGATTATTTCACATTTTGTTGTGTTTTTATTTGTTGAATTATATAAAATATAGTATATTTGCAGCCGATAACAAAATATAAAATTTTAAAATATGAGTTTTGATAAAAATAAACATTTGAGAGAGGTGCTAGACACACACAAGATGCATCACGTACAAGAATTCGTGGATAAGGTCAAGAATCGTAGAGAAGAGATAAAGGTCAAGATGCACGACCAATACGGTAGCGACAAATATTCATCGTTTGGCTCTGGCAGCTTTGCCAAACATACCGCTACTAATGTGAAGTTTGACCTTGACTTGGTAGAGCCTTTCAAACATAGCGCCTTCGGTACTTTGCAAGATATGTTTGACAGCGTTCACGATTTTCTGGCTGAGGAATACAAAGATACAGGCGTCACTATCCACAAACAGAAGGTTTCCATTGGCGTAAGCTTTCCGATTGAGGAAGGAGACGACAAACCCGTGGAACTGGACGTTGTGCCTGGGCGCGAGTTAAAGGATGATGACTATCCCAACTCGCACGATTTGAATCTGTGTTTCAATGAGGACCATTGGGGCTTCAAGAAAGGCACTTACCAGAAAACCAATATCCAGAAGCAGATTTCGCATATAGAAGGTAAAACAAGCGAACGCCAGATAATACGCCTCCTGAAAATCTGGAAAAAGCAGAAGGGCAAGAAGTATAAATCGTTCGTTATTGAGCTGGCCGTCATCAGAGCTTTGGACGGTTATAAAGGTGAGATGGGACTCTGGCCAAGATTGAAATACGTTATGGAGTATCTGCGCGACAATATAGCGGACAGCAGTTTTCACCTTTACGACCCAGGCAACTCGAACAACGATGTGATGGCAGCAATGGCGGATTATGACAGGCAGTCGTTTAAGTCGGATATGGAATCAATGCTGAACAACATAGACAGCAATCCAGATTTCTACCTTCCTTACTACTTTAAGGTGAACGATAAGTTCAGCGGGTATAAGGAAAAAGAATCAGGGGCTGCGTTTCCCACCAGTCCCAAACGTTTTGGATAAGATATGATGACTGCAGACAAAATAAAGGGGCTGATAACAATTGTTGACGGAGTAAGCCTTGTTGGTGAATTTAGCATCGACAAGGCTGGTTCGTTGACAGGTCGGATTGCTGTAGCTACTGGTGTGGGCAGCGACGGGTTGGTTTGGGAGGTAATAATTAGCCCGACATATCCGTTTAAGGCTATGGGTCAGGAGCCTATCCAGTTCTTTAATAAAAGTCTGCTAGACTATCCTCACATCATGCAGAGAGGCAATCTCTGTATGCACCCAGCTGAATTTGAAGATGCAGAGAGTCAGTTTATAAATGACTTGAAACAGCTGAAGGAATGGGTGGACAGATACTATGTTAGAGGGGAAAAGGATGCTCATTATGAGCATATTGTGGTGAACCATTACCTGATACGCGATGCGTATTATACTTATTGCTTTGCAGAGACCGAAGGAGATATTGTTGACGGGGACTTTGGAATAGTGCATTACGCGGTGCTTAAGAACGGGCAAAAGAACGACTCACCAGTTAGAAACTATATTGTACAACAGTTTGTATCGTACAAGCAGGTGAAGAAAAAAGAGATGCCCTGTAGGATTAGCCTGTTCTATCGTAAACTACGGTCGTTTGACGGTGTTTACTGTCTTCTTAATAACGTGCCATCGGTGCATAACAAGTTTATTGTTGAGGACTACGATGCTATCAAAGGGTTGTTTTCGCAGAGCCAGAAGAACTATATCCACAGTTTTGTAGAAGCGCACAAGGGAAAGTATGATTTCTTCCCGTTGTTCTGTGGATATAGGATACCCGGAGGTGGTGTTCACTGGCAAGCTATGATGATTTTCATGGAAGACCTACCTATTGTTCCTATTCGAGTGGGTACAGGTAAGAACAGACTGTGGTTTACCGATTTTAAACAAGGTGCAATTCAATGGGCGGAAACCGAAGATATTTCCTATAAGTATTTCTTTGGACGCGGATCGATGCCCGAGGATCTTGCCAACAAGAAAGTGCTGATTATGGGAGTCGGAGCAATAGGGAGTATTATTGCTGAGACCCTAACGAGATGTGGGGCTAAAAATCTCACACTACATGACATAGACATTAAAGAGCCTGGTAATGTTTGCCGGTCAGCATATCCCTTTTATACGAGTATAAACGAAAAAACCTTGGACTTGGAACTTTTACTGAAGCAAATCTCGCCACACGTGGAGTGTGCCAGTTTGAAATCGGAGTTTGACTTGGCGATAAAGGGGTATGCAGCAACAAGCAAGGATGTTACTGCCCTTGCTGGGTTGTTTGATGAGTTTGATGTGATATTTGACTGTACAACTGATAACCAGTTGATGCGGGTAATGGATGCCATAGAGACGAAAGCCCAGGTTGTGAACTTGTCTATAACCAACAATGCGCAGGACTTGATATGTGCTTTCTCACCTAATGTGACAGAAACCGTGCTGTTGGTCTATGGCTTATTGAAACGAGATGTGGATGCCAATATGTACAACCCTACAGGTTGTTGGAATCCGACCTTTAAAGCATCATATAATGACATATCAAGCAAAGCCCAGTATGCGATGAAGCATATCATTAGGATGCTAAGCGGCGTGGAGCCAAAGAGCAACTTCTATATAACCGAAGATGAAATGGATTTAAACATACATCGATTATGAGATATTATCTACCAAGTGATGATTTGTATATAGAGATAAAAGCCTCGGTGTTCAACCAGATAAAGCTGCAAGCTGAGGGCGAGTATCCCAACGAGAACGGCGGGATGTTGGCTGGCCGTTATTCTGCCGACAGACATACGGTATATATAGAAAAGGTTGTTGTGCCCGTAGAGAAGCTGACCGGCAGAACAACGTTTATGCGCAATACCAATGGATTAGAAAAGATCTGGAAACAATTAGCCAAAGAAGGGTTGCGCTACGTGGGCGAGTGGCATAGCCATCCTAACGGTTCTACCCAGTACAGCGGTACAGACTTGTCGGCTATGATAGATATTGAAAAGGAGATTGCTATTGAGAATCCGATTCTGCTGATTGCGGGAGTGAGGAACTGTGGACTCAGTGCACATACGTTTTATTGCTATAAGGACAATAAGCTATTTGAATATAAAAAGATGATAGATTTAAAGGAACTTTTTAATGGCTTACAGAAGCAAATGCTTGCAAGCCTCAATGTTGACAGAGAATATATAGGACATCCCGGTAGTAAAGGGGATGCGACGGAGCAACGTTGGATAGATTTTCTTAGAACCTATTTGCCGGACAGGTATAAGGTGGATAAGGCTATTGTGATAGATTCTACTGGCAATGTGAGTGAGCAGATGGATATTGTAATCTATGATGCCATATACACGCTCTTTATATTCAAACAAGATGGATTTATGTACATACCTGCGGAGAGCGTCTATGCTGTGTTTGAGGTAAAACAGGACGTGAAAGGAAATATTGACTACGCTGCCAAGAAGGTGGAGAGTGTTCGACGGCTGAAACGAACCAGTATAGAGATGGTGGCTTCTGGGAGACGAACTCCGGCCAGACCATTAACAAAAATTATAGGCGGTTTTTTAACCACTACTAGCTCGTATAGTAGCATCAAAACGGTACAGAACCAGCTGGAAAAACTGAAAGGATACCAGACCTTGGATTTAGGCTGTATATGTGACACGGGTAGCTTCTATGTGGACTACAAAGAAACGCCCCCTGCTGATATAGAGCCGACTAAAGATATCGAGGAGAACCGTAAATATATCGAGCATGTCTATGAAAGCCGTGAGGTTAATAAAATCAAGTTCAGTGATAAAGACGTGTCGCTGTTTACTTTCTTTCTCCAGCTTGTGAGCTACTTGAAGTCCATTGGTACTGTCGCAGCAATAGATATCAATGCGTATTTGAAGGCTATTAATGAGAAAATAGACGAAGATATTTAGAGTCGTTTTCATGGTTGAAGATGGAAAAGTGGAGTTTGCGTTGGTTTTTCCATCCCTCGATGTCCAACACCTCTTCCCCGATTTGGATATAAGGTTGTGGGTATTTTTCCGCATAACCTTTTGTTCCCACCACTTGGAACATTCGTGAATAGGGGCGGGGAGTCATCACGTTGTGTTGGAGGAGAATGGTCTTTCCCTTCATTGTACGGATGATGGTTGTGGTTTGGTCGCCGTTTTGGAAATTGTCGGTGTCTTTGTCACAATGTTCCTTTACTACTTCCTTTCCCATGAATGAGGCGGTGTCCATACTGACAAGCGACTCCAATCGGTCATTTCGATGGATTTCTAATATCTGACAGGCAGGACCCATGCCATGGGTGGGGTATACATCGCCGCGCGTAGTCTGGTTATATGCTAACCGCCAAGAAGGCCACTTGTCGCCAAGAGGGTGCGCGTAACCCCCTTCCACATGTACCACCTCGCCGAAGAGTCCCTGGCTAACCATATTGCGCACTGCCATCTCAAAATAGTCGTACACGCAGTTCTCTAACATCATGCAATGTCTTTGTGTCTGTTCGGCAGCGTCCACGATGGCATGGATATCGTCAAGCGTCGTGGCGGCGGGTACTTCCACGGCAACATGTTTGCCGTGCTGCAATGCCTCAAGAATGATGGATGTATGTGAAAGCCAATCGGTACAGATATAGATAAGGTCTATATGTTCATCCTTGCATAAGAGGCGATAGTCAGATTGAAGATTGGGGATTGAAGATTGAAGGTCATGTTGCGCCACCCAATTGTCGATAAACTGTCTTATGTCATCATGATGGATATGGATGTCACATAATGCGGAGATACATGCCCCTTTCACGTGGCTTAACCTCTTGACGGCTTGGAGACCACGTTCACCCAAACCCACGATGCCAATGTTCACCATGGGAAGGGCTTTTGTCTGGAGGCGCAGTACGTTCATCGCTTGATTTTAGCCCATAGCCATAACACGATGACTGCGCCTATGGTGGCAGTGCCTATCTCACTGAGCCATCCCGGCTCCCAAGTAATGCCTAATAACTGGAGCAGCCAACTGCCCACGACACCACCCACAATGCCGAGGAAGAGATTAATCCAACAGCCCTTGCCCGAACCAGAGGTCAGTTTGCTGGCGATGAATCCTGCCGTGATGCCAACGATGATAGAACCTAAAAAATTCATAAGTTTATTTGTTAATTGTATTCAATGATAAAAAGATAACCTATTTTGTTTGCAAAAATACAAAAATAATGTTATGAAGTATTACTTTCTCATTAGAAATATGTATCTTTGCACGCAAAAAAAGCATGAAAAAAGTCAAAGGTATTCTCATTATCATCTTAGCGGCGGTCTTGCTTGAGGTCATGTTAGGCATACAATATTATAGTATGCATGACATGATGAGCGAACAGTTGGAGAAACGCGCCGAGAGCGAGTTGACACTGAAGGCTATCTTGATTAAGAACATGCTTAACCAAACAGAGAACGCCTTGGAGGATTATGTTTGGGATTTACGTCAAAGATTTGGTAAGCCTGACTCCATAGACCTTGTTGCCAAGTCGCTCCTATCGACCAATCCTGAAATAGTCAATTGCTGGATAGCATTCACTCCTTATTATTATTCGCAGAAAGGACGCTTGTTTGAGCCATGTGCAAAACGCCAGGGAGAGATAATCAAGACAGACCAAGTTGGCGGAGAGAAACATGACTATACGCTTATGGAACATTACCGTGAGGCTGCTGAGAGCAGTGATTATCACTGGACAGACCCCTATTTCGATGAAATTATCGTTACGACTTGTTCTAAGGCTATCCGTGATGGTCGTGACAGTTTGATATGTGTGTTTGGTGCGGATCTCTCATTGAAATGGTTGAACGACACGTTGAACGTCAGGCACATTTTCCCATCTTCGTTCATTATGCTTTTGACGGAGGAAGGCAAAATCATCATGCCACAGCCGTCCGAGGGAGATAAAAGTGAGATTAGCCAAAAACTTACCACGTTTATTAACGACAGTAGTGTGGTGAGAACGAACAGCAAGAGTGGCAGGACAAAAATCATCCGTTTCAGTTCCGATGAGGTAGGAGACGACGGATGTGTGTTCTATGCCAACATGAGAGGGAAGCCACATTGGCAACTTGCGGTGGTCTGCTATGACCGCGAAGTGTATGCACAACTTTATAAACTGCGGTTGCGTTTCCTATTGCTCAACCTATTGGGTTTTGGTGTCTTGTTATTCATGGTGGAACGTTATGCCCTCAATGTGCTGAAGTTGCAAAAGACAACATTGGAACAAAGCCGTATCAACAATGATTTGCATATTGCGAATAAGATACAAACGGCCATGTTACCGGAAAAAGAATTGGTAGACGAGCATGTTGAGGTGGCTGGTAAACTCATCCCTGCCAAGCAAGTGGGTGGCGACTTGTATGAGTTTTTAGTCCGCAATGAAAAGCTGTTTTTCTGCATTGGCGACGTTTCGGGCAAAGGCATCCCATCCGCGCTTATCATGGCGATGACCCAGGCTATCTTCCGTGTAATATCCATTCGTGAGAACAACCCCGCCCGCATCATGGAAGACATCAATGGCATGGCTTGCCGGAACAATAAGTCAAATATGTTTGCCACGCTTTTCATTGGCGTTCTCGACCTCCCGACGGGTCATTTGCGCTATTGCAACGCAGGACACGACCTACCTTTAATCATCAATCAAGAGGTAAGCAAATTGAATGCCCATGCCAATTTGCCCGTGGGGGTATTCAGTGACACCAAATATGAGATGCAGGAAGAACGCCTGTCGCCAAATACCATATTGTTTCTTTACACGGATGGATTGACAGAGACCATCAATATGAAGCGGGAGCAGTTTGGCATAGGGCGTGTTGTGACAACGTTCCATGAATTGCGCACAACACCTACCGTCAACCAATTGCTTGACAAGATGACGGATATTGTCGTCGAATATATGGATGGGGCGGAGCAAAGGGACGACCTTACCCTGTTTGCCATTCGTTACAAAGGTGAACAAAATAGCGACCAGATATTAGACGAGAGCCTTGTCGTGTCAAATGACATTCAGGAGTTGAAGCAGCTCAAGTCTTTTCTCCTTTCTTCTTTTGAGAAAATAGATGTATCACAAACGATGGTGTCACAACTAAGACTTGCCTTGGAGGAGACAATTGTGAACATCATGAACTATGCCTACCCTAATGACAAGAAAGGTGATATTCTAATCAATATGAAATATGATGGCAAGGCGATTAGGTTTGTCATTACCGACGAAGGCGTGGCATTCGACCCCACGCAAGCGGCAGAGGTCGATACGACACTCTCCGCCAAAGACCGTCCCATCGGCGGACTGGGCATCTTATTGGTGCGTGAGTTAATGGACACGGTGAATTATGAGCGCATTGACGACAAGAATGTGCTTACCTTGAAGAAGTTAGTTAATTAGTTATTGAGTTCTCACGAACTCACAAACGTATAAACTTATCACACAAATGAAAACAAACATTGAGAAAAAAGATGGCAAGACCATTGTCACACTTGAGGGAGAACTTGACACAATGGCTGCCAATGAGGTGGAAAACGCCTTGAAACCACTTATGGAATCACAAGGCGAAGAGATTATCATTGAATGTAAGGGATTGGAATACATTGCATCCAGTGGATTGCGTATATTGCTCAGCATATTGAAAAACGTCATGGCGACTGGCGGCTCTATAACCCTTAGAAACGTGAATGATGACATCAAGAATGTATTTAACCTTACGGGATTTGTCAAACTTTTCAAGTTTGAGTGAAAAGTGTAGGATATTCGTCTTGACATCATTTGCTTGGATGTCGATGGGTCATGTGTATGGTGACAATGCGCTACGAGATACACTGACCCATGAAAATCAATTGGTTGTCAATGCGCAACTCATGACACGTGGCGAAATCAGAAAAGGAGGACTGCCAGAAGTGAATGGCAACATAGAGGATAGGGCTAATTTCATATTTGAGCGGTCGCGCCTGTCAATAGACTTTGAGAAAACGTGGCTTGAGACGAACCTCACAGCCCAGCATTCCAGTGTATGGGGACAAAAGGGCAGCGGTAGTCTTAATATTTATGAGGCTTGGGTGAAGCTGAAGACCAAGAGTGGTATGTTTGCAAAAATAGGTCGTCAGGAATTGAATTACGATGATGAGCGCATCTTGGGCCGTAACGACTGGGCAATGGCGGCATTGTCGCATGATGTCTTAAAACTTGGCTATGAGGGTTATGGGCATAAGGCACATGCCATCTTGGCATATAACCAAAGGGCAGAAAATATTAAAGGTGGAACCGTCTATCGTTCTGACGATGGGGCGCAGCCTTACAAGACTATGCAGACCGTATGGTATCATTATGATGTGCCACGAATGCCATTGGGCGTGTCGTTGCTTTTCATGAACATCGGGATGGAAGAAAGCGAAGCCCTTGAACCCAAGACCGAGTTCCAGCAACTATTTGGCGGGTATGTCACTTTCAGTCCACGCCAATGGAATGTTGAAGGCTCTTTCTATTATCAGACGGGCCATGACGAGTTCAGCATTCCCATCCGCGCCTTTATGGGAAGCTTGAAAGCCACTTATCGACCTTCGACCAACTATTCTTTATTTGCGGGCTATGACTACTTGAGTGGTGATGATAATCCCATTGTTCCCCAAAAAGGCAGCATTGGATTGGTACAGCATAAGACGGTGAAAGGCTTTAGCACCGTCTATGGCTCTCATCACCAATTCTATGGGGCTATGGACTTCTTCTATGTCAGTGCTTATTATGGTGGTTATACGCCAGGACTTCAGAATCTCTTTGTCGGTGGCAACTACTCTCCGGTGAAAAACTTATCGCTGACAGCCAACTATCATTATCTGTCAGTGACAAGCAAGATACCAGAAGCCAAGAGGTCGCTTGGCCATGAGATAGAATTGTCAGCATCATACGCAATTATGAAGGAGGCTCGTGTCAGCATGGGCTATTCTTATATGCACGGAACAAGCACCTTGGAGCGTCTCCAGCGCGTCGAAGGGAAGAACCATTTACAATGGGGATGGTTGATGCTTTCCGTCAATCCAAGAATTTTCACGACAAAATGGTAAATAAAATTACGAAACCATGAAACGATTTACACCATTAACCAAATCACAGTTAGGTATATATATCGAGTGTATGAACCATCTCGATGAACCTTACTACAATCTACCTTATTTATATATATTGGATAAGAGCCTTGATGGAATGCGCCTTTGCCAAGCCGTGGAAACGGCTGTCAAGGCACACCCAACGCTCTTCACCCGTATCATACAGGATGAAGACGGCGAACCAAAACAGACCATAGACATGGAAAATGAGGAGTGGACGCTTTCCATTGAAAAAGTGGAAGACATCAACCAGGTCAAGAACCAACTCATCCAACCATACGATATCTTGGGTGGAAGGCTGTTTCACATCCGCCTGTTCCAAGACGCAGAACAGTTCTATTTGTTCATCGACTATCACCATATCATAGTCGATGGCACGTCAATGAGCATCATGCTGCATGACATCGAAAGGGCTTACCAAGGTGAAGACATCGAGAAGGAAGGAGTCACTTTGGAGGAAATCGCCTTTGAGGAGTTTGAGGAACGCGAGAAACCTATCTTTGAAGAGGCTAAACAATGGTATGCGAAGAATTTTGATTGTAGTGACACATTCACGCAATTGATGCCCGACCTTGAGAATTCACGCCACCAAGAGGATAGCATGTTGTTGACTCTCGCCATCGACCCAAATCGTGTGGCGGCTTTTTGCCAAGAGAATGGCATTTTCAAGAGTACCTTGTTTACATCTGCCTATTCATTCTTGCTTTGCAAATTCAATAACGAGCAAGAGTCATTATTCACTACTGTTTACAATGGCCGTCGTGACAAGCGGATGAACCATACCGTGGGAATGTTTGTGAAGACATTGCCCGTTTATGCGAAGTATGATAAAGACACTACGGTAATTGAATTCTTGAGGGCAGGGCAGGAGCAAATGCGCGGTTGCCGACAGTACGATATTTATTCGTTTGGCGACGTGATGGCTGACTTGAAGTTGCAAAGCAATTCCATGTTTGCCTGGCACGGAATGTTGTTTTCCGATGAGCAATTGATGGGGAAGCCAATGAAGGCGGAACGCCTTGGCAACAGTACCCTTGATGCCTCGCTTTATCTAAAAGCCTTCGTCTTGGGCGGACATTACCAAGTGAAAGCCGAATATAATGCCAATGAGTATTCGCAGGAACTCATCAGCCAATTCCTCCAGAGCTATGAGGCTGTCGTTAATGGTTTCTTATCGGCAGGATATTTGAGCGACATTGACATTTCCACGGATAAACAAGTAGAGTTGTTAGATAGTTTTAATCGTCAAGACGTGGACTATGACGATACGCAGACCATCGTGTCGTTGTTCCGTAGACAAGCAGAGAAAACGCCGCAGGCAACGGCAGTGGTGTATAAGGGCAAGAGATTTACATACGCCGATGTCAATGACATGAGTGACCGCATTGCCTGTCGGATAGCATCGATGGGCTTGGGAACAGAAGATGTGGTGTCAATCCTTATTCCACGTTCAGAGTGGATGGTCATCGCATCATTGGGTGTATTGAAGGCTGGTTGTGGTTATCAGCCTTTAGACCCCACCTATCCGAAAGAGCGGTTAAACTTCATGATGCAAGATGCCAACGCCAAGTTGCTCATTGCCGATGGGGAATTGCGTCCCATCGTCGATGAATATCAAGGAGATGTATTACTGATCGAAGATGGAAAGATGAAGATGGAAGGAGATGTCGTACACTGTCATCTTGCATCGGAAATCACTCCTGACAATCTTTTCATCATGCTATATACATCTGGCTCTACGGGTATTCCCAAGGGTTGTCAGTTGACACACGGCAACCTTGTCGCTTTTTGCCATTGGTATCAACGCTTCTATGAGTTGAAACCGGGGCATTGTGTGGCGGCTTACGCCAGTTATGGGTTCGATGCTTCGATGATGGATATGTATCCAGCGCTTACAAGTGGGGCTTGTGTGCATATTATCCCGGAAGAGTTGCGTCTTGACTTGATGGCATTGAATGACTACTTTGAACAAAATAGCATCACCCATTCCTTCATGACAACGCAAGTGGGGTATCAGTTTGCAACCAGCATAGACAACCATTCGCTGCTCTATCTTTCCACGGGAGGAGAGAAATTAGCACCGATGGCACCGCCCACAGGCTACAAGTTTTACAATGTTTATGGCCCTACGGAGTGTACCATCTTCACGACGGCTTACCATCTTCGTGAACAGATGAAGGAAATACCCATTGGCAAGCCACTCGAAAACATGCGTCTCTATATTGTAGACCAACAAGGACATCGCCTGCCAGTAGGTGCTGCGGGTGAGTTGTGGGTATCGGGACCACAGGTAAGCCGTGGCTATCTGAATCGGCCAGATAAGACGGCGGAGGTATATATTGACAATCCCTTTACGGATGAAAGGAAATATCGGCGTGTCTATCGTACGGGCGACATCGTGCGATACTTGCCAAGCGGTGACATCCAGTTTGTCGGTCGTCGGGATGGGCAGGTGAAGATACGCGGATTCCGCATTGAGCTGAAAGAGGTGGAAGGCATCATCCGCCAATTCCCCAACATCAAGGATGCCACGGTGCAGGCCTTTGACGAGGATGGCGGCGGGAAATTCATAGCTGCCTATATCGTCAGTGACCAGCAGATAGACATTGAATCCCTCAACCAGTTTATCCTTGACGAGAAGCCTCCTTACATGGTACCCGCCGTGACGATGCAAATCGACGCCATCCCGCTCAACCAAAACCAGAAGGTGAATAAGCGGGCTTTGCCAAAACCTGAGAAAAAGTCGATGGATATAGAAGCCGTGAATATCCCTATGAATGTTTTGGAAGAGGAACTTCACGGGATGGTTGCCGCTATCGTGGGCAATGGTGACTTCGGCGTGACCACTCCTTTGGGATATGCGGGGCTTACCTCTATCTCTGCCATTAAATTGGCGGTGCAGGTGAATAAGCGTTATCATGTGGCACTCGACTCCAAGTCGTTGGTGAAGAGCGGCTCTCTGCAAACGATAGAAAATGACATCTTGAAAGAACTATTGAGTCAAGGAGGTGTTCAAGAGTCAAAGAGTTCTGACAATAGTACGACAAATGAGTCTACTGTTCCCCTTTCATACGCCCAAACGGGAGTGTATTTCGATTGTTTGAGAAATCCCACCTCCACCTTATATAATATACCTTATCTCCTCACGTTTCCGGCAGGGACCAATGCCACGGCATTAAGCAATGCCGTGAAGCAAGTTGTCGAATGTCATCCCGAACTGGGTGTCCACTTCTCTACCCAAGGGGAACAAATAGTGCAGACTTTGGAAGATAGTGTTCCCGTGGAAGTCGTGACTACCCAGATGAGTGATGGGGAATTGGAAAAATACAAGTCGGAGTTCGTCCGTCCGTTCAATTTACAGAAAGCCCCGCTCTATCGTTTTGAAGTGGTGGAAACACCCACTGCCGTCCATCTGCTGATGGATGTGCATCATCTGTTGTTTGATGGTGGGTCGGCTGACTTATTCATTCGTCAACTTTGTTCTGTGGTTGAGGGTAACAGCATAGATAAAGAAGATTATAGTTATTTCAATTTCGTGGTAGACCAGCAAGCCGCCGCAGATGGCGAAACGTTTGCCGCTTCTCGCCAGTTCTTTGCCGATAGATTGCAATCATGTGAGGGTGCAAGTGAAATTCCTGCCGACTTACCAAAGACCGACCAGCAGGGATTCATCGGCGAGGCTGTCTGTCTGGTAGACCATGACAAGGCCATAGCTTTCTGTCGCCAGCAGGAGATTACGCCGGCACATCTTTATCTTGCTGCCGTCAGCTATGTTGTATCACGTTACATCAACAGTCGCGACGTTTACCTCAGCACTGTCAGCAGCGGACGCTCTAACCTGAAGATTGCCGATACGGTGGGTATGTTTGTCAATACCCTTGCCCTCAGTCTGAAGATTGACGATGTGACGGTGGCCGACTATCTGCATCAAGTCAGCAACACCTTTGACGAGACGCTACGCCACGAGGACTATCCTTTCGCCCGTATTGCTGCCGACTACGGTTTCCATCCCGCCATTGCCTACGCTTACCAAGTGGGTGTGTTGTCGAAATATACAGTTCATGGGCAACCTGTCGGACAGGAGCTGTTGGAGTTGAATGTGCCGAAGTTTAAGTTGAATATCAAGATAGAGTCGCGTGGGGTGGTGGTGCAATATGATGATGCCCTCTATTCCGTCCGTTTGGGCAATGCCATAGCCGAGAGCATCGTGGCTGTTGCCGAGCGCATGATAGCCCAACCACAAGCGAAAGTACGCCAGCTCTCTATCATCAGCGAAAACCAAGAAGAGGAGTTAGGCCATCTGCGTCAGGTGGCTACGGGTGAGGCTCCATTTAAGTTGTTCCATGAGTGTATCAGCTACTATGCCCATCAGTCACCGGGACAGGAGGCATTGGTTGCTTGCGACGCCACATATAGTTATAAGGAAATGGACGAACTGACGAATCGCATCGCCAATGGCTTGCACAAGCGTGGTGTCAAGACTGGCGACCGTATCGCCCTGTTGCTGCCACGTACCAGTCGGCTGATTATCTCGCTCTTCGGCGTGTTGAAAGTTGGTGCCGCCTATATCCCCTGCGACCCTGACTATCCAGAGGATCGCGTGAAACTGATTCTTGAGGATAGCGAGGCAAAACTGATTATCACACCTGAATTAGCAGAAGAGTTGTTGCAGACGGATGATGCCTCGCAGCCGCAGACAGATGTCACCCCTGAAGATCTTGCATACCTTATTTATACCAGTGGCTCCACGGGTCGCCCCAAGGGAGTGATGTTGCGCCATGCGGGTATCTGCAACTACCTCTATGGACATCCGGCAAATGTCTTTGCCAATGCCGTGCTGACAGATACCACACGCATCCTCAGCGTCACCACCATCTCGTTTGATGCCGCCCTGCAAGATATCGGTATGGCCTACTATAATGGTAAGACGCTCATTGTTGCCACAGAGGAACAAGCCAACAACCCACTCGACTTGGCTCAACTCATCAAGACACAGCATATTAACATGGTGAGTGGTACGCCTTCGCGTTGGCAGACCTGGCTTACCAGCGAGGACTTCTGCGATGCCATCAGCCAAGTGAAGATCTGCCGTGCGGGTGGTGAGAAATTCTCCGACCAATTGTTGCAACAGATGCACGGCATCACCAAGGCACGTATCTTCAATTGCTATGGTCCCACGGAGATTACCGTGGCGTCGAACAATGCCGAACTGACCAATGCCAAGACCGCCACCGTCGGGAAGCCACAGTTGAACGTGAAGGAGTTTATCGTCGATACAGACGGCAACGAACTGCCAGTGGGTGTCGTTGGCGAGCTTTATATCGGCGGTCGTGGTGTGGCTCGCGGCTATAACAACCTTGACGATATGACCCGCGAGCGTTTCGTGGAATACCACGGCGAGCGCATCTATAAGTCGGGCGACTATGCTAAGTGGTTGCCTGATGGAAATGTCATGATTCTCGGACGTACCGACCATCAGATTAAGTTGCGCGGCTTGCGCATCGAACTCGGCGAGATAGAGAATGTAATGTTAAGGGTGGAAGGCATGAAGAAGGTGGTCATCGTCATTCGCAAACTCAACGACAAAGAACACCTCTGCGCCTACTATACCGCAGAACATGAGATAGTTCCCAACGAACTGAAAGCCGAGATTTCCAAGAGTCTGACACAATATATGGTGCCTACGGCCTACCTCCAACTGAAGGAAATGCCGATGACACCCAACGGTAAGACTGACATCAAGGCACTGCCCGAGCCGCAACTGGCCATTAGTGGCGACTATGAGGCACCCGCCACTGACACAGAGCGGACGTTCTGTAATATCTTCGCCACCATCTTACAGATGGATAAGGTGGGAGCCACAGACAATTTCTTTGAGTTGGGAGGGACATCATTGGTCGTTACACGTGTCATCATCGAGGCAGACAAGGCAGGGTTGCATGTGGCTTATGGGGACGTGTTCGCCCATCCCACGCCAAGGCAATTGGCAAGCCAGTTTGAATCGGCGGATGAAAAGAAATCCCTGGGCGACTCCGAAATAGCTGATTACGACTATTCGGCCATCAATCATCTCTTGCAGCAAAACAATCTGACGATGTTCCGTAAGGGGCAGCGGCAGCCCATTGGTAATGTCTTGCTGACAGGAGCAACGGGCTATCTCGGCATCCATATTCTTCGTGAACTCATCGATTCCGATGCCTCGAACATCTATTGCTTGGTGAGAGGCAAGAACCAAGAGGCGGCGGAGAGCCGTCTACGGACGCTTCTCTACTATTATTTCTCCGACTCCTTCAAGGGTCTCATAGGCACTCGCCTCCATGTAGTGTTGGGCGATGTGACTGGAAATATTGACGAGAGCCTGCCTATCGACACGGTTTTCAATTGCGCTGCCATCGTCAAGCATTTCTCCGAGGGTACGGAGATAGAGGACGTGAACATCGGAGGGGCGCAGCGGTGTGTGGACTTCTGCATCAAGAAGGGCGCACGGCTCATCCATGTCTCCACGGCAAGTACGCGCGGATTGTGGGCTGGAGAGGTGAAGGATGACATCTTTACCGAGCAACGACTCTACATGGGGCAATATCTTGGCAACAAGTATATCTACTCTAAGTTTATGGCTGAACGCCTTATCCTCGATGCCGTTGCCCAGCATGGGCTACATGCGAAGATCATGCGTGTGGGAAACCTTGCCGCCCGGAGTACCGACGGCGAGTTCCAGGCCAATTTCTCCACCAACTCCTTCATGGGTCGTATCAAGGTGTATAACATGCTTGGCTGCTGTCCATACGGGATGAGAAACAAGAGCGTGGAGTTCTCGCCCATCAACGAGGTGGCTCATGCCATCGTGTTATTGGCGACCACGCCGAGGGAATGCACCGTGTTCCATCCTTATAACATCCATGGCCAGTTCCTTGGCGATGTGTTGATGGGGCTGACGACAGTGGGCGATGGCGTGCGTTTCGTGGAGCAAGACGACTTTGATGCCGCCATGCAACAAGCCAAGGACGACCCGCAGAAAGCCCGCCAAATGGCAAGCCTGTTGGCTTATCAAGACATGGCACACGGGCAGAAGACCACCGATGTGCGCCGCGACAACGACTATACCACGCAGGTACTCTATCGCTTGGGCTTCTCCTGGTCGCCCACGTCATGGGATTATGTCGAGCGTATGCTCACCGCCATCGGTGGGTTTGGCTTCTTCGATTGATTTTAGTAGGGTAATTATTTATGGTGATAGTTGATGCCAACTCATCATTTGAGGATAGTCAAAGCCGCTTGGACGAGTTGTCCAAAAGGCTTGGACGACTCGTCCAAAGCCTTTGGACGGGCATCAACCGATATATTAGTTCTTAAGTTCTCACAAACTTGCGAAATGAAAAATGAAGAGTCATCCCTGTTTTACAGGTTTCTTTGGGCCTATATCCTCGTTGCCCTCTCGGGTTGTTTAGGGAATGTGGTCGATGGCATCATCGTAGGCAACCTCATCGACAAGGATGGTGTCAGTGCCATTAATCTCTCCAAACCCATCGTCCAGTTTATCTTTACGCTCCATTTGCTCATCAATGCGGGTGCCGGAATGCTTGTGGGATACGCGTTGGGGAGGAACGATGTTGGGGAGGCGCGTAGATTTTTTTCCCGCTCGTTGGCACTCAGCGTGGGGTTGGGGCTTGTCATCACGCTCCTTGGTGGCATCGTCTTCCCTGCGGATATATCGCGGTTGCTGTGCAGCGATGACGTGATTCGTCCCTTGGCATTCCAATATATGCAAGTATTGCTCATAGGTTCGCCCGCTTATATCTTGATGTGGGGACTCTCTACAATGGTGGGTGTTGATGGCAGCCCGCAGCTTGTCTCCGTTGCGGTTATCGTGGACAATGCCGTCAATCTTTGCCTCGACATCGTTTTCATCCAACTATTCGGGTGGGGTATCACGGGGTCTTCGGCGGCTACCATCGTGGGTCATCTTGTGGGAATAGCTATCTTGCTGACCCATTGGCGGAGGCATCGTAGGCTTTTACCCATCATCGAAACGAAGAGCTTGGTGGCATCGTGGCGACGTATCGTCGGACAGGGCGCACCTTTGGCGTTGGCTTCTGTCTGCTTGACGCTGCTCCTGCTCTCAGCCAATACCATTGTCCTCTCCACGGCGGGCAGCGTGGGAATATTCGTCTTTGCCGTTTGCATGAACCTATTGCAGGTCTACAACCTTTTCATTTCGGGTACCTGCCAAACGTTACAATCGCTCGGTGCCATCACGATTGGTAAGAACGACAGTGATGGATTCCGTGCCGTGTTGCGCCGTGCCTTCCGTTTTATCACCGTTTCCATGGTGGTGACGTGTTTGTTGGTGTGGGTCTTCCCCGGTACGATAGCCCGTCTGTTCGGTGCCACGGAGGAGGTGGTGATAGCGGAGTGCAGTCATGCATTGCGTATCTTTGCCCTGAGTTTCATTCCGTTCTGTTACATCTACGTGCTGATGATAGTGTATAAGCTGTATAAGCAGCATCGAATGGCGTTGTTTATCTCGTTGGCTCTGTCGCTTACGGTAATCCCCGTTATGTGGCTGATGGCGCATTACCTGCCCTCTGGCTTGTGGTATAGTTACCTTGTGGCATACGTGTTGGAGGCGATAGCCATCGTCATTCTTCACAAGGCAACACATGTGGAATTGAAATTAGTTGATTAGTTATTGAGTTCTCACAAACTCACAAACTCATAAACTTATAATCTCACAAATTCATTATAAGGAGGGATGGTCTATATTGACGATAATCCACAGGAAATCGACGTGGCAGAGGCTCTTTCTGTCGTCAGCCAGCAACGGCGCGACCATTCATTGCGCTATCTGAGGGAGCATGATAGGCGGCTATCGCTGTCGGCTTACCTACTCTTGCAGAAGGCCTTGCGACAAGAATATGGCATCTTCGAGCCGCCCCTCTTCTCTTTTACGCCACAAGGGAAGCCCCTGTTGAGGGATCACCCTGATATTCATTTTAGCCTCAGCCATTGCTGCCAGGCTGCCGTTTGTGCCGTCGATAGCCGCCCTGTGGGCATTGATATTGAGAGTGTCGATGCGTATGATCCCGCCCTTGTTGCCGTCACCATGAGCGGAAAGGAGCAAGAAACCATTGCCCAAGCCCCTTTTCCCGCCGTGGCATTCATCCGTTTCTGGACGATGAAGGAAAGCCTGTTGAAGTTTTTGGGAGAGGGATTGGTGGCAGGGCGGCTGCCCTCTATCCTTGACACGAGCATCCCCCACCATTTCATTACCCGTGAGAATATGGCATCGGGATATGTCTACACCGTGTGCGAGAGCGGAATATGAGCAAAAAATGAGGGAAAACAAGCTTTTTGGAGTATATTTTCGTGTTATTCCATAAAAAATGGTAATTTTGTATGGGGCAAAATAGAGCTAAAAAAGTGAAGTCTGGGGGTAATATATCGATGAAGGCAGATGCTGATATGGTTATGAGAAAACTTGCACAAAACCCCTCTTTTTGTGGTTTACAAAAGTTAAATACATTAAATCTTCATTCTTTTTGTCCTTCACAGAATCCACGTCGACACTTTTCTACCGTTTAACACACAAGTCGTTGATATAAAACGACTTACAAATACGAAGGTTGCACAGGTCTGACATCCGTTACCATCGGTAACTCCGTGACGAGCATAGCAAGTCATGCGTTCTCAGGTTGCAGCGGTCTGACAGATATTTATTGCCACATTAAAAACCCGTTGATAATAGAATCGAGTCAATTTTATAATGTTCCTAAAAACACCTGCACGCTTCATGTGCCTGTCGGAAGCAAGAACCGATACAAAAGCGAGTACATATACTTAAGTTACTATAATAAATTTTCGAATTTTTGGCGAGAGTTCCTGAATATCGTTGAGTTTGATGCTACGGGCATCGTTTCAATTGATAATTCACCATCAACGACAGGCAATGATGTTTGGTTTACGCTCAACGGCATTCGGCTCAACGGCAAACCGACAAAAGCTGGTATCTACATTGTTAATGGAAAGAAGGTAATCATTAAATGATATTAGATATTAAAAACTTTTATTCTAAAGTGAGTTCAATAATATTATTGTTAAATTAATCCCCAAACGTTTATGAAAGAATTAACAAACTTGGAAAGAATTAAAGAGAAATTTCCTGAAATTGCCGAGCAAATAGAAAGAATTGCTAAAAACCCAGACACAATCTCTGATATTAATAAATTTGTTATTGAAGAAACAAAAGATGGTCTTGTAATCAGTCATAAGGAATGGTCTAAAAGTAAATGTATTATAAAAGATGGTGTAATAACAGCGGATGCAGGTTCTCTGCTAGGAAAGGTCGGAGACCAAAATGAGTTTTTAAATGACCTTCTTCCAAATAAAACATATATTGTAGATGGATACACTAAATATATTACAGACAGTTTAAGTCGGGTTGTTTTGGTAATAAGCGATAGAAATAAAAATATCATAATTAACCATGGAAAGCCTTATGATAAAACCCAAGAACGTGTTCGTAAAGAAGGGGTAGAAGAGGACGAAGCTGGACATCTAATATCTCGTGCTACTGGTGGTGCTAATGAAAAAATAAATTTAGTGCCAATGAATAGAGATATAAATAGACAGGGTAAGTGGAGAAAAATGGAAGAAATGGAAGAAAAAGCATTAAAAGAGGGAAAAACGGTATTTTCAAAAAGAGAACCATTGTATAAAGGTGACTCTAAACGACCTTATGCTATTAAAACAACCACAATAATAGATGGTAAGAAATATACTCAGGTTATTAAAAATCCATAGCCTCACTATCATCTATGGATTCTGCAAACTGTTCCCGCTTCTGACATCTATATATATTAGAAAAGAAGGATTCCGGAAGACAAACTATATTTGCACTGCCAACAGCTGTTGGCAGTGTTTTTAGTATTACACAAGCATTTATTATCCAATCATTAAACAAAATACTTTATGATTAGAGGAATAACGGCATTCAAGTGTACGCAATGTGGTGAGACGTTTGAGGGGTGGGACGCAGAATGGAGGGCAACTGTCTTTACCTGTCCTCTGCCCTGCCCCAAATGCGGAAGTATTCGCACACGCCCTCCACTCCATTTCCCTTGGTCGTTTCTTGACAGATTCGGATGGGGAGGAAATGGTGGGTACGAAACCATCTGGGAACTGATGGAAAAGGAACAAAAAGGAAAGAGCAGCAACAGACGACCAGAAGGAGTCGCAAGCCGTTGAATGATCCGAACGGTTGCGGACGGAAGGTGCGAACGGAAAAGTTACTCTGGATTATAGCCGAAGCTGTTGAGCTCCCGCTGCGATGAACGCCAGTCTTTATCCACCTTCACGTAGGTCTCCAGGTAGATGCTCTTCCCGAAGAAGCGCTCCAGCGACTTGCGGGCTTCGGTAGACACTTTCTTCAATGCCACGCCCTGATGCCCGATGATGATGCCTTTCTGCGAGTCGCGCTCCACATAGATGATGGCTCGGATGTGGATGTTTTTCTCCGTCTCCTTGAAGCTTTCCACCCTCACTTCAACGGAATAAGGGATTTCCTTGTTGTAGTAGAGGAGTATCTTCTCGCGGATAATCTCGCTGACGAAGAAACGGGCGGGCTTGTCCGTCCATTGGTCTTTGTCGAAATAGGGCGGCGAGTCGGGCAGCAGTTCCTTGATGCGCTTGAGCAGCATGTCCGTTCCGAACTTGTTGAGGGCTGAGATGGGCAGTATCTCGGCGTTGGGCAGCAGTTGATGCCAACGCTCTACAAGGTTGCCGAGCCTCGCGTCTGACTGACCTGACGCATCCGACTTGTCGGACAGCTCATCTATCTTGTTGATGAGCAGCAACACGGGGATGGTCATCTTCTGCACTTTCTCCAGGAACTCCATGTTCTTCTCGGGGTTCTCTACGACGTCTGTCACATAGAGCAACACGTCGGCATCTTTCAGCGCACTCTCCGAGAAAGCGAGCATCGATTCCTGCAGCTTATAGTTGGGTTTGAGCACTCCGGGCGTGTCGCTGAAGACGATTTGCGCGTCGTCGGTGTTCACGATGCCCATGATGCGGTGGCGCGTGGTCTGCGCCTTGAACGTAGCAATAGAAATACGCTCACCAACCAATTGGTTCATGAGCGTACTTTTTCCTACATTTGGATTGCCGACAATATTTACGAATCCTGCTTTATGCATTCGTTCTCTGTTTTCAATAGCCTACTCTACTTATCGCCATCGTAGCCCCACTTGATGTAGGATGCTCCATGCACGAAGCCGGCTCCGAAGGCTGTCAGTATCATGTTGTCGCCCTTCTTGAAGCGTTTCTCGTTCTCCCACAGTGCCAGCGGGATGGATGCGGCACTCGAGTTGCCGATGCGCTCAATGTTGACAATCACTTTCTCGTCGGGCAGTTCCAGACGCTTTGCCACGGCTTCGATGATGCGCAGGTTCGCCTGATGGGGAACGACCCAGTCGAGATTGTCCTTCGTCAGTCCGTTGCGTTCTGCTATCAGCAGGCAGTCGTCGCTCATGTTCTGCACGGCAAAACGATAGACGGTGCGCCCTTCCTGATAGATGTAATGCAGACGGTGGTCAACCGTGAAATGGGAAGCGGGACAGACCGATCCTCCTGCCTTCATGTGCAGGAAGGGAAGTCCCTTGCCATCGGTGCGGAAATAGGAGTCGATGTATCCTTCTTCCACGTCTTCCTTGGCTTCTACGAGCACGGCTGCGGCTCCGTCGCCGAACAGCGGGCACGTGGCGCGGTCTTTATAGTCGGTCATGGACGACATTTTCTCTGCACCGATGAGGATGACTTTCTTGTATCTGCCGCTCTCAATCATGTTTGCCACCAAGTCGAGGGTATAGATAAACCCGCAACAAGCGCACGAGATGTCGAAAGCAAAGGCATTTTTCAAGCCGAGCCTGCCGAGTACGATGGATGCCGTGGACGGAAAACGGTAGTCGGCAGTCGTCGTGGCAACGATGAGGGCATCAACCGTGTCGATGTCCACACCTGTCTTCTCTATCAACTGCCGGGCGGCTTTGCGCGCCATATACGAAGTGCCAAGCCCCTCTTCCGTCAGGATGTGGCGCTCCTTAATGCCTACACGCGTCGTAATCCACTCGTCATTGGTGTCCACCATGCGCGACAACTCCTCGTTGTCAAGGATATAGTCGGGCAGATAGCCGCCGATGCCGGTGATTACCGCCTTGATTTTTCCCATTATTCTACGTCCTTAACAATCGCAACCTTACCTCTGTAGTAGCCACAGGTAGGACAAACCGTATGGTAAACATAGTATGCACCACAGTTAGGACATACTGCCAATGTGGGTGCTACAGCACCGTCATGGGTTCTTCTTTTACGTGTACGAGTCTTTGACTGTCTTCTTTTAGGATGTGCCATAATTCTTTAATATTTTAATTGTTTAATCTTTTATCTTAAGCCCTTTCAGCTTCTCCCATCGCGGATCGACCGCCGCTTCGCCAGTCGCTTCACCACCGCGTGCCGACGGCGTGGTCAGCTCCTCGAGCTTCTGCGCCATTGCCGCATTGCATGCTCCGGGCGCATGGACGTGGCGTATGGGAACGGCGAGCGCTATCTGCTCATACATGAGCCACGACAGGTCGAGTGAGGTATCACCCTCGCCCATCACGATGCTGTCATCGTCCGCCGTTGCCGCCTCCTGACCGAACCTCACTATCACGCTGCCGTCCGTATCAATCGGCTGCTGCATGTCGTCCAGACAAATGTCACACGTCATCGTCACCTCGCCATTGGAATGGAAATCCAACTTAAAAGTCTTGCCCGTGCGATAGACATCAAGCGCCACATCCACCGAACCGCCCTTCAGCATGTCGCTGCCGATGCGGTCGAAATAGGCATCGTCCAGATGAAACTCACGGTGATGGACACCGTCTTCCAATACTGACAAGTCTATCTGATAATTGTCTGAAGCACACATATCGGGCTGCAAAGGTACAAATAATTTTTAATTTAAGAACCATTCTTTCCGTTTTTTTACTTTTTTGATACTTTTTGCCCTTTTTGTGTATCCGCCCGCAAACTTATTAACCGCAGATTACGCAGATTATTTTCAACGGGTCGATGTATCTGCCCACTATTCTGTTACCCCACCCCTGCCCCTCCCCTAAAAAGGGAGGGGAGTGAAGTTAGAGTTTTTCCTCCGTCAGGCGTTCCCCTCCCTTTTTAGGGGAGGGGCAGGGATGGGGTTCCCATGCTTCGTGTATCTTCTTTCGTTCGGGTGGATTTGCAATCCGCCCACATGTAACAGCAGATTAGAAACACCTAATCATATTTATCCATTGTCCATTATCTAATCGTCTTTGACGCTTTTACCAAGCGTAGCGACTAAAAGAATTATCAATTAGCGCAGCGTCTTCTCCCGTCAGGCGTTCCCTCCCCATTTGGGGGAGGGTTAGGGAGGGGCTCCTATATATTATATAATGTATAGGTGTATTCCTTTACCACGCCTTGTATATTTATGCACAGGCAGAAGTTTGGAGTTGCCATTTGCAAACGACTAAAAATCAACGCGTTAGGTGTGGCTTTCCAAAAGTTCAACTTTTAGCTTGCAAAAGTTGAACTTTTAGGAGGTGAAAGTTGAACTTTTAGAGCGCAAAAGTTCAACTTTTGGAAAACGAAAGTTCAACCGTATATTTATACGTCCTTTTCCGTATGTTTATACAGGGTGTGTGTAGTGGTTATTTCCTTCGAACTTACGCTCGCTTGACGTGAGTTCCGCAAAACGTTTCGGTCGTTTCAAGGCGAACTTACATTCCGATGCCGGACAGTATTTTTTCCGTCGCTCCGCCCAAACTTTTCACATATTCTCCTGCAGTCGTCCCAGCCTCTTCCCTTGACGCCTGTCCGCTGAGGAAGGCATCCATGACTGCCTGGAAGTCCTCGTAGGAAGCTATCTCGAAGCCTCCCCGCACGCCTTTCAGCCCCTGTGCTTCCTGGAAGCGTTGGTTGTTGGGACCAAAGATGACCGGCTTTCCCCAAACGGCGGCTTCGAGCACATTGTGGATGCCCACTCCGAAGCCTCCACCGACATAGGTAATGTCCCCATAGCGATAGATGCTGGAGAGCAATCCGTAGCAATCAACAATCAGCACGTCTGCCGATTCGAACTGATAGCAGTCGTATTTCGTGTAGCGAACCACCTTGTAGCCGTCGAGCTTCTGCTCTATCTGCTGCAGGTGGCTTTCGTCAATGACGTGCGGAGCGATAATCAGTTTCCACTTCCTATAGCCGAAAAGCTGTTTGTCGCGGAAATACCGGATGATGATATCCTCGTCGGGCTGCCACGACGAGCCGGCGACGAAGACGCCAGCCGGGCGCACAAAACCTGCGCATGCCGTAACCACTTCATCGTCATCCGGATTGGGGTCGTTACTAATGTTGTATTGGCAGAAGTACTCCACGTTTTTTAGACTCTCTGCCGCCTCCTTGATTTGCAGCACGCGGTCGAAACGGGTGTCTCCAACGACCGTGACGTTGTGTATTTTGATTTGCCGGAGCAGTTCCTTGCTCTTTTCGTTCTGCACGAAGAAATGAGTGAAACAATTGAGCACCCTGCCGTATTGCCGCCCGTACCATTTGAAGAACACCTGACCTTCACGGAAGATGCTGCTCACGCTATAAACGGGCACGTTGCGATGTTTCAGGATGTGCAGGTAGTTATACCAGAACTCGTACTTGATAAAAAACGCCATTTCGGGACGGATGATTCGCAGGAAGCGGCGGGCGTTCAGCACGGTGTCCAACGGCAGATAGCATATAATGTCAGCCCCCTCATAGTTCTTCCGCACTTCATATCCCGACGGTGAGAAGAAGGTCAGCAGAATCTTGTATTCCGGATGCATGGCTCGCATCTGCTCCATCAGCGGACGACCCTGTTCGAACTCTCCCAGTGACGCTGCATGGAACCACACATATCTAGCGTTGGGGTCCACTTTCCGGCGAAGTTCGCCGAAAGCCGCACGCTCGCCTTTCCACATCTTTCTCACTTTCTCGCTGAAAAGACTGCAGACCGCAACGCCCAGCATATAAAGATACATGACGATGTTATACATGGCGCGCTTATTGTAAGATGTCAATTGCCCGTTTCATCCGCCTTATCGTCTCTTCTTTTCCGAGGAAAGCGGAAATATCAAACATGCCCGGCCCCTTGCCTTCTCCCACAAGTGTCAGGCGGAAAGCATTCATCACATCACCGAGCTTATAGCCTTTCTCTTCCACCCACTTCATCACGACAGGCTCCTGTCCTTCGATGGAAAAGTCGTCTATACCTTCCAGCACTTCAGCCAATTCGCCCATGACCTTCGCAGAATCCTCCTTCCAACGTTTCCTGACCGTCTTTTCGTCATAAACCGCAGGGGGAATGAAGAAGAATGAACACAAGGGCCACAGCTCTTTCACAAAGTTGACCCGGTCTTTCATCATCGCGACCACTACCCTGACGCGGCTCAACGGCTCGTCAACGCCATTGCCTGCAACAATCGGTGCAAACAGGTCGGCAATCTCCTCATTGCTCTTGCGCAGGATATACTCGTGGTTGAACCAGATGCCTTTCTGATAATCAAAACGGGCACCAGACTTCTGACACTTGGTGACATCGAACAGTTTCACGAGTTCTTCCAGCGAGAAGATTTCTTGCTCTCCACCGGGATTCCACCCCAACAGAGCAAGGAAATTGACGACTGCTTCAGGGAAGTAACCGCTCTCACGGAAGCCACTCGACACCTCGTCGGTCTTCGGGTCTGTCCACTCCAGCGGGAAAACCGGGAAGCCCAGGCGGTCGCCGTCACGTTTCGACAACTTGCCCTTCCCTTCCGGCTTCAGCAGAAGCGACAGATGGGCAAACGCCGGCATCGTGTCTTCCCAACCGAAAGCACGATAGAGCAACACATGCAGCGGAGCACTCGGCAACCACTCTTCGCCACGAATGACGTGAGAGATTTCCATCAGGTGGTCGTCCACTATATTTGCCAGATGATATGTAGGCAGCTCGTCAGCGCTTTTCCACAACACCTTGTCGTCTATGATATCACTCATCACACGGACTTCACCACGAATCAGGTCGTTGACCACGACCGGCACGCCAGGTTCTACCTTGAAACGCACCACATACTGCTGACCGTCGGCTATCAGACCGTCCACTTGTGGCTGGCTCAATGTCAGCGAGTTACGCATGCTGCCACGAGTCTTTGCATCATACTGGAAGTTTTCTATCTCGCTACGCTTTTGCTCCAGTTCTTCCGGTGTGTCGAAAGCAATATAGGCTTTCCCTTCTGCCAGCAACTGGTCCACGTATGTTTTATAGATTTCCCTGCGCTCGCTCTGACGATAAGGACCGAAATTGCCGCCGAACGACACCCCCTCATCGAATTTTAAACCCAGCCATCGCAACGACTCAAGAATATACTCCTCGGCACCAGGCACAAAACGACTGCTGTCGGTGTCTTCAATTCGCAAAATGAAGTCACCACCATGCTGACGGGCAAACAGATAATTGTACAAAGCCGTGCGCACACCGCCGATATGTAAAGGTCCCGTGGGACTCGGTGCAAAGCGCACCCTCACTCTTCTTTCTGCCATTTTTTCAAAATTTTGCTGCAAAATTACGATTTTTTTCGCAGTTTGCCGTATTTTTTTTGTACTTTCGCAAAGTAATTCAGATTTATATCTAAAAATGTTAGGATTTACTCGTAAAAGAAGTTTTTTTTGGAGGGATATGGCAACGAGGGCATTGCTGGTCATCATTGCCGCAACAGTCATCATCAGCGTACTGCCACGGAATGAGCGGTCGCAGATTCATTTCGATGTCGGCAAGCCGTGGATGCAGAGTGCCGTAATCGCCAAATTCCAGTTCCCCGTTTACAAGTCAGACGAAGCCATCGCTGCTGAGCGAGATAGCATTGTCAACAATTTTTCTCCGTATTACCGCATCGACACAAGCATCGAGAAACGTTCGTTAGACGATTTTGCGTCAATGTTTGGCACCGAGAGTTCATCGCTGCTGGAGGGAGGATTCAAATATGTCATCATACAAGAGCTTCACAAGATATACGAGGCGGGTGTCATGGGACAAACGGAATATGCCCGACTGGCTGCTGACACGGCAAACACAATTCGCCTGATTGACGGGAAAGATGTCAGCGTCGTACCTATCACCGCTGTATTCAGTACAAAAACGGCTTATGAACGGCTTTTCAGAAACCAACTGATTGCAGGACAGCGACAGGTGGTCCAAGGCTACGACCTGAACAATTTCATCAAGCCCAACCTTGTTTATGACAAGCGGCGCAACGATGCCGAGCGCGACGAACTGCTCAACAGCATCATTGAGACAGACGACATGGTCATGGCTGGACAGAAAATCATCGACAAAGGAGAGATTGTCACCCCGGAGATTGCACGCGTCTTGACATCATTGGAGCGCGAGATGGTGAACAGAAAGGCAAGCACGGGCGAGTCTGACAACCGGTTGTGGGGACAGTCGCTCATCGTCATCATCCTATTGACCCTGTTTACGACCTACCTCTCACTCTTCAGGAAGGACTATTTTGAGAAGACTGGCAGTCTGTTGATGGTATATACGCTCATCACACTGTTTCCCGTCATCGTCTCGCTGCTGATGCGATACATCTTCTTCAGCGTATATATCTTGCCACTTGCGTTGCTTCCTATCTTTATCCGCATCTTTCTGGACTCGCGAACGGCATTCATGGCACACACAGTCATGGTATTGCTGTGTGCCGTAGCAGTGAAATACCAGTATGAGTTTATCATCGTAGAACTGGTAGCCGGACTAGTAGCCATCTTCACGCTGCGCGAGCTGTCACGCCGTTCACAGCTTATGTACACGGTGCTCTTCGTTACACTGGCGGAGATGTTGACCTATTATGCGCTGCAACTGATTCAAACCAATCAGCTCATCCCCGAAGACAGAAACATCTATCTGCATTTCGTATTCAGCGGCATCACGCTTCTGATTGCCTACCCGCTGATGTTGTTGATTGAGAAACTGTTTGGTTTCACATCGAGTGTGACCCTCTTCGAACTGAGTGACACGAACAAAGACCTTCTACGTCGGTTGAGCGAGGTGGCACCCGGCACGTTCCAGCACGCCATCATGGTGGGAAATCTTGCCGCAGAAATTGCCAATAAGATTGGAGCAAAGAGTCTGCTTGTGCGTACAGGAGCCCTTTATCACGACATCGGAAAGATGGAAAATCCCGTATTCTTCACGGAAAATCAGGCAGGACTGAATCCACACGAGGGCTTATCGGAGAAAGAAAGTGCGCGCATCATCATCGACCACGTGACGGAGGGAATCAAACTGGCTGAACAGTATCACCTTCCCCGGGTGATTAAGGATTTTATCCTGACCCACCATGGGGCTGGACAAACGAAATACTTCTATATCAAATACCAGCAAGCGCACCCCGATGAAGAGGTTGACCTGCAAGATTTCAACTATCCCGGACCCAACCCCTCCACTCGCGAACAAGCCATCCTGATGATGGCTGATGCCGTAGAGGCTGCCTCACGCTCACTGGAAGAGTATTCAGAAGAAAATATTGCGACGCTCGTCAACAAGATTATCGACGGACAAGTGAAGGATGGATTCTTCACAGATTGCCCCATCACGTTCCACGACATCAACACTGCCAAGCAAATACTGATTGAACGCCTGAAATCTATCTACCACACACGCATTCGCTATCCAGAGAGAAAAGAAGAATAACCCCCGATATAATCGGCATCAATCTTTCGGAAGGTTGATGCCGATTTATTAATAATCCTTAAAAATGTAAGCATTTGTAAGAGATTACAACCAACAAAGATTAACTTTGCAAACAATTTTTAAAATATCATTATAGAATGAATCGAGTTACCCTAAGCTGTATAGCTTTATTTTTCATGACATCGACCACGTTGTTTGCAGGTGGTCTTCTTACAAACACGAACCAGAGTATTCACTTTAACCGTATGTTTGCCCGTGAAGGAACGATAGGCATAGACGGTGTTTACAGTAACCCGGCAGGCGTTGCTTTCCTGAGCAACGGATTCCACCTCTCGCTCAACAACCAGAGTGCATTCCAGACACGTACCATTTGGAGCGGAATGGAGGTACACGGATTGGAGGGAACACCTTTCCACAAGCCATTCATGCTGAATGGCGGCGACGAGAAGGGCATCAAGAAATTCAAAGGAGAGGCTTCTGCACCGATTATCCCATCCGTCCAGGCTGCATACAACACCAACAAGTGGGGCTTCCAGGCAAGTTTTGCCATGGTTGGAGGAGGAGGAAAGGCAACCTTCAACGACGGTCTCGGCTCGTTCGAACGCACAATAGCACTCATCCCTATGGCACTCCATCAATTGGGCATGTCCGCCGAAACTCCAGCCTACTCGGTAAGCAGCTATCTGCACGGGCAGCAATATATTTTCGGATTCCAGCTGGGTGCTACCTATAAAATCAATTCCAACCTCGCTGTCTATGGAGGATTGCGTTTCAACTACGTACTCAACAAATACGAAGGAAACATCACCAACATCTCTGCGAATATCGGAAACAATCACGAAAACATGTATGACTACCTCGGTATCAAGGAAACGGAGATTGCCGAAGGTATCGCCCTTCTCAGGCAGGCGGCAGCTGCTGCTACCGACCCTGCTGTGAAGGCGAGATACGAACAGCAGATTGCACAATACACACAAATGGGACAAACCGTCTCGGGAGCACGCACCATGATGGCTGACAAGTATCTGGAATGTACACAGACGGGATGGTGCATCGCACCTGTCATCGGTATTGACTAGAAATGGAACAAACTGAACATCGGAGCGCGCTATGAGTTCACGACGAAATTCCATATCCAAAACGATACCAAGCGCGACGACACCGGACTTTTCGCCCACGGCGTGAACACACCGAGCGACCTGCCGGGACTGTTCACCATCGGTGCACAATACGAATTTCTCCCACAACTGCGCGCAAGTATCGGTTATCACTACTTCTTCGACAAAGATGCGCGTATGGCAAACGACAAGCAACGCCTCCTCTCAGGCAACACGCAAGAATATCTGGCGGGAGTGGAATACGACATCAACGATGTCATACAAGTGAGTATCGGCGGACAGAAGACAAACTACGGACTGGGCAATGGAGGCTACCTCAGCGACATGAGTTTTGTCACCAGCAGCTATTCCATCGGATTTGGTGCCGGCATCAAGGTGGCAAAGAACATGCAGCTCAACATTGCCTACTTCTGGACGACATACGACCACTTCAAGAAAACGGAGGAAAAGACTTTCGAACTGGCAGGAAACAGTATCGCAACGACCTGCACCGACGAGTTCACAAGAACCAACAAGGTGTTTGGAATAGGACTTGATATTGACTTCTGATATATTGAAAACAAGAACAAAACGGAGAGCGGAGAAGTTTTTCTTCGCTCTTTTTATCCCAAATCGGTCATTAGACTTTGCATTCAGAGTATTGTTTGCTTTGTGCAGATGTCTTCAATCTTTCTCGATGGCGTAGCAGGCTACGGTGAGAGGAAGGTTGGAGGCAGATGCCGAAGCAAATGATACTATGACACGAAGAGCAGGACATCAGCACTAAAATATCTTATTGCGTTCTAATGACCGATTTGGGTTTATTTCTAACCAATCATGTTTTGGGATTATTGCGGATCTACATCGAAATAAATCTGCACTGTGCTCCAACGCTTGTCGCCTTCCAACGCAGCCTGTGCCTGCCAGAGACAGCGACGAGCGACAGCGAGGTCAAAACCATTTTCGATTTTAAGCACAATCTTTCGGATATGCATGGTCTTCACTTTCGCAACCGAAGGCTTGTCGGGACCTAACACACGATTTCCGAACCACGAGCGAAGCTGTTCGGCAAGCGTCTGCGCTGCCCGCTCTACCACACTCTCGTGGCGATGCCGCACGAAAGCATAAATCAAACGGAAGAACGGTGGGTAGCGAAACATTTTCCGTTCTTCCAATATTTCTTTATAGCACGACAGATAATCGTTGTTGACAATATGGCTGACGACGGGAAGTTCTTTTTGCTGTGTCTGCAGAATCACACGCCCACGCCGTCCTTTCCGTCCTGCCCGTCCGCTTACCTGCGTCATCATCATAAACGCATATTCGTATGCCCGGAAGTCAGGATAATTGAGCATACTGTCTGCATTCATGATACCTACAACCGACACGTGGTCGAAATCCAAGCCCTTCGAAATCATCTGAGTACCTATCAACAGATTGGTCTTCCCTGCGGAAAAGTCGCTGATGATACGCTCATAGGCACTACGTGTGCGGGTCGTATCCAAATCCATTCGGGCTATGCGTGCCTCAGGAAAGAGCTGACCGATTTGTTCTTCAATCTTCTCGGTACCGATTCCGCGCTGCCGAATTTCCTGACTGCCGCATGAAGGACACTTCTCCGGTACAAAATAGGTGTGCCCGCAATAGTGGCACGTGAGTGCATTCAGGCGCTTATGATAGGTCAGCGACACATCGCAATTCTGACATTTTGGTACCCATCCGCAATCCTTGCAGGTGACCATCGGCGCAAAACCACGCCGGTTCTGAAACAAAATGACCTGTTCGCCTGCCGACAATGCCTCGCGAACAGCCTCCAGCAAGTCGTTCGAGAACGCTCCCACCGTCAACTTGCGGTGATAGCGGTCTTTCATGTCCACCACATGTATCTCCGGCAACCGTATGTCCTGATAGCGCGTAGTGAGCGTTACCATTCCATATTTCCCCGATTGGGCATTATAAAAGCTTTCAAGCGATGGCGTCGCCGTTCCCAAGACCACCTTTGCCTTCTGATACATGGCGGCAAGGACGATGGCAGCCGAACGGGCATGGTAGCGCGGTGCCGGGTCCTGTTGCTTGAAAGAGGTCTCGTGTTCCTCGTCAACAATCACGAGTCCAAGTTTCCGGAACGGCAGGAAAACAGCCGAACGGGCACCAAGAATCACGTCATAAGGATCGTCGGAAAGCTGTTTCTGCCATATTTCCACACGCTCGGCATCGCTGTATTTGGAGTGATAGATGCCAAGCCGGTTGCCAAACACCTTGCGAAGACGCGCCATCATCTGCACGGTCAGGGCTATTTCCGGCAAGAGATAGAGCACTTGCCGACCCTCATCAATGGCTTTCCGAATGAGATGGATGTAGATTTCCGTCTTTCCCGATGATGTCACGCCATGCAAAAGCACCACATTCTTCTTCCGATGCAGCGAAACAATTTCGTCATACGCCTGCTGCTGTGCCTCGCTCAGAGACTTAATCTGATTGAAATGCGGTTCTCCTCCTTTGTTGAGTCTTCCCACCTCATGCTCAAAAGGTTGCAGGAGTTTTCGCTTGACGAGGTTTCTATAGGTGGCCATCGTGCTCCGACTCTCGTTCAAAAGCTCCTCACGGGTCAGCGAGAAAGAGGGCAGCCAAGCATGGAAATCTTCGCTGGAGCAACGCTGTCGTGCCATGTTGAGAAAACTTTGGAACAGTTTCAGTTGTGCGGGCGTTTGTTTCAGCGATTCCGTTATCTGGCTGACGGCTGATGCTGTGTAGACATCCGGTGACAAGCGCACTCTCGTCTCCGTTTTCGGTCGATAGCCGTCCTCTGCCTTCAAGCCTGCAGGAAGGGCGGCTTTATACACATCGCCGAGCGGAGAGAGATAATAATCAGCCACCCACTCCCAAAGCTTCAACTGCTCGGGCAACAGGACTGGCTGCTCGTCAAGCACACTCTCTATCTCTTTACAGTCGAAACCGGGAGCCTCCTCATGCATCCGCACCGCCACACCAGTATAATGTTTGCTGCGACCGAGTGGAACCAGCACGCGCATACCTGGCAGCAACCGTTCTGCCAACATCGGCGGAACGATGTACGTAAAAACGCCTTCGAGTGGAAGGGGGAGAATGACTTCGACGTATTTCATCCGGCAGTTTCTTTCCTTTTTATAAAATTGGCGAGTCAACAAAGAGGACTTCTGCAGCCCCGACTTGCCAACCCGCCAACATGAAGTTTCTCAAAAACTATTTCAGTACACCGAGTTCTTTACCCACTTTGATAAAGGCATTGATGCAACGGTCAAGCTGTTCGCGATTGTGTCCGGCACTGATCTGCACACGGATACGCGCCTGGTCTTTCGGAACCACGGGGTAGTAGAAGCCCGTCACGTAGATTCCCTCTTCCTGCATCTTCGCAGCATACACCTGAGAAAGCTTGGCATCGTAGAGCATCACGGCACAGATGGCACTCTGCGTCGGCTTGATATCGAAGCCTGCAGCCATCATCTTGTCGCGGAAATAGTTCACGTTCTCCACCAAGCGGTCGTGAATCTCATTGCTCTCTTTCAGCATCTTGAACACCTCGAGGCTGGCACCGATAATGGCGGGAGCCAGAGAGTTGGAGAAGAGATAGGGACGGGAGCGCTGACGCAGCAGGTCGATAATCTCCTTGCGACCGGTAGTGAATCCGCCGAGGGCACCGCCGAACGACTTTCCGAGCGTACCGGTATAGATATCCACGCGTCCGTAAGTGTTGTAGAACTCACTCACACCGTGACCCGTCGCACCGACAACACCTGCCGAGTGGCTTTCGTCCACCATCACGAGGGCATCGTACTTCTCTGCCAGGTCGCAAATCTTATCCATCGGTGCCACATTGCCGTCCATCGAGAACACGCCGTCGGTCACGATGATGCGGAAACGCTGTGCCTGAGCCTCCTGCAGACATTTCTCCAGTTCGCCCATATCGGCATTTGCATAACGGTAACGCTTTGCCTTACACAGGCGCACACCGTCAATGATAGACGCATGATTCAGCGCGTCGCTGATGATGGCATCCTCTTCCGTGAACAACGGTTCAAACACACCACCGTTGGCATCGAAACATGCAGCATAGAGAATCGTGTCTTCCGTCTTGAAATAATCACTGATAGCCGCTTCGAGCTCCTTGTGAATATCCTGTGTTCCGCAGATGAAACGGACAGACGACATACCATATCCGCGACGATCCATCATCTTCTTCGCTCCCTCAATGAGGCGCGGATGATTGGAAAGCCCGAGATAGTTGTTCGCACAAAAGTTCAAGACCTCCTTACCTTTTACCTGAATGGCAGCCTGCTGCTGACTTTCAATCAGGCGTTCTTCCTTGTAAAGTCCCGCATCCTTGATTTCCTGCAAGGTCTGTGCGAGATGTTCTTTCATTTTTCCGTACATAACTTAAATTGATTTATGATTGATTTTAAGGTTTCTCATCATCTTTTCCGATAAAGACAGATGGCTTCCATCATTGATGCAAAGGTACAAAAAATATCATATTAAAGAAATGTTATTGTGAAAAAGTTGATTTCCCGGTACACATTATTATATATAAGCAACCTTTACGCTCGCAAAAAAACTTTCTTCCACATATTCCTTCCTCACAAATTTGGGTGATTAGATTCTTTTTCTTATCTTTGTGATGCACAACAACACCATTTTTGACTATGAAAAAGAAAATTCTTTTTGCGACTGTCGCTTTAGCTGTCATGGCGATTGCCTGTCTCTCTTTCGCGATGACTGACGGGAAAAGACCTAAGCTAAAAAACACCAAATGGGAACATAAGACGGAGATGTTTGTGGCTGATGCCGGCACTCAAACCATCACGATGACCTTTGAATTTACGACGAAAAAGGACGTGACATTCACTTTCCATTCCTACCTCCCAGCCCATCCGGCAATGTACCGAAACAGCGACGGCACCGTTGACGTCATTCCCGCCAGGGAATCGTCTTATTCGAAGAAAGGGACCTATAAGGTGAAGGGCTCGAAAATCAAAGTGACGTGGGAGGATGAGTCCACGGAAGACCTCCAGTTCACAGCTAATGCCATCGTTCAATATGGGAAAGAATTTACGCAAGTGAATGAATAAGCCGTTCGGCGGATACATCAATCCGCCCCTACAAAGTGCCATCCGAACCTCATGGCGTAGGGGCGGATCAATGTATCCGCCCGCGTATATAATAATACGTATACCCCCTGATTCATATTAAAAACAAAAAATCTCCAGCGTTTCGCAACGCCGGAGACTCGTAAAAAACTAGATAATAATAAAATGATGTAAATAAAGTTATCTTGCGGGAGAAGATGTCTGTTTCACAACAGACGGCGAAAAAGTTTTTCTCCCTCCAGAGTTTTATGAGTGGGCGAAATGCCTCACGGCATCTCTTTTGCCCACAGAAATATTATAAAGCAATGAAAATATACTTATCTTGTGGGGAGTGCGGGGAATCCACGGGCACATAGCGTCACATGAATTCCGCCCTCGAAGACAGGAACAGACATGAGTTTGTTTATCAAATCTAAATCCTTTAACATCTTTTCTTACCCTTTCCCTTGCACCAGACAAAAGTACCTGTTCTGACCGTTCCCGTTCCTCGTTCTGTTGGGGATTGCAAATCCCCAACAACGGAAGGGGAATAGGGCTTTAGGCTCATTCCTCCTTCCGCAGCTCTATCCCATTCAAGGTTCTTTCGACAATCCCTTCATCTTTCAGTTCGGAGAGGACACGGGAGAGTGACGAACGCGACACGCTCAGTCGGCGCGCCAAGAGTTCAACATTCTTTATCGGTTCATCATCTTTTAGCATGTGATAGAGTACCCGTTCCTTGAGCGACAGCAATGCAAATTCTCTCAAGCGTTTGCTAAGAAAATGTATGCGTTCACTCTGTATGATGATGAAGTTCATCATGATTTGCTTGTGAGTGTGCATCATATCCGAAAATTCCGTGCCATTGATATACATCAGCAGGCAATCGGTTTCGGCAATGATGTTCACCGGATAATGATGATCGGAAGCATACACGCTGGCGGGTGCCAGAATGAACGGACAGTCAATCACGTCAACGACCACCTCACTGCCGTCATTATGTACCATGGTTGTGTGCACCTTCCCTTCCACAAGTACCAGCAGATCGGTAAGTTCATCATCCTCATATGCGATGTGCTCACCTTTACTTTTCTTACGAAGCCTGTAAGGCATTTGTTGTAGCAGTTGGGCGATTTCCTCACGCCCATACCCCTCGAACAAAGAAACGTTCATCAATTTCTCTGTCTTTATATCCATAAACTTTTCCTTTCTTTGTTTTATTTAGCTGATGTTTAAACTAAAATATTTACACTGAGTTCTCAAACGCTGTTTGATACTCTATGTTCATTCCCTCGCCTTCCGTTGGGTTGGGAGATTTCTTTGTTTAAAAAACCTCCACCGTTTCACAACAGGTAGCGAAAAAGCACCCTCTTTACCGTTTGCTTAATTAAACCTTTTGTGAGAGGCTGCCTCACGACAGCCGTCCTGCCACAATCATCTCAAAAAACATGAGTATATAGAGAGAGTAATGAAAAAACATTTATACCGGTTTTATCTCGTATTTGAAGGGGAAGGCATAGAGGATTTCTCCCCTACTCCGTTCCCATTTCTTATACATCACTAATGCTTCATTTATCCATTAAGACGATTTCCGATTCCGACAGGCATTCCCGTCTGTTGGCGGAGACTACAATATATCTTTATCAAAGTCATCGTCGAAGCCGCTCCACACATCCATGCGGCTGAAACCCTCATCCTCTATATCTTCGAAATCCGTACTTTTGCCGAACTGATCTCCCGTCCACTCTTCACTGGCAGTAATCGGATGAAATATTTCCACGCAGACGACTTCAATATCGGGTGTTACATATGTCTTTTTATCTTGCTCCATAGTTATATATTTTTTTGGTTAGAAATTGTCCGTATAAACAGCAGCCGGCGTGTTCAGTAATGCAGATGGCATAATCGTTTCACCATTTTTCACGACAACTTTTTGTCCGTTGTGTATATAGACACCGCTTTGCGTCGGCTTTCCTGACAGACGTATGCCCTGCAGGGTGTACCATGTATTGTCGTAGGTTTCATGATCCTTGTTCACGCCTCCGATAGCTGTTATCACCGCACCGTCATCATAACCCAGCGTACAACCTTTCGCATCCGACGACATATTCAGGTCACTTTTCAGAATATATACACGGTGCATGTTGAGTTTTGCGCCGTTGTAAGTCCAGAAGCCTATTTTCTTCTCTCCGTTATCCATATAGCGTCCCAGTGTGAGCACGGTGCCAGCTGTATAGCTCTGTCCGGAGGTGTCGAGCATGCCGCGCAGGATATTATCCGCAAACAGCGATGCGGGTATCGTCTCCAACGGTTCGTACTGCGCATCATTGGGGTCGGGGCAGGGATAGTTGGTCCGTTCGTTGTTGTTGAGGAAGGGATAGAGTCCTGTTGTTGACATCTTGTCGGCAGCCTGTCCTTCGCTCACGGTCTGCTTCGTGCGCAGGCAGACGGGATTGTTCGCAGGTATCACGCGTTTGTAGCCGTCGGCTCCGTCGCCGTCGCCCACTTTCACCAGTTGTAGCTGACCGGTCTTGAAGCGGCTGCTCTCTCCACCATCGGTGTAGCCCGTGACGATAAACGCCTCCAAGCCTTCGGGAATGATGGCATCGTAGTCGAAAACGGCTGTGCCGTTGCACTTGCCTTCTGTATCTTCGCTCAACGGATTGACATACATCACATAGTGGTCGGCGGTAAGGGTGACATTGTGGTCATAAGAATCGCCCACCTGAGTAAGGTCGCAAGCTGGGTATCCTAAATACAGGTAAGGAAAACCATGCTGGCTGCTATCAAAATATGTATTGACATTAGAATCAAACCAATCAGCATACTTGTTGATGTTCAATTCCGAAAGATTAAAATCGGATGATACTCTGGGTTCTGAAGGGTGACCTGCCCAATTACCATCAAGATCTGCTATCCCTATCCACGACGCATAGCCATTGAAAAGACGATACGAGACTGATGCTTTTGCGTGACAATAGTCAAGGTCAGCCGAAGAACTGCTTTCGCTGTAAACGTAATAGCTGTTTTCCCCTTGCTTAACTTTTTCCGGATAGGCGTTATCTAATAGTACCACGTCCTCAAAACGATTTTCTTCATCATATAAATTGTCTGGCACAGCAACTCCCACTCTGCTTCGCATCTTGTCTATTACAGACAAATTGACATCAATTTTCTGAAGAGAATTTGAATACATCACGGGCAGCCCATTCTCTCTCAGCTGATAATCATATGCCAGATTTATGTTTTTGGGGTATCTATGGAAATAAAGATTATTCATATTGTCAAGTGCACTAAGTCCTTCAAACATTGTCCTTTGAGTGTCTGTCATTTGCACGTCTGAATTCACGTAAAAGCGGCTAAAAAGATAAATACCATTACCAGGGTACTTATAGAAGGCAAATATGCCATTACCCGTATCGTAATATGGATGATGTCCCAGCGGAAAAGCCAAAATACGATTATTTGCATAGCTCCCTTCAATATTGACCATTTGCCCAACTGCCGAAGGTGTCACAACAACATTGTTCAGGTTGGACAGGAAATTGTTGCTGCAATCCAAGAAAACGCGCTGATGAGCGATGTCCTTACTCTGATCATAACTTCCTTGTATTTTATCCCACCAAGCGTGGGCAACGAGATTTACCTTCAAGTCGGTCAGCCGGTTGTAGCTACAATCCAGACTGTCAAGCTTCGTTAATCCCGTCAAGTCCAACTCTCCGCTCAGTTTTTCCATGCTGCATTTCAGACGACGCAGATTAGTAAAATAACTAATGCCCGTCAGGTCGGAAACATTGCCCTTAGTAAATATATGGTGGGATGCGTATAACTCTTCATTTCCCGCCCCACCAAATGTAAGGATTTCACTCCAGGCCTCAGCTTCATCCATATCAAGCGTAAGGATTGCTTCATACTCTACTGTTTGTGTCCTGTAGATATGATGCTCACCGTTTACTACATCCACGGATGAGACAATGTCTTTTTCAATTTTCCTCACTCCGGTTGTGAAAGAGAATTCACCATCACCAGGACCATATCCGTCGTCAGCAGCCTGTTGCCAGAGACCGTCTCGAATTGTTTGGTCATTAAAGAAGGCATTTACAGTGGTTTGGTCTTCTGGAGATAAGTCGGATACGTTAATATAATTCCAAGTGCTTCTCAGAGTTTTTCCCACGGAGTATCCACAACAGTTTTTTATATCCACATTGGTTATGCTTTCAGGTATGACATAACTTCCGCCGGCTGCTGTTGATGCATGTGCGGATAGCAAATAACTTCGAAAATCGTCATCGGGGAAGTTCGCTGCATTCACCCAAAGATACTTTGTTCCTGCGGTTCCTGTAATTGAACCGTAAGTATCTGTCTGCAAGCCACCCTGCGACTGCGCCGATGCAAACATCGGGAACAGCAGAAAGGCACAGGTACACGCTACTGCTGAACACACTAATTTTTTCATTTTTACTTTCATTTTATAATCCTTTTTATATTTTAATAATGTACAATCAATTTAACTCATCCATATTGCATGGAACGAACAAATACAAAAAGAGATGCACAAGACCTCCCTGCGGAAGTCAAGCACATCTCTATATGTCTTTGATAATCTGCTGCTTACATGAATGGGGGGGGGGGTAACAACGCTACGCGCACGGCACCGTCAGACGAATGCCGACAGCCAAGCCGTTGCGCCCTGCAAGCACAAAGCGGGTGGCTTCTCGAGAAAAGAAGCCGCCAACACCTTGCAACATGTCGCACAATAAAGTGCGACACTCGAAACATAATACCCTTAATGCTAAACACTTTTACTTTTAATCTTTTAATATTTTTGTTATCTTTTACCTTATTTGTTTCTTTTATTTCATCAGTTTCTTTTACCTTTGTCCTGTCGGACATGTCACCCGGCAGTAAAAAACGATCAGGACTTATAATCCGAAAGGGAAACAAGCGAATCGCAAATCCTGACAAACAAGAACACACTCCCCGACCTTCCAGACACGTCAGCGCCGCCAAGTGATGTCACTGTTTGCGGCACAAAAATATAATTATTCCCGAAACACAAGTGTTGCATTTGTAAAATTTTTGGGTTATTAACTAAAAACTTTACACTTTTATACTTTCTTTACACTTTTTCTGCTCTTTTTTAAATAAAAAAACGGAAGAGCGCCCTCCAAACCTCCTCCCCACTGGGGGAGGCTTTTGCGTCCGCCCCACCCTCGCTCTGCCCTTCATTCGCCTGGATTTGCAATCCAACAGCAGAACGGAAGAGGCTCAGAGCAGTGGGAATACTGGGAACGAAACTTAGTTTGTAAAATGAATGAAGTTCAACTCTCAAAAATCAATTCAAGTTGATTTGGTCACCAAATCAACTTGAATTGATCACCAAATTCAGTGAATTTGGTTAGAGAAACTTTTCGGGCGGATACATCGATCCGCCCCTACGGGAGGCAGACAACCCTTATCATAATTCAAACACGGCGCATTGTAGGGACGGATCGATGTATCCGCCCGCATATATATAATAATGTATAGCGCACGAAGGGAGAAATGACAGATTCCAAATATGGCTACGGAATAAAATCTGCGAGCTACACAACAGACCATATCCAAGTCAACCCAAGTCAGGCAGCGTCTCGGAAGAAAAAATAAAGAATTTATTTTGTTCTTCGCTCAACTTGCACTAACTTTGCAGGCAGAAACCTAAAAACACACAGATAATGAAAAACATTTTGGTCATCGGCTCAACCGGACAGATTGGTTCGGAGCTGACTATGGAACTCAGAAAACGTTATGGTAACGAACACGTTGTGGCTGGATACATCATCGGTGCAGAGCCTAAGGGTGAGCTGCTCGAGAGCGGTCCTTCGGCTATTGCCGACGTGACCGACCCGGAAGGCATTGCCAAGGTAGTGAAGGAATACAACATCGACACCATCTACAACCTCGCCGCACTGCTTTCAGTCGTGGCAGAAGGTAAGCCTCGCCTTGCATGGAAAATCGGAATCGACGGCTTGTGGAACATTCTCGAGGTGGCTCGCGAAAACAAGTGCGCCGTGTTCACACCAAGTAGCATCGGTTCGTTCGGACTCTCCACACCGCACACCATGACCCCGCAAGACACGGTGCAGCGCCCCGGAACGATTTATGGCGTGAGCAAGGTGACAACTGAGTTGCTGAGCGACTACTATTTCAAGAAATATGGCGTGGATACACGCTCGGTGCGCTTCCCGGGCATCATCTCCTACATCACTCCTCCGGGCGGCGGAACGACCGACTATGCCGTGGACATCTACTATTACGCCGTGCTCGGTGAGCAGTTCACCTGCCCCATCAAGCAAGGCACGCTGATGGACATGATGTACATGCCCGACGCTCTCAACGCTGCCATCACACTGATGGAGGCTGACCCGACGCGTCTCATCCACCGCAACGGCTTCAACGTGGCAGCCATGAGCTTTGACCCTGAGACCATCTATGCGGAAATCAAGAAGCACAAACCCGACTTCAAGATGGTGTATGACGTCGATCCGCTCAAACAGGGCATTGCCGACAGCTGGCCCGACTGCATGGACGACTCATGCGCACGCAACGAGTGGGACTGGAAACCGCAATATGACCTCAGCACCATGACCGTTGACATGCTCGACAAACTGACGAAAAAACTGCTCGGATAATCATAAAGAGCACTCACAGATACGCAAGAAGCCCGAAATCCGCAACGGATTTCGGGCTTCTTCTTTAATCAACACCATGTCGGCAGCGAAAGAAAAATGCCCGCCTTTTTACTCGCTTCAGCAGATTTTTCACTATCTTTGTCGCCATGAGGCGCTTTGTCTTCATCTTGCTTTTTGTGTGTGCGGGCATGATGACACATGCACAGATGTACCGATACAACACGAGGTTCAGTGTGTCGGCGCACAACTTTGTGGATACCATCCCCATCGAGTTTGAGGACAATCAGATATACATCCGCGCGCTGGTGGATGGCAAGGAGCGCCGGTTTTGTCTCGACACAGGCTCCAGCCAAGGCATACTCCACAGAAACGGGACAATCCCCTACATACGAATCATGGGCAATCAGGTGGCTTACGATGCCAACGGGCAGAGCGACACGGTCAAGGCGGTTCAGTTTCCTGACATCCGGTTAGGAAACCTGACACTCCGGGGCTATGTCGGCTCACTGCTGGAGCGACTTGTCGGAACAAAATTCGACGGAGTGATTGGCTTCGACCTTTTCAACAAAGGACTGTCTGCAAAGATTGATGCCCGCGAGGGAGTGATGATTCTGACCGACCGCCGCGACCTGTTTCTCAACGAACGCGGATATTCCTTAAAATACCGCCTCCTCCGATTCGTGCCGAACGTCAAACTGAGTCCGTATCCGAACTGCACGGACGAGGCGCGGTTTGACACGGGCAGCCGTCGGCTCTACGTCATGGCACGCAGAAGCCTACAAGTGTTTTCCAGGAAGTTCCCGGATTTCAGCAGTCAGATTGAGGGAGTCGGGCATGGAAGCCGTGCGATAGGCTATTTCGGAACCGAACAATTGAGCGAGATGTCGTTTCTTTGGTTGGATGCTGTCAATATGGGCGGGTTCTCGTTTCTTGACTACCACACGCTGACCACAGAAGGCAATTCGCGCATCGGGGCTGAGCTGCTCAACTATGGCACCATCATCATTCTCCCACGGAAAAAGGAGATTCGCTTTATCCCCTACTCCGATGGCGACAAAATGATGGTAAGCAACAGCCAGACCGACATTGCTTTCGTTCCGAAGAACAACCGCGCAGTCGTGGGACTCATCCGGGAAGGTAGCGAACATTATCGGAACGGCTTCCGTCAAGGCGACATCGTCATCAGCATCGACGGCATCGCCATCAACACTTTTGAGCAGTTCCTGAGATTCCCTTTTGTTGAAGACCGTGAACACACGTTTGTCGTGCAAGACACCATGGGAGACATCCACCACGTCAAAAGCAGAAGATAACTTCTCCTACCTCGTTCTTTCAAAAAAGGAGCGCCTGCTCACGGCAGAGCATCTGATGCTATCTGATATCGAAAAGGTTGAAGAAACCAGTCATCATGAAGACCTTCTTGATTTCCTCATTGATATTCTTTATCACCACTTTTCCACCCTTTGCGGAGGTTTCTTTCCGCAACGTGAGGAACAAACGCAAACCCGAGCTGCTGACATATTCCAACTTCGTGCAATCAAGGGTTATTTCCTTGTCGGCATTTTCCATCAATGGTGCCATATCTTGCTGTGCCTGAACAGCTGCAGGAGTGTCGAAACGTCCGTCAAAAACAGCAATGATGCCACCGTCTTGTTCTTTAATTTCAATCGTCATAATCTTTTTCTATTTTTTATTATTATACTTTCTATTCGTAAAGAGGGAAAATCATATTAACAATAAACAAATTGGCAACGAGGAGCACCAGGTGTATCCACAGACCTATCTTCGTGAAGTCATGGAACCGGAAGCCTCCAGGGCCGTATATCAACATGTGAGTGGCTGAACCGATAGGCGACGCGAAAGCCGTGGTGACAGCTATCATCAGCGAGATGACAAACGGCATGGGGTTGCAACCCAATATAGTTGCCTGCTGATAGACTATCGGGAAAAAGATACCGCAGGCACCCACATCGCTCACAAATTCACTCACGACAGAAGCCAAGATACACATCAGTGCCATGATGACATAAGGGTTATGGCCGCTGATTTCCAACAGGCTGTTGGCAAGGGTCTCTGCAACGCCCGTCTTCACGATGGCAGCACTCAGCACCACCGTCGTACCTAAGACAAGCAGCAAGTTCCATTCCACATATTGAATGACTTTCTGCATGCGACAACACTTGAATATCAGCATGGCACCGGCAGCAAGCATCGTTGTCGCCATGAGCGGCAGCACGTGGAACCATGATAGAAGGAACATGCCCAAGGCTATCAGCGACGCAATGACCGTCTTACGCCCCAACTGCGGCACGAAGTGCGAATCGAAGAAGGTAAGGCTCCCCTTTGTCAGAACCTCTATCTCACGGTCGTCCTTCGGCGGACATTCAAACAGCAAGGTATCGCCGGCTTCCAACTTCACCTCACGGGGCTGCTGGTCAACACGTTTTCCCTGACGGGCAACGGCAACGAGCACCAAATCCGTGCGATGCTCAAAACTATTCTCACTCATCCGCGTACCTATCAAGTCACTGCCAAAACCGACATAAGCAGTACGCAGCGTACGCCGATCATCTATTTCACTGACACTATAGACGTGATGGTCGGCTGCCACAAGTCCGTGTGTGCGTTTGAGTTCAAGCAGCTCGCCTATCTGTCCTGAGTATATGAGCCGGTCGCCACCGATGATGAACTCATCCTTGGGAACTGGTGTGATAATCTCTTTGTCAAACCGCACAATCTCTATCAACGAACCGCCAGGAACATTGCGCAAGCCAGCCTCATCGACAGTCAGCCCGACAGCATCGTTCTCCGTCGGCACGAGCAGTTCGACCGTATAGTCGCTTGTTGACTCAAACGACGTCTCGGGCGAAGGGCGATTCGGTATCATCTTCCGGAAAAGCAATACCAACAGGATTCCGATAGCCGTGCAGAACAGTCCTGGAATCAAAGGAGCGAAAAGCGACATTGACTTGCCCGTATAGTCTGCATAAAGTCCGGAAATCACCAGGTTCGACGAGTTTCCTATCAGCGTACACATACCGCCAAGCGTTGCCGCATAGCTCAATGGTATCAGAAGGCGCGAGGGCTGCATCCGCAATTTCCGCGCCCACATTTTCACAACGTCAATGAACAATGCCACGACGTTCACCGAATTGAGCAGTGCTGCAAGCAGAGATATGGGTATCATGAGCGTGAGGATAGCCCCGCGATAATTCTTCGGGGAGCCCAGCAGATGCTTGGTCAACCAATACAGGACACCCGTGTTCATCAGACCAGCCATCACCACGAAGAACGCCCCATGCACGACGACGGGCTCACTACCAAAGCCTGCCATTCCTTCCGACTCCGTCACAATGCCGAAACACAACAAAACGGTAAGCGCACTTAGGAATGCCACCTCAGCGGGAACATGCGTCCGTGAAAGTACCACGAAGATGCTCACCATGGTCAGAATGGTCACCCACGCATAAAGGTTCAATCCTAAAAACACCACGCTCTCCATCATTCTTGTGTCTCTTTTGATTGCTGATTGAGTTTCTTACCAAGTCTCAACACGTTCTTTCCATCTACCCGCTCGTAATTGATGGTATCCATCAGCTGTCTTACGAGGAATATGCCCAGTCCTCCTATCGGACGATCTTCCACCGAAAGGGTTGTGTCCGCCTCTTCCTTCGTTGTCGGGTCGAACGGGATGCCTGAATCGCTGATGACAAAGTTCAAGAAGTCGTCGTCTGCCGAAGCCTCGATGTTGACCGTTCCTGCCTTTCCGTCGGGATAGGCATAGTTCATCACGTTCACCACCGCCTCTTCCAGTGCCAGGTTCAGGCTCATGCCCAAAGACGCATCCAGTTCCAGTGCCTCTGCCACCTGATCGACGAACTCATTCAAGCGCGGGACATCATTCACATCGTTGGCGAGAACGATGCTGCGCTGCATGCGGATATCCCGCTTCAGACCCTTATACTGCACTGCCAGCATCGTCAGGTCATCGCTTTGAGGAGCACTATCCACAAACTCGTTCACCGAGTCGGTCATCCTCTTGATGAAGCTCGTAGGATTCAAATTCTTTTCTTCCTTCAGCTGTTTCGTCAGCGCCAACATCCGGTGTTCCTCATATTGTTCGTGTGAGATGTTCTCTGCCTCCGTCAGACCGTCGGTATATAAGAAGATGATGGAACCTGGATCCAGAAGCGTTTCCTGAACTTCGAACTTGAATCCCATGACGACACCCAGAGGCATATTCGGGATGACAGGCAGCAGCCCCATTCCCGAACCGACCATCAGCGGCGCGCAATGGCCTGCATTACAGAAGCGCAAGCGCCCGGACGGAAGGTCGAGCACACCCACGAACAGGGTCACGAACATCATCGATTCATTCATATCTGCCATGGCTTCGTTCATCTGTGTAACGATTTTCCCAGCATTCGACTCATGTGCTGAGACGATGCGGAACAGACTTCGCGTCACCGCCATCACTAAGGATGCCGGCACTCCCTTGCCGCTCACGTCGCCAATACAGAAAAACAGCTTCTCGTCGCGGATATAGAAATCGTATAAGTCGCCGCCAACTTCCTTCGCCGGAACCAGCTGACCGTAAATATCCACATCTCTACGGTCGGGATAAGGCGGGAATATCTTTGGAATCATCGACTGCTGAATACCGCTCGCGATGCGCAGTTCGCTTTCGATGCGTCCTTTCTGCTCGTTGACAACCTTCAGTTCCTTTATGCGCTCTGTCAAAGAATTCTGCATCATCTTGAACGAGTCATGGAGTTTCAGCATCTCGTCTTTGGTAGTGATTTCGGGCAGTTCGCTTTCGAAATTACCCGCAGCAATCTCGTTGGCTGAATAGGCGAAGCGCTCCAGCGGGCGAGTGATACGCTTCACTGCCTTATGACAGACGAACAATAGTGTCAACAATCCAAGGAACATGGTAGCCACAACGATAAATCCAAGCAGGCTTACCACCTGAAAGAACTCCTTTTCCGGGCAGATGATTGCCATCGACCATCCCGTTCGCTGAATGGGTTTGTAGAATGCCACAGAGGGAATTCCGTCGTTTTTAAACTTCGAGAATCCTTCTTTTCCGTCAATCATCGCATGCGCAATGCCGTCGTCAATCGTATCTTCGGTTTCAGTTATGTTGCTGAATATCGTTTCATTGAGAATCCGTTCTTTCCGCGGATGGACGATATAGGTTCCTCCCCTACTTACTGCCAGCGTATAGGCATCTTTATAATACTTGATATTGCTCAGCAGTTTGGTCAGCCAGTCCAAGGACACGTCTGCCGTGAAGATGGCAAATATCTTACCGTCCTTATCCCTCAATGGATAGGAATAGGTCGTCATGATCATTTCACCGCCACCGGTATCGTAATAAGGCTCGCTCCAATAATCCGTATCCAGCAACTTCGGTATCTGGTACCAGTCCATGTAATGGTACTCATAATCGTCTGTTCCCAACTGTTTGCTTGATATCTCCAGCCCATCCCTGTAGGCATAGGGAGAGAACTGCACGCCACGGTCTTTGTAGTAGTTCGGTTCGAAAGCGACGGCAGACCCGGCAATAATCGGATTGATGTCCAGGAGTTGCTTGGTGATTTCATACATCTTGTCGGGGTCGTCGAGGTGTTCATAGATGAGAGGAACCGTATTTCCCACTGCGACCTCTACCGAATTGAGGACATGATTGATGCGCAGGGTCGTGTTTTCCAACACACCTTCTGCCCGCTGCTTAGCCTCCTTGGAGAGTCCGTTGCGCATAAAAAAGAACAACACGATGCAAATCAAGGCGAAAATGACTCCCGCCGTGAGCAATACCCAAAAGGTGAGCCTCTTGGAGAAAGATTTTGATGTATTGAAAAACCGTGAAAGTTTCATGATCCTTTTATCTGTTTGTAAGCGATTTTATTGCTGATATACCCATTCGTATGGAGTAAGCGAACTGCCAAGTTGAAGTCTCTTTCGTCCAACGTATAGGTTCGCTTCCCGTTTCTTTTGCTCACCAAGGTGTCCAGTATTTTCTCAAGCATCCATTTCTGTGCCTTGCGATTGGTCTTCACCTTCGTCTTCTTTGCCGCATCCATCACAAAATCAAGCGTCTCCTGAGGGTGTGCACATGCCCATTCCCACCCTTGGCGGGTTGCCGCCACAAACTTCTCAATATCCTTTTTATGAGTCTTGTAAAACTCCTCCGTCACATAGACACCGTCTTCGGGGATGTTGTAGCCAATCTTCGAAAAGTACAGGAGTTGGTTTTCCTTCAGTCTCCTGCCCGACATCAGCAGCTGATAATACTCATTATAGCTCATTGCCATCGTCGCGTCTATCGCACCGGAAATAAAGAGATTGATGTTTTGAATGAACGGAATCCACTGAATGTTCAACCCATACTCCTTGTCGAGGATAAAGCCAAGCTCGGAAAAGCCCACCTTCCAGTTGCCTATCCGCATCCCCTGCAAGTCTTTCGGACCTTCAAGCGGTTTTTTCGAGATAATCATCAATGAAGAATTCTGGCTTGCCTGCATCACATTGACCAACCGCAAGCCCTCGTCCATATACTTGATTGCCGAGAGCAAGTGCATCGTAACAAACTGGCTTGTGCCGTCCTTCAGGCGATTCACACAAGAATTAGACGCAGAGATGTGCTCTATTTTCACATCCAGACCAGCCCGCTTGTAGAAACCTTTCGCCACCGCCACATAATATCCGGCAAACTGCGCCTGCGCAGTCCACTGCGGAGTCAACACAAATTGCTCGCCCCTCGCGCATAGCGAAGACAACCAGCAACAGACAAAAAGTAAAACGAATTTCTTCACAAACCCCATACCTATAGTTATTTTCTTTCTTGCCGCTGACACGCCAAGAAGATTGTTGATGCAGCAAAGATAAACATATTTATCCGAAACAACAAATAATATCGTGCATTTTTACGGATTGTCTGTAAACAAAAAATTTACAAAAAGCCATTGTTTCTTAACCCGAATCCGATGAAATTGACCACCAACACACAACTTGCATAAACATACCGAAAAGGGCGTATAAATATGCAGTTGAACTTTCGCTTTCCAAAAGTTCAACTTTTGCACTCTAAAAGTTCAACTTTCACCGCCTAAAAGTTCAACTTTTGCAAGCTAAAAGTTGAACTTTTGGAAAGCCATACTTAACACACTGAAAACCAATAGCTTGCAAAACACCCTCCAATCGTTCCACCCTTGCATAAATATACAAAAGCGGCAAGCGGCTCAACGAGTGGGATGACAGAAGCAGGACGAAAGATATCACCGGAGAACGGAGCGTCGGTACTGAAACGTCTGACAGCGTTCGGATGACCGACATGGACTCTCCCGGCTGCCATTGCCGTATGGAACACAAAAAAAGCATGGTTCCCTTGCCTGGAAACCATGCTTTTTCCGATTCTATTTTTATTTACTTGTCGCTATTCAAACGCCTCTTGAAGGCTGTTATTTCACCTCCCAAGTGTCGTTGGTCGCAAGCAGTTCTTCGAAATTATGGTATTTCTTCTGCTGCTTCACCTCCTCAATCTGTGCATAGACAGCATCGTTGTAGGTCGGTGCCGCCACGTCGCGGATGACACCCAGTGCGATGGGGAAGCCGTCTTCGTTGGACATCATGGCGAGTTTGAGCTGCAAGGTGTCGTCCTCACAATGTGCGTCATGCACGAGCACGTCGTCCAGCGTGTATCCGTCTTTGCCGATTTCCACGACTTTCAGTCCGAAACCTTCCTGCACCAGTCCGAATTCGTTGTTCTCACCGAACACGAGTTTTTCGCCATGACGCACGTAGATGGCATTCTTCTGCCGTCCTTCCTTCGTGTAAACGGCATCGTGACAATGGTCGTTGAAGATGACGCAGTTCTGCAGAATCTCGCAAACGGCAGCACCTTTGTGCTGATAGGCTGCCTTCAGCACGGCGATGGTCTCCGGTGCATCGGTTGCAACGGTGCGTGCAAAGAACTTGCCGCGCGCGCCGAAGCAGAGTTCTGCCGGGCGGAACGGGTCTTCCACGGTTCCGTACGGGCTCGACTTTGAGACGAAACCGCGCGGAGAGGTCGGAGAATATTGTCCTTTGGTAAGACCATAGATACGGTTGTTGAGCAGGATGATGTTCAGGTCGATGTTACGACGCATGGCATGGATGAAGTGGTTTCCACCGATAGCCAGTCCGTCGCCGTCGCCCGACACCTGCCAGACACAGAGTTCGGGATTGGCAGTCTTGACACCTGTCGCGATGGCTGCCGCACGTCCATGAATCGTCTGCATGGCATAGGTGTTTACGTAATAGGGCAGACGACTGGAACATCCGATACCTGAGATGACTGCCATCTGGTGGGGTGCTACCCCTACTTCTGCCATTGCCTTGTGCAGTGATGCGAGGAAGAAATGGTCACCGCAACCGGGACACCAACGTGGTTGTCCTTTCTTATAATCTTGAAATGTATATTCCATGGCTGTTTACTTCTTTAAAATGTCCTCAAATGCAGTAACTAATTCACTCACGACGAACGGCTGTCCTTTCACTTCGTTATACTGGTAAGGCGTGAAGCCGTCGATTTGTCCGCGCAGATAGATTGCGAGCTGTCCGAGGTTCTGCTCTGCCACGACCACTTTCTTGTATCGCTTGAGCACTTCTGCCGTGTTTTTCGGCAGCGGGTTGATATATTTGAACTGTGCCTGCGCCACTTTGTAGCCTTTCTGCTGCAACTCAAGCATGGCGCTGACGAGGTGTCCGTATGTAGAACCGAATCCGACGATAAGCAGGTCGGCATCCTCGTCGCCCATCACCTGAAGGTCGGGAACGGGGATTTTTGCCACTTTCTCTGCACGCAGACGACACATGAGGTCGTGGTTTTCGGGATCGGTACTGATAGCTCCTGTCTTGCCGTCCTTCTCCAGTCCGCCGATGATGTGCGTATAGCCTTCCTGTCCAGGGATAGCCCAGTAACGCACCTTGCTCTCCTCGTCACGGAAATATGGGGTATAGTTGCCCTTCATCTCCGGAGTTACATAGTGCGGACGGATGGCTGGCAGCTCTGCCATGGTCGGCAACTTCCATGCTGCCGAACCGTTTGCAATGAAAGCATCGGTAAGCAGGATAACCGGCGTCAGGTGTTCAAGGGCAATCTTTGCTGCCTCGTATGCAGCGTCGAAACAGTCTGTCGGACTGGTTGCCGCAATAACGGGCATGGGGCTTTCGCCGTTGCGTCCGTAGAGTGCCTGAAGGAGGTCGGTCTGTTCACTCTTGGTGGGCAGTCCCGTGGAAGGACCACCGCGCTGAACGTCAATTACCACCAACGGCAACTCATCGATAACGGCGAGGTTCATCGCCTCACTCTTCAGACAGATGCCCGGTCCTGAAGTGCTGGTGGCAGCAAGCGCACCGGCGAAGGATGCTCCAACGGCTGATGCACAGCCCGAGATTTCATCCTCACACTGAACGGTGATGACGCCGCACGACTTGTGTTTGGACAGTTCATGCAGGATATCCGTTGCCGGCGTGATAGGATATGAGCCCAGAAAGAGGCGCAAACCTGCTTTCTCGGCAGCAGCTATCAAGGCGTATGCCGTAGCCTTATTGCCCGTGATATCCATGTATCGTCCGGTCTCTTTGTGCTTTGATTCGATGCGATAAGTGGCAGGAACACTGGCATGGGTGTTGTGACCGTAGTCATATCCGGCTTGCACAACCTTGATATTGTTCTCAGCGATTTCCGGTTTCTTAGCGAACTTCTCGCGCAGGAAATTGGCAACGAGGCTGAGGTCGCGGTTAAACAACCAGCAAACCAGTCCCACAGCAAACATGTTACGGCATTTGAGCATCGCCTTATTGTCCATGCCTGTGTCCTTAAGACACTCTTTCACCATCGTCGTGAGCGGACATTGCACCACGCGGTCGGGGTCGATACCCATCTCGCCGAGATAGTCTTCCGTCTGGAATGCTGCCTTTTTCAGGTCGTTGGGACCGAAGCTGTCGGTGTCAATAATAATCGTTGCCTGTGGTTTAGCATAGCGATACTGCGTCTTGAGCGCTGCCGCATTCATTGCCACGAGCACGTCACAAAGGTCACCGGGGGTATAGACCTTGCCTGCCCCGATGTGTACCTGAAATCCTGAAACACCGGTCAGCGAACCTTGCGGAGCGCGGATGTCGGCGGGATAGTCGGGAAAGGTTGAGATACCATTACCTACAGTTGCTGATACCGTAGAGAAAATGTTTCCTGCGAGCTGCATACCGTCGCCGGAATCACCTGAGAAGCGGACTACGACTTGGTCGAGTTCCTTCACTTCCAATTGTTCTGCCATAATCTTATGAATTAAAGAACTTTGTTAGGTTAATGTCTGTTATTGGGTTGCAAAGTTCTGAAATAATATTGATTCGGGCAAATTTTTTTTGGAGAAACTCCGCTTTTGGGAACCTTTTTCCCTAATTCTTCCGTTTTTTCCGTCACTTTGCTTCCGATTTCCGCCACCATCCCATCATTTCGTTATTTCCTTTTCCGCCGCTTTGCGCAGGGTTATACGCCAATCACCCCCATATAATCAGCCGTCTTTCTGCAGAGGCGGATTGATGTATTTGTCCCCGATTTGAAAAAAATAAGTCGGGCAACACCTCGCAGAACTAAGAAAGCCAGCTCTGTTTGTTCTGTTCGAGGCTTGCACCGACTTGTTGAAAAGGGCTTATCCCTGCCGAGAGGGTCGAGCGGGTCAATACTTGAACGACGACCCTCCGAGAAATTCGCGCAACAAACTGGTTGGCGGCAACTGGCGGTTAGGCACCGGCAAGAAGTATTCGAGGAATTTGCGCAGGCGGAAAGCTTCGGTAAACTGATCGCAGTTCTCCGGAACCTGTTCCAAGACAGGAATCGCCTGCTGCTTAATCACCGCCAACTCGTATATCATTGCCGTATTGAACATGGCGTCGGCATTCTCCTGGAAGGGGAATATCCATTTGTTTTCTCCTGCTCTCACACTGGGCCAGCGGCGTATAGTCTCCTGCGCCGACACTCCGCGGTATTTGTGGTCGCGGATGATTCGCCGCAGCAGACGGTTGTCGGTCGTCGGGATATAGTTGTGTTTATCCAGAAGTATCGTGGTCAATGCGGAAGCATAGATGCGATATTTCTGCTCTTCGGGAATTTGAGCCGTCAGCTCCGGATTCAGCGCATGAATACCTTCAACCACCAAGATTTCGTGCGGATTGAGCCTCAGCCTTCTTCCGCTCTTTTCGCTTTTCCCCGTCTGGAAGTTGTATTTCGGCAGTTCCACCTCCTCGCCATTGAAGAGAGCGGTCAGTTGCTCGTTGAGCAGCGGGATGTTCAGGGCATGCAGATGTTCGAAGTCGTAGTCGCCCGATTCGTCTTTCGGTGTTTTGTCGCGGTCGAGGAAATAGTCGTCGAGTGAGATGGCTATGGGCTTGATGCCGTTGCACACAAGTTGTATTGACAATCTCTTGGATGTCGTTGTCTTACCGCTCGACGAAGGACCGGCTATCAGCGCCATCTTGACCGTCTTACGCTTGGCAATCTCTTCTGCGATAGAAGCGATTTTCTTTTCCTGCAACGCTTCGGAAACATTGATGACGGTGGTTGCCCATCCTTTTTGCACAGCTTCGTTGAAGTCGCCTACCGTCTGCAGTCCGAGAAGACTCTGCCAGTGGTGATGCTCCTTGAATATCTCGAACATCTTGTCCTGCCGGATGAGTTCTCCCAGTTCATTCGGATTTTTTACCGATGGTATGCGCAGCAGCAGTCCGTCATAGTATTTTTCCAATCCGAAGAGATACAGCATACTGGTATTGGGCAGGAGCGCTCCGTAATAAAAGTCTGCATAATCGCCGAGCTGGTAATAGGTTGTATATAACCTTCCGAGGCTCTTGAGCAACTTCACTTTCGAGACAGAGCCGTTCTTTTCAAAGATGCTGATGGCTTCTTCCGTCGTGCACTCATGCCGCTCGATAGGCATCGCAGCATCGATGATTTCCTGCATCCGGCGGCGTATTTTTTCGGCATCTTCCTGTTCTACGGGATGCCCGATAGACAGGTCGCAATAGTAACCGTTCGAAACGGGAATATCAATCATGACGCTGCCGTCGGCATAGATGTCGTGCACCGCTTTGCAAAGAACTATAAATAATGTACGCGTATAGGCACGAAGTCCGGATGAAGAGGTGATGTCAAGAAACTCCACATCCTTGGGATGATAGAGTCTGAAGTCCAATCCTTCAACCTTATTATTGACCTTGGCACTGATGAGCAAGCCATTAAGTTGTGGCTGAAACGCATCAAAAACTTCAGAAAGTGTGACTCCTTTTGCAAAGTTTCGTGTTTTTTTATTATTTTTGCATCGGATTTGAATCTGGTCTGCATTCATAACATTGATTATTTAATCGTTTTGAGGCGGTAAAGTTAATACATTTTTTTCGTATGGACAATTTTGTCTTCTTAATTTAATATTAATTATGTCGATTTTGGTTGTTTTCAAATTGATAGGCTCGCTTGCTCTGTTGATGTATGGCATGAAGTCGATGAGCGAGAGCCTTCAGAAGATGGCTGGTTCACAACTGCGCCACGTTTTAGGTGCCATGACCACCAACCGTTTCACTGGTGTGCTGACAGGCACGTTTGTCACTGCGGCTGTACAGAGTTCAACGGCGACGACCGTGATGACCGTCTCGTTTGTGAACGCAGGACTTCTAACGCTGGCTCAAGCCATTTCGGTCATCATGGGAGCGAACATCGGCACCACGCTGACGGCATGGATTATGAGTCTGGGCTTCTCGTTCAACATTGCCGACGTGGTCTATCCGGCATTCTTCATTGCCATCCTCTTAATCTATTCGAAGAAAAAACGCTATATCGGCGACTTCCTCTTTGGTATTGCCTTCATGTTCCTGGGACTGGGAACACTCCGACAGACCGGCATCGACATGCATCTGGGTGAGAACCAGGCCGTGCTCGCCTTCTTCTCCAACTTCGACCCCGACAGTTTCCTGACAACCATCATCTTCCTCTTCATCGGCGGTGTGCTGACCATGGCGGTACAGTCGTCGGCAGCAGTCATGGCAATCACCATGATTCTCTGTTCCTCTGGCGTGCTCCCTATCTATCAAGGCATCGCACTGGTGATGGGCGAGAACCTCGGAACGACCGTCACGTCGAACATCGCAGCCATGACAGCCAACACGCAGGCACGGCGCGCAGCCTTTGCCCACATGTTCTTCAACCTGTTCGGCATCGTCTGGATTCTATGTATCTTCAAACCATTCATCAACATGGTGTGCGGCTTTGTCGGATACGATGAGACACTGACCAAAGAGATGCCGGGATTCCTGGAGAATGCAGCCAAGCTGTCGTTCGTCCTGGCAGCCTTCCACACCTGCTTCAACCTTGCCAATACGTTCATCCTCATCTGGTTCATCCCACAAATTGAGCGTATTGTGTGTAAAGTCATCAACCCGAAGATGACGGAGGAAGAGGAAGACTTCCGCCTCCATTTCATACGCGGCGGTCTGATGAAAACGCCCGAACTCTCAGTGCTCGAGGCACAAAAGGAAATTACCCTCTTTGCCGAACGCATCCAACGCATGTTCGGCATGGTGCGCGACCTGCTGGAAGAGAAAGACGAGACAAGCTTCGTCAAGCTCTATTCACGCATTGAAAAATACGAAGGCATCTCCGACAACATGGAAATCGAAATAGCCAAATACCTGGACGAAGTGAGCGATGCCCACCTTTCAGACGACACGAAAGCGAAAATCCGCGCCATGCTCCGCGAGATATCAGAGATAGAGAGTATCGGCGACGCCTGCTACAACATCGCACGATGCATCAACCGGCGCATCCGCGAGAAAGAGGATTTCACCGCCGACCAATATGAACACATGCACCAGATGATGGAACTCACCAACGAGGCACTCACACAGATGAACATCGCCCTCGCCGGACGCAAGGAACACCTCGATGCCAACCGCTCCTTCAACATCGAAAACGAAATCAACAACTACCGCAACCAGCTCAAGAGCCAGAACATCAGCGACGTGAACGACCACAAATACACCTACGGCATCGGCACGATGTACATGGACATCATCTCCGAATGCGAGAAACTGGGCGACTATGTGGTTAACGTCGTCGAGGCACGCATGGGTACACGGCAGAAAGACGCATGACCCCACATCGGGAGAACAACAGACACATCACCACCCCACAAGGGTGTCACCAAGAAAAAACAACTCGCCTATCCCCTCGCCACGATTGTATATTTATACATCGCCTGCCGTTTGGATAGGCGATTCGTAAACAGTTGTATTTCAACGCATTAAGATAGCGTTTCCAAAAGTTCAACTTTTGCGTCCTGAAAGTTCAACTTTCATCGTCTAAAAGTTCAACTTTTGCAAGCTAAAAGTTGAACTTTTGGAAAACGAAAGTTCAACCGTATATTTATACGCCCTTTTCCGTATGTTTATACAGGGTGTGAAGAAGCCCAAACCAACCCCACCCCTGCCCCTCCCCTACGAAGGGAGGGGAGCGCCTGACGGGAGGAAAGACGCTGCGCTAATGGATAATTCTTTTAGTCGCTACGCTTGGTAAAAGCGTCAAAGACGATTAGACAATTGATAATGGATAAATATGGATTGAGCGGAGGACCAAGTTTGATTAAAGTCTTCCGAACGTGAACGATTCCTTGAATCTGACGTTCTATTATAAGTAAAGGCGACAAGTGAGGGTTTTCACTTGTCGCCTTTACTTATGATGATACTGCCAGCATTGAGTGGTGCCGCTTGGCTTAGGGCTTCCGTGGCACTTAGCCTGGCAGCCGCTCTTGCGTTATTTCGCATTCACCTTTTCCAGTTCTACCGTGAAGATGAGGGTAGAATATGGCGGAATCTTACCTGCCTGACGCTCGCCGTATGCGAGGTTTTGCGGGATGTAGAGTTCCCACTTGCTGCCCTCGGGCATCATGGTGAGTGCTTCCGTCCAGCCTTTGATGACCTGGTTGGGACGGAAGGTGCTGGTCTGTGGGTCGCGCTTATAGGAGCTGTCAAACTCTGTTCCGTCGATGAGATGTCCTTCGTATTTCACGACCACCTCATCGTCGTTCTTGGCTATGGCTCCCGTTCCCTGTCTCAAGACTTTGTATTGCAGTCCCGACGGCAGTGTCACGACACCCTCCTTCTGCGCATTCTCAGCCAAGAAGCGCTCGCCCTGCTCTCTCACCTGGCGTCCTTTCTTTTCGCGCAAAGCGGTTGAAGCATTTCGTGCATAGGTGCCGGCTGCTTCCGGGGTGAAATGCGTGGTCACTTTTTTCAGTGCATCGGCAAAACCACGTGTGAACACATCTTTGTCCAAAGCCATGTCGGTGCCCTCAAACTCTTTGCTCATTTCGGGCAACATGCGCTTCATGACGATGTTTGCTATCCGAATGCCTGCGCTGTACGCATTATCTTTCGGATCGCCTTTGATTCCATCCTCAAAACCGCGAATCACGTCCGGCATGTTCACGCTGTCCACATTGAAGTTGCCCTTGAGGAAACCCATCAGTTCGCGGGTCACGTCCATGCCCATGGCATAGCTCAACGAATCGGCAGAAGTGACAATCTTCACGGGCTGGACAGTGCTTGCCGCAGTCTTCTTGCCTTTGTTCTTTTGAGCGGCGACGGTATTAAAAGAAGCACTCGCCACGAAGACGAGTGCTAAAAGGATGATTTTTCTCATTTCTTCTGTGCGTTAGGAGCAGCAGCCGGTGTGCTTGGTGCAGCAGGCTCTGGTTTCTTTTCGATGCTGAGCAGTTCCACTTTGAAAATCAATGTCGAACCCGGCAGGATGTCTCTTCCGGCACCGTTGTCACCGTATGCCAGTTCAGCAGGGATGTAGAGTTCCCATGTTGAGCCGACAGGCATCATGGTGAGAGCCTCCTTGAAACCGGCGATGTTGCGGTTGAGGGGCATAACGGCAGGCTGTTCGCGGTCGTATGTGCTGTCGAACACGTCGCCGTTGATGTTCTTGCCTTCATAGTTGACTTTCACCATATCGTCCTCTGTCGGCTTCGGACCGTTACCGGCTTTGACGATTTTGTACTGCAAGCCGCTTTCGGTGGTTACCACTCCCGACTTCTTTTTATTCTCCTCGAGGAATTTCTGGTTAGCTTTCTTGTTCTCAGCAATCATCTTCTCCTGCACATCGTTCAACAGTTTGTTTGCCTTGTCCATGTCGATGGCAGGAGTGCCGTTCAGTGCAGAGAGAACACCCTTGAGGAAGGTGGTCTTCGAGAGCTTCAGGTCTTTCATCATGGCAAACTGCTTCACGGTGCCGTCATACTGCTCACCCATCTGTATACCAATCATCTGACCGAGGAAGTAAGCCTTCTTAGCCTTGTCTTCGCTCACTTTAAGACCTTCCTGCAAGCCCTTTTCGAACTGTCCGAAATGAGCAGAGTCGATACCAGCCTGCATCTGCAGCACCTCTTTGTTCAGCCCCATCTGCATAGACGACATAGCACCCATGGCATAGCTCACAGAGTCAGAATTGTTCTTCAAATCCACCTTGGCATTGTTGCCTTTTCCACATGAAGCCATCAGCGTAACGACTGCAGCTGTCATGATCACAAACATTGTTTTTTTCATGGTTTTAACTTGTTTAATTGTTAGTTATCTTCTTTTTGATTGAAATGACATGTATTTTATAGATAAGGGCGGAGAAGGGTTTTATCTTCTCTTTCTCTTTTCCTTGCTCTACGAGTTTCCACGGCACATAGACCTCCCACGTGGCACCCGCCTTCATCCTGCGCACAGCCTCGCGGATGGCTGTCGGCACCTCTTCCACTCGCTTCACGCGCGGATTGCCGCCGAAAGTGGTGGCTACCTGTTGGTTGTCTATCGTGCGTATCTCCTCATTGTAGGTCACGATGGCAGTGTCTTCCGGCATGTTGCCGCTGCCGCCATAAATCACTTGATAAAGCACTCCGCCAGGCAGTTTACCGACATCCTCGGCTTTTGCCTTTTCTGCCATGAACTGCTCGTTCCGTTTCTTGTTGTCCTCGAACTTCTTCAGGTTATAGTCGAGTTCCATCTTGCTGACACACCGCTCCACGAACTGAGCCATGTTCTCCGTCGGCAGTTTGTTCTTTCCGCTCACGCCGTCATACATTCCATCCATAAAGATGGTTGGCGAAAGTTGTTTGCCGTCGTCGTTGCGAAACACCCGTTCGTTGGTATTCTCCACGATGCCCAGCCCTTGCAGCACACCGAAGTAGTAAGCCACCCGCTCTTTATCACCACTGGCTTCACTCCCCTCTTGGATTCCTTTGAGCACTTCGTTGAGATATTCCTCCTCGATGCCGTAATCCGCCAGATGTTCCCGCAGATGACTGCCGTTGAGCTGTCCGACGGCATAGCTCAGCGTGTCGGCATCGGTTGCCATCTGATTGGTGTCAGTCGTCCCCTGACAGGCACTGACCATTGCTCCGACACTGAGGGCTGCCAGGAAAATGAGTCCGGTTCGCATGGCTGTGGTTTTCATTCAGTTACGGATTAGAGCACTTCCAGCAACTCTACGTCGAAGATGAGGGTGGCAAACGGCGGAATCATCTGTCCTGCGCCATGCTCACCATAACCCAGTCGGTAGGGAATGAAGAAGCGATATTTCGCACCTTCCTTCATCAGCTGCAGTCCTTCGGTCCATCCCGTGATGACCTGGTCGAGCCCGAACACAGCCGGTTCTCCGCGCTGCACGCTGCTGTCGAACACCGTCCCGTCGGTCAGGAAGCCCTCGTAGTGGCAACGCACCTTGTCGGTAGCCTTCGGACTCTTGCCCGTTCCTTCCTGCAGCACCATATACTGCAAACCGCTGTCACGAGTCACGACTCCGTCTTTCTTGGCGTTCTCTTCCAGATATTTCTTGCCTTCTTCCTTGGCAACCTGTCCTTTGGCTTGACGCTCTTCGTTCAGTTTTTCTTCTTTCTTTTTGAAATAGTCTTCCACGATGGCCTGTGCATCTTTGTGAGACACTTTCAGATCGTTGCCTGCGATGATGTCCTTGATGGCAGCAGCAAACTCGTCCACGTTAAGGTCGGTTGCTCCCATTTGTACCAACTGGCGTCCGATGCCAAGTCCTAAGGCATAACTTACTTTTTCCATATTCTTCGCTTGTCTTTATAAACAAAAATGATTAAAACGACGCAAAGTTACTATTTTTCTTGATTACATCGGAATATTTGAAGAAAATTTTGCTTTATTTATGTTGCTTTACGTTTCTTACTTTTGACATTTTTTCGTATATTTGCAAACAAGCCTGTTATCAGGCTGAATAGTTCCTAATAGACAAAAACAGAGATTAGTAATTAATAAATCAAGATTGGTAAGATGAAAAAGATTGTAGTTCTGACAGGTGCCGGCATGTCGGCAGAGAGCGGCATCAACACCTTCCGCGATTCGGGCGGTTTGTGGGAACAATATCCCGTGGAGCAGGTGGCTTCGCACGAGGGATGGGAGCGCGACCCGGAATTGGTGACCCGCTTCTACAACGAGCGGCGCAAACAACTTTTCACTTGTAAGCCGAACGAAGGACATCGGCTGCTGGCGCAGTTGGAAGAGACATATGACGTGACGATTATCACACAAAACGTAGATAACCTGCACGAAGTGGCAGGTTCGAGCCATGTGATTCACCTGCACGGTGAACTGACGAAGGTTTGTTCCAGTCGCGACGTAGACGACCCGCGCTATATCCGGACGCTGACGGCGGAAAACTGCGAGGTGCAACCGGGCGAGAAGGCTGGCGACGGCTCGCTGCTCCGACCCTACATCGTATTCTTTGGAGAAGCCGTTCCCAACATCGGAGTCGCTGCAGAATTCTGTCAGCAGGCTGACATCTTCATTGTCATCGGCACATCAATGGCGGTCTATCCGGCTGCCGGACTGATTCACTACGTGCGACCGGAAGTGCCAGTCTATCTAATCGACCCGAAACCTGTCAACGCCAGCCACAGCGGCGGCATCACCTTCATTCAGAAAGGTGCGTCGGAAGGCATGAAGGAAGTGATTGCGTTAATTGATAATTGAAAATTGACAATTGATAAATATGGTTACTTATTAAGTTCTGTGGAATCTGCGGTATAATCACAAATCAAACTATCAAACAAAAAAGGCGGGCGTTCCATCACGGAGCACCCGCCTTGCTGATAAAATAGGACTTAATTACTTAAGGTATATATAGAGTATGGATTTATCTTCGTGTGCCGCCGAACTGCCCCTTGCTGCCACTGCCCGAGTTGGATGGTGCCACGCTTCCCCGTGAGCTGCTGTTCGGACGCGTGCTCGTTGCAGGACGGCTGTTCACATTATTACCGAAACGGTCGTTGTTGTTTTTATACTGGCGGTTGTTCGTACCGGTCGGACCGCTGTTGCGCCATGTACTGCTATTCGTCGTGCTCCTGGTGACACGCGGGTTGTACCAACTGGCGCCTCTGTTCTTTCCTCCCCTGAAAGTGGAATAAGTGGCAGGACGCGGGTAGTAGAACCGACTGCGATTGGTATAGCGGTCGTAGATGCGCAGATAGATGTTGCGCCCGTCCCAAACAATCGGACGATAGAAGTAGGGCACATTGCAGTAGCGACGATACTGACTAGTGGTGAGCACGTAGCGCAGGTCGGCGTTACGACGGTCCCAATAGATGCTGTAATAGCCGCTCGTGCCGCTGATGGTCAGCAGATAGTCGAGATTGATTTCATAGACCATTTCCTGCTGTATGGTGTTCAGTCCCAGCTCGTAAGCCATCTTGTCGGTCAGGAAGAGTGCTTCCGTCCGTGCTTGCGTATAACTCAGTGCGTTCGCAGATACCGTGAAGGTAATCATTGCTACGAAGGTAAAAATCCAGCGTCTCATAGTCGTAATGTTTTAAAAGTTCAACATGTTTGTTTCTCTGCTGCAAAGATGCATCAATTTCCGCACACCCCAAAACGGTAATCCCTAAAAATGAGAGGGGAAATCCCTATTTGTCGGAAGGGAATATGGTAGGGGCTTGACTATAGCTTTTTGCTAAAATATTTTGCCGGCTGTATATATTTGTTTACTTTTGCTGCAAAAGTAAAGAAGACATATGGGAAAATCGATTTGTTTCTCTAAGATGGAGGCGGCTGGCAACGACTACATTTATATATATGCGTCGCAATATCCGGTGACTGACCCGGTAGCGACAGCCATACAATGGAGCAACCGCCATTCTGGCATCGGCAGCGACGGACTGGTGCTTATCGAAAAGTCGATGGACGGCGATGCCGATTTCTCCATGCGCATCTTCAACGCCGACGGCTCGGAAGCACGGATGTGTGGAAACGCTGCCTGCTGTGTCGGGCGATATGTCTATGAGAAGGGACTCACAAACCACACCATCGTCCGCCTGTCCACTCGCTCGGGTATCAAGATTTTACGCCTGGAGGTAGCAGAGGGACATGTTCAGAAGGTGAGCGTCGATATGCAAGAGCCTTCGCTGGATGCTCCGGAACTGTTCCGCCCACCGTCATCTGGCATGCTGCATGCCGACGGGAAGTCGTTCAAAGGGACATTTGTGTCGATAGGTAACCCACATTTTGTGGTGATGACGGACAACATTGAGCTGATTGACCTTTCCCATGACGGCAGGTTGCTCTCCATCCACGAGGCGTTCCCTGAAGGGTGCAACATCGAGTTTGTGGAATATCTGGGGAACGACGAGGTGCGGATGCGGGTCTGGGAGCGTGGCAGCGGCATCACGATGGCATGTGGCACGGGAGCCTGTGCCGTAGCGGTAGCCTCCGTCATGCACCGACGCACGGGGCGCACCGTGCGCATTCATGCCGATGGCGGCTGTATGGAAGTGGAATGGCGCGCTGCCGACAACCACCTCCTGCTCACCAGTCCTGCTCGCTTCGTGTTTGAAGGAACAGCTTTTTTGCTAAACGAAAAATAAGGCGCATAGCAGTAGGGCGATATGGAGGAGAAAGTGGTTCATTTATTCTATATGTCTTGTTAAAAGATTCATTTGTCAATACTTTCTTGTGACTTTTATGGGTACTAATATAACGCTATTTTTTATGGAACTTGTTCCAAAAATGTTTGTTGTCAACAACAAAAAAGATATTTCCTGTGTTTATCGGATTGCCATTGCAATGTAAAAAATCATTCAAATTGACGATAATGGTGTCGTTTTTTTTTACTTTTTTTGTAAAACAGACAACAACAACATCGTCATTCCTGATTTTTCCTCGTTCATTAATCAACGTTCCATTTAGATAAACCGTGTATTTTATATCATTGTTTTTATACTTGATAGATAGTTTTTTAGGACTAACGTCAAGAGAATTCGTAATACGATAAACCTGCTTAATCGTAAAACTCACACCACCGAGTGTATTACATTCAACGTCTATTTTTCCACAATCAAATTCAATTTCTTTTTTATATCTATTATCTATCGAAACTAAAAAAATCGGAGGATCGCACGACATAAACGATAAAATAGCTACTGTTATAGAAATGTGTATTAATTTCATGTCTAAATTATTTTACGGATTAAACCAATAATGACCATACTTGTTATACCTTTTATTATTGCTCATTATTATTTAATGGGAGCATCATAATAATAACAGGAGAATTTTTCCATCCTCGATAATGTTTTTTTATAGTTTTATATCCAGATTTTGCAAAAGTTACTGACATCCCAGGATATCCAAAAGGACCAGTTAAGATCATTCCATGAGAGATTATAAATTTTCCTAGACTATCTGTATAAAGGCTATCATTCTTATTTTTAATTATTAAAGCATAGCTTATAGGTAATTGTGTTTTTGAGTCCATTACGACTCCTTCTATATGATTAAAGCCCTCACATGAAGAGATAAGCAAAAGAAACAATATTACATATATTATTTTTTTCATAACGTTATTTTTTTTACGCATTATGGGAACGTGTATTGAATTCTGTAGTTCTCCCCGTTCGGGCGGATATGTTATCCGCCCGTTTTGAATATAGGGAAACAACGTTCGCTGTCCGAAGGGGACAGCAAATGTAAATCGCTGTCCGAAGGGGAAAGCAATTGTAATCCCCAAAAACTTTCCGCTTGTTTTGTCTATAAAGTCGCATTGCAAATGCTGATATTAAGCCCGTTCGGATAGCATATCCGAACGAACGGGGGGCGCATAGCAAGAGGGCGATATGGAGAAGAAGGCGGTTCATATATTGTGGAAACTCCTTTGTCCATATTTTTTGTATTTTATGGGTACTAATATGATTTTTTTTCTATTTTATTACCATTTTCATCTTTTAAATCTAATGACAGAAATAATTTGTATCTTTTTTCTTTCATCGATTTGTATGTTATATAATCCGTTCCATTAACTTCAAAAGAGAAATTCTGTTGTTTCTTTTCATAGGGGGGAATTGTGCCGTTTTTATATTTCAATTTTGCTTCATGTGAAAGCATCTGAAAAAAAGTGCCTAGAGTGTCTATGGTATTTTTATATTGCAAAGCCTCATGTTCTGTATACAATATTAAGTATGATTTTTCTGATGATAAATACAAAGGAATACTCTTTTCGTTTTGTATTTCTATTTCTATATTTATATAAGGTGACATATTGAAAAATATAACACTAGCATTTTTCACATCAATAGATATTGAATCTCTTCTCGATTGTGGTATTACATCTTCATACCCATATATAATTCTCCCACTTTCACATGTAGTCAATACAGTTAAGAATAGAAATAAAAAGTTCTTCATGATACTAGTATTTAATGAGTTAATTTCATATATAAATCTGCCCAATATTCTAAGCATTTTGGATTATTGTACGGATTGTTCCAATAACCTGGACTTACCAGATATTCATATAACGTCCTTAAATAAAAGTTAAAGCATCCCATGATTTTTTGTTGATAGATGTGTGCACGTTCGTGAGCTAATGTTTTATAATAAAAGTCAACATCTTTATCGTTAGATGAATATAAATATTTTGTATTGACCATCATATTTCTTCCTAAAGTTATTCCTGGAACAAATAATCCAATCAACCCACCGCGTCTATAAACAGGATATGAACTTTTTATACCCATGGCAGCACTTATGCTGTCATTCCCATGCACCTGTAAGGCGCATAGCAAGAGGGCGATATGGAGAAGAAGGCGGTTCATTTTTTATTCACCTACTCAAAATTTGCTGAATTTTGTTTTTGTCTAATTCTGGAAAATATACTTTTAACTCTAAAGAATCAGGATATTGTTTCCAAAAATCACATACGTCAGATAACACAGAAATATAAATTTTAAAATCATCTTTTCCAAGACAAGACAAATCTTTATGAATGATAAATATTTTTTTTTCTTCTAACCATTTATCCAAATGACATAAGGCATCATACAATGCATCCCAGTTAAAACCAAAATAAGAGGGGAAATTAAAGACTTGATAATAAGAATATAAAAGTTCTTCTTTTGACTTTATATCCGTAACATCAACGAAAAAAAATTTGTTGATAGATATCTCTGGCAATTGTTGATAGAATAGAAAATGCTTTAATTTATTCATAATATTTTATGGTTTGAATCGAATAGCAGAAGTGTAAGAAACAGGATTTTCATAAAAAATAATTCATTAGCATGTCATCAAGAATAATTAATGATTTTGCAAATATAATAAAAAAGAGTGGGAAAAGCAAATGTCAAGAAGGAAAATTACGGGAGACCTTGTTCGCGTGCCTCGCGTGGAGTAGTGCTATGCTTTCCTTGTTGCGGGCATGGCAGCGTGCACGCTGCCATGCCCAATCCGTTTACATTTTCAGTGGAGTAATCCGGAACCGGAATTGCTTGTCTGTCGCCTTCACACGATATGGCGGCAGTGGCAATGCACGTTGGCTCCAGCTGTCCACTCCCCCAACACCGGCATGCTCACCATCGATGAACAGATTGGTGAAGCGTGACTTCTTCAGGTCGGCAGCATGGCGCTGGTGCTTCTCGTCGCCCTCGTCCAGTTCCTCAATGTCGTAATGGAGTGCCGACATGCAAAGTTGATGACCACTTATTTCAATAGCCGTTCCCTTTCCGTTGCCTTGTTTCCACCACTCCACATCGGTTTTCAGACCTGTCTCTTGCGGGCGGACGTAGGGATAGAACTGTTCATCGGCAGTCTGTTTGTAAACGCCCAATCGCTGCGACGTGTTGCGATCGGGATAGTTCTCGACCGGTCCGCGTCCGTAGAATTCACTCCGGTCCATGTCGTAAGGCAACTGCATCACCATGCCGAAACGGAACATGTCGGGCAGGGTGTCGCTCTCAACATCCAATGACTGAATGACAGTCATTGCGCCATTTCCCGCTATTTCGTAAGTAACCAACAAGTCGGCTGCCACTTCTGGCAGGCGATAATGTGCTTTCACCTGCACCTCATTCTTCGTTTTCTTCGACACATCCAGACGTTTCAGTTCCATTTTCGGATGTTTCCAAACTTTCTGTGTGCGGTGCAGTCCCGCACCCATATCGTTGTCGGTCGGAGCGCGCCAGAAGTTAGGCTTCAGCGTACCACCATCGCCGAGCAGACTGACGCCCTCCACTTGATAGCTGGTGAGCAGTCCTGTCGTCTTGTCGAAAGCGAGGTGTAACAGGTCGTTCTCTATGGTCAACCGTGGTTCGTTCTTTTGGTCGCGAATTTTGAGGCTTTTCCATTTCTTTTCTGGTTTTACCATCCGACAGATGTCAATCCAACTGTAGTCAAATTGTTGATGTGCGACGGTTGTTCCCTCTTTAAGCAAACCCTCATCGTTCTTCAGTCTGAAGTCGATGTTCAGCAAAACGGTTCCGCTATCGTTGCCCATACCATCCACTCCGTCAGTGATTTGGAATACTGGAAGAGAGATGTCGGCAGACTGTTGCGGTGCGCAGTCGATATGGTCGATGACGCCTTCTTTCAGCACAACTCCTTGGTGAACGTACTGCCAGTGTAAGGCTATATGGCTCAGGTCACGGAAGAAATACTCATTATGAATCCTGACTATGGTATTTCGTTTGTCGATGAGTTCCGTCCAGATGTTCTGATAGTGATAACCCACTTCGTACATGTGCGGATTGGGCACGCGGTCGGGACTTATCAGTCCGTTGCAGTTGAAGTTGTTGTCGCTCGGGTCGTAGTCGTTGAAGTCGCCACCATAATAATAGGACCGCTCATATCCCTTGCCTTTCATGCGCAGACCTTGGTCAACGAAGTCCCAGATGAATCCGCCCTGATACTTCGGATACCTGCGGACGAGCTCCCAATATTCCTTGAATCCACCGCAGGAATTGCCCATAGCGTGAGAATATTCGCACTGTATGAGGGGCTTCTGCTTCGTTTCGTCCTTCGCATATTCCTCACATTGTCTGTGCGTCCAATACATCGGGCACATGATGTCGGAATTTTCGCCTCCGTTGGCGGGCTCCCACTGGATGGGACGCTGACGGTCCTGCTCTTTAATCCACCGATAGGCGGCGGAAAAGTTCGGTCCGTCTGCCGACTCATTGCCGAGCGACCAGTAGATGATAGACGGGTGGTTGTAGTGCACCGCCACGTTGTGCCGGTTGCGCTCGAGGATGGTCTTCGCAAATTTCGGGTCGTAGGTGTCTGCTTTTTCGCCGAAGCCTAAGCCGTGTGCCTCGAAGTTTGCCTCTGCCACGACGTACAAGCCGTACTCGTCGCAGAGTTCATACCACACGGGGTCGTCGGGATAGTGGCACGTGCGCACGGCATTGATATTGAACTGTTTCATCAGGCGGATATCCTGAATCATCCGTTCGCGGGAAACGACATAACCTCCGTCGGGGTCCATCTCATGCCGGTTGGCGCCCTTGATGAGCACTGGCTGACCGTTCACGAGCAACTGTCCGCCCTTGATTTCCACCTTCCGAAAGCCTATTTTCTGCACGACAGCCTCCGTCTCGGCACCCTTCTCGGGATATTTCCGGGCAGGCAACAGCCGTGTGACGAGTGTATATAAATATGGTGTCTCTGCCGTCCAAGCCTTCACATCTTTCAACGTGACGGAAGTGGCGGTCCCGTTCCACACCTCTCTGCCGTCAGGCGCATAGAGTGTGTAGTAGAGTTGCACCTTCCCCGTGGTGAGCGGACGGATGGTGAGCGTTCCGTCCCGATAGCCGTTAACCAGGTCGGTCTCAATGCGCAGGTCATCGATGTGTGCCTTCGCGTCACGACAATAGAGATAGCTCTCGCGTGCCACGCCCGTCAGTCGCCAGAAATCCTGATCTTCGCCCCACGTTCCGTCGCACCAGCGCCGCACCATGAACGCCAGTTCGTTGTCGCCTTTCTGCAGATAGGGGGTGATGTCAAACTCCGCTGCCGTTTTCGAGTCTTCAGCATAGCCGACAAAACGTCCGTTCACCCACAGGCAGATGCAGGAGGTGACGCTGCCGAAATGGGCGATGACTTGTTTCCCCTGCCAAGCGTCGGGAATGGCAATCGTGCGCCGATACATGCCTTTATGGTTGTTTTTCAGCGGCACATCGGGAGCTTTCCCGTCAAAATGCCCGAACCATGCATACCCCACATTTTTATATATAGGGTCGCCGAAGCCGTTCAACTCCCACATTCCGGGAACGGACATCGTGCCCCGCGTCACCAATTCGCCATCGGCATCCGTGGCACCACTGAACGCCCAATCGCCATGCAGCGACAGGAAGCGTGCCGAACGCGTTTTGTCACCCTGCCGTGCCAACTGCTCGTTCTCGTAAGCGAAAAACGACGTGTGAACAGGTAGGCGGTTCAGTTCGTTCACTTGCAAGTCATGCCAAGCACCCGCTGCCACTGGCGGCAGACTGTCAGCCGTCAACGGTCCAACACTCCATGCCGCAAAAGCAGACACCTGCCCGCAGCAAAAAACAGCAATCAACAATAGACGCAACATTCTTTCCATATCTTTTTCCCTTTATCCATTTTTCATTTATCATTTATCATTTAGCGCAGCGCTATTAACCGCGGATTCGGTTGTCCTGCAAAGATACAAAAAAATCGACATTCCAACCCATTCGCACCCAACTTTTTCAGACATAAAAGACGACCCGCATATTTATACATAACCATGCATAAAAATACAGCGGGAACTTTCGTTTTCCAAAAGGGGAACTTTTAGCTTGCAAAAGTGGCACTTTTGCGTCCTAAAAGTGCCACTTTCAGGAGCCAAAAGTGGCACTTTTGGAAAGCCACTCCTAACATATTGAGATTCAATAGTTTACAAACGTGCCCACAAAACCTTCATTGATGTATAAATATGCAACCTTCGATTTTTAGTGACGCTCAAGTTTTTCGCATTTAGAAAAACTCAGATAAATTTGGTTTTCGCGCGCTTAATCACTTTCCTCTATCAACTTGAACAAGTTTTTATCTCAACTGGTTTATAATCTCGGAAAAATTATTTAACTTTGCACACAATATAAGAAAAGTTATGTTCCACATCTCCCAATACTTTCCCATCACCGACCCGACGCTGATTTTCTTCGTCGTGCTCTGCATCATCCTGTTCGCACCCATCATCATGGGAAAACTGCGAATACCGCACATCATCGGCATGGTGCTCGCAGGTGTCGTACTGGGAAAATACGGATTCAACATTCTTGAACGGGACGACTCGTTCGAACTCTTCGGAAAGGTGGGGCTTTACTACATCATGTTCCTCGCCGGTCTTGAGATGGACCTCGAGAGCATGAAGAAGAGGAAGGGGAAAATCATCTCATTTGGACTGCTGACGTTTGCCATCCCCTTCATACTCACCTACTTCGCCAGCCAGAAACTGTTAGGCTATCAGCCCATTGCTGCCGCGCTGCTCAGTTGCATCATGGCAGCCAACACACTTATCGCCTACCCCATCGTCGGGAGATATGGCTTGCAAAGGAATAGGAGCGTCATGCTCAGCGTAGGCTCGTCAATGCTCTCGCTCTTCCTCGCACTAGTGGTGCTCGCCGCTACCGTGGGGACGTTCAAGACCGACAACAGCGCCCTCTTCTGGCTCATCTTCATCGTGAAAGTCACGGCATTCTTCGCAGGACTCATCTTCTTCATCCCGCGCCTGACAAGGGCCTTCCTCAGAAAATACAGCGACGCCGTCATGCAGTTCATCTTCGTCATGGCAATCCTGTTTATGAGTGCGGCACTCGCCGAAGCCATCGGGCTTGAAGGGATTCTCGGAGCATTCATGTCGGGACTGATTCTCAACCGATACATCCCACACGTATCATCGCTCATGAACAGGATTGAGTTTATCGGAAACGCACTCTTCATCCCCTATTTCCTCATCGGTGTGGGAATGCTCGTCAACGTCAGAATCCTGTTCCAGGGAGGGAATATCATCTGGATTGTGCTTGCCATCGTCTTCTTCGGCACCTTCGGAAAGGCACTTGCTGCCTATCTTGCCAGCATCACTTTCCGATACCCGCTCTCGTCGGGACACATGATGTTCGGACTGACGTCGGCACATGCGGCAGGAGCCATCGCCATGGTGATGATTGGAATGCGGATAGAAACTGCGCCCGGAGAGTTTCTCGTCAACGATGAGATGCTCAACGGAGTCATCATCATGATTCTATTCACCTGCATCATCAGCACCCTCATCACCGAACGGGCTGCCAAGCAAATCGTCCTCCACGACAATGCCATGCCCACCGACGAGAAAGGCAACGACGACGAACTCATCCTGCTGCCCGTGAAATACAAGGAGATTGCCGATGGACTGGTCAACCTCGCCATCATGACACGAAACCGCAAACTCAACCGCGGACTCGTAGCAGTCAATGTGGTCTATGACGACGAGAACAGACGAAGCAACCAGGAAAAGGGGAAACGGCTGCTGGAAAGTCTGCAACAAACCGCCAGCGCTGCTGATGTCAGGATGCAGACTCAAGTGCGCGTAGCAGCCAACATCGCCAACGGCATCAAGCACACCTTCAAGGAATACAATGCCTCTGAAATCATCATGGGCATGCACATTCACAAGGAAATATCACCGAAATTCTGGGGAGAATTCGCACAAAGCCTATACAACGGACTGAGAAGGCAAATCATGTTCGTCAGACTGAAACAACCGCTTAACACGCTTCGGAGAATACAAGTCGCCGTACCGTCGAGAGCCGAATTTGAAGCCGGATTCTACAGGTGGGTGGAACGACTGTCACGCATCGCCGGCAACCTGGATTGCAGAATACAATTCCACGGGCGGCAGGAGACGCTCACACTCATACAGGAATACATACAAAACAGACACCCGAGCGTCAGGGCTGAATACACCCGCATGGAACACTGGAACGAACTGCCGCGTCTCGCCGCAAACATCCATGAAGACCACATGCTCGTCGTCGTAACCGCACGAAAGGGAACCGTCTCATACAAGAGCGCACTCGAACGGCTGCCCGACGAGATAGAACACCACTTCTCGGGAAAGACCATCATCATCCTCTTCCCCGACCAATACGGCGAACAGATGGATGAAATGACCTTCGCCACACCGCAACACCAGGAAGAGACAAGTGCATACCAAGCTATTATCGAATGGCTGAAGAAAAAGAAGAATAAACTAATCAGCTGACAGACCATGATTGATATCGAAAACATTACCAAGAAATTCGGCTCACTCCAAGTGCTTAAAGGCATCGACCTGCACATCGGGAAAGGAGAAATCGTCAGTATCGTCGGACCAAGCGGAGCCGGGAAAACCACCCTGCTGCAAATTATCGGAACACTCGACAAGCCTGACACGGGAAAGGTGGTCATCAACGGAATACAGACAAACACCCTGCCGAATGACAAACTCTCCGACTTCAGAAACCAACAAATAGGATTTGTCTTCCAATTCCATCAGTTACTGCCTGAATTTACAGCTCTCGAGAACGTGATGATACCTGCACTCATCGCCAAAAAGTCGGAAAAAGAAGCACGCAGACGGGCAGAGGAACTGCTCACCTTCATGCAGCTCCACGACAGAATCCGCCATAAACCCAACGAGCTGTCCGGAGGAGAAAAACAACGAATCGCCGTGGCACGTGCGCTGATGAACAACCCCGCCGTCATTCTTGCCGACGAACCGTCGGGAAGCCTTGACTCGCAAAACAAGACCGAGCTGCACCAACTCTTCTTCAGCCTGCGCGAACAGTTCGGACAGACTTTCGTCATCGTCACACACGATGAAAGCCTCGCAAACATCACCGACCGCACCATCAAAATGAAAGACGGACTGCTCGTCAACGATACAGAGGAATCCAACAGCAATCTTTGAACAGCAACTTTTTCAGAACATGCCAATCAAACTGGGAGATTACAACACACTGAAAATCGTCAAGCGGGTAGATTTCGGACTCTACCTCGACGGAGATGAGGCAGGAGAGATTCTGTTGCCCCAACGCTACGTCCCCCAAAATGCAAAAATCGACGATGAAATCGAGGTTTTTCTCTATCTCGACCAAGAGGAAAGACTGATTGCCACCACCGAAAAACCATTGGCGAAAGTGGGCGATTTTGCCTTTCTCGAGGTGGCATGGACCAACCAATACGGCGCCTTCCTCAACTGGGGACTCATGAAAGACCTTTTCTGTCCGTTCCGGGAACAGAAAAAGAACATGGAGCGAGGACGGAAATATATCGTACACGTACACATCGACGAAGAGACCTACCGCATCGTGGCATCGGCAAAAATAGAGCGATACCTCAATAACGACCAACCGCCATACTACAATGGCGACGAGGTAGAGCTCCTGGTATGGCAACAGACGGAACTGGGATTCAAGGTCATCATCGACAATGCGTTCGAAGGACTGGTATATGCCGACCAGATATTCCAGCCCATACGGACGGGCGACCGACTGAAAGGCTATATATATAATGTACGGGGAGACGGGAAAATTGACGTCACACTCCAACCGACAGGACACCAACATACGCTCGACTTCGCGGAAACGCTTCTCGAATACCTGCACACACACGGCGGGCAGTGCGAACTGGGCGACAAGAGCGACGCAGAAGCCATCAAGCAACGTTTCCAAGTCAGCAAGAAAGTTTACAAGCGCGCCATTGGCGACCTGTATAAACGACGGCTCATCACGATTGAAGACGAAGGCATCAAACTGACAGCATCCACCTAAAAAGCACCCGACGAATGACCGAAGACATGCTTTCAAGAACACGACTCCTGCTCGGCGAACCCGCCATTGAGACGCTGAAACGCTCCCATGTGGCTGTATTCGGCGTGGGAGGAGTGGGCGGATATGCCACCGAGGCACTGGCACGGAGCGGGATAGGCGAATTGACCATCGTCGATAACGACCGTGTGTGCGTCAGCAACTTGAACCGACAGATTTACGCTTTGCAATCAACCATCGGACAATATAAGGTGGATGTGGCTGAACAGCGCATACATGACATCAACCCCGAATGCGTCGTTCACAAATATCAGATGTTCTACATGCCCGACAATGCCGACCAAATCGACTTGACTCCATTCGATTATGTGGTCGATTGCATCGACACCGTCACGGCGAAAATCGAACTCATCCGTCGCTGCCACGCACTCGACATCCCGCTCATTTGTTCGATGGGGGCAGCAAACAAAATGGACCCGACGGCTTTCCGCGTGACCGACATCACCAAAACGGCTATGGACCCCCTCGCCAAGATTATCCGCAAGAAACTCCGCCGCGAGGGAATACTACACATGAAGGTTGTTTGCAGCGAAGAGAAACCCATAAAACCTGCTGATGTGGAAGGAAATATTGGTGAAACACAAGATAAGGCGAAGGATAACACCCATAAGCAAGTGCCTGCAAGCAATGCCTTTGTGCCAGCTGCAGCAGGTCTCGTAATAGCCTCAGAAGTTGTTAAAGACCTTATAATGCAGTATACAACAACACGAGAAAAATGACAATTGAAGAACAATGGAACAACTAATAGACCAAATCTGCAAAGCACCTATATTTGAGGGATGCTGCAAGCAAACTTTAGCCAACTTGCTTTCAGCCACTCCTCATCGCATTCGCCATAAAGACAAAGAAGATATTATTGCGTATATGGGCGATAAGTGTGATGACATCATGATGCTTGTAGATGGTACTATATATACTACAATGACTAATCAAGACGGTAAAGAAATTGTAGTAGAAACACTCACAGGTCCAACTCTATTTGCACCAGCCTTCGTTTATGCCAAGCAAGGCAACCTGCCTGTAAACATTATAGCAAAAGAACATTGCACATTATTATATATAAGCAGAAACTCTTTTGCTGATTTGCTACATAAAGACAAACTGCTTATGATGAATTTCATCGCAATCATATCCGACCGCTGCCAGCGCCTCAGCCGCAGGGTCAACGACTTTGCGCTGCAATCTCTGAAAGTACGTGTTGTTGAATACTTGAAGATTCACAGAAGAATTGAAAACGTAGGATGGCTTTCACGCATACTCGGCGTTGCCCGTCCTTCGCTTTCAAGGATTCTGTCAGAACTTAAAGCTGAAGGCATAATTGAAAGGACGCTCGACGGAATAGAACTTAAAAGGTAAGATTACTACTAAAAACAAAAACTCGCCGACAGTAATCAGACTTACCATCAGCGAGTAAAGGAAATAATTGCATTTTGTTTTTACTATTATAAAAAGGGATGAATTTATTTCCAACCAATATATTTCTCTATATCTTCTTCTACACTTGTGATTGTTCCTAATCCGAATGAGTCAACAAGAACTTTCATAACTCCTTCTGAAACAAATCCTGGAAGCGTAGGTCCTATGTGTATATTCTTAATTCCCAGCGAAAGAAGGGCGAGCAATACTATAACAGCCTTCTGCTCATACCATGCAATATTGAAAAATATAGGTAAATCGTTTATGTCATTTGCTCCGAATATCTCTTTTAATTTGAGCGCAACAACAGCCCACGAATAAGAGTCATTACACTGTCCAGCATCGAGCACGCGTGGTATACCGTTTATGTTACCAAGATTTAGTTTGTTGTATTTATATTTTGCGCATCCACTTGTCAGTATCACAGTGTCTGCAGGTAACAATTTAGCAAAGTCGGCATAATAGTTTCTGCTTTTCATTCTTCCGTCACAACCACCCATTACAACAAACTTACGTATTGCTCCAGACTTCACTGCATCTACTATTTTGTCGGCAAGTGCAAATACCTGTGCATGAGCAAAACCTCCAACAATTTCGCCAGACTCTATCTCTGCAGGAGCCTTGCAGTGACGAGCCATTTCTATTACTTCAGAGAAGTCTTTCTTTCCGTCAGCATCTTCTTCAATATGCTTCCATCCAGGATACCCCGTTGAATTTGTCGTAAACACTCTGCCACTATAACTTGCATTGGCAAGCGGCGGAACAATGCAGTTTGTAGTAAAGACTATCGGTCCATTGAAAGATTCAAACTCTTCCTTTTGTTTCCACCAGGCATTTCCATAGTTTCCTACGAGATGCTTATACTTCTTCAGTTCAGGATAGTAATGGGCTGGCAGCATCTCGCTATGGGTATATATATCTATCCCTTTGCCTTCCGTCTGTTGCAGCAACTGCTTTAAGTCGGCAAGGTCATGACCTGATATGAGTATGCCAGGATTATTGCCCACTCCTATGCTAACCTTTGTAATCTGAGGATTACCAAAAGCGGTAGTATTTGCTTCATCAAGCAGTGCCATTACGTCAACGCCATACTTGCCTGTATTCAGAACATTATCAAGCAATGTTTTCATGTCTGCTTTAGGATTAGATATAACGCTCAGAGCCTTGCACATGAAATCAATTATCTCCGCATTTCGTTTGCCTAAACGCGTAGCATGCTCATAGTAGGCTGCCATACCTTTAAGTCCAAGCACCGTCAGTTCCTTCAGAGATCGCAGGTCCGCATCTTCGTTTCTCAAAATACTTTCACGCTCACCCTCTTCCAAATAGTCGTTTTTCTCACCACCCCATCTAACCTCTTGATAAGTTGGAAGTTGAACACCAACCCTCTCTGCTGTGAGAATCAAATCGCGCTTTATAGCAATGCCACAGTCAACTTTACGAAGAATTGAGTTGTCATCGAAATTGGCGTTAGTAATTGTCGAGAACAAAGCATCAACTATAAAATCCTCTGTCCTCTTGTCACTTTCTAGACCTGCCTTACTCAGTTCGTGCTGAATTGTTCCAACACCACGCACAACACTTAGCAACAAGTCTTGCCATCGTGCCGTCTCTGGCAGTTTACCACAAACACCTTTCACTGTACATCCCGTACCTCTCGCTGTTTCCTGACATTGGAAACAAAACATCTTGTTTTCGTTCATAATTATTTTGTTTTTTATTTATCAGTTAGCAAAAATACAAACCTATAACAAACACTGTGGTTACAAATGTTACATTTAACATTTTTTATTTCAACTTTCAATCTCGTTCTTTGTCTAACGGTCAACTAACTTAATAATTCTGAAATGTAACGATTGTTACCCAAATCATTTCTACTAATATATATATTTGTCACACAAAGCAACAATATAAACCTTTAAAAAACATAAGACAATGGCAAAGTTTAAAAAAGGATTAGCACTTGATCCAAATGAAATTGTAAACTATCAGGAAGATGGAATCGTAAGTATGGAACTTCTTCACGACAACAATGGCAGCATTACTGTCTTCGCATTTTCCAAAGGTCAGCAACTTAGCCCTCATTCAGCCCCGATGGATGCACTAATACAAGTAACCGACGGTTCTATGACAATGTTGCTAAACGGAATGGAACACACCATAAAGGCTGGCGAGATATTCATGATATCAGCAGGCGAAATTCACAGCGTGCGTGCCGACAGCGACTTCAAAATGATTATTACCATGATTAAATAATGTCAGAGAAAAACAAGAGGTCGTGTCAAAAGTAACTGGCACGACCTCTTTCTGTTTATTTAAGTGGCATCTTTCGTCTAAAACTCCGCATTGTTCGGCGTTCTTGGGAACGGAATGACGTCGCGAATATTCTGCATACCCGTCACAAACAGTATCAGACGCTCGAAGCCAAGTCCGAATCCGCCATGCGGGCAGGTGCCGAACCGCCGTGTGTCCATATACCACCACAAATGAGTGGTATCCATCTTCCGGCGCTCCACTTCGCTCATCAGTTTGTCATAACTTTCCTCACGCACCGAGCCACCGATGATTTCGCCGATTTGCGGGAAGAGCACGTCTGTTCCTTGCATGGTCGGTCCGGGAGCTACTGCCCCTTTGTAACCTATCGAGCCACCGTCGGTTGTCGGCTCGTTCTGCTTCATATAGAACGACTTGAACTCTCGCGGATAGTCGGTCATGATGACTGGTTTCTTGAAATGTTCCTCCACCAGATAGCGCTCGTGCTCACTGGCAAGGTCATCGCCCCAGTTGCAGGGGAACTCAAACTTCTTGCCGTTCTTCATTGCCTCCTGCAGAATATTGATTCCTTCGGTATAGGGGAGACGCACGAACGTTTCCTTGAGCACACCCTCCAAGCGTTGGAGGAGTGTCTTGTCAATCATCTTATTGAGGAATTCCAGGTCGTCCTTACAGTTATCGAGCGCCCATTTCACGCAATACTTGATGAAATCCTCTTCCAGGTCCATCAGCTCCTGCTGGTCGATGAACGCCACCTCCGGCTCAATCATCCAGAACTCTGCCAAGTGGCGCGGTGTGTTGCTGTTCTCCGCGCGGAATGTCGGTCCGAAGGTATAGATGGCTCCGAGTGCCGTTGCACCGAGCTCGCCCTCCAGCTGTCCGCTGACGGTCAGCGATGTCTGCTCGCCGAAGAAGTCATCGTCATAGACAATCTTCCCGTCGTCACCTTTCTTCAGGTCATAGAGGTTCTTCGTCGTCACCTGGAACATGTTTCCTGCACCCTCACAGTCACTGGCTGTGATGATGGGCGAATGGAAATAGAAGAATCCGTGTTCATGGAAGTAGGTGTGAATAGCCATTGCCATGTTATGACGGATGCGCATCACTGCTCCGAAGGTATTGGTACGCAGACGCATGTGGGCATGCTGACGCATATATTCGAAGCTCTGCCCTTTCTTCTGCATCGGATAGTCACTTCCGCAAGTGCCATAGATTTCCAGCTCGTGGCATTGTATCTCCACGCTCTGACCGGAACCCTGACTCTCAACCAGTTCGCCCGTTGCGGTAACGCATGCTCCCGTCGTGATTTGCTTGAGCATATTCTCGTCAAATTTCGATGGGTCAACGACTATCTGCACGTTGTGGATGGTCGAGCCGTCGTTCAGGGCGATGAAGTCAACTGCCTTACTGCTACGATGTGTGCGGACCCATCCTCTTACGTTGACGATACTTCCGTAGTCTGTTCTTTTCAGGACGTCCTTTACTTTTGTTCTACAAATTGTTTCCATCTTATAATTTTCCTGTTATTCATTACTCAAATGCACCCATTCGGAGCATATCCACTTCTTTTTCAGTCAAGAAACGCCAATCGCCGCGACGCACGTTCTTCTTCGTCAGTCCGGCAAACTGAACGCGGTCGAGTTTTATCACGCGATAGCCCAGCGATTCGAAGATGCGTCTTACGATGCGGTTTCTTCCGCTGTGAATCTCGATTCCTACTTGTTTTTTATCTGTTTCGCTGGCATAGTCAACAGCGTCTGCCTTGATGTCGCCGTCGTCCAGCGTGATTCCGTCGCGAATCTGCTGCAAATCGTGTGCCGTCACGTTCTTGTCCAAGAAGACGTGATAGATTTTCTTCTTCAAGAATTTCGGGTGTGTCAACTTGCTGGCAAGGTCACCGTCATTGGTCAACAGCAACACGCCGGTCGTTCCGCGGTCCAAGCGTCCCACCGGATAGATACGCTCCGGACAGGCATTCCTCACCAGGTCCATCACGGTCTTACGCTGCTGCGGGTCGTCACTCGTAGTCACATAGTCCTTGGGCTTATTCAAGAGGACATACACTTTCTTCTCGAGTGTCACGGGCTGGTCGTGGAACAGCACTTCGTCCGTGCGGGCAACCTTGGTGCCCAGCTCCATAACGACGTCGCCGTTCACTTTCACCACGCCTGCCAGGATGAAGTCGTCGGCTTCCCTGCGGCTGCACACACCGGCATTTGCGAGGTATTTGTTCAAACGTATCGGCTCGTTCGGGTCGATATGGTCTTCCCGATACTCGATACGTTTCTTCATATTATATTTCGGATGGGCTGGACGCGGACGGAAGCCTTGTGGCTGATAGCCTTGATAGGTCTGATAGCCTCTTCCTCCATAGCCGCCCTGACGGGGCTGATAGCCTTGTTCACCTTGATTGTAGCGTGGACGAAAACCGCCCTGACGGGGTTGGTAGCCTTGCTCACCCTGATTGTAGCGTGGACGATAGCCACCCTGGCGGGGCTGGTAGCCTTGCTCACCCTGACTATAGCGCGGACGGAAGCCGCCCTGACGGGGCTGATAGCCTTGTTCGCTCTGACTGTGGTGCGGACGATAGCCGCCTTGCTGGCGCTGTCCGTAACCCTGATAAGACGTGTTCGGATTCATTCGGGGACGATAAGGACGCTGCGAACCGGAAGACTGAAGTCCTGCTCCGAATCCTTCCGGACGGAAACCGTCATGATCATTCTGGAATGTGGGTCGTTCAGTGTTGTAAGTGCGCTGTGCCTGAATACGCGGACGCTGTGTACGTCCTACTTTACGGTAACCGGGCATCTGTCCTCCTTCTGCGTGGTCCTCACGGCTGCTTGCATACTGTTCGTTAGACAGTGCGTCATTTTTTAATTCTTGATCACTCATAGTTCTTTCTTTTGTTTTTTTTAATTACGTTGCCTCACGGCTAAAATATCTCTTAAAATCTATCTGATTCCTGTATAGTTGTGCGGGGTGATTGCTTTCAGTTCTGCCTTCACCTCACCGCTCACGTTCAGCGTGTCTATGAATTCATGTATCGCCTGTTCCGTCATCTTCGCATGGGTGCGTGTCAGTGCTTTCAGTGCCTCGTAGGGCTTCGGGTAGCCTTCTCTCCGCAGGATGGTCTGGATGGCTTCTGCCACGACTGCCCATGTGTTATCCAAGTCGGCTGCCACCTGCTCTTCGTTGAGAATCAGTTTGCGAAGTCCTTTCAGCGTGCTTTGTATCGCAATCAGCGTGTGTCCCAACGGAACGCCCACATTGCGCAGCACGGTCGAGTCGGTAAGGTCGCGCTGCAGACGGCTCACCGGCAATTTCTGGGCAAGGAACTGGAACAGGGCGTTGGCTATTCCGAGATTGCCTTCCGAATTTTCGAAATCTATCGGATTCACCTTGTGCGGCATCGCACTTGAACCCACCTCGCCTGCCTTGATTTTCTGTTTGAAATAGTCTTCTGAGATATACATCCAGAAGTCACGGTCGAGGTCGAGGATGATTGTGTTGACACGGCGCAGAGCGTCGAACAATGCGCCCAGATTGTCGTAATTGCTGATTTGCGTAGTATATTCCTCGCGCTCAATGCCTAACCGCTCACTGAGAAACTTGTTGGAGAATGCGCTCCAGTCATATTGCGGATATGCCACGTGGTGGGCGTTGAAGTTACCGGTCGCACCGCCGAACTTCCCGGAAATCGGACACGCACGCAACTGTGCCAACTGGGTCTTCAGGCGATAGACATACACCATCACTTCCTTGCCGAGCCGCGTCGGAGATGCCGGCTGACCGTGTGTCCGCGCCAGCATCGGGATGTCTTTCCACTCCTCGGCAAGACTCTGCAGACAGGCTGTCAGCTCTTCCACCTGTGGCAGATACACCTCGTTCAAGGCATCTTTCACTGACAGTGGCACGCTCGTGTTGTTGATGTCCTGCGAGGTCAGTCCGAAGTGGATAAACTCCTTGTAGGCATCCAGTCCGCCGATGGTGTCAAAACGCTCCTTGATGAAATATTCAACGGCTTTCACGTCGTGATTCGTCGTCTGTTCTATCTCCTTCACACGACGGGCATCATCCACCGAAAAGTCCTTATAAATATGGCGCAGGTCGCCAAACAGACTGTGGTCGAATGTGGAAAGCTGAGGCAACGGCAATTCGCACAAGGCAATGAAATATTCTATCTCCACCTGAACACGATACCGGACAAGGGCATATTCCGAAAAATAGTTTGCCAATGGCTCTACTTTACTACGATAACGGCCGTCGATGGGCGAAATTGCTGTTAAATCCTCCATTTTCATTTGTCAATATTCTTTATAGGGGTGCAAATGTACTAAATTTATTCTGAAAACCATCTTTTTGCACATTTTTTAACGCTCTCTCACATTTTTAACACAAGATCCGAACATCCGCCACCCCACCCCTAAGAATTAAGAATTAAAAATTAAGAATGATGATTAGAGGGTGACAGGGTTTCCTTTTCAGTAATTTTTGCCTTCTCCCGTACGGCGGATTTCCAATCCGCCCCTACGACGGGGTTCGGTTTGGCTTAAATTCTCATTCAGCCAACCTTCTCAGCAATTCGAGGAACACCTTCCAGATGTCGTCAATCGTTGACAGCTCCACACGTTCGTTGGTTGAATGGGGCTCGACGATGCGCGGACCGATGCTCGCCATCTCTATGCCTGGATATTTCTGCACGAAGAAGCCGGCTTCGAGCACGAAATGCATGGCTACCTTGTGCGGATGCCATCCCAGCACGTCGTTGAACGTGTCTGAAACCATATTGATGAAGTCGGAGTGTTGGTTCTCCTGCCATGCCGGTGCCGACATGATGAGTTCCGAACTCCCGCCGTTCTCGCCGAACACCTTCTTAATCTCTTCTCCCAAGGCAATCATGTCGGCATCGATGAAACTCCGCGTGTGGGTCGATACGAACAGGTGGTCGCTTTCCGTAACGATTCGCCCCACGTTGTTCGATGTCTCCACCGTCCCTTCCATCGTCTCGCTCATCTTCACCACGCCCTGCGGAACCTGTTCCAGACAGAGCATCAGTGCCTCCATCGCCTTCCGCTCGATGACGGTGTCTTGCTTCTCACATTTCTCTATCACGCAGTGCACACCGGGGTCGTTCTCGCCGTATTCTTCCCGAATCCATTGGTTCAGACAGTCTTGTTGCGCCTTGACAAACTCTGCCGCCTCGCCGGAGGGCACACACACCACCACTTCTGCCGTCGAGGCGATGGACGCATTTGCCTCGCCCACCTGAATCGACGCCACGTCGAAGTCGTAGTCGTTGTATATCGCTGCCAGAAGCGCCCACGTCAGCACGACGGCACTCGCCCGTCCCTTGTTGATGTCCACGCCCGAGTGTCCGCCCTGTCCGCCTTCGATGCGCAGCCGGTACCACCGCCGTTTGCCTCCCGGTGCCGCTTGACGGTGGAAGGGGATGCGGTGGAACTGCAGGTAAGCGCCTGCCGCCCCTGTCGTGATGGTGTTGTAGTCTTCCGAATCGAGGTTAATCACCTTCCGCCCTTTGATGAAATCCGGGGAGAGGTGGGCTGCTCCCGACATGCCGTCCTCCTCGTTCGTGGTCGTCATCACCTCGAGCGGTCCGTGCACGATATTCTTGTCTTCCAGCACTGCCAGCGCCATCGACAGACCGATGCCGTTGTCGGCGCCGAGCGACGTGCCGCGCGCCTTCATCCAGCCATTTTCCTCGTATGCCTCGATGGGTGTATGGAGCGGGTCGTCCATCCCCACGCACACCATATCCATGTGGTTCAGTATCACGATAGGGGTCGCTCCCTCGCAACCGGGTGTCGCCGGCTTTCTAATCACTACGCAGTTCTGCTCGTCGCGATCATATTCCAGCCCCAGCCGCTTGGCAAAGTCACACAGAAAGTCTGCCACTTTCTCCTCGTGGTGCGACGGACGGGGCACCGCATTCAACTGTTTGAAAATCTCAAAAACGCGTTTTGTTGTACACATATCTTTATTTTGCTTTTAATTTGTTACACTCCTGTTTCTCATCCTCCCACCTACCTCCTACCTGACTCCTATGCAACTCCTACCTTTCAATTCGTAAGCAAGCGGGCTATTCCTCACCTTTCTTCCTGAATCCGAACATCCACCGGAGGGAATCTATCTGTTCGGCGCGGCGAATGATATCACCGATAATTGGCAGCCCGCGAAGACCATACAGGCGCACCCTGTTGACCTCGTCGGGGAGCACTTGCGTGAGGGCAGCACTGACCTGTTGCCGCGCCTGACTCTTCGCCGCTTCTGCCGCTGCTGTTTTTGCAGTGTTTTTCCGCTGGTCTGCGATGATTTCGTCCTTCGTCTTCTCCTCACCATCAATGAGGACTTTGGCATACGCCGAGCAACTCGCCACCAACTGGTTGTATTCTTCACTCAGCCCCGTTGTCAGCAGCTGCTGTTCAAACTGTCCCTGATCAGCACATTCGGCGGCAAGGGCATCCATCCGTGCGAAGAGGTCGTCAGCCCGCCGCTGCGCCTCTTCCGGCAGATTGTAATAATCGGTCAACGTCCGTTTGCGGACATCTGTCCAAGTTGTATTTCCCATCGTCATTCTATCATTTAAATGTTTCCTTTTTCTTATCACACAGGAGCAAACCGGCGTACCCGCCCACATGCCAAGACAGGATTTGCCTTCTCCCATTCACTTGCCTTCTCTCGTACGGTGGATTATCAATCTGCAAAGACCAGATTTGCCTTCTCCCGTACGGCGGATTTCCAATCCGCCCTCTCCCCTTAAAACATCCCGAAAAAGAAGAAGACTGCCGCCCACTCTTTCTTTATTCCCCGCGCATATCCAATGGTGGCGTTTGAACTGTTGCGCACCGTCCCGTCGCTCTCGACTCTTCCTATCATCGCGTTTGAACCGTTGCGGACAGTCCCGTCTCTCTCAATCCTTCCTATCATCGCGTTTGAACCGTTACGCACCGTTCCGTCGCTCTCAATCCTTCCTATCATGGCATTTGAACTGTTGCGCACTGTCCCGTTACTTTCAATCCTTCCTATCATGGCATTTGAACTGTTGCGCACTGTCCCGTTAGTCTCGATTTTCCCTATCGTTGCGTTCGATGCGTTGCGCACCGTCTGTGCCGTCGCTCCTACCGACAGGAACGCCGACAACACCATCATTAAAAACAGTTTTCTTCTCATTATCATTCATTTAAATATTCATCAATCGACCTTCCCCAATCCATGTCGTGTTTCAAATCGATGAAGTTGTCGATATACCACTTCCCTCGCTCAAAGACCATCTCCAGGCGCACGGGGATGTCCGACATATTGTGAAGGAGCAGCTCCACCACCGCCGTCCGCTCGTCCATCTTCACCACCTTGATGTCCTTTGCGTGGGGGTTGTCATAATCTTGTCCCATCACCCAGTAGTCGGCATCAAAAAACACCATTTCATCGGGATTTTGGGCATCTTTCTCCACTACCGCCCGGCACCGTTCGTTCCACGATTCCGAGCAGAAATCCTTGTCCAGGTCAACGCTGGGAACCGGCGTCTCTTCTCCCGGATTGCTGTGATAGGCAGCACTCACCGCGTCGTAAATCTCCTTCACGCGCCGCTCCACATCGGCAGCCGTCTGTTTTTGTTCCTCAACCGCTGCAGGTGCCGTGTCCGCCGGAGCCACACCCTGCGGTTCCTCCTGCCGTTCTTCCTTCTGATGACCGGGCGCACACCCTGCCAACCAAAACGCGAACAGCAACGCACCTATCCAAACCGTTCCCCTTGCCGTCATATTCATATCCATTTACTTTCCGCAAAGATAAACAAAATTCCCGAAACCATCGGCATTTTCACCACAAATTTCACTAATCACATTTTTACTTTATCATTTATCATTTAGCCAGGCGCTATTTCCCGAAAGCATCCGAAAACATCGAAGTGTCCGAAAACAAAGATTTTCGCATTTTTCGTCGTTTCAGTGTATTTTCGGAATACCATATCACTCAATTTATCATTTAGCGCAGCGTCTTCTCCCGTCAGGCACTCCCCTCCCTTCTTAGGGGAGGGGCAGGGGTGGGGTAAAAGGTTAGGATGGGTATAAACATACAAAAAAGGGCGTATAAATATACCGTTGAACTTTCGTTTTCCAAAAGTTGAACTTTTGCGCTCTAAAAGTTCAACTTTCACCGCCTAAAAGTTCAACTTTCGCAAGCTAAAAGTTGAACTTTTGGAACACCCCTCTTAACACACTGATTTGCAACCGTTTACAAACAGCAACCCAAAACTTCCACCCATGCATAAATATACAAAACCCAGGGTGATATAAAAACACACCTACACATTATTATATATAGGGGGCCCCTCCCTAACCCTTAAACCCCACCCCTGCCCCTCCCCTAAAAAGGGAGGGGAGCGCCTGACGGAAGAAAAACGCTAACTTCACTCCCCTAAAAAGGGAGGGGAGCGCCTGACGGGAGCGGATTGTAAATCCACCCGAACGAAAGAAAATACACGAAGCATGGGAACCCCACCCCTGCCCCTCCCCTAAGAAGGGAGGGGAGCGCCTGACGGAGGAAAGACACGCTAACTTCACTCCCATCCCTTCGGGAGGGGTTAGGGGTGGGTTCCTCCCTTCCCTTCGGGAGGGGTTGGGGGTGGGTTCACTCCCCTCCCTTCTTAGGGGAGGGGCAGGGGTGGGGTTTAAGGGTTATGGGGCTTCTTTCGGGCGATTTTTATTAACCGCAGATTGTGCTGTTCTCAAATTTATTTATTACCTTTGCACCCGAAAAGTTGGGATGCCCCCAACAAGGGAGCATACACGAAGGCGCCTGTGGCGGAATTGGCAGACGCGCTAGACTTAGGATCTAGTGTCTTACGACGTGCAGGTTCGATTCCTGTCAGGCGCACCACCATAAAAAAACGGGCGGGAGAATGCAATTGATTCCCCGCCCGCTTTTTTATTTCACAGATTCATTTGCGTAGGGGCGGATGTTTCCGCCGAACGAGGGAAGGCAAATTTGAATTAAGAATTAAAAATTAAGAGTTAAGAATTATGATTAGAGGGTGCTTGGAGTAATCATATTTATCCATTATCAATTATCAATTAGAATATCCCTAACCATATTTATCAATTGTCCATTATCCATTATCAATTAGCTCAGCGTCTATTCCCTCAGCAGGCGGCGGGCATATTCGATGATGGTGTCTTCATTGCGCAGCTGGTCTGCCTGCAGCATATCTACCCGATGGTCGGGGTCGATGCCGAACTCCGTCACCTGTTTGTTAACGTCGTACATCGGACAGGCAGAGAAGCGTACACTCCATCCGCCGGGCAGCTCGCTGGAGAACGGCATACCGGCGCCGCCACCCGTGCGGTCGCCTACGACGATGACGTTGGGACAGCATTTCATGTATTTGACGAACTCGTTGGCTGCGCTGAACACCGAGCGGTTGGTCAGCACACACACCTTCTTGTGCCATCGCAGTCCAGTGGAGGGTTTCAGGCGCTGCTCCTCCATCTTCGAGAAGTCGTTGTGTCCTTTTCCTTTCTTATGCTGCATGTATCCCACGAGTATCTCTTTGTTGGTGAAGCGTGCCGCGAGTTTCTCGGCAGAGGTAATCATTCCGCCACCGTTGTTGCGCACGTCAATAATCAACGCGTTGCAGGTGAGCATATAGTTGAGGATGTCGTCGAGATTGCCCGACCCGAAGTCGTTGGCGAACGACCCGCAATAGATATACCCGATGTTGTCGTCGAGTATCTTGTAGCGCAGTCCCGTCGCTATGAGATAGTCGGTTCCGAGGTAATGGCGCTGGAGGGTGTCGGAGAAGTTCTTGGGATAGTCTTCGTGCCACGACCAGTTGCGTGCCATGTCGAAGGAGGAATAGAGATTGACGTGCCCGTCGCGCAGTTCTGAGAGCATGTTGCTCAGCACTTCAAACTGCTGATGTTCTGTCATTCCGTCATCGAACTGGCGGGAATAGCGCGCATAGACCTCGTTCCAATCCACGCCCAGCGTTTGCTTTTTATAATCGAAAAAGCAGTAGTGCTCGTCCATGATTTTCCACAACGCTTCGAAATTTCCGTGCGGTGTGTCGGGAAATTCGTCCTCGTCGATGCACGAGGCGAGGGGGAAAGTCAGGCATAACAGGAGGTATAGAATCTTTTTCATGGGAGCAGATGGGTTAGGGAGAAGTTTTTGACGATACCGATGACAATCATGTGGCTGTAGTTATGATATTTCAGGTTGTTCACCTTCGCCTGCTGATAGTCGCCGTAGTAGCCGATGCGCACCCATGTCTTTGCCACGGGGAAGTCGAAAGAGAGCATGTGTCGGAACGAGGGGGTGCTCACGATAGTGGTCGGCACGATGTTGTGGTCGTAGTTTCCCTCGTTGAAAATCTCGTAGTAAGACTGTCCGTAGTTGGGTGAGAACATCACGCCGACGAGCGGAAACTGCACGTCGTAGTTCAGGTGGCAGTGTTTCTTAAATGCCCACATCTCGTAGCGGATGCCTGCCGATGGTGCGAGATTGACGGAGAGGCGTGCCTGAGCGGGGTTGTTCTGGTTGCGGGTGTTATAGAGAAAGCCGAGACTGGCATCGATGCCACCACCCGCATGCACCTGCAGCTGGTTGCTGAACAGGCTCCAGTTGTAGTGCACGGCATACTGGAAGTTGTACAAGCCGCCCAGTTCGTTGTTGTTGTCGGCACGGTTGTGGGTGTAGTTGAATTCCCCCTGATGGACCGTCCGATAGGAGATGTGCTTATGACGGTTGCTCTGCCGGTCGGTCATGGAGATATAGCGCAGGTCCAGTCCCTTGTATTTCTCGGGCGAGATGTAAGTGTCCAGGATATTTCCCACGCCTATTCCCAACATTTTCACATTGGTTCCGTTGACTACCCGAGTGCCCGATGCACCGTGCCAGTCATTGGGATTGCCCTTCTCGCTCTGTGCGAAAGTCCACAGCGGAATGGTGAGCAGCAGAAAAATCCATTTATTCTTCATCAGGGAAAAGACTTAGTTGTGTATTCTGTTCGTTATGTTCACCGTTCGGTTCGTCCGAAACGGGTATGTTCACAGTCTCCTCATCCGCCTCTTCAGTTTCCTCCGCCGGCTGTTCCTCCTGCGCTGGTGGCTCCGGGAAGCGGGTCGGCTCCAGTTCTTCGATATAGTCCACGTTCCAGGCAGTCACACGTTTGCCGTGTGCCTTGAATCCTTTTATGCCGACGAACTGCTCCAGCTCTATCTCCATCGGTGTGCGGAACACATCATTGCCGCCGAAATTCACCCGAATGCGAGGATAGGGACGATCGCTCAGATAGAGGAGTTTCGACTCAGGATTGTCGCTGAACCAGTTCTGGTGGCGCTTGGTTGCCTCCATCAGGAAGCGCTTGGCATAGAGTTGGTTCTTGTTGTCGGCATCGAACAGGACGGCTGTCCATACCTTGTCCTTATCATATTTCTCGATGCGCTCGATGTTGTCTTCATAATGGTTGTTCACATCGAAGTTGGTGATATAGAAGTCGCCGTTCTTCAGGACAATCAGGATGGAGTCGTCTTCGTTGAATTCTCCGAGCAGCAGTCCGTGCTCGTCGTAGTTCAGACGGTTCACGTCGGGGTCATACCACACCTTGCGTCCTCCGAGCGTGGAATGACCATGACTCTTCAGTCCGACGCGTGTCAGCGGATATTTACTCAGTATGTTTCCCTTAGAGATGCGCCCCTTGATGGGAACTTCGGAGAAGTCTTTCAAGACGAACGGGCGCTTGCGGTTTGCAGCGGGATCGAAAATGGCTTTGATCACTTCCGCCTCGCCGTTCGGATTGGCGGTCATATAGACGATTTTCGAGCCTGGTGTGCCCTGTGTGACATCGTATTCGCGGTCGCGGGTGATGGACGAGACGAAGAAGCGCTTGATGAAATACGTTCCCTGCTTGCCATCGCGATAGACCACGTTGTAGATTGTGCGCTTGTCGTTTTTCTTGAACACCTGCAGATGCACGATGTTTTTCCCAACAAACAGCTTGTCGGCTATACGCACCACCTTGTATTTTCCGTCCTTATAAAATATAATAATGTCATCGATGTCGGAGCAGTTGCAGACGAACTCGTCGCGTTTGAGTGCCGTTCCGATGAATCCCTCCTGGCGGTTGATATAGAGTTTTTCGTTTGCCTCAACCACCTTTACCGCCTCAATCGTGTCGAAGTTCTTGATTTCCGTCTGCCGTGGATGGTCGGCTCCATATTTCTCCCTGACATATTCGAACCACTTCACCGCCACGTCCGTCATGTGTGCCAGGTCGCGGTTGATGCCCTTCACCTCTGCCTTCATCTTTGCGATGGCTTCGTCAGCCTTGTCGCTGTTGAACTTGAGAATGCGCTGCATCTTGATTTCCAGCAACCGCAGGATATCGTCCTTGGTCACCTCGCGAATCATCTGCGGATAGAACGGTGTCAGCCGCTCGTCGATATATTCGCAGGCAGCATCGACGGTCGGTGCGTTCTCGAAAGGTTCGCCTTTATAGATACGCTCCTCAATGAATATTTTTTCCAATGAAGCGAAATGGAGTTGCTCGAGCAATTCGTCTTTCCGAATCTCCAGTTCGCGCTTGAGGAGCCGCTTCGTCTGTTCTGCCGATTTCTTCAGCACGTCGCTGACGGTCAGGAACTTCGGTTTGTTGTCTTCTATCACGCAGCAGTTCGGCGAGATATTGATTTCGCAGTCAGTGAAGGCATAGAGCGCATCAATCGTTTTGTCGCTCGAGATGCCCGGTGCGAGGTGTATCTGTATCTCGACGCTGGCGGCGGTGAGGTCTTCCACCTTGCGTGCCTTGATTTTACCTTTCTCTATGGCTTTGGTGATGCTCTCTATCAGTGACTCTGACGTTTTTGAGAAAGGTATTTCGCGTATGACGAGTGTCTTCTGGTCGAGTTTTTCTATCTTGGCACGCACCTTCAGACTGCCGCCACGCTGTCCGCCATTGTATTTCGACACATCGATAGAACCGCCTGTGGGGAAATCCGGATAGAGTTCAAACTCTTCGCCACGCAGACTTTTAATCGCCGCGTCGCAAAGTTCGTTGAAATTGTGCGGAAGAATCTTTGACGAGAGTCCGACGGCAATGCCTTCGGCTCCCTGAGCCAGCAGCAACGGGAACTTCACGGGCAGGGTGATAGGCTCTTTGTTGCGCCCGTCGTACGACATTTTCCAGTCGGTGGTCTTCGGATTGAACACCACGTCCAAAGCGAATTTCGACAGCCGTGCCTCGATGTATCGTGGAGCAGCGGCACTCGAACCCGTCAGGATGTTTCCCCAGTTTCCCTGCGTATCCACCAGCAGGTCTTTCTGTCCCATCTGCACCAAGGCGTCGCCTATTGAGGCATCGCCGTGGGGGTGGAACTGCATGGTATGTCCGACGATGTTCGCCACCTTGTTATAGCGCCCGTCATCCATCCGTTTCATCGAATGCAGGATGCGTCGCTGCACGGGTTTCAGTCCGTCGCTGATATGGGGTACGGCACGCTCGAGGATAACGTAACTGGCGTAATCCAAGAACCAAGTCTCATACATTCCACTCAAATGACGGACGGCTGATGCATCAAACTTATTTCCCGGGCGATAATCACTTCTTGCTTCTTCCTCCTGCTGAGGCATTTCTTCTATATTTTCATCCATATTCTTTCTATTTCACAATCTATTACGACGTTACAAAGTTACGATTAAGTGAGCGAAAAACCAAATTTTATTTGAGTTTTTCCGCGTGAGAAGTTCCCTTGAGCTATGCGAAAAACTTGGGCGAAGCCAATGTTACGAAAAAAATCGAGCGAAAAACAAAGCAAATTCATTTGTTTTTCATTATTTTCCCGTATCTTTGCACTAACGACAGACGAAACAGAACCACACCTTTCACTGAAGAAAACAGCCAATCCGCTGATTGTTTTTGCAAATGAGAAGAAATCAGCTTTCCTTTGCAACATCAACAAGGTATTAACACAAAAAAGAAAGGATTGCATGATGAAAAGATTCAGATTTATATGGACGCTGCTGGTGACGGCAATGATTGTTGCCTGCACTACGGATAATGACATCACTGCTGATTTCGACCCGGGAATGTCTTTCCCTGAAGCAGAAGGTGGAACGTCTGCCAATATCGGGGAACTGACCTCGTTCGATGTTGCCGTCAACAAGGTGGCACTCAGCGAGACGGAAACTTATGCTGCCGACGATGAGGATATTCTGGAAAACAACACCTTCGATGACGTGATTTCCATCAACTACACAGGAACCTCAACTACCGTCAGCGGTACGATAGACGGTGTGACTATAGAAACCAACGGTGCAAACGTGACCGTTAATTCGACTGTCAAAGGAGTGAGATATGACCTGAGCGGCTCCACCACAAACGGGTCGTTCAAAATCTACAGCGACAAGAAGTTCGAAATCAACCTCAATGGTGTGGATATCACCAACCCGAGTGGACCTGCGATTAACAGTCAGAGCAAAAAACGCACCTATATTAATATAGTACAGGGAACCGCCAATAAGCTTACCGACGGCACGTCATACACAAAATACGGTGAGGAAGACATGAAAGGAACCATTTTCGGAGAAGGCAAACTGCTCTTCAGCGGCAATGGCACACTCGAAATCTATGCCAACTGCAAGGCAGGTATCGCCAGCGATGACTACGTGAAATTTCGTCCGGGAAATAACATATACGTGAAATCAACTGCCGGCAACGGCATCAAAGCCAATGACTCCATCATCGTCAACGGAGGTGTCATCAACGTGGAGGTGAGCGGAACGGCTGCCAAAGGATTGTCGAGCGATGGAACCATCGAAATCAATGGCGGACGGACAACCGTCCTGACAAGCGGCGACGGCGAATGGGACGATACGGACAATGAAGTGAAAGCCTGTGCGGCAGTGAAATGCGACAGCACTTTCAACATGAATAATGGAGAACTGCTGCTCAAGAGTACAGGAAAAGGAGGAAAAGGCATCAGTGGTGACATCGACCTCAATTTCAACGGCGGAACGGTGAAAGTGATTACGACAGGAAAAATCTACGCCTACGGACAGTATTCCAACGTCAACGACCCCGACCGCATACCCGATGCCTACAAAACGTCACCGAAAGGTATTAAAGCAGACAACAACCTGAACATCTACGGCGGAAACATCATGGTACGCTGCACAGGTGGTGTCAACTCGGAAGGTATTGAGAGCAAAAACATCATGACCGTCAGTGGAGGAACCGTACAGGTTTACACCTACGACGATGCTATCAACGCTGCGAATGGACTCAAATTCACGGGTGGAGAAACATTCTGCTATGCCACCAACAACGACGCCATCGACTCTAACGGCACACTGATCGTCAGCGGAGGAGTGGTCATTGCCATCGGCTCAACACAACCAGAAGGCGGATTCGACTGCGACAACAGCACATTCACCATCACAGGCGGAACCGTAATCGGTATCGGAGGCGACACCTCCACCCCGACAGAAAGTGCCTGCAAGCAACCGGCAGTCATCCTCGGAGGCACCAACCTGTCGTCAGACACCTACATCGCACTTGCAAACAGTTCGGGCACCAATCTCTTCGCGTTCAAACTGCCACGCGCATACAGTCAATATACCCTCTTGCTCTCGTCGCCGGGATTGGCAAAAGGCAGCAAATGCACGGTTTCTTCCGGTGCAACAGTCAGTGGTGGAAGCAGCTTCAACGGGTTCGTAACAGGAGCAACGGTCAGTGGCGGCAGCAATCTGTTCAGCGCCACACTCTCGAAAATGGTCACCACCAGCAACTATAGCGGCATGGGCGGAGGCGGAGGCCCAATGGGAGGAATGATGCCATAACATTAAAACGTCATGAAAAGAAACTGTCTGAAAGAGAATCTTATTTACCTCGGGCTATGGATAATCTTGTTCATAGCCCCTCTCCTAAGTCTGTACATACGAACGGCTACAGATGCTACGACACCGTTCAACTGGAATGAAATCATGCAGATATGGAAAATGTTTGCGGTATTCCTCGCCATTTTCCTGCTGCACAACTTCCTGCTCGCCCCCCTGCTCATCTACAAACGGAAGAAACTGCTATACCTCCTCATCACAGCGCTCCTCTTGCTGGGGGTCGTACTCTTCGAGAGCCAACACAAGCCACCACTACCTCCCAGACGGGAAATACACGACAAGGACAGACACCCATCACCAATAAAGAACGGAAACGTATCACCTGACAAGCAGGCAGTAGGAAAGCGACACCGGATGCCGCCACCGCCGCCACTCGAGCAGCATCAACTGATTGCCGTGTTCATTCTCATACTCATGTTCGGCATGAACCTCGGCTTAAAATATTATTTCAAGAACGAGAATACGGCGAAAGCCATTCGCGAACTTGAAAGAAAAAACCTTGAGCAACAGTTGCAATATCTGAAATACCAGATCAACCCGCACTTCCTCATGGATTCTTCACCGATTAAATTAGGTCAAAACAAACCGAAACAAACCTTAAATCAAATCGTGTAAAACGCTGTCTTACAATTAACTCCGCTTAACTAACCTTATTCTTTGCCTATTGCGCGTTTGCCCCTTTTAGAGTAATTTTGTACCGCCATTGTACCTCGGGTGGATGAGCAGAGGGTTCGTAGGGTGTTCCCTTAAATCACCTTATTTCCTCTTAAATCCGCTTAATTGGTTTCCGTCAGGGACCATCCCCCGAAAAACGGCAGAAATTGACAAAATTACTCGATATGGGCAAGAATCAAACTTCACAAATTCCTAACATCCTTCTGTCCGTGAAGGATGCCTCCGTTGCCATCTCTGTCAGCTCAAAGATGGTGCGACTGCTTATTGCCTCCGGCAGACTGAAAGCCGTCAACCTCGGCAAGCGGATGACACGCATCAGCCTACAGGAACTTACAGACTTTGCCCAAAGGCAAGGTGGTAATGTCGTGCTACCTTCTTCATCCCTTCCTTTTAATAATAACAAAAGGGAAAAGAAGAATAGTATAACTACTGCCAAGCCAGAGACGGGCAACGTGAACAAGAGAGCCAAGTGCCGCATGACACCAGCCAGTGAGAAAGCCCCTGAAGATGTTACTCACAAAACCCATTATACTATGGCAGAGGTAATGAGCAAGTTCAACATCAAGTACGGTCGCCTGTATGAGATACGCAACCGCTATCAGTTGGCATCCGTTCATGCCTGGGGTACGACTGCCTTCAGGAAAAAGGATGTTGAGAAGGCTATTGCCAAGTACGATGAGGAACAAGGCAAGGCACAGCAGGAAGCATACTACACCTGCTTCGACATCATGCAGAAGTATGGTCTGGGTAAGACGCAAGTACGCCGTTTTGCCGAGACACACGGTGTCCGCATCAAGAAAACCAAAGGTGGCAGGGCTAATCTCTACCTCAAAGCGGACTGGGAAGCAGCCCGAAAGAATGCCGAGAAAACGAGTGCCAGCACCAAGGCGAAACGGACATGAAGCTGGATATGAGAATACAAATGTTGGTACTACTTGCAGCGATGGTTAGAACCAATCCTGCAATCCGAGGCTCAAAACGGCTGGTTTTAGACCGTTGTACCCCGATTGTAGCTTTGCTCTCTCTAACTTTGCAGTGCCGTCCGAAAAAGATGTACCCCTCCTTTGGAAGTGTCTTGAAGCCAATGGCAATAATAAATGCAGTGCAACTATCAGCCCCGTTTATAGTATGATTTTCGCAGCAATTTCATACTCAAACGCTAACTCAGGTTAAATATGATGCATTGAGGGTCAACATTTTAGGCGCAACCTAAACAAAGGGCGTAACTTTGCAATCGCTTGAAGTCCAGACCGCCCATGAAGGGCAGCAAAGGACAACCGAATATAGACAAATGTAATAACAATATAAAATAGCAGATATGACGAATTTATGTACCAAGGTCACAGTGCGGAAGCGACCCATCAAGAACGGGCAGACATCCCTTTATCTCGATTTCTACCCACCAATCCGCAACCCGAAGACTGGCCGTCTGTCACGACGCGAGTATCTAGGCTTATACATTTATTCCAACCCTACTGAGAAGTTTCAGCAGGAGTACAACCGCAGTATCATGCAGAAGGCAGAGCTTATCAAGTGCCGCCGCACGGAGTCCATCATCAACGAGGAGTTCGGTTTCCTCGACCGCTCCAAAGGTCAGGAGAGCTTTCTTGACTACTTCAAGCAGTGTATGAACAAGACAACCAACAAGGCAAACTGGGAGGCTGCCTACAAGCACTTCGTCAAATATTCGGGTGGCGAGTGTCGCTTCTGCGACCTCGATGTAGCGTATTGCCAGAAGTTTGTTGATTATCTTTTGTCGGCAGAGTGCTATCATAACGGCAAGCCGATGATGCCCACCACCGCCAATAACCACCTCGTAAAGCTGAAAGCCGCCCTTCGTATGGCATACGATGACGGACATATCAAGGAGAACATAGCCAAGAAACTTGTCAAGGCTAAAGGACACGGCAACAAGCGGCAGTACCTGACCAAGGAGGAACTTGTTGCGCTGTCCAAGGCTGAGTGTAAGAGTGATGTGCTACGCCGTGCCGGACTGTTCTCCTGCCTTACGGGTCTTCGCCTGTCCGACTGCATCCTGCTCCAGTGGGAGAACATCAAGAAGTCGGGCGATGGCGGCTGGGTGCTTGACATCACCACCAAGAAGACAAAGACCGATGCCATCCTGCCAATCAGCGAGGAGGCACTTGCCCTGTGCGGCGATCGTGGAGAGGGGCAGGTATTCAAGAAACTGACACCAAACCTGGTTGCCGCCCACCTCAAAGACTGGATAAAGGCTGCTGGCATCACCAAGCATATCACTTTTCACTGCTTCCGTCATACATTCGCCACCTTGCAACTGGCAGGAGGAACGGACATCTACACCGTAAGCAAGCTGCTTACCCACAGCAACCTTGCCACAACACAGGTGTATGCAGAGGTGGTCAACGAACTGAAACGTGACGCATCAGAGCGCATTTCATTGAAGGATGATGCCAGTGAAAGTGCCACTACAGACAAAGAAACACTTGCTCATTGATATACCATTCATTTATCAACTTCAATTCAATCACATGGATAATGTAACAAACAATCTCTCGTTCGACCAGTTGCCCAAGGCAGTCGGTGAACTCCTGACCAAGGTGGACTATGTGATTAGCCGCCTTGACGAAAAAAAGGAAGCGGACGGTTCATCCCCAATCCAGGATGATGACCAGATGATGACGATGGACGAAGCTTGTCAGTTCATTGGCAAGAAACGCTCCACGATGTACTCTCTCACCTCTGAGCGACGCATCCCATACCGCAAGCGTGGCAACAAGCTCTACTTCTTTAAGAAGGAACTCATTGAGTGGATCCAGAGCGGAGGGGCATACGACAAGCCTTATACCCTCTCCGAGCAGGAACAGGCAGAGTTTGATGCCCATCTGGAGCAAATGCGTGAGAAGAAACGGCACAAGCCAGCTGCCGTCCAGCAACAATGATTCTTACTTTCGGAGGTGGGACATGACAGTCCCACTTCCTCATTAAAACCACTTGTCATTATGCGATACGCCAATATCAGATACAGTACGCTTCTGAATGAAGCACAGTATGATTACCTGTCGGATGAATGCCAGGACATCAACCGTATGAAGTGTTTCAAGACCTTCATCCGTCTGGCGGTCATGGAACAGACAACCGTGACCAAGACCCATTTCTCAGCTGTCCTACAGCCTGGGCAGTTCATGGCTTCAAAGGTCGAGCTTTCCCTGATGTGGGGTTGCAACCGAAAGACCGCCACCAGAATCATCAGGGAGTTCAATCAGATGGGTATTCTCCGTTCTGAACCGTCAAACCGCACGACCATCCACACACTGTTGTGCCTGTCAGTCTGGTTCACGGATCAGCGGACAATCAAGAATCCTTTCTTTGTCAGCAACCCTATGGTTAAACCCATTGAGAAACCGACAAGACAGACTAACCATGTCCCACCTAAAAGCAGTGCAGAAACAGTTGAAGTCTGCAAGCCGACACCAACAACAGATTCAGGTGGGAGATCTTCTGCCGATACAGGCAACGTGACTAAGGTCATATCGTCCGAATTTCTGGCTGAAGTGAAGAAGGAGCATTGCCTTACTCCTTCTCTTTCCCTACCATCTAATGATAATCTACGCGAGCGCGTGAGTCCAGTCTGTCAGTCTTCAAGCGAAACTGTTGCTGACAACCGCCATTATCCAACAAGCAGCAATCTCCAGTCTGATGGTATGCGAGAAGAGAACAAACAACCTACTGTCGTGGAAGAGGCACAGCAGCTTTCTTGCCATCAAGACGAGAGCTTGCTCCAAGAGGTATCGACAGTAGGGAAAGAAATAGAGGCATGAGCACAGCGTGGCAGTCCGGGACGTGGTGCGGGGAGAAAAAGGCTTGCCTTGTTATAGCCCACTATAACTACACGCTCCGCTTTCGTAGTTGTGGGCTCTTCCGAGGGACTCATGGCTTTGCCCTAAGAACCCACAAGGCGCTGCCCTTGACCCGTTCAGGGCGCTGCCCCGAAACCTCGCTCATGAGTTTCACCCCTGAGAACCCGGACCAAAGAGTGACCTTCTCTCTGGACGCTCCGCTCAGTGGCATCTGCCCCCAAGACCCCTGAGCAGGAAGTGACTCTCTCCCTGCGCCCTCCAATCAAGGCTCCGCCCCGATACCCCGATGACCAATTATACAGCAAATCCACAAAAGCAGAAATATGGCAACAACAGCAAAAGCATCCGAGCACATCAAGCCGTGCAACATCTCCCAGAGTGAGCGGCACAACAGGAGGGACGCAGACTACATCGCATCCCTCAATCCTGCCATGCTTTACATCCGCAGAGACCTGGCCCATCTGAATGAAGTGTATGTCGCACCTGACATGGAGGGTGTCAGTCTTCAGCAGCACTATGACGACATCCGTATCATGGTGAAGCAGAAGACTGGCAGGGCGATGCAGGAGAAGGACGTGAAGTTTACCGACAAGAAAGGCAAGCAGCGTGTCCGTCAGGGGTGCAGCCCCATCCGTGAAGGTGTTGTGAACATCAAGCCCGACACGACGATGGAAGACCTTTTGCGCTATGCCGAAAGAGTGCATGAGAGGTGGGGCATCAGAGCCTTACAGATACACATCCATAAGGATGAGGGGCATTATGAGGACACTAACGACCCCGCATCGTGGGAACCGAACTACCATGCTCATATCATCTGGGACTGGATGAACCACGACACGGGCAAGTCCTTCAAGTTGAATGCTGAGGACATGTCTGCCATCCAAGATTTGGTAGCTGAGACATTGGACATGCAGCGAGGGCAGAAGAAGTCTGAGACAGGAATTGACCATCTGGAACGGAACGACTTCATCATCCAGAAGCAGGAGAACAAGAAGAAGCAGCTCCAGGAAGAGGCAAAGAAAGCCGCCGCCGAGAAGGAAGAAGCGGATGCAGAGGTCGAGGCGGCGAAAACGGAAGTGGCAGACTTGTGGAAGGAACACGACTATCTGACAAGTGCCAACCGCACGAAAGCAGAGCGCAGCAACCGGCTCGACCTTGACATCAGAACCAAGACGAACCGCTCCCAATCTCTTGATTGTACTATTGAAGCAAAAAAACAGGAGGTGGGTAAACTGTCAGCGAAAGCCGACGAGAAGCTGCGGGACTTCTACACCATTAAGGAGCGTGGCAACTGGCAAGACCCGATGTTCTTTGCCATGTCTGCCTATATCTACCGCATTGACGAGGGTTTGCAATTCTGCATCAAAGCCATCCAAGACTTTGCCTATTCGGGCTTCGGAGGTCGTGGTGGCAAGCATGGTGACATCTTCAGGGACAATGAGTCATACGCCATCATGCACTACATGAAGATGTTTGCCGAACTGGCAAGTGCCACCTTGAAGCAGGTGGCAGACTGGTTTGTATGGCTGGCAAGCACCTTGGGCAGGTTCAATGCCAACGAACTCAGACGTGCCGACCATGAAGTCCACGACATTGCCGATGGCAGATATGATGGGCGAATACAGAAGTTCCAGCAAGGGATATCGAGATAGGCCGCTGCTATATGATATAGCAGTCCGATAAATTGGAATTCACAATTCTGATATACTTCAGATGTAGGTTGCCGTTTCTAAAGCAATATAAAGTTTGTTTAAACTATGGTTGGCATTGTTCAAGCCTTTGGCTTCATATCCATTTGTATCCAAAATGTCACCTGCTTCAAAAAAAGCATACAACTTCAAATTGTAGAAGTCGCACACAGATTGAACTCCAGCCAATTCCATTTCTACAGCGATGCACCCTTCTTCCATACGTTTGCGTACAAGTCCTTTTGTTTCTCTGATCATCGAATCTGTCGTCCATATTTTACCTGTAATATATGGTACAGATAATTTGTCGAAAATTATGGAAAGTTCCTTGCTTGCGGCTATATCAATATAGTCGGATGGTGCTGCAAAATAATATGAACACCCGTCCCCTCTGTAACTTTGTGTCGGTATGATAAATCTACCTTGTGTGGTTGTACGGTCAAGACTGCCACAGGAACCGAACATAATGAACTTTGATGCTCCAGTTAGCCAGCTTGCAAGATGACATTGAGAGGATGCTACTGCTGAACCTATTCCTGACAGGTAGAAAGTTATCGTAACTCCTTTATAAGTTGTTTTATAGATATGCGTGTCGCCATTGCAAGCCGACATAGTTGCAATAATTTCAGATTCGTAGGAATCAAGTAAATGCCGATGAATTTCCTTCGAGAATATTATCAGGCATATATCTGCAAAATCTCCACGTCTGCCGTAGAAATCAAACAGATTGATCATTGGTTCAGTTTCAATATCATAACTATCAGTAATCATAGCATATTGAATCAGATGTGAGTTTTATATTGCTCCGGTATCTCAAGATTGAAAGTTCTGCATAACAACAGAACATCGTGGACATCATTTTCATCGTATTCATATCCAAGATGGAACTGTACCTGTGCCTCCGGGTTTATGCAGAACACCTCAATATTCCCGATTTTTCCTTTACCTGAGAAAGTTTCGCTTGGGAAAGTGTATCCGTCATATAGAATTCCATCTTCGACATATTCGAAACAATGCAGATCGATTATTCTTCCGTTGTCATCTTTCCAGACAGTATGGCTGTCGGTCGTATAGTCCATTATAACTTCTCTGTATCCCTTCCCTGTAATCACGGATATGGTTATACAGTAGTCTTTCTTCTCTACGAACAGATCGATGTCGTTATGTATTCTTGTTTCTCTGCCTATAAGTGCATCGACACCCCAACCGCCGTCCAAAAATACCTTTACAGATGCTTCAGACAGCATTTCAAGAATCTCACATACATCAAAACAAGTTACCATAAAATTCGAATTTATAGGTTTCTGATCAATGATAAATCACCACTTGACAAAGCTTTGAAATTGCGCTCAATTTTCTCAATGTCCCAATCCCACCATTTCAGTTGCAGCAGAAAGGCGATGAATTCGTCATCAAAACGCATCCTGACCACTCGGCAGGGATTTCCCACGGCAACAGCGTATGGAGGAATGTCTGAGGCAACAACAGAGTTGGCTCCGATAATTGCACCGTCGCCTATATGAACGCCTGGCATGATGGTAACATGCTGGCCAATCCAGACATCATTGCCCACAACGGTATCACCCTTCAGAGGCAATTCATCTTTCACTGGAGCAATGGCACTTCCCCAGTCACCACCAATGACATAAAACGGATAGGTTGTCACACCGTCCATCCTATGATTGGCTCCATTCATGACAAACTCCACACCCTTGGCAATAGCGCAGAATTTGCCAATAATCAGCCGGTCACCTATGAAGTCGTAGAAATGAGTGACATGCTTCTCAAACTGGTCAGCACCATCCACATCATCGTAGTAGGTATAGTCGCCGATGATGATACGCGGGTTCTTCACCACGTTCTTGATGAAGCAGAGGCTTGGAATCTTCGGATTCGGAAAAGCCTCATTGGGGTTGGGTCTATTATTGATTTCCATAAATTCCGATTTATCTGTCTTTTTATATCAAGCAATTGGTGTATTCCATAATGGCTCAGCCTCCCAACCACGAGGAAAGCCCATCGCATTGATGTCAATGGACGGGTAGGAACTGAGTAGGGCATCAATCTTTGCCTTCATGTCGTTGTTCGGCGAAATGATGTCAAGGAAGAATTTAATGATACAGAGACTGAAATAGGCTTTCTTTTGGTTGACTGGAATTGCAATCCAAGGACGCGCCATACGTCGCTGAGTCAAAACCCTCAGAGCAAATGTACGGTTCCATACGCGAGCGTGATGACCGCAGTTGTTTCTGGCAACAGTGATAATTGTCATCCATGAGTTAAAGACTGGCACTCCCAGGGAAAACTCTTGTGCTATCTTCTTTCGAATCTGGTTGCTCCTGATGTTATCGTATATCCTTGTCAGCACACCCAAGGGAAGTATCTCAGCCAACATCCAAGAAGGGGGGTATGAGTCAGAATAAGTGTTGCGGAAATGTTCAATGAAATCTTCGCGCGACTTTGCCAGTTCTACATCTATCAGCTGCTTTGTCTTGGCAAAGGTGCTGGTATCATAGAAACACGTCGGGTCGGTCATCCAAAAGGGATTCCCTGTCTCACGGCTCGTTATGTTGATAATGGCACTACGGACGGCTATCTCAATCTTCTCAATCTCGTTGAACATCAGCAGGCGAAGATGCCTGTCGAAGCGATACATGTCCAAGGCTTGATTGAACGTGGCTCCTGGTTTGAAAACATGATTTTCCTTCGGTGTTGTCAAAAGAGGATAGAGATAAGCACTAAATCTGTAATAACCGATGTGGCGGAGATAGTTCTCCGTACGTGCGACATTCTCAATGTGGAGTCCACGAGATTGCAGCAATGTCACCAGCTGAGCTGGTGATGAGTATGTCTTTGTATAATGTGCCATAATAAAACAAAACGACCCGCCGATTTAAGCATTGTGAAGAGGCTTGGCGGGTTCTCGTGGCGCAAAGGTACTGCTTTTATTTTGAATAGCCAAACTTTTTTGAAGAAAAAGAATAAAAGCAGCCTAAGAAATCCCCTTTTTGCCTCAAAGTGTTACCTCATCCTTTCTTTTCCCTACCTTTTTCAATTAATATGAACCAAAGATTACCTGTCTGGCGAACATAAACATTGGTACGATTGACACGGCAAACAAACAGTAGTCAACAAAAAAGAAAGTTGACAGCCGTTTGGATTATCCAAAGTTGACTTTGAATTATTAACCGCCATTGAATCCCAGACACTTAGAGTGCCCAAGATACAATAGCGGTACAAGAACCTTGTTTTTAGCCGATTTTCGAGTCATCAACGAAGCCATAAAATGAGCTTCTAATGTCAACCAGACTTGGCAAACGGCAAAAATGCCTCAAAATTGAAAGTTAAATAATCTTGATGAATTGTTAAATCTTGCTCACTTTTGAAGGCTGGTTTTGCTCTGCAAAACTCTTAGATTTGCCCTTTTGATGGATTGCACTTTTTTGTACCTTTCAACTTTGGTGGTATTGCATAAATATCTGTGCTGCAATTATTTATGAAATCACAAAACAATCCCACATGAACACGCTCAACAACATACACGCGCTGGTCGATATCGACCCGCAAAAAGCGCAGACAAGCATCCTGCAATTGTCCAAGCTCATGAGATACGTGCTCTACGATGCGACGAAAAATCTGGTTCCCCTGCAACAGGACATCGACTTTGTCAGCAACTACATCCGACTGATGCGCATCCGCTATTCCGACAAAGTGGCTATCGAAACCGACATCCGGGAACCGATGCCCGACCGACAGATTCCACCACTGCTGTTCATCAGTTTCGTGGAGAATGCGTTCAAACACGGCATCAGCTACGAGAACGAATCGTTCATACAACTGAGCATACATACTGACGACGACAAACTCCACTTCAGTTGTCGGAACAGTAAGAAACGAACGGAAAAACCGGAAAAGGCCGACAAAGGAGGTGTTGGAATAAAGAACACACGCCAACGGCTCGACCTCATCTACGGAACCGACTATCAACTTGACATCCGGGACGATGACAACGATTACACTGTCAGCCTCACCATCCCTCTCACCTCATAAAAAAACAACACCATGATTAAATGCCTTATCATCGACGACGAACCACTTGCGCTCCAACAGCTCGAGGGTTATATCAAGAAAATTCCATACCTTGAACTCGCTGCCAGTTGTCAGAGTGTCAGTGAGGCACTGGGCATCATCAAGACTGACAGTATCGACGCCGTCTTTACCGACATCAACATGCCCGACATGAATGGGCTCGACTTCGTCCGTGCCATACACGACACGGGCGAAAACCCGCTCATCGTTTTCACCACCGCCTACTCGGAATATGCCGTTGAAAGTTTCACCGTCGATGCCGTTGACTATCTCCTGAAACCCTTCGGACAGGAAGACGTGGAGCGCGTGGCTGCCAAACTGTTCAAAATCTATGAGCAGAGCAACGTGGCTGCCGTTTCGTCTGTGGATGAAGATGACACGCTGTTCCTCAAAACCGAACACAAAATCGTGCGCATCGATATCAAGGACATACGCTACATCGAAGGCATGAGCGAGTATCTGAAAATACATCTCGAAGGACATCCCAAGCCGCTCATCGTGCTGCTCAGCATGAAAAAACTCGAAGAACGGCTGCCCACACCTATCTTCATGCGCATCCACCGTTCATACATCATCAATCTGAAAAAGATACAGGAAGTGAACAAGAACCGCGTCATCCTCGATGCCGACACCTATCTGCCTATCGGCGACCTCTATCGGCAAACCTTCATGAACTATCTCGAAACGAAATTTATTGGAAAATAATGATGAGAGAATCTAATGCGATTCTCTCATCAAATATTCGGCTATCTGCACTGCGTTGAGGGCTGCTCCCTTACGAATCTGGTCGCCACTGAGCCAGAGGGTCATGCCATGCTCATCGGCAAGGTCTTTCCGTATGCGTCCCACGAAGATGTCGTCCTTGCCTGCTGTGTCGAGCGGCATCGGATAGATGCCGTCGGACGGGTTGTCGCACAGGCAACAGCCTGGGGCAGCGGCTATGGCTGCCTGCACCTCTTCCACGCTCAGGGCGCGCTCGGTCTCTATCCATACGCTTTCCGAGTGGGAACGGAGGGCGCTCACCCGCACACAAGTGGCTGAGCAGCGCACGTCGGAGTGCATGATTTTCTGTGTCTCATAGAACATTTTCAGTTCTTCTTTCGTATAGCCGTTAGGCTGGAACACGTCCACCTGCGGAATGACATTGTATGCCAACTGATGAGGGAAGCGACTCACGGTGACGGGTTCGCCGGCAAGAATCTCCCGATACTGCTGCTCCAGTTCTGCCATGGCTGCCGCTCCGGCACCGCTGGCGCTCTGATAGCTTGCCACCCGTATGCGCCGGATGTGGCTCAGCTGCTCGATGGGCTGTAAAGCCACCACCATCATAATCGTCGTGCAGTTGGGATTGGCTATGATATTGCGCGGGCGGTTCAGTGCATCGGCGGCATTGACCTCCGGCACGACGAGGGGGACGTCATCGTCCATACGGAACGCGCTGGAGTTGTCAATCATGACTGCCCCGTGCTTCGTGATGGTCTCTGCATACTCACGCGAGACACCGCCACCTGCCGAGACGAACGCCACATCCACATCGCGGAAGGAATCATCGTGCTGCAACTGCTGCACTTCTATCTGTCGTCCGCCATATTCATACACCTTCCCGGCACTTCGCTCACTGCCAAAGAGTTTCAGTTCGTCGATCGGGAACGCCCGTTGTGCCAGCACCCGCAGGAACTCCTGCCCCACGGCGCCGCTCGCACCGACTATCGCTACATTCATATTTCTTTTTAATTGATATTCTTTTAATAAGAGATTCCCAGAGTTCCTAGTCCTCCCAGTGTTCCCAGCCGGGCTTATATTCAATCTTTCTCAGGTGCCTGATCGATGAGTTCCATGAACTGGTCGAGTTTCGGCGTGATGATAATCTGTGTGCGGCGGTTACGCTGCTTGCCCACTTCCGTGTTGTTGGTTGTCAGCGGGTTGTATTCGCCACGTCCGCCAGCCGTCAGTCGTTTCGGATCTACGCCGTAGCGGGTCTGCAGGAACTGCACGACGCTCGATGCGCGCAGACAGGAGAGGTCCCAGTTGTTGCGGATGTTCTCGCGCGAGATGGGCACATTGTCGGTATTTCCTTCCACGAGCACGTCATAGTCCTTGTAGTCCATGATGATTTTCGCAATCTTCGAGAGCGTTTCTGCCGCACGGTCGTTGATTTCGTACGACCCACTCTTGTAGAGCATGTTGTCTGCCAGCGAGATATAGACCACACCCTTGAGCACCTGCACGTCCACCTCTTTCAGTTCCTCGCGTGAGAGCGAGCGGGTGAGGTTGTTGGTCAGCACCATGTTGAGCGAGTCGCTCTTGCTCTTCACCTCTACAAGGTGGCGTATGTATTGGTTCGACTCGTTGATCTGGTCCACCAGTTTCTCGATGCTCACATTGTTCTGATTGGCATTTGTCAGACTCTTGTCCAACGAACGCTGCAGGCGTGCATAGTCTTTCTGTGCTTGTGCGAGTTGTGCCTCAAGACTGCTCACGCGCGAATTTGCCGCAGCGAGTTGTTCCTTAGCGCTCATATAGTTCTGTGTCAGCGACTTGTTCTCGTCCTGACAAGCTACTAATTCCTTTTTACTTACGCAGCTGGTCATCAAGATGGCGCCTGCTGCGAGCGACAAGATAAATAGTTTTTTTGTTTTCATAATCGTATTTTTTTATTTGAAATCGGTGCAAATATACAGAATAGACGCATAAAACATCAAAAAGTCTCATACGTTTATTGAATTTTAACCACTTTCCCGCATGGTTTTTTGATTATTAACGAGGGAGCCCTAATTCTTAATTGCTTTCAGCGAACGTTGTTTGACTTCCTTCGTTCGGAGGGATTTGCAATCCCTCCGCTATTTAATATAAGCATTTGCAATGCGCTTAACATACAAAAAAGCGGAAAGTTTCTCGGATTACAATTGCTTTCCCCTTCGGACAGCGAACGTTGTTTCCTAATATTATCTGCGTGCGGATTGCAATTGGCTTTGACTTTCCCCGTAGGCGTCGATTTCCAATTCCCTTCGGCCGCCGAACGTTGTTTCCGCACGAACGATATAACGTAATTTCGTTATACCGTTATTTCGTTATCACGTAATCTCGTCATAACGTCTTCAAACAAAAAAAGCAAAAATCGGAATGCGAAACGCATCCCGATTTTTGCTTTATCATTTTCTCCCTTGGGAGGGATTGTTTACTTAAACAGCACTTTCTGTCCGTTCATGATATAGATTCCGCGTCCTGGGTTGGTTACCTTACGTCCTTGCAGGTCGTAGATTTCTATTTTGCCATCAGGCAATGGACGGTTGATGTCTTCGATACCTGTCGGCTCGTCAATCACTTCGATGAAGGTGTCACTGCCACCGATGAAAGGTTTAGCATAAGCTTTGCCATCTTTCTCTCTAATCATTTGGATGTACGAATACAAACCTCTTGGCAATCCTCCTGTCTTAGGTATCCTTGTCGTTGTGTAGTACATCTTACCAGCAGCGTGGTAGTATGAGTTAGCTGGAATAAATCCACCTGGTTCATAAACTGCGGTTTCTTTCATCGTGTATGTCTCGTTTGTTTCGTCGCCTTGAATAACGAAGTTAGCCTCGTATCCAGTAATCTCAGTCCATACATCACCATTGTCGTTATTCGTTTGACCTGGTGCAACTTTCGGGAAACTTTCGCCAGAATTAATGGTTACGTCCGTGGCAATCCATATCGGACCCTCAAGACTACGTTCAACTTCAGCGTTACGCACATCATTCTTCAGATACCAACCAGCTACGCCATTTGCACTGGTAGAGTAAGCCTTAGTAAAGACAGGACGGTTATATTTAAAGTCAGAACCGGCTTCTATATCGGGATCTTTTGAAGGTCTTACGATATAAGGAATACCTGCTTGCATAACGATATCGTCTTCACCTTTACCCTCCAACTGATTCTTATAGTGGATGACGCGTCCCTCAAATTTATCAAGTTTAGATACGTTCGCATTCTCTCCGAACATCTCTTTCACGTGTTTGAGTGTCAGCGATACAGGCAGTACGATAGAGCTCCAGCCTTTTGGCATTGTGCGACGGAGAACCACTTTTTTCACCGTTGTGACATTCGTTCCATGTGCAATATCTGTCGGGTCGAAGAGGTCAATCCATTGCGTGTTGTTCTTCATGTCGGTTTTTTCGGAATACGTACCCTTTGGTGTACCAGAGTTACCATCTATTTCTTCGAAAGGACCGACTTTTTTCGTTCCCTCAAGCTCGTCGATGACGAACTCATCGGGTTCTACCTTACCCATATAGAGCAGTTCGAAGTCGTCGAAGCATACCCACTCGTTATCAAAACTTCCATCGACTTTGCTGTGATCCACACCGATTACCAATTCACCGTCTGGACCAACATATACTGGCAGACCGATACGGTAGTTGCTGGCGTTTTTATGGGTATCGTCAGTAGACGTTTGGTCTGACTCGCTCATGGCATCCACCGCGTTGAAGAAACGTCCTGCACCTGTCACCGTCTTGGGAACAACCCAGTTATAGGCTGCATCTGCACCAGTATCAAAGAAAGTTCCCTTATATCTTGCAAAAAGATTTTCATCTTTTACAAGGTACATCTGTGCATTAACTGTTTCTATCGCTGCATCAGTCATCGCTCTTCCGTCAGCATATTTATGATGATAATTCCATAGTCCGAGCTGTGTATATAGGAAGGTGGAGTCACTGATACAGTTGACGAAGTTGTATTTAGAGATTTTTCCGAGTTGGTTATGTCTGATAGCACCTTCATAGATAGACGGCAACATACGGCGTACCTCTTGTGCAGGTAAGTCAATCTCTACATTCTGATCATTCAAACCTTTCTTTCCTTTAGGATAGCTCCATGCGAAGAGGTAGCTGTCGTGGCTACGACGCCACATCCATTCTTCACCAATTTTTACGCGTGCTTCGTTAAACCAATCGTTAGGAGCTTTGGTGTTTGTGTTGTTCTCGCCCATCTTGTCACCATTGCTTGCACTCAAATCGTTCCAATCGGCAATGGTGTATTGCGTCATATCGTGCGGTGCATAGAATCCACGTACATAAACCACATAGAGACCTTCGCGCAGACCTGTGATTTTCTGCTGAATGTTGGCAGAACCCTTGAAGATGGAACCACAATAGTTTGCCTCTTGTCCTTCCGTCATCATAAATTCTTGAGCATTCACGTCAGTACCTTCATGTCCTGTACGCCAGAAGTGTCCTGTACCCACTTTGTGGTGCTCTTGCTTGTTGTCCCAGTGGCCACTATAATCTATATTGTATGGGTGTACATGGTGGTGGCCTGAAGGATGCGTTTCAGTATCGCGGTCGAACCATTGCCATCCGAATTCGGTATCTTCATTAGGATGAGTGTAATGTCCTTCAGCGTCAGGACCTGAGCAAACCTCCTTTGCCCAGTTATAATTAAATGAGGTATAGAACTTCGGATTCACGATTTTTGAAGACATGTCCGCTGGTTGTGTTTCAGATGCCACCAAACGGAAACGGTCACGTTCTTTTTTGGTTACCAATTTCCAACGGTTGTTCTTGTCTTTAGCTGCTTCTGTCAGTCCATCATCCAAACTTATGAAATACTTGCCTTGGTCGTAGTTTTTCTTCTCGTCGCCGAGTGATTCGTTCCATTCGTCATTACTATAGAGTGGCACAACATTGGAATCACCAGCACCAGTGCGTTCAAGAACTACGTTGAAGTTAGTGAAATAAAGTCCTTTCCATGTTTCACTAGCTGTCGCCTCTGGATCCACTTGAATCGTGAAAGTCATTGTACGGCTATTGAAGTCATCTTTTTTTATCTCGGTTAAATTAGTACCATTACCAGAACCAATCGTCTTTGTTACGTCGCCTGCTTTCACAATAAACTTCCTACCAGAAGTCCATGTCAATCCTTCTAAGGCATAACTTTTGATGACATAACCTTCGGGAGCGGAAACGGTGATGGTATGGACATTTCCATCGGCGGGGTAGAAACCTAACGCATTGAGATAGTTGTCATTGCCATCAGCATTACTTACTCCCATGAATTCGCCATCAGCCGTCACTGTAACAGGCACCGTTGTTTCGTTGCTGAGCGCCAAGTTGGCTGTGAAAGTGCTTGCAGCCGTATTGCTTGGAGAAAAAGAACCAAGAGTGGTAATGTCAGTTCCTTTTTGGGCAATTGCCACGGTAGGTTTGTCAGCACCATACATCTGTCCTGCAAACTTCACGAAACGTACCGCATTATAGTCAGCACTTACCTTACCAGCATTGGTAAGCAACAGGTAAGAGTCGCGGTTGTAATATTCCGATTTGATTAAATCGCCATTACTATTCAGATCTCTATTTGTCTGTCTGTGTGTATAGATGATATATTCCACTTCGCCTTTTTCACCTTCCACCTCATGGAACTCAAAGAAGAATCCACCAGGATGGCCACCGTCATTGACACCATCATGATATTCATCTTTATAACGCAATGCGAGGAATTTATTGTATTCAAAGTGACCAAACAGACCGTCGTTCACATTCATACGTCCAATAACCCTGTCTTCACGCACACCTACTGGCTGAAACCAATAGCCTGTTTGCGTGAAAGTAGGACGGATAGGACGTGAAGTCTCCTTATATAAGATATATGGCAGTCCCACTTGGTTGACCATACCGGTTTCTCCCCAGTAGTCACCAATCTGCAGATATTCGCCAGTGGCTACGTTACAAAGATAGAGAGTGTCACTTTCCACCTCAGAAACACGATGTCCCTTCCAGTGGAATCCGAGACGAGCACGACTGTTGCTTCTAAAACCGTCAATCAAGTCAGAGCCCTTGAAATAGTCGTACTTTTTATCTCCAAAGACAATTACCTCCCATTCATCTCCCCTTGGGCTTGTTTCCTTCTGAGCGTAATCACTTCCGCCCTTGCCTTGTGCGAAGGCGCTGGAAACAGCAAGCAACAACATTGCTGAGAGCACGATAAATTTTGTAAATGCTTTTTTCATTTTTTCTTTTTTTGCTTTTTACTTTTTTTACTTACTCTTACTTAGAAACTACCCCAATTGCCTACGCCGCCATTGTCGTCGTCGTCGAATGACCACTCTTTTCCCGGCATTGGAGGTTCGGGATCATCGGGATTAACGGGAGTGATGGGTTCTTCTCCGTCTCCACCATCGTGATTAACGCCAGAAACGACGAGACCACCAAGCAGTTGCTCAATTTTCATCTGTACTACAACTGATGAAGGAGAAACATAAATTCTTTTTTTCATCTTCTTATTACGATTATTGTTATTTAATTATTAATTATTACTTCTCATTATTTATAATATATAGACTTCCTCATGCTCAACGCGCCTTAATAGGTTTGTTTGTAGCATCTGTTCTGAATGAAATCTTTTTTTGACAATCATCCAGAAATCTCTAAATGAACAGTCTTTTAACATTTCTTTACTTTACTAAAGTGTTGATTCTTAATCTTTTAAGAACTGTTGCCAGTCATTTTTAGAACGCGGAAGTCCGTTTTTTCGGCTGCAAAGGTATAACAAATAAATGAAACAACTCTTTTATAAGTGTTAATAATATATAAATATTTCATTTTTGTAGTATTTTGAGCGTTTTTCTTGTGAAAATGCGACTTTTAACAGGATTGACGAAGAAAAGTAAAATATTTTTTTAATTGGAGAAAAAGGGGGGATTTTTTTAAATTAAAAATTAAAAATTAAGAATTAAGAATTAAGAAACAACGTTCGCTGAAAGCAATTATGATTACTGTTTTTTAATTGAGAAATACTCCCTCGTTCGTTCGGACGTTATGACGGTATTACGTTATAACGGTATGACGATATGACGATGCATTAACTTTGACTATCGTCGAAGTTACTCACGCTCGACAATAAAAACAAAGTTTTTATATTATCTTCAACTTGTCTGACTTTAACAAAAAAGGAATTTTGTCAAGTCAGACAAGCCGAAGATATTAAAATAAATAAATTTATTTTGTATTGTCCTCGCTTAATCGTAACTTTGTGCTCAAATTTGAAAAAAGTAAAAAAAGATGATATTCTTCTTCCGAACATCAGGTAATAGTGTGATAGCGACAGCGGTGGATCATCAGTTAGACCATGAGGAGGTTTCTAAACTCTGCTGGCTCTATGGAAATGCAGCGCCCATCGAAAGCGACCATATAGAGGGTTGGTTCGTCGGTCCGCGACGCGAGATGGTTACACCATGGAGTACGAACGCTGTGGAGATTACTCAAAATATGAATATGAAGGGCATATCCCGCATCGAGGAATATTTCCCAGTGGATAACGAACACGTGGCACACGACGAGATGTTGCAACGGATGTACAACGGACTGGGACAAGAAATCTTTACGGTGAATCATGAACCAGAACCTATCCGCTATATCGAGCAGATTGAAACCTATAACGAACAGGAAGGACTCGCCCTCTCGCCAGAGGAAATAGAATATCTGCATACTGTCGAACAACAACTGGGCAGGTCGCTGACCGATTCGGAGGTGTTCGGCTTTGCACAAATCAATTCGGAACATTGCCGACACAAAATATTCGGCGGAACGTTTATCATCGACGGAAAAGAAATGGAGTCGTCGCTCTTTGCCATGATTAAAAAGACGACGAAAGAACATCCGAACAAGATTCTGTCTGCCTATAAAGATAATGTGGCTTTTGCACAGGGACCAACGGTGGAGCAGTTCGCACCCGCCAACCAAACAACGAGCGACTATTTCGTCGTGAAAGACGTGGAGAGCGTCATCTCCCTGAAAGCCGAAACGCATAACTTCCCAACAACAGTGGAGCCGTTTAACGGCGCATCGACAGGTACGGGTGGAGAGATTCGCGACCGTATGGGTGGCGGAACAGGCTCGTGGCCCATCGCGGGAACGGCGGTATATATGACTGCCTATCCCCGTCTGACGGAAGAAAGAAAATGGGAACAGATTCTCCCCGTGCGCGAATGGCTGTACCAATCGCCCGAACAAATCCTTATCAAAGCATCGAACGGCGCCAGCGACTTCGGCAATAAGTTCGGACAACCGCTCATCTGCGGTTCGGTGCTGACCTACGAAGGGGAGAATGAGGGAACGAAATATGCCTACGACAAGGTGATTATGCTTGCTGGTGGCGTGGGCTACGGTACGAAGCGCGACTGCCTGAAGAAAGCACCGCAGCCAGGAAACAAAGTGGTGGTGGTCGGTGGCGACAACTATCGGATAGGATTAGGAGGAGGTAGCGTGTCGTCGGTTGATACGGGACGCTATTCCAACGGTATAGAACTCAATGCCGTACAACGGGCGAACCCAGAAATGCAGAAACGTGCCTATAACTTGGTGCGCGCATTGTGTGAAGGTGATGTGAATCCCGTTGTCAGCATTCACGACCACGGTTCGGCAGGACATCTTAACTGCTTGTCGGAACTGGTGGAAGAATGTGGCGGTAAAATAGATATGACCAAACTGCCCATCGGCGACCAGACGCTCAGCGCGAAAGAGATTATCGCCAATGAGAGTCAGGAGCGTATGGGCTTGCTCATCGACGAAAAGCATATTGAGGAGGTGCGGAAGATTGCTGAACGTGAACGTGCGCCGATGTATGTGGTGGGTGAGACGACGGGCGATGCCCATTTCTCGTTCGTGCAAGGCGATGGTGTGAAACCGTTCGACTTGGATGTGGCGCAGATGTTTGGACACTCGCCCAAGACGGTGATGCGAGATACGACCGTTACGCACCATTATGAGGACGTCGCTTACGAACAGGAGAAGTTGAACGACTATCTCACGAACGTGCTCCAATTGGAGGCAGTGGCTTGTAAGGACTGGCTGACGAACAAAGTGGACCGCTCGGTGACGGGAAAGATTGCCCGCCAGCAATGTCAGGGAGAGATACAGTTGCCGTTGAGCGATTGTGGCGTGGTGGCGTTGGACTATCGCGGTCGCAAAGGTATCGCTACTGCTTTGGGACATGCCCCACAGGCTGGTCTGGCATCGCCAGAGGCAGGTAGTGTGCTTGCCGTCGCCGAGGCACTGACCAACTTGGTGTGGGCACCATTAGAAGATGGATTGAACAGTGTCTCGCTCAGCGCCAACTGGATGTGGCCCTGCCGCTCACAGGCAGGTGAAGATGCCCGCTTGTATAACGCCGTCAAAGCGCTGTCGGACTTCTGCTGCGCCATCGGTGTGAATGTGCCGACGGGAAAAGACTCCCTCTCGCTGAGTCAACAATATCCCAACGGTGAGAAGATTATCTCTCCGGGAACGGTCATCGTCAGTGCCGGCGGCGAAGTGGCTGACGTGAGGAAAGTCGTATCGCCCGTGGCAGTCAACGACAAGAACTCTTCGTTCTACCACGTGGACTTCTCCTTCGACGAGCAACGACTCGGCGGAAGTGCTTTCGCACAGTCACTCGGACGGATTGGCGACGATGTGCCAACGGTGAAAGAACCAACCTATTTCACCGACTGCTTCAATGCCATACAGGAACTTATCAACAAGGGATGGGTTATGGCTGGACACGACATCAGTGCCGGTGGTCTCGTCACTACCTTGCTGGAAATGTGCTTCGCCAACAAAGAGGGCGGTATGCACATCAACCTACACAACCTGAACAGCACCGACATGGTCAAGATGCTGTTTGCAGAAAATCCCGGCGTGATTATCCAGGTGGCAGACGCACACAAAGAGGAACTCAAAACGTATTTCGAAGAGGCGGGCATTGCGTTTGCAAAAATCGGATACCCGACACCGAAGGAGCGCACCCTGATTATCAAAAACGACAACGCCGAACACGTGTTCGACATCGACAAACTGCGCGACATCTGGTACAAGACGTCCTACCTGCTTGACCGCAAACAGAGCTTCAACGGCTGTGCCGATGAGCGATTCAAGAACTATAAGCAACAACCGCTCGAAGCAAAATTCAACAAAGATTTCAAAGGAACTTTGGCACAATACGGACTGGATGCCGACCGCTGGAAGAAAGACGCAAACAAAACGGGCAACCGTCCATGCGCAGCCATCATCCGCGAGAAAGGAACCAACGGCGAGCGCGAAATGGCTTACTCACTCTATCTGGCAGGTTTCGACGTGAAGGACGTGATGATGACCGACCTGATTGCAGGACGCGAGACACTGGAAACGGTCAACATGATTGTCTTCTGTGGCGGCTTTTCCAACAGCGACGTGCTGGGCAGTGCCAAAGGATGGGCAGGAGCATTTCTCTACAACCCGAAAGCCAAAGAGGCGCTCGAACGATTCTATGCGCGCCCCGACACCCTCTCGCTGGGCATCTGCAACGGATGTCAGCTGATGGTTGAACTCGGACTTCTGAACAAAAAGGAGGCAACAGACGGGGAAAAGGCACACATGATGCACAATGATTCCCGGAAATTCGAAAGCGCATTCGTCACACTCAACATCCCGCAGAACAACAGCGTCATGCTCGGATCGCTGAGCGGCAACAAACTGGGCATCTGGGTGGCGCACGGCGAAGGAAAGTTCTCGCTGCCGAAGGATGAGAACCATTACCATATCGTTGCGAAATACAACTATGCCGAATATCCCGCTAACCCGAACGGCAGCGACTACAACGTGGCGGGCATCTGCTCTGAAGACGGGCGCCATCTGGCTATGATGCCCCACCTGGAGCGTGCCATCTTCCCATGGCAGTGCGCATGGTATCCGGAAGTGCGTCGCACCGACGACATCACCCCGTGGATGGAAGCCTTCGTGAACGCAAGAAGATGGATTGAAAAGACAAAACAATAAAAAGAAAAAACAGGAGACTGGCGATGAATCATTTCTATTGGACAGCATTTAAGACATTCTTCAGAATCGGCGCATTTACCATTGGCGGTGGATACGCCATGATTCCGATGATTGAGTCTGAGGTTGTGGACAAGCATAAATGGCTCAGCAAAGAAGAGTTTCTTGACCTTATCGCCGTAGCACAGAGCTGTCCCGGCGTGTTTGCCATCAACATGAGTATCTTCATCGGTTACAAACTGCGGAAGATAAAAGGCGCTATCGCTGCCAGCATAGGAACCGCCCTGCCCTCGTTTGTCATCATCCTGTTCATCGCCATGTTCTTTCATGAGTTTCAGGACAACGAGGTGGTTGCCTCCATATTCCGCGGCATACGTCCTGCCGTGGTGGCACTGATTGCCGTGCCCACGTTCAACTTGGCACGGTCGGCAAAAATCAACCTCGCCAACTGCTGGATTCCAATCGGCAGTGCATTGCTGATATGGCTGATGAAGGTCAACCCCATCTATGTGATTCTGGCTGCCGGCGTAGGCGGCTATCTGTACGGACAATTCATTAAACCCACTGAGCCATGATATTCCTGCAACTATTCATCACGTTCTTTCAAATCGGACTGTTCGGGTTCGGTGGCGGATATGGCATGCTGTCGCTCATACAGGGAGAGGTGGTGACAAACCACGGATGGATAACGATGGGCGAATTTACTGATATTGTGGCTATCTCGCAGATGACACCCGGTCCCATCGGCATCAACTCTGCCACTTACTGCGGCTATACAGCCGTTCAAAATGCAGGAATGGGACACGGCATGGCAATACTGGGGAGCACCGTTGCCACCTTTGCACTTGTCTTGCCATCGCTCATCCTGATGATTCTTATCAGCCGGATGTTCATGAAATATATGAATACACCTGTTGTGCAAAGCATCTTCACCGGACTTCGTCCTGCCGTTGTCGGACTGTTGCTCGCTGCGACGCTCCTCCTTTGCAATGCAGAGAACTTCTCCACACCATCCGACGACGCTTGGCAGTTCTGGATCAGCATCGGCATATTCGTTGCCACCTTCATCGGAACAAAAGTATATAAAATCAGTCCTGTCAGGCTCATCGTCTTTGCAGCCTTCGCCGGACTTTTACTATTATATTAAAGAACAAACATAAAGACAAGAGATATGAAAAGAATCCTTTTTACATTGCTGGGCGTATTGACAACCGTCATCGCAACTGCACAGACTCCCAGCATCCTCCGTTACTATCTGAACGACGGAACGACTATCGACGTTAAAATCTCTGAACTGAACCAGATACAAAGAATCGCCAAGTCAGGACTGGACAACATCTTCAACAACGGACAGACGGCAATCAGCGTTCCGTTCGACGAGATTGACAGTATCGTGTTCGTTGCCGACAATAACGTCAACCGCAACACCAACCCACGGGCACAGCGACTGGAATATCCGCGCCTGAAAGAAGGCAGCGACCAACTGCTCGTCATCCACAGTACGGCGCAATACGGCATCACCTTCTCACTGGAATGGGACTGCTCGAAGAGAAGTCAGCGCTGGACGTGCTATCAATTCCATAACGGGATTCCCGACAACAACGTAGGAAGAAACGAATCTTGGAAGGTTGACCCGAATATTCCTTCAGCCTATCAGACGAGCCAGGCAGACTATAGCGGAAGTGGATTTACACGTGGTCACATGTGTATGTCGAACGACCGCCAAAGTTCTGTGGAGCAAAACAAACAGACATTCTACTATAGCAACATGCAGCCGCAGTATTCGAACCACAACAGCGGACTCTGGCAGACACTTGAGAACAAGGTCAACTCATGGGGAAACAATAGTTCGTTCCGCGACACGCTTTACGTTGTAAAGGCTGCTACCATCGACAAGGCTGACCAACGGTTGGCAAACACCAGCACGGGACTCATCGTTCCGAAATATTTCTACATGGCAATATTGTGCGTGAAGAACGGACAATATAAAGCCATCGGATTCTGGACGGAACATACCAATAGCAGCGTCAAGAACGTAAAGCCGAAAGACTACGCCGTCAGCATTCGCGAACTGGAAGAAAAGACAGGCATCGACTTCTTCTGCAACCTGCCCGATGATATTGAGGAGACCGTCGAATCGTCGTATTCGCTCAGTGCCTGGGGAATCAATTAGAGCCGTTGAAGTGCACGCTCACTCCCGTCAGTCATGATGGCTTTGGAGTTAAAGCAACTCAGGCAACTGGAACAGCCGAATGCTGTTAGAACCTTTTATCAGGATGTAATACCCTTCGGGGCGTTGCGCTGACAGGGCTTGCTTCACTTCGTCCACATCATGGAATTTCCGGAAGGGGCTGTCTATCTTCGAAAACTCATCACCGACCAGCCACACTTCATTGAAACATGCCTCTTGAAGGACATCGACCACGCGCTGATGCTCCTCGGTTGATGATGCTCCCAACTCACGCATATCGCCGAGAATGACCATCTTGGGGCTGACCGCCATACTTTTGAAATTCTCCAAGGCGGCTTTCATGCTCGTCGGATTAGCATTATAGGTATCAACCACCAAGCGGTTGTGTGCCGTCACCGTCAGTTGCGAACGGTTATTGGAAGGGACATACGACTCTAAAGCATGCTTGATTTGGGTTTCGCTGACCCCGAAAGCGAGTCCGACCGTAATCGCTGCCAACGCATTGTTGATATTATAAGAACCGATGAGGTGGGTATCTATTTCCTGCGGAACAGGCATCTTGCACGTTCTCCACTCAAACTGTAGATAGGGATCACAGGCAATCACCTCCCCTTGAACATCGGCTGGGCGACCATCTTTCCCCGAACTGTAGGTGTGCCATCCATCCGACAACGACGGTGTGCGCCATCGCTCCTGCGCCATCGCCGTCAAGTCATCATCGGCAGCATTGATGAAGAGAGACTGAGCCGTGCGGTGCGCCGACAGGAAATCATAAAGTTCGCCCTTCGTCCGTTTCACTCCCTCAAAACTGCCGAAACCTTCCAGATGGGCTTTCCCGACATTGGTAATCAGACCGCAATCGGGTTCTACGATATGGACGAGCTCACGGATTTCACCCGGATGATTGGCTCCCATCTCTATCACAGCCAGTTCATGCTCCTTTGTCATGCGCAACAGCGTTTTTGGAACACCAATATGATTGTTCAGGTTGCCTTCCGTGTAAAGCACGTTGAAGCGCTCCCCGAGAACGGTGGCTATCAGTTCCTTGGTGGTCGTCTTCCCGTTCGTCCCCGTCACACCGACAATGGGTATCCCGAGTTGTCGCCGATGGCAGGTAGCCAGTTGCTGCAACGTCTGCAGACAATCGTCCACGAGAATGTATTGCTTGTTCGAAGGCTCCACATACGCTTCCTCATCCACGACTGCATAGGCACAACCTTTCTCCAAGGCTGACTTCGCAAATTCATTTCCGTTAAAGGACGCTCCTTTCAAGGCGAAGAAGATGGACCCTTCAGGGCAGTCGCGGCTATCAGTTGTCACGACGGGATGTTCACAAAAAAGACGATAGAGTTCGCTGATTTCCATATTTTCAAAAGTTGTTTCTGCAAAAATAACCTTTTTCCGTGAATTGGTCAAACGTTCCAACACAAAAAAATTGCCGCTCCCCTTTTCAAAGGAAAGCGGCAATTCACATCATTAACCTTTTATTTATTCTGCAACGAGCGTGAAACGCTTGTAGTTCACAATCTGCAATTCGCTGTCCTGACGCTTCAGCCATTCAGCAACAGTGGCTTTGTCGCCGTCGCCGAACTGGAATTCCTGGTCAACGAGACAATTCTCTTTCAAGAATTTCTGTACGCGTCCCTTAGCAATGCTCTCAATCATTGCAGGATTGAGCGATGCTGCCTTCTCTACAGAAACTTCTGCACGAATCTTGCGAGCCTGCTCTGCCTGCTCTGCTGTCAACCAGCCTTTGGCGATGTTCGACTCGATGTGGTCTTCACTGTCAACGAGATTGGCGTTGATTCCTGCCTTGTTGATAGCTGCCACTACAGCCTTTTCAACCTGCTCGAGCTTGGTCTTCTCCACAGCGGTCTTGTACTCCTCGTCAAGAATCTTCTGATCTACGCTTTCTGCATTCAGGGCAACGGGTTTCATTGCTGCCACCTGCATTGCCACTTTGTGTGCTGCGTCTTCATTGTTCTTGTTGAGCTGTACCATCGTAGCGAGTGTGTGACGACCCATGTGGTCATAAACATCAACGTTGTCGCCTTCGATGAAGTTATAGCCGTCGAGTTCCATCTTCTCGCCGGTGATACCTGAGCGCTGTGTAACGACAGCCTCTGCTGTTTCGCCGTTAGCCAGTTTCAGTGTCTTCACTTCATCCAGACTCTTGCAGCGTGCCTCGATAGCTGCATCGAGAATGCTCTGAGTCATTGCGATGAAGTCGGCACCGTTAGCCACGAAGTCGGTTTCGCATTTCACTGCTACCATTGCAGCGAAGCCAGCCACTTTCTTCACGAGCACACAGCCATTAGAGGTCTCACGGTCTGAGCGCTTTGCAGCGATAGCCAGTCCACGCTCGCGGAGCAGATCCTTTGCCTTATCGAAGTCTCCCTCAGCCTCTTCCAACGCTTTTTTCACGTCTGCGAGACCTGCACCGGTCATGGTGCGGAGCTTCTTGATATCATCCATATTTGCTTTGTAAGCCATAATTCTTCTTTTTAATGATTAAAACTTAATGAGACTTCAATTATTCAGCAGCAGGTGCTTCTTCCTCTGCAGCGGGAGTTTCCTCGGCTTTCGGAGCTTCAGCAACAGCTACTTCCTCAGCTTTCGGAGCCTCTTTGCGGGCACGGCGTGCACGCTTCGGCTTCACTTCTACTGCCTCTTCATCACCCTGCTCTGCAGCTGCTTTGTCATCAGCCTTCTCAGCCTTGCGCTCTTCAAGTCCTTCTGCGATAGCCTGACAGCATGCGGTCAGAATCACGTCGATAGAGTCTTTTGCATCGTCATTGGCTGGGATTACGAAGTCAATGTTGCCCGGATCTGAGTTGGTATCAACTACACCGAAAACGGGGATACCCAGACGGTTTGCCTCCTTCACTGCGATATGTTCTTTCATCACATCGATTACGAACAGTGCACTTGGCAGGCGTGAGAGGTCGGCGATTGAACCGAGGTTCTTCTCGAGCTTGGCGCGCTGGCGTGTGATTTGCAGCAACTCACGCTTTGAGAGATTCGAATATGTTCCGTCGCTCATCAGTTTGTCGATGGTAGTCATTTTCTTCACTGCCTTGCGAATGGTCGGGAAGTTGGTCAACATACCGCCGGGCCAGCGCTCAATCACGTAAGGCATTCCTACGCTTGCTGCCTTCTCGGCAACGATTTCCTTTGCCTGTTTCTTGGTTGAAACGAAAAGCACTTTCTTTCCTGACTTTGCAATCATCTTCAGAGCTTCTGCAGCCTCATCGATTTTTGCAACAGTCTTGTGCAGGTCGATAATATGAATGCCGTTACGCTCCATAAAGATGTAGGGAGCCATTGCGGGATTCCACTTGCGGCGCAGGTGACCGAAATGGCAACCTGCTTGGAGTAGTTGGTCAAAATTTGTTCTTGCCATGTAATTATTTCTTTTTTGTTTTTAATGTTTACTTTCTTTTTTAATTCTGATGTGTTAGAATCAGCCGGTGAGTAGTCCTTTCGGAATCTCACCAGTTTAGATACTAAACGAATGGACTTGCCTCTCGCCACCATGAAACAACCGCATGATGCAATCGCCCAATGACGGAAAGGCAACCGTCCAATACCTTAACGCTTGCTGAACTGGAAGCGGCGGCGAGCTTTCGGCTGACCTGGCTTCTTACGCTCAACTTTGCGGGCGTCACGGGTAAGGAATCCGTGGTCTTTCAGGTTTTTCTTATCTTCGGCATTGATTTTCACCAGTGCACGGGCGATGGCGAGGCGCAAAGCTTGGCTCTGACCTGTGAAACCGCCTCCGTCAAGATTGGCTTTGATGTCATATTTCTCTGCCACTTCGAGCAGTGCGAGCGGTTGTTTTACCACATACTGCAGGATGGCTGATGGGAAATAATCTGTTAAATCTCTTTTATTGATGGTTATCTTGCCTGTGCCTTCGGTCAAATAAACGCGTGCAACAGAACTTTTACGACGACCAATTGCATTTATCATTTCCATGCTTCTATCTTATTTAAACTGGTTAATATCAATTGCTTTCGGTTTCTGAGCCTCATGTTTGTGCTCTGTCCCTTCATAAATAAACAGATTGCCCTGCAGGGAACGTCCCAACGGACCTTTCGGCAGCATGCCTTTCACGGCATGACGGATGATTCGCTCCGCACCGTATTTCTTCGTGCGCAATTTTGCCGGAGTCTCGAAACGCTGACCGCCAGGATATCCTGTGTAGCGAGTGTAGAGTTTCTCGGTTTCTTTCTTACCAGTGAAAACGACCTTGTCGGCATTGATGATAATCACGTTGTCACCGCAATCTACATGCGGAGTGAACGATGGTTTGTGCTTTCCGCGCAACAGCTTGGCAACTTTTGAGCAAAGACGACCAACTACCTGGTCGGTGGCATCGATTACCACCCACTCTTTATTCTCTCTTGCTGCTTCCTTACTTACAGAAAGCGTCTTGTAACTTAAAGTGTTCATTTCTTGTTAAATTTAACTACTGTTTATTGATAAATTACTTTCTCTGACCCCGACACGCAAAAACACAAGCGAGCATGCTGCGCTCCCGCTTATCGAAATCATCGTACGAGCGATTCACTAACCATGAAGCCCGGCCAAAAGCCTCACTATTAACACTCCCGTACCGGGGACTCTAAGTTCATCCCCATTGTAATAATCGGACTGCAAAGGTACGCATTTTATATATATCGCAAACAAAAAGCATCACAATTTATTGTAAGATTTATAGATTGTTAACACTTTAAGCACCGTTTCTTGGGCTCAAACGCGGAAAAACGGTCATTTTTTTGCTGTTTCAACGAAAAGCGTTACCTTTGCAAAGCTTTATAGAACACACACATTATTATATATAATATATGAGCGAAACGCTGAAAGAGAAAACGGCAAAAGGACTGTTTTGGGGTGCCATCAACAGTGGCAGCATGCAGGTGCTGAACATTCTTTTCGGCATCATGCTCGGACGGCTGCTCTCGCCCGACGACTACGGCATCGTCGGACTGCTGGCTGTCTTCACGGCAGTGGCAGGAAATATCCAGGACAGCGGCTTTGCCGTGGCACTCATCAACCAGAAAGAGACGCGCAAGGAGGACTTCAACTCGGTGTTTTGGTTCAACATCCTTGCCAGCATCACGCTCTATGTCATCCTCTTTTTCTGCGCCCCGCTCATCGCCGACTATTTCTCCCAGCCGGCACTCACCACCCTCGCACGGGTCTTGTTCCTGGCTTTCATCGTCTCCTCTGTCGGCATCGCCCACGGGGCGTATCTCACCAAGCACCTGATGAACCGCGAGAAAGCCATCATCAGCATCTCGGCATTGCTCGTCTCCGGAGGCATCGGCGTGACACTCGCTTTCAAGGGATATGGCTATTGGAGCCTTGCGTGGCAGCAGATTATCTACAACATCGTCATACTCATCGGCAGGCTGTATTACACCCCCTGGCATCCCACGCTCAACATCAACTTCGAGCCCGTGAAACGGATGTTCAGCTTCAGCTACAAGATTCTCATCACGATGATTATCAACTCGTTGAGTGAGAACGTCCTGACATTCATTTTCGGACGCCTCTACCCCATCCGCTCGGTCGGCTACTTCTCGCAGGCGCACCACTGGGACTGCAAAGCCCACTCGTTCGTCAACATGACGATAGCCCAGGTGGCGCAGCCCGTGCTCGCCTCCATCAACGACGAGAAAGAACGCCAGCAGCGCGTGTTCCGCAAGATGCTGCGATTCACGGTTTTCCTCTCCTTCCCATGCCTGTTCGGCTTGGCTATCGTAGCCGATGAATTCATCATCCTCACCCTCTCCGAGAAATGGAAGGAGAGCGTCGCGCTCCTGCAGATTCTCTGCATCAGCGGCGCTTTCGAACCGGTTTACATCCTCTACCACAACCTCGCCATCAGCCGCGGACGGTCAGACATCTACCTGTGGTGCACCGCCCTCCACATCCTCATCCTCATCGCCATCATCATCGCCCTCCACAACTACGGCATCCTGGTGATGGTCATCGCCTATTCCGCTTTCCACATCGCATGGCTGGGCGTATGGCAAGTCATGGCTCACCGACTCATCGGGCTGCGTCTGCGCGACGTACTGCGCGACATCGCCCCGTTCCTCCTCATCACACTCTCCATCATGGCAACAACCTATCTCATCACCAGCCCCATCGGGAACATGGTGCTGCTGCTCATCGCCCGCATCCTCATCGCCGGCGGACTCTACATCGCTGTCATGAAAATCCTCAAAGTGAAAATCATGGAAGAGGTGGTGAAATTCTTTTTCCGCCGCAAGTAAAACCCCACCAGCAAACCTGCATAAACATACAGAAACACTGTATAAATATAACAGTTGAACTTTCACTTTCCAAAAGTTGCCCTTTTGGCTCCTAAAAGTGCCACTTTCACCTCCTAAAAGTGCCACTTTTGCATGCCAAAAGTGGCACTTTTGAAAAGCCACTTCTAACCCTCTGTAAGACAATAACTTACAAGCCACGCCCCAAACGCTCGCCCCTTGCATAAATATACAATCCCGACATCGCGGCAAACCAACCGCTTCACCGTTTTGATAACCCATTTCCGGGCAGGAAAAACGAAAAATTATGGTTTCCCTTTTAACAAAAAACGTTGATTATAAGATGACAAAATTGGATAGAGTGCCGCTCTCAACCATTGCAAAATGCCTCCTTTTTGAGTGTGGAATATCTCATGACGATGGCGGATGCAAAAGCGTTGAAACCGTAAAAAGTCTATCCAACGGTCAGACAACTGCAGGTTGAGCATTCTGAGCCCTTCCTTTTTGCTGAACGAATCAGTGGGTAATGCTTCCAGAAACTGACGGATATTTTCGTAGTTGGGGCGCGAAAGTTGTTTGATTTTCCGATAGTTACGTAGCGACCACCAAAGCATATAAACACCATTCCCCAACGTCGGACGGGGAATATCCTTTACAGATGTAAATGTTGCGGCAGTCGAATAACGACGATGGTTGACCAATGATTGCGGGAGATATACGATGCTCTCAAAAGCCCCGGCAACTAAAGACAGTACAACATCATACATGCGCGTTTTTAACAGTTCCTTATCAAAAGGAATCTTTTCCAATAAGTCACGCCGAAAGAGCATGGAATGTCCGGCAATTTCCGGACGATAAATGGTTCTTAGCAGTCCCACATTGGGATGACGGGCATCAAAATACACGGATGAACCATCTCCTGAAAAAGGTTTTGTTAAATGCGCACACATAAGTTTCTCACCTATGTTTTCTACTTGTTGCTCTATTTTGTTTAGTTCCCAAATATCATCTTGGTCACAGACGGCAATATATTCGCCCGTTGCACGACGGAAAGCACTGAAAAAGTTTCCATTTACACCATGTTCACCTTCATTGTTATATACCTTTACGAAAGAATACTTCTGCTCATATTCTTTAATAATATTCATGGTTTCGTCAGTAGAATTGTCATCCTGAATGATAAGTTCATACAACGGATAAGTTTGATGAACAACTGTTTCCAATTGCTCACGTAAAAAGGACTCACCATTATAGGTGCACATTACTACTGAGACTTTTTTCAACACAGATTCCATGATGGCTGGTTATGTTTCGCAAAAGTAAAGAATATTTTAGGAAAAACGAAATAAAAATCGTTTTATTTGGCTTTTCCCCATATTCTCACTACATTTGCAAAAACAAAAAAAACAGAAGCGATGAGAAGAAATATTGCCGTGATACTCGCAGGCGGTGTCGGCACCCGCTTAGGACTTTCCACTCCGAAACAATTCTTCAAGGTGGCAGGAAAAATGGTGGTCGAACACACCATTGACGCCTTCGAGCGCAACAGCCATATCGACGAAATCGCCATCGTCTCCAACCCCATGCTCATTTCCGAGTTCGAGGACATCGTGCTGCGCAACGGCTGGAAGAAGGTGAAAAAAATCCTCAAAGGCGGCAAGGAGCGCTACGACTCGAGCCTCTCTGCCATCAACGCCTACGCCAGCGACGATGTCAACCTGATTTTCCACGATGCCGTGCGGCCGCTCGTCAGCCAGCGCATCATCAACGACGTGGCAGAAGCCCTGCACCACCATCATGCCATCGACGTCGCCATACCCGCCACCGACACCATCATCGACGTGGAAGGCGACTTCATCCACAGCATCCCCGAACGCTCGCGCCTGAAACGCGGGCAGACACCGCAGGCGTTCACCATCACCACCATCCGCGAAGCATACGACAAGGCACTCAAAGACCCGCAATTCAAAGTGACCGACGACTGCGGCGTCGTGAAGAAATACCTCCCCGACCAACCCATCTTCGTGGTCAACGGCGAGGAAACAAACATGAAACTGACCTACAAGGAAGACACCTACATCATGGACAAGTTCTTCCAACTGCGTGATGCAGGGAAAGAGCTCGGATAGTCAACTTTTAAACACTTTATTTGGAGATGTTGAGAAATTTACATAACTTTGTCATTAGATTCACTTTAGATAAAAAGAATTAGCAGAAAGCAATATGGTTATTGGATACACAACAGGCGTTTATGACTTATTCCACATTGGTCATCTGAACCTTTTGAAAAACGCCAAAGGCATGTGCGACAAGCTGGTGGTCGGCGTAACTGTCGATGAATTGGTCGCATACAAAGGGAAGCAGGCGATGATCCCGTTTGAAGACCGCATCGAACTGGTGCGTAGCTGCAAGTACGTGGATGCTGCCGTGCCTCAGTACGACATGGACAAGCTCGCAGCTTGCAAGAAGTTAGGGGCGCAGTATCTCTTCGTAGGTGACGACTGGTATGGCACGGAGAAATGGAAAAAGTACGAAGAGGAGTTTGCCGAAGAAGGGATTAAGATTGTCTATTTCCCCTACACGAAAGGCATTTCTTCCACGAAAATCAATGAAGCTTTGGACGCAGTGAGAAAACACGATTTGACAGACGTAAAATAGAACAACAATGATAAATAAAGATTTCTGCCTCAGTTCATATATGGCATTCCGTTATATTTGGAAAGACGGAATGGATTTTGCGGAGGGTTTTCAGCATAAGAATTTTCGCCCCGTCAGTGCCGCAGAACAGATTCCCGTGAAAACCGCAGCGGACATTGACCGTGAGATTCGTAAGCAGTTTGATGCGCTATATGACAAATACGAGCATATCGGCATCCTGCTGTCAGGAGGAATGGACAGTGCCAACTTGGCATCATACCTGAAACCGGGAAGCCATGCATACACCTTCAATTCCGCTTCTGGCGAGTTTGACGCGGATATCAACCGAGCAAAAAAGTATTGTGAGAAGTGGCAGTTGTGCCACCATCTCATCGACATATCCATAGACGATTACAAGAAATACACACCAGTGGTGATGCACCACAAGTTTGCGCCCGTCCACTCGATAGAACCACAGATTTACAAAGCAGCTGAATTGGCGAAGAAAGATGGCGTGCAGCTGGTGATTGTAGGCGAAAGTGCCGACCTGATATTTGGCGGGATGGACAAACTGATTTCGCCCGAATGGACATTCGACGCTTTTGCCAAGCGCTATACTTTCCTGGAGCCCGAATTGGTATTGAAAAACCCCGTCAGCCAAACGGAACTGTTTGAGAGATACCGCATCGGCAAAGACGAAATTGATGTGATGCGCTTTATGGACGAAGTGTTTTCCATTGAGAGCAGTGGCTCATACCTGAATGCCTTCGGTGCGGCATGGATGCCCTATTATGACCCCTATGCCTGCCTGGTAATGGCAGAACCGTTGGACATGCAGCGTGTGCGCAACGGCGAACCGAAATATCTGGTACGCGAACTTTACGCCATGAAGTATCCAGAATTGGAAATCCCTTTCAAGATTCCAATGCCCCGCCCTGTCGATACCATTTTTAAAGACTGGGAAGGTCCCAAGCGCCCTGAATTCCGCACAGATATCCCGATGGGCGAACTGACTGGCAACCAAAAGTGGCAACTGTGGTGCGCAGAACAATTTCTTAACATGCTTGGCTAATGCAAGAAGACATAAGGTTCAATCCTGAAGAACTGAAAAGACGATTCAATCCTGAAGGATCGCTCATAAGAAGACACCAACTCAAGATGCTGGAGATGGTCAAAGTCTTGGACAAAATCTGCAAGAAGCATGACATTCCCTATTTCCTCTATGGAGGAACCTTATTGGGAGCCATCCGCCATAATGGCTTCATCCCATGGGATGACGACTTGGATGTTGCCCTGCACCACCATCATGCCATCGACGTCGCCATACCCGCCACCGATACCATCATCGACGTGGAAGGCGACTTCATCCACAGCATCCCCGAACGCTCGCGCCTGAAACGCGGACAGACACCGCAGGCGTTCGCCATCACCACCATCCGCGAGGCATACGACAAGGCACTCAAAGACCCGCAATTCAAAGTGACCGATGACTGCGGCGTCGTGAAGAAATACCTCCCCGACCAACCCATCTTCGTGGTCAACGGCGAGGAAACAAACATGAAACTGACCTACAAGGAAGACACCTACATCATGGACAAGTTCTTCCAACTGCGCAATGCAGGGGAAGTGCCCGGATAGCCAACTTTTAAACAGTTTATTTGGAGATGTTGAAATTGTAATTCCCTGAAAATAAGTTGTTTGCAAATCCACTTTTTAATGACGGTCATTAAAAAAACAATAAAAGGCTTGTAACCAAGCAGTTACGAAATTAACCACGAAAATAGACGTCTAATGACCGATTTGGGATAAAATGACAGAAGAAGTCTGCGGTTTACGGAAATATTAGTATCAACCACAGTATAATTTCGATTATCCCTACGCCAAGACAATAAAAAATCAAGCTCCAAAATCGCCTTTCAACGTTCTTTTGATGCGACGAATTGCTTTGGCAAGAAATGAGTTCGTGCGAGCATAACATTTCACATAAACATTTCGCGCATTTTCATTTTCTTCAATAGGTTGAATTTTCACTACAGGTAACGGCTTTAGCCACAACTTTGATGCATAAAGACCACCGCCACCACAATTAGTCCCACTGCCATCAAACCCTTCATTCTGAACGAGTGAACGACCAACATTGAGAGATAAAATATCGTTAAGAAACAGCGATGCATTCCACCGGATTGCCCATGAATTGTTCTTACCTTCAATCTGTCGTCTCAACATCCGTGTAAAGCCATATTTCCCGTTGAAATCGAAACGAAAAGTCAATTTGCGACGTTCTAACTCAGCAAGAAGTTCGCTCCCGTCATCGTTAAAATATTGCCATGCACGTCGCCAAGTTGCCCAACCCCAACTACCTGTCCATTTTATCAAAAATGTGTCGGGAAGCATCGGATCTTGTGTAAAATCGCAAGCCTGTATATGCCCAACACGCTCTTCGTCTTTATAAGCCTCCAAGGCATCATTCATAAATTGAAGAAAATATGGTGCTACAAAAAGATCATCCTCCAAGACGATGACACGATCGTAATGCTTCAAAGTTTGTGTCACACCATTAATAATCGATCGTGCTAACCCCCAGTTCTCCAAGCGCTCAACAATTTGAACATTCCCAAATCCTTTGATAGAACGAATAAACCTTCTCACTTCGTTTACATTCTCTTTTTCCAACTCGTCTTTAGCAGCGTCTGAGAAAATAAACAACTCGCTATCTTTTGCTAAATCATTAGCTTGTAATGAGCTCACAAGCCGTTGCACATGAGTAGGGCGATTATAGACGAAAAGAAGTATAGGAGCTAATAGTTTCATGGCTTATAATTATTTAATTCAACATGTTTTGACATTTTTCTTGCTTCAACTATTTTGGGCGTTTTTATCAATAGTTTTATTCCTAAACTTATATAGGCGAGAATATTACACCATTCACCTTTAAAAAGCGAAGAACACGTTTTTTTTAATATTGCAGACACAACTAAACAAAATGCTTTACCAAATGAATAGTTAATGTTGGTATATTCTGACAAATGATACACATATTCACTTTTGAAAAAACCTTCTCTTGTTATTTGCCTAGATTCACGATCATGATAAGCAAAAACAGCAGGTATATACCCAATTTTATAATGATAGAAAGCCATTCTGTTTACTAAGTCTTTGTCTTCACCATAATGATAAAATATAGGCGCAAATAATCCTATATTCTTAAGTACTTGAACCCTAACAAACCAAATTGCTGCATTGATGAACGGAACCTCTACAATTTCCGCATCTGGCAAATGGTTAATGTCGTAGATTCCTGTATATTTAGAAAATCCCTTTTCTGGTTTGCTTCCATCTCCCGTTAAATGAACTGGTGAAATAATGCCATATTCTGGATGCTCGTTACTCACTTTGACTAAGCGTTCCAAAGTGTTTGGATTGATCCATGCATCTTCATTGAGTAACAAAACAGCATCATATCCTTGTTCTATGGCATATTGAATGCCTATATTATTGGCTTTCCCAAACCCTAAGTTCTCATTATTTTCAATGAGTTTTACTTGTGGAAAAAAATCCAATAGTATTTTCACAGTGTCATCTTTTGAACCGTTGTCTAATACTAAAATGTCGGTCGAATACTCAGATGTCATTACACTTCCTATGCATTTGTCAACCCAAGGCACAAAGTTATATGACACTATTATAGTAAGTATCCTCATTTTATCTGTCATTTCTTATTTGTACACTTATCAACGAAAATATACTTGCCGTGCAAATATAATAATAATATTTTTTATACTATTATTCCTTTATAAAAATTTACACCAAATCCCCATCAAACTCCCATTATATACAAGCAGATAGAGCGTGAGGAGGATGAGTAGGGTGCGGAATGCGTGTTTCTTCCACCCTGCCGTCTTCCGCAGGGCGAAAGCGAAGGAGAGGGGGAAGATGAATGCCCAGTGCGGCGACATGATATAGATCTCGTTGATGCCAAAGCCCAAGATGAAGTGGATGAACAGGTCGAAGGCGAAGAAGGAGAGCGCCATCCAGAGCAGGCGACTCCTCCGTCCGCACCAGATTCCGACGAGGAACAGCAGGACGATAGTTCCTTCCACCACATAGTTATACAGATGTCTGTAGCGCACGATAACGGGACGGGTGCGCAACGTGTCTTCTAAAAGATGGTCACGATGCAACTGAATTGATTCGCCGAAGAGATTCTCCACTGCCGAACTCCAGCGGTCGGTCGTCACGTCGGTCCACCCCATGAACTCCCCTTGCATCAGCGGTTCACCATGTTTGAGATGATTGCGCTTATAGCGTGCCTTGATGCGGCGGTTCAACTCTTTCGTATATGCTGCCTTGATTTGTGCGGAATCCTTCACTGCGATGGTGTCGGTGATGGTCCGCATGAGTTTCTCTCTCGCCTTCGCCTCCTTTTTCTTTTTGATTTCCTGACGTGCCTTGTACTTCGGCAGTTCATAGATGCGGTATTCCAGTCGGCAGAAGCCCCACATCAGTGCTGCAGGGAGAATGACGGCAAGCAGCAGGAATCGCGGACGGAAAAAGCGCTTACCGTTCACGAAGAGGGCTGCGATGAAAGTCTTGACACCATTGTTCAGAGAGACGCCGGCGGTCAGCACAAAAAGGGCGACGGTCTGCCATACGGGCAACTCCCTACCCGTCTTCACCTTGCGCCCCGACAGATAGATGGTCAGTATCAGGAGCGTCATCGACAGGGCGAAATGGTCGGGCACGCAAATGGCAATCATCACATAGCCAAACGAGAACAGCAGCAAGCAAAGCAAGAAACTGTCTGCCTTGCCCAATCCGATGAGTTCGCGCAAAATGCGGAAGAGGAACACGGCAGCATAAACCGCATTGACCACCATGACCGCTGCCACGATGAACTGCACGAGATTGATGCCAAACAATGCCATCAAACCGGCATTTAAGAGATAGGCGGGATACCACAGGAAAGCCAGCAGCGGATGGCGGTAGATGTTGTAACCGGCATGCCAGTTGGACACGACGGAATAGGTGATGGGGTCAAAGCCCGATATGCGGAAATTGTCGATAAACAGCTTCCAATAATTATCCACCGGCTCCATGAACAGCTGATGGTATCGGCTGATGACCAGTGCATTGAGGCATAGTGCCAACAAGGCGGCAGCGATGGCGACCGGACGCTCTTCTTTCTTGATGCTCAACAATTCCCTCAGTTTCATCTCAACTCACAAAATAGGACATTATCAACGACACATTATATATATATAGGAACAACGTCAAACCGCCGGTGAGTGCCGCCAGCGGCTTTCTCCACCGACTGCTGCCCTTGAGCAAAAACGCGATAGCAATGGGTATGACAAATGCCCAATGGGCTGTCATGAGATAGATTTCGCGCAGGGCGAAGCCGAAACCGAGGTGCATCGTCATGTCGAACACCACCCACGCAAGGCATAACCACAGGAAACGGCTCTTCCGACCGCACCAGATTCCGGCAAGGAAGAGCAGGATGAGAAGTATCTCGACGATATGATTCCAGACATTACTGTATGGCGCGAAAAGTTCGCGGCCGAATTGTGAATCGACGAGCAGGTCTTTCTCATGCAGCTGTATCGATTCGCCGAACTGGTTGTGCCAGATACTTTTCAAGCGCGGCGTGGTCATATCCGACCATTTCAGGAACCCCTGCTCGCTGATTGGCTCGGCAACGCGCTTGCGAGGCCCTTTCTTCACCACTTTCCGCTCAGGATACTTGGCTCTGAGCAACGAGTCGCGCCGCGCTTTCTGCTCGCTGCGAGCCACTTCCTCATGCCGGGTGATATGTTCATACGTGAGATTGCTGATGGCTGTCAGCAACACAAACGGCAACACAACGCCTATCAGGAGGAAGCGCACCTTGAACACGCCACGCCCATTCACAAACAGCGATGCGAGAATGGTCTTCACGCCGTTTGTCAACGTGACACCGCCCGTGAGCAATGTGAGCCAGAACGCTTCTCCGGCAGAGAACGCCGCCTTGTTTTTCATCCGCATGCCTGCCACATAGAGGGTCAGGGTGAGCAGGAACATGGAGAGAATGAAATGGTCGGGAACAAAGACGGCAAGCATGATGTGGGCGAAAGAGAACGTCATTGCCGCAAGCAGACGACTTTCCCACAAGCCCATCTCAAGGACATGACGGAAAATCCGCAGCAGGAAGATGAACGCATAAAGTGCCGAAAACAGCAACGGAACGGCTATCACAAACTGCACGCAGTTCAATCCCGTCCCGAGATACAGCCAGTGGTTCAGCACATGGAGGGGGAAGAGCATGAACACCAGCAGCGGATGGCGGAAAACGATGGTGTGGAATGTGCTCCAGCGGCTGGTGATGATGTAAAGGAATGAGTCGTAGCCCGACACACGGAAGTGGCGGAAGAACGGATTCCCTCCTTTATAACTGAATTCGCTGAAATACGGATAATAATGAACGACAAACACGGTTGTCAATGCCACGAAGAAAAGCAACATGACCAAAGCCGGAAGACGCTCTTCCCGCTCCAGGCGGAAAAGTTTCAGAAACCGTTTCATCGTCCATTCGTTTTAAGGAAAAACCGTACGAGCAAAAAGTTCACCGGCACGCAAATAGCGAACACGGGCAGCATGGCGAGCGGTTTGCTCACGCCCAACCAGAGGAAAAACGCCAGCAACGCCGTCTGCAAGAGATAGTTCACAAGGTGTGAAAAGGCAAAACCCATTCCGCGACGAGCCGACGAACGCACCCGAAACGTGTAGCGCGTGGATGCCGCATAGTTGAACAAGAAACTCACCAGATAGGCTATCGTGTTGGACACCGCCGGAGAGAGCCTCCCCACCAGCAACAGATAGACACCATACTGAATGGCTACGGCTGTCACGCCCACCACTAAAAAGCGGCAGACTTCACCCCGTTGCTCATCGTCCAGACGATGCGTTATCTTTTTCAGCGCACCAAACATTCCCAAATTGCTTGATTACAGACTGCAAAATTACGCTTTTTCTGCAAATCTGACGAATTTTTAGCGACCACTTTTCTCTCCCAACCCATTTATCCAACAAGCTCACAACCTTATTTTCATCGATGAAATCGCGACTTTTTACATCAAAACGGGAAACTTTCTCTACGCAATCTGACCCCATTTGCGAAACGAAAGTTCTACTCTGTGAAACCAAATTCAGTGAAATTGGTGACCAAATTCAGTGAATTTGATGAGCAAATCAAGTGAATTTGGTTTTAGGAAGTTCCATTTTCAGTCTTTCAAGAGGTAGCCTTCATCAGCAAACGCCAGCAGTTCGCGGTCGCCCCGGCTGTCGCCGAACGCCACGAGGTGATAGTTTGTGCGGTCAGGAAAATGTTCGCACAAACGTCTGACCTTCTCTTCGCCGTAGCAGTTGGGGGTGGAGAATTTTCCTGTCAACTCATTATTGACCACCTCAATTTGCGTCCCTATCACATGCAGGTCGGGGTGTTGGGGAAAGAACTCGCGCACCCAGTCCTCAATGCTCGCTGAGACGATGACGACCGTTGCACCCTCGTCGAGTTTCTCCTGCAACATATTCATCCTGTCTGCACGCAGAATCTGGGCGGCATTTTTTGCGAAATTTGTGCAAAAATTGCCCATTTCATCGACAGAAACACCCTTAAAGAAGTAGGAAAAGAGGCGCTGTTTTGCCTTCCCGTTGGGATAAAGTCCGAACTTCATCAGCACCAACAGAGGGCTATGGATGAAGAGTCCCCATAAGAGGGCAGCATTTCCGCGGGCAAAGCGGATAAATTCGATGAGCGTGTCCTTCGTTGTCAGCGTCCCGTCGAAATCGAATGCGTAAATTCTTTTCTTTTCCATCACTGCAAGTTTCGTCTGTTTGGGAGAGGTTGTCACAGGTATATGATAATGGCAAAGGAGATTGCCCACAACACGACAACAGCCTGCATGAAGCGGTCGCGGAGCATGATTTTCGTGGGGTCGCCGCTCTGTTCGTCGACGACGGTGATTTGTATATACCGCAGCAAGCCCAAAATGACGAAACAGGTCGTCAGATAGAGGTATTCCGTCTGGAAGCGGGCAATGACCTCCGGCGACACCGTGTACATGATGTAGCAGACGGTGGTGATGCTGGCTGTGATGGTAATCGCCTGATTGATGAAGGTGAGGTTGTATCGGATGGTGTTCGTGCGCGGCGCCTCACCCGTGGCATTCATCCGAAGAACATCGTCGCGCCGCTTGGCAAGCGACAGGAAGAGGGTAAGGAGGAAGGTCATGAGCACGAGCCACCGGCTGGGAATGATGTCGGTGGCAAAGCCTCCTGCAAGGACGCGCAGCACGAATCCGAAGGCGATAACGCTCACATCGACGATGGCATATTTCTTCAGCCACGCGCAATAGGCGAGGTTGAGCAACCAATAACCGACGATGACACCTCCCACGCGGAGCGCTTGTGAGGGGGTGAAGACGGAAAGATATCTGCCACAGAGCACGACACAAAGTGCGAGCAGTATCATCTGAGCCATCAGCATATAGGCTTGTCGCATGGTAACAGCACCTCTGGCGACGGGGCGTGAGCACTTCACGGGGTGGCGACGGTCGGCATCGGCATCGATGATGTCGTTGAAACAATAGATGGAAGAGGCGGCGAAACTGAATGCCACGAAAGCAAAAGCGGTTGCCAAAAGGTCGTGCACGTCGGACAGTCTGCCTCCGAAAAACACGGGAATGAGCACAAACACATTCTTCAGCCACTGCTTCGGGCGAACTAAACGGATGATATCTTTCATGGTTTCTTACTTTTAGGAGTGGGGATTCTTTTCAACAACTGCCCGACAAGCAATGCCAGCACCAGCGAGACGATGAGGTAAATCAAGAGTCCCGCATAGATTTCGCCTTGGTGAGACAACGGTATCACGACTTTACGAACTGCCGGATGAACGATAAAGAGGACGGCACTGATTTCACCGACCCACTCCAACGGACCGAGCAGACCCGCCGGCAGCAATTTCACCGCAACAATGGCAGCCGCACAAACGGCAACCGGGACGAAAAACCAGGGCAGGAACTGCCTGCTCATAAGGAATATGAGGAGCAGGGCAACCACCAGCACGATGCAATAATAGGCTTTCTGCGTGGGCATTCGTCCATGTCGGGCAAAGAGTAGTCCGAGACCAAACGGAAGCACTCCGCCCACGAAATTGTAACGCAGATAGTTCAGTTCCTCACCGGCTGGAGAAAAGAACATCTGGACAGCCGTGCAAACCAGCATCAAACAGAGCACCCACCAACTGGAACGGCGATACAACAGCAGCCGATAAATGACATACAACTGCATCATGAGTCCGAAGAACCAGTAGGGACCAGGCCAAATGACCCGCTCGGGATGCGGCAGCAGGTTGTTGAACATGCCCAACTGTGCCACTACGTCTAACAGGCGGTAGTGGTGCGGTCGCGGTGTCATGCCGTCAACAAGAACGAAGATGACAAATCCCGTCAGCATCAGTTTGAAGAGTTTGAGGAAATGCTGGCGCAGGAAAGACCATGCCGACTCTTCCTTTCCCGTTGGCGGAACGGGAGTGGCGGGTATCTTCTGCTCATACTTCATGACCAACCCGAAAGCACTGAGAAACAAGAAAATGGGCACACCATAATGCCCGAAGAACGAGAGCAACTGCGCCGGCAGGTACCAAGCGGGCTGGGAAAGCAGTTCAGCCATTCGGTCGGCATTGCCTTGCTTGAACGTATATTCGTTCTCCTTGACCATCGGCCGCAGCCAATGGGTGTAGTTGTGGAGAACGATACCCAGAATGGCAATGCCTCGCAGGACATTACATTCAGCACGATTAAGTAATTGACTATCTGACGGTTTTATCATTCTTTGCGTTTCTTTTTGCTTGTAGCTGGTTATAATCTTTCTGCATCTTCATGATTCGTGGACGCTTCGTGTCGTATGCCGGCGACAGGATGTCCAAACGCTCCTGATATGCCGGTGTCTTGATTCCTGCAAGACCGAGCAGCAGATGAGGAAGGGCATCGGTCATCAACGGAAGATTCCGCACGCTCTGCAACCGCTCATACACATCGGGGTGGGCGACGCGGAAACGCTGCGAGCACCACACCCAGAAGGGAATCTCAAACTCCTCACGCGCCAGACGGGCATCTATCGTCGCCTGATGCAGACGCCCCATCTTGTTCAGTTTGCCGTCATAGCACTCTTCGCCATGGTCGGGAACATAGATAACGACCGCCTGTTCGCCTTCGAAGCACCGTATAATCTGGTCAACGACGGAGTCATTGTACAACGTGGCATTGTCGTAATGCGACAAGATGCGCACGTCCTTGTGTTTGAGGTCGGTGCGATGCTCATAGTGATAGTCCTTGAACACGCGCCGGTTGCGTGGATAGCGTGCCTTGTAAGCCATGTGCTGCCCCATCAGGTGGAAGATAATCAGATTGTTCTCCGCCAGTTTACCGGAGTTCCGCATCTGTTCATAATCGCTCAACAGTCCCTCGTCGTAGGTGTGCAGACTGTCGTTGCGCAGGTCGAACATCGACTTCGATAACTCGGGATTGTTCAGAAAGAAACCACCGCTGAAATCGTAGATGGCTTCTTTTGCCTTCGGCAAGAACTGGTTGGTGAGGAACGTCACCCGATAGCCCGCCTTTCGGAACACCGTCGGGAACATCGGGTAGTCGCACCACTCGCCCTCGTCGCCCACCGTATAGAGCGAAAACATCAACTTAAAGACGTAACTGGTCAGATTCCACGGTGCCACCACGTCGCTGAAAGGGATAAGCCCGTCCGTTCGGGCGCGCTCACTCTGAAGGGGTGTCGTCTCCTTCTCATAGTCATATAAGCCTGCATGGTGGCGATTATAACTTTCACCGATAATCAGCACGATATTGGGCGTGCGGAACGAACAACTATCCACCGTCACCTGCTCCTTCGCCTCGACCAATTTCACCACCTGACGGGCAATCAACTGGTTCGAACGAAGACTGAACACCAGGCGATGCACCGGAGTATAAAGCCGGGCGCAAGTGCGAGACTGCGTCAACTCATGCTCCACATCTCCTATCCGCTCGAAGCTCAACAGCCGCCATGTTGCTGCCTTGTTGTGCGCAGTGACGATGCCTCCATAGACGAGCAAGCCCAGTACCAGGACTCCGCAACAGGCTGACAGACGGAAATTCAGACGGAAACGACTGAAAAATGACCGCAGCCGTTTGTAGGAAAAACTTTTTATGAGGTGTAATAAAAGGATGACCAACACCCAAACCAGTGGCGTTGAGAGCAAGTCGAGACTGATATATTCGCCCAGGAACTCACCCGCTTCCCTACCCGTCGTCTCGCCCACCAAAAGGAGCATCGACGGACTGAACAGCGAACCGAACTTCACGTAGCAAAATACATCGATGAAAGCCATTCCGTAGAAAAGCACATACAGCACCGCACGCACCCACCGGCGGATGCGCTGAGGGAGCAATGCAAGCAGAAAACATATTATATATAGGTCAACGAAGAGTTCGATGTATGTGTTGGGATACATCTTCTTCTCGTATCCTGCCGGCGCTTCTATCCATCCACATGCCACACCGAGCACATACATGAAGAAGAAAAAGCCGCCGTTGAGATAAATGGGCTTGAACAACAGACTGAAAAAGTCACCTGCTATTTTTACGAAACGTTTCATTTCCGATATGCTTTACAAACCATCTCTTCTATCTCCGAAGGGACCAAGCCCTCTATCGGACGCCCCTCCTGCATGCGTTGCCGTATCTCCGTACTGCTGACATGGAAATAAGGTGTATTGAGCAACCGCACATTCCGTGGCAGGGCAGCCTCATCGACCGGATAGCCTTCGCGTGGATAAATCACAATCTGACATGCTTTGAGAATCTTCTCCGGCTCTGCCCAACGGTCGAAGCTCAACCAATTATCGGCACCGATGAGCAAGACGAAACGACGGTCGGGATAGTCTTCGTTGAGTGCCTGCAGTGTGCGCCATGTGAACGACGGCTTCGGCAACCGGAACTCATAGTCACTGGCAATGAGCCGGGGATAGTTTTCCAACGCCTTTTCCACCATCTCCAGGCGCAGGTTGTCGTCAAGCAGTTGGTGGCTGACCTTAAACGGGTTTTGCGGAGTCACCATAAACCACACTTCCGACAGGCGAGCCGCTTTCAGGATGGCACTTGCCAATCCGATATGACCGACATGTATGGGGTTGAAAGTTCCCCCGAAGAGCCCTGTGCGTATGCGTTTCATTCCAAGAATTTTCGTACGATTGCGAGCGTTTCTGCCTTTGCCGTCTCCAGATCATCGTTCACCACGACGCGGTCGAATCTCGGAGCAAACGTCATCTCGTATTCGGCTTTCGCGAGACGGTCTTCGATAACCTCCGGAGTGTCCGTTCCGCGCCCTTCAAGCCGTCGTCTCAGCTCTCTGACCGACGGTGGTTGGATGAATATACTCAGTGCCTGATCGCCATAATGTTCCTTGATGTTGCAGCCACCCTTCACATCGACATCGAAAATCACGTTCTGTCCCGCCTCCAACTGCAAATCGACCTGTGACTTGAGTGTTCCGTAAAAGCGGTCCTTATACACCTCTTCATATTCCAGGAACTCATTGTTCTCTATACGTTTTTTGAACTCGTCGGGCGTCAGGAAGAAATATTCCACTCCATGCTGCTCCGTTCCCCGAGGCGGTCGGCTGGTACAGGAGATGGAAAACGCGAGTCGCAAGTCCTCATGCTGCATCAGCCACTGAACGATTGTACTCTTCCCCGACCCTGACGGTGCACTAAAAATCAATAGTTTACCCATATCTACAAAACGTTGAGTATCTGTTCTTTAATCTGTTCGAGCTCGTCTTTCATCTTGACGACGATATTCTGCATCTCCGCCTGGTTGCTTTTCGAGCCGGTCGTATTGATTTCGCGCCCCATTTCCTGTGCGATGAATCCGAGTTTCTTTCCTTGACTCGTCGGCTCGTTGAGTGTCTGCCGGAAATAATCGAGATGGTTTTTCAGCCGCTGTTTTTCCTCACTGATATCCAGTTTCTCGATATAATAGATGAGTTCCTGCTCAAGCCGGTTTTTATCGTATTCTGCTTCCGGTATCTGGCGCAGTCCTTCTGTGATTCTCGAACGTATCTTCTCAACGCGCGACTGCTCGTAAGGCTCAATACTTTCGAGCAGATGCTGGATGTTGTCGATTTTTTCTTCGAAAGTCTTTTTCAATGCTTCCCCTTCTTGGTTGCGGAAATCATTCAACTGGCTGACTGCCTCCGCGACAGCTTGTTTCACCGTGTCCCACTCCTCTGCCTCAAGTGTTTCCAACTCATTTTTGACGGTCACGTCGGGCAGTCTGAGCAGGATTTGGAACCAGTCTGCCGGTTCTGGAATGCCTGTCTTTTCAGCAACTGCCTTGATTTCTTTGTAATAGTGCTCAACAGCAGCACCGTTGATGGGGGCAATCTCCGCTGCTGCATCTCGCTCTATCCATATCATGAAATCGACTTTTCCACGCACCACCGCCTGTGCAAGCATCTGGCGGATTTCTATTTCCTTCTCACGATAAGGAGAAGCCACGCGTGTGAAAAGATCCAACGCCTTACTATTCAGCGACTTAATCTCCACATGTATCTTTTTCTCCTTGTAGGCTACGACTGCCTTTCCGTAGCCTGTCATTGACTGAATCATAACTATAATCTTGTTAAATTTCTGCAAATGTACGAATTTTCGAGGAAAAATGCGTATTTTTGCGCGTTATTTCAGAGATAAATTGATTGATGTCGAACATATTGAGCATAGAAACGAGTACGAATTGCTGTTCGGTGGCTGTCAGTTCGGAGGGCGCTTGCCTCTTCGACCGACGGGATGCTGCCGGTCCAAACCATGCTGTTGTGTTGGGGCGTTTTGTTGACGAGGCGCTGGCGTTTGCCGATTCACAGGGTATGCCTCTTGATGCGGTAGCTGTAAGTTGTGGTCCGGGCTCTTATACGGGCTTGCGCATCGGTGTCTCGATGGCGAAAGGCATCTGCTATGGGCGCGGTTTGAAACTGATTGGTATCCCGACACTTGAATTGTTGTGTGTGCCTATTTTGCTCACCCATGATGAAATGGACGAAAACGCCCGGTTGTGTCCGATGCTCGATGCCCGTCGCATGGAGGTGTATGCCGCTGTGTATGACCGTGCACTGCATCCGGTGCGCGAGGTACAGGCAGACATAGTGGATGCCGATACCTATCGTGAGTTCTTGGACGAGGGACCGGTCTATTTCTTCGGTAATGGTGCCGGAAAATGTATGGAAGTCATCAATCATCCGAATGCTCATCATATTGCCGACATCGAGCCGTCGGCTAAATGGATGTTTCCGCTTGCGGAACGGAAAATCAAGGAGGAGCGGTTTGAGGATATCGCCTATTTCGTGCCGTTCTATCTGAAGGATTTTGTGGCTAAGTTGCCTAAGAAATTGATTTGAAGACAAAATATTAAACTGAGATATGAAGATTGAAGGTTTGGATTATAACACACAGCGTGAGCGACTGGTTTTGCCTGAATACGGACGTGTGATTCAGGAGATGGTGGACTATGCTGTCGGTCTGCCCACGAAGGCGGAGCGCCAGCGTGCCGCTGAGGGTATTATTGACGTGATGCGCCATTCGTTTCCTCAGGGCAGAAACAGCGAAGGCTATGAGCAGAAGTTGTGGGACCACTTGGCTTTAATGAGTAATTTCCGTCTGGATATTGATTACCCATTTGATGTTTCGCAGGCGTTGCAGATGGCGAAGAAGCCTGAGGCGATGGAGTATCCGATGAAAGAGATTCCCGTGCGCCATTATGGCAGCATCCTGTTTGGCATGTTCGACCGCTTGAAGAAGATGCCCGCTGGCGCTGAACGGGATGAGTTGGTGCGCGTGACTGCGAATCAGATGCGGCGCAACCTGCTGCAATGGAGTACGGGCTCGGCTGCCGACGAGAAGGTGGCTGAAGACCTGGCACGCTATACTGACGGCGTGATTCAGATAGATTTGGACAATTTTCGTTTCAACAAGGTTCCTACGAAGGACAGTGCTGAGAGACGTCGCAGAAGGAGGTAGTAGCTATGCAGTCATTTATCATTGAGGGAGGTCACCGCCTGAAGGGTGAGATTGTTCCCCAGGGCGCAAAGAACGAAGCGTTGGAGGTGATTTGTGCAACGCTGTTGACTGACGAGTCGGTGCGTATCAAGAATGTTCCCGACATACTGGATGTAAACAATCTGATTAAACTGCTGAAAGACATGGGCGTGAAGGTGAAGAAAAATGCGCCAAGCGACTATACTTTCAAAGCCAGCAACTTGAATCTCGACTATCTGCAGAGCGACGAGTTCGTGAAACGTTGCTCTTCCCTGCGCGGCAGTGTGCTGACGATTGGTCCGCTGCTGGCGCGTTTTCGCAGGGCAACGGTGGCAAAACCCGGTGGTGACAAGATTGGTCGCCGCCGTCTGGACACCCATTTCCTCGGTTTCAAGTCACTGGGTGCACGGTTTGAACACATGGAAGGACGCAGTGTTTACGAAATCAAGGCACGCCAACTGAAAGGCTGCTACATGCTGCTTGACGAGGCTTCGGTGACGGGCACGGCAAATATCGTGATGGCTTCGGTGATGGCGAAGGGCACGACAACAATCTACAACGCTGCCTGCGAACCCTATTTGCAGCAGCTCTGCAAGATGCTCAACCGCATGGGAGCGAAGATATCAGGCATCGGCAGCAACCTATTGACCATCGAGGGGGTGGAGCATTTGCACAAAGCCGAGCATGAAGTGCTCCCCGACATGATTGAGGTGGGCTCGTTTATCGGCTTGGCAGCAATGGTAGGCGACGGCATCCGCATCAAGAACGTTTCGCTGCAGAATCTCGGCATCATTCCTGAAGCATTCCGCCGACTGGGCGTGAAGATGAAGGTAGAGGGTGATGACCTTTATATTCCGAAGCAAAAGCACTACACGATAGACTCGTTCATCGACGGAACGATTATGACATTGGCTGATGCGCCGTGGCCCGGTCTGACACCCGACTTGATTTCGGTGCTCATCGTCGTAGCGACACAGGCTCGCGGCAGCGTACTCTTCCATCAGAAAATGTTCGAGAGCCGCCTGTTCTTCACCGACAAGTTGATTGACATGGGTGCCCAGATTATCCTCTGTGACCCACACCGGGCAGTGGTCGTAGGGCACGACCAGAAGAAGCGACTTCGTGCACAGCGCATGTCAAGTCCCGACATCCGTGCGGGAATCGCACTGCTGATTGCTGCCCTGAGCGCCAACGGCACCAGCCGCATCGACAACATCGCACAGATTGATCGCGGTTATGAGAACATTGAGAAGCGACTGAACGCTCTCGGTGCAAACATCCAGCGTGTAGAAAGCAAGGAGGTCAGATGATTACACACGAGCAGGTATATCGCATCGGACGCATCGGAAAACCGCACGGAGTGAAGGGAGAGGTCTCGCTTCAGTTCAGCGACGACGTGTTCGACCGCGTGGATGCCGACTATCTCGTGCTCGAGACGGACGGAATACTCGTGCCGTTTTTCATGGAAGAATACCGGTTCCGAAACGATTCCGCCGCACTCGTCAAGTTTGAAGGTATCGACACACAGGAACGGGCTCGCGAACTGACACACTGCGACGTTTATTTCCCTTACAGCCTGAGCGACGGCAACGAACAGCAATTCAGCTGGAACGAGATTGTCGGCTTCAGCCTCATTGATGCAGACACACAACAACCGGTAGGGGAAATCACCGCAATAGACGATTCAACCATCAACATACTCTTCCACGTGGAGAGAGACGGCGAGGAGATTCTCATTCCCGCATCCGACGAACTGATTCAGAGCGTCAGCATGGACCAGCGGGAGATAGAAATCACACTGCCCGACGGCATTTTAGATTTATAAAGAAGAAACAGATGAAACAACAGATATGCATACTCGGTTCGACCGGCTCTATCGGCACACAGGCACTCGACGTGATTGAATCACACAGCGACCGCTACGAGGTGTATGCACTCACGGCAAACAACCGTGTGGAACTGCTGGCTGAGCAGGCACACAAATTCCATCCTGCCGCCGTCGTCATAGCCAACGAACAGCATTACGACCGGCTGAAGGAACTGCTTGCCGACGAACCGGACATCAAGATATATGCAGGGAAACAGGCGCTCGACGAAATCGTGGAGGCCGACCCCATCGACATGGTGCTCACCGCCATGGTGGGATTTGCAGGGCTCCCGCCGACCATCAGAGCCATCAAGGCACACAAGAAAATCTGCCTGGCAAACAAAGAGACGCTGGTCGTGGCGGGCGAACTCATCTGCCAACTAGCAATAGAGAACCACGCACCCATCATCCCCGTTGACAGCGAACACTCTGCCATCTTCCAAAGCCTCGTCGGAGAGGGCGACAACGAGATAGAGAAGATTCTGCTCACCGCCTCGGGAGGTCCGTTCCGCACATTCACGCACGAGCAGATGGAACACGTGAAAGCCAAAGACGCACTGCGCCACCCCACATGGGACATGGGCGCAAAAATCACGATTGACAGCGCCACGATGATGAACAAGGGCTTCGAAGTGATTGAGGCGAAGTGGCTGTTCGACGTTCCGGCAGACAAAATCCAGGTGCTCGTCCATCCGCAGAGCATCGTACACAGCGCCGTGCAGTTCCGCGACGGAGCAGTGAAAGCACAGCTGGGCATCCCCGACATGCACCTCCCCATCCTGTACGCCTTCTCCTTCCCCGAGCGACTCACACTCTCGCAGCCACGCCTCGACCTGTTCAAGACCCCGTTGGAGTTCTTCGAGCCCGACCTGCAGCGCTTCCGTTGCCTGCAACTGGCTTTCGACGCCATACACAAGGGGGGAAACGTGCCGTGCGTGCTCAACGCTGCCAACGAGATTGTGAACAGGGCATTCCTCGAAGACCGCTGCGGATTCCATGAAATGAGCGACATCATCGCGCGCACCATGCAGCGCGTCGCCTTCATCAAAAATCCCACGTATGAAGACTATCTCGCAACCGACGCGGAGGCGCGGAAGGTTGCCGGCGAATACGTCTCACAGGCAAGCATGTAGCAAAAACAAGAATCATAACGTCTAATTACATAAAAAAAGAACAGAACAATAAACGAATATGGAAGTATTTCTTATCAGACTATTACAATTCATGTTGTCCATCTCAATCCTTGTGCTGCTGCACGAGGGCGGACACTTCTTCTTCTCAAAACTCTTCGGAGTGCGCGTTGAGAAGTTCTACCTCTTCTTCGACCCCAGCATCTGGAAATGGGACGGCAGCCTGTTTAAGTGGAAACCGAAGAAAAGCGACACCACATACGGCATAGGATGGCTCCCACTGGGCGGATACTGCAAGATTTCAGGCATGATAGACGAGTCGTTCGACACCGAACAGATGAAACAACCGCCGCAGCCATGGGAGTTCCGCACGAAACCGGCATGGCAACGGCTGCTCATCATGATTGGAGGAGTGCTCGTCAACTTCCTCCTCGCACTGTTCATCTACTCGATGGTGCTCTTCTACTGGGGCGACTCGTACATCCAGACGAAGGACATGACGATGGGCATGAAGTTCAACACCGAAGCCAAGAAACTGGGATTCAAAGACGGCGACATCCTGCTGGGCACTGAAAAGAAAGCGTTCACCAAGTTCGACATCGACCTCTACCGCCAGCTCAGCGACGCCAAACGCGTTGACATCATCCGCGACGGGAAGCAGATGGCTGTCAACCTGCCGGGCGAACTCAACCTGCTCGACATGATTCAGAGCGAACCGTCGTTCGTGAGACCGCTCATCCCGGCAGACATCGACACCGTCATGCCCAACACGCCAGCCGCAAAACTGGGAATGAAGAAGGGCGACAAGATTCTCGCCATCAACGGAAAGAGCATTGACTCGTGGAACGAATTCACCAACGAAATCGGCAGACTCGAAGACATGATGTCAGTAGCGAAGAGCAGCCGCGACAGCATGAACATACGCACCGCCACCATCGTCTATCAACGCACGGGACACGAGGCGGCTGACACGATGAAGACCATCCTATCGGAAGACCTCCGGCTGGGTGTAGGACAAAGCAATCTCTACGACTACTACCAAGAGACCAAACTGTCGTTCGGATTCTTCGAGAGCTTCCCCGCAGGCATCAAATACGGCATCAACGTGCTGCGAGGCTATGTGGACGACCTGAAATATGTGTTCACCGCCGACGGAGCGAAATCGCTCGGAGGATTCGGAGCCATCGGAAGCCTCTTCCCCGCCACATGGGACTGGATGATGTTCTGGCGCATGACAGCCTTCCTCAGCATCATCCTCGCCTTCATGAACATCCTACCCATCCCGGCATTGGACGGCGGACACGTGATATTCCTGCTCTACGAAATCATCACCCGCCGACCGCCCAGCGAGAAATTCATGATACGCGCCGAATATGTCGGCTTCGCCATCCTCGTCCTGCTGATGGTCGTCGCCAACCTGAACGACGTGCTGAGGTGGATAGGCGTCATGTAGCCTACACATTATTATATATATAAAGAAGGCGGATGACCCTGCGACGGGACCCATCCGCCTTTTTTCGTGCCCACCACGACAGACTGCGGAAGCCATCCGGACGGGTGTGAATTAAACAAAGAAAATCCACAAATCACACCTGCATAAACATGCGGAAAAGGGCGTATAAATATACCGTTGAACTTTCGCTTTTCAAAAGTTCAACTTTTGGCTCCTGAAAGTTCAACTTTCACCTCCTAAAAGTTCAACTTTTGCACGCTAAAAGTTGAACTTTTGGAAAGCCATACTTAACGCCTTGATATACAGCAGTTTGCAGACAGACACACGAAACGTCTGCCTATGTATAAATATACAACTTCGGATTGACGGGAAACGGGCAGTTGGCACAACGGGAAATCCGCCGAACGCACATCACACGAAATCGTCACCGTAGCGCATCCGCGCCTCACTGCCATACTTGCGCACAAGCGCCGACGAGTCGCCCTTCTTGCAGATGAGCAGCACATTGTCCTCCTCTGCCACGATATAGCCGTCCAGCCCATTGATGATTGCCACACGCCCATGAGGCAACTTCACGATGTTGTCGCGACTGTCTTCAAAGATGACCTCCGAATCGAGCACCACATTGTCACCGTCACCCTTGCTCATCGCCTCGTAGATGGAGTGCCAAGTGCCGAGGTCAGCCCAGCCGAAGTCGCAACGGAAGACATACACGTTGTCGGACTTCTCCAAAATGCCGTAGTCGATAGAGAGGTTCGGATAGCGCGAGAAGTTCTCCTTCACAAACGCCAACTCGTCCTCCATCGTAAAGACATCCTCCGGATTGAGCACCAGCGGCAATATCTGCCGAAAACAATACAACAGATAACTCACCTTTGTCAGGAAGATACCCGTATTCCAATAAAACTCGCCGCTCTCCATGAACATCCGCGCAAAATCGCGCTCGGGCTTCTCCGTGAACGACTTCACCTTATACAAGTCCGCCAATTCCGTAGGTTCGCCCAGCTGAATGTACCCATATCCAGGCTCCGGACGCGTGGGCTTCACGCCCATCGTCAACAGGCAGTCGTTCTTCTTCACGAAGTCAAAACAGTTCAACACATTCTCATGAAAAGCCTCTTCGTTGAACACAGCCTGGTCCGACGGAGAAACGATGATGTTAGCATCCTTGTCGTGGTGATAAATACGATAACATGCCCACGCCACACTCGGCGCCGTATTTCGATAAATCGGCTCTGCCAAGATGTTTTCCACCGGCAACTCCGGCAGCTGCTCCTCCACATAGTGCGCATAAACCTGATTCGTGCTCACATAAATACGCTCGGGAGGTATGATTTTAGAGAAACGGTCGAACGTCTGTTGCAGCTGCGTGCGCCCCGTTCCGAAGAAATCCATGAACTGCTTGGGCATCTTCTCACGGCTGCAGGGCCATAGCCTGCGACCCTTTCCACCAGCCAGAATCACGCAGAAATTTTTCCCGCTGCTATTTGTTTCCATATACATTTCAGATTAACACGGCTAAGATACACATAATCCACGAATACAACAAGATTTTTAGAGTTTTTTCTTCTATTTTTTTGTCGGTTCGGATTTTATCCTTATCTTTGCAGCCGTCAAAAGCCCAGATGGCGGAATCGGTAGACGCGCTGGTCTCAAACACCAGTGGGGCAACCCATCCCGGTTCGACCCCGGGTCTGGGTACTAAGATTAAAAGGTAATCCCCTGCAAATCAATAATTTGCAGGGGATTTTTGTTTTATAACGAGCAAAAAGCAACACCCCCCCACTATCAGCAGCCTATGTCTTCAGCAGCCATCACAGGAGTATCTTCTGGAATTACATATTGCCTGATACTATGGTCTTGGAGGAAAATCCTATTGAGCGTGTATGCCAGTGATTCCAGCGTCTTTTCCCTTGTCTTCGGCTTCAGTTCACACTCCTATATCGTGATGCAGTGCCATCCCATTGAAGCGAGTTGATGCTGCACCTCTCGGTCGCGCTCCTGGTTCCTCCGAATCTTTGCTACCCAGAAGTCACGATTCGTCTTCGGAATCTTGCAACACTCGGAATTTTCAATTTGTACGGTATGCAACTGCACATCGTGTCCATGCCAAAAACACCCATTTACAAAGATGCAAGTCCTATATTTCCGCATCACGATGTCAGGCTTCCCTGGCAGTCTTGGATGGTTCAGCCGATAGCGGAAACCATGCCCCCACAACCATTTTCGCACTACCATCTCCGGCTTCGTGTCCTTGCCGTGTATGGCAGCCATGTTGGCGTGGCGTTGTTGTGAAGTATGAACGTCTGTCATAATTGTTGTTTTAATCCCTAAATGCTAATCTTACATTGTTTTGCATTGCTCCTTATTCACAACCCTGTCCCGGAACATCCGCATGTTGGTGAAGTTGCGTGAGATATTCTGTACAAGTTCCAGATAGTTGTCACTACCATTTGCCCATTTGTGATAGAAGGACTTTATAGAAACGCAGTTCTCATGCTCAAAGACGGTGTTGAGCAAAGTCCTATCAGAATTGCCGCATGAGTGCCCCATTATCAGCACCTGGAATGGAGCTGCCATCAGGAACTCCAGCATATCATGGTAATGCCTTGTTTCCAGATATTTCACAGATTTGACATTCTTCAACAATTCATTGTCGTTCCTTTCGAGAATGTCTTGATAGTGCCTATCCAATTCATCTCCATAGCCGAAGATGATATTCTCCGGGTGTTCGAGGTCGCCATGAATGAAGTTGTGTTCAATGTTGAAGTTGTTGTAATTCTTGGCGGTTGCCGTATAATTGAAGCTCAGAAGCATGATACGCTCAGGTCTCAGCTTGTTCCGTTCCTCAAAATCAGACTCCACCTCTTCATAGCTCTTAATGTCAAGCCCGATGTTATCCAATGCTTTCTTTCTACCTTCCGTTGAGAAATCAGCTGGGTCGAAGAACGTTATCATGGCATCATGTAGCTCTTTGATGTATTGGTTTGAGCTGATGGTATGAAGGTATTCTACCAACTTTTCCTGTATGAAAGCCAGTTGTTCGTTTAGTTCCTTCACGGTATAGCCACAGTCAGCATCTTCTATACACCTCTTCAAAAGGTTATAGTAGTCGTTTTCAATATCAACCCAACCTCTTGCTTCTATTGATTGCAGGATTGTCTCAAAGAATCTGGAACATGATACACGAAAGTCATCAGTATTTTCCCTGATAGCATTTATTATCTCTGGAGGTGGAAACTTCCAATCTCTAGTTATCAAGTCCCTATAAGAATTGAAAAAGAAGAAATTTAACCAACTTGAACAATCTTTTGTATTCGTTATTTCCAACTTACATAAGCAATCTTCAGAGGTTGGAGTCTTCTCTATCAAAAGGGCATTCAACCTCTTTTCCCAATACCAGTTAATGAAATCCATATAACTGGTTTTGAGTCCATGTGCTATGTCGAATCCATTTCCTATGATGACAAGTCTGTTCATTCTTCGTTATCGCTTTTAAGATAATTGGACATTGAGAATTGTTTCTCGATCTTTACAGAAGTCATCGTCCCATACAATTTTCAACTTAATAAATTCATCATGCCCTTCACACAAAGCAATCCTTTCCTCAACACTGTTTGCTGCATTGATTAAATCGTATGGTCCCCAGTTTTCATGAAAGAAGATTAACCCATCTAATTTATCTTGGCCAAGTATTTCAACTCTTACATTCGATGCGTCAGCAGGGCCCGCATTTACAATCCTAACGATTGTATTTGACTCTCTTCTATACGCATTACACTTAATATCTGCCTGAAGTTCTCTCGATTCTGCTTTATGCAATTGGCGAATTTGAAGATCGTTCAAGCATTTCTCTTGTAACTTCAACTTGTGGTCATGTCGCAAGTATGCAAAAAAACCACCAATTATTCCTAAAGTAGAAAGAATCAGTCCGCCCCAATCTTTTACACATTCAACCCAATCCATATTTACTTTATTTTGATATGTTTGTTCCCTCTGAAAGCCTTTTTGAACTGATCTTTGATGTAAGATGTAGCATCTTTCTGCATTTTTTCTTTGACTTCATCAAAGGCATCTTGGTTGAGTTCTTTCAGTTCCTCAATACCACCAAAGTATTCTTTGTTACAAAATGTACATTTGATGTATGATTTGTCATTATTGTACTCAAACTGATCCTCACAGCCACATGTGGCGCAGCGAAGACGTATATCGTAACTATCTTTAAGTTTTTTCATACTATTTTATTTTTGCCTATTAGCTGTTTTCAAGAGTTTATCCAAAGGCAACAACTGAGGGTTATACCCTTCGCCCCCTTTAATGACCCCAGAGAAATCCAATTCTCCAAGATAGAACCTAAGTCGAGTGTCAATCTGGTACACTAAGTACAAGGATTCTCCTTTCTTCGTGACAACCATGGGTTCTGCTGCATCGGCAGGAATGAGTTTTGGACCTTTTCCGTCGAAGCCATATACTTTATGTTTATTTCCTTTATTGTGGATTATCAGATAACGAGCCTTGGTGAAGCCCTCTACAAGTTGCAGGACGGCACCATCCATCTTCAATGCAATGCCCACTTTCTTTGTTTCTTGAATCTGTTGGATTGCATTATTAAAATTGACGCCTTCTTTCGTAATGAGCAAAACCATATCATCGTCATGGGGGAACATTGTGTCCTTCTCAAGAGTACCAACATTAGGGATGCCTTCGATGGCCAAATCCTCTTTCAGTTCTTCGATATCTCTCACATCGAAATACCCCTTTAAAGCATTCTTCAAGGCTTCATTGGTTTCAATCTCGCCTTCAGTATATGTACCAAATATATTGGGCACATTTTTTGCCTCTTTCTTCATCAGCGCCAGGATGAGGTAATTGCCATTTTTATGAGGGCGGTAAATCTTTCCATTCAGCTTGTGGAAGTTCTCTTTAATGTAACCATAGCAGTCCTTGCCAGCAAGGGGCTGTAGGATAGAGAAGGAGTAGAGCTTGTTCAATGTTTGTTGGATACTCTTGCGGAATTCCCTTCTCACAACTTCACGCCATTCTTCCTGACGTTTTTTGTTGTCGCGCCCATAGAGTGACACGATGAATAGGAAATTCACGTCATAATGGCACAGCAATAACGTGTCGCGGTCGAAAAGGCGGTTTTCAAACTGTCGATTCAACTGGATGTTCTCCTCGTTATGCAACGAGTCATCCTCAAATGAGAGAAACTTGTTTTCTTCACTGTGCTCCTTATCTGGTATATGGGCAGAGATAAAGAAATTCGGAATAGGGTTGTATCCTTCGGTCAAGTCATCACGCAATTGAGGCTGACTGTTATCTTCTTTCGCTTTCTGCAACCCAAGGAACATATTCAAGTTCCATTGAATCACATTTCGTGCATAGGTATATTGTTTGTAGATGGATTTCTCTCCAAGATTTACTTTTCCGTCTTTTCCTCTCTTATAGTATTTACTATCGCCGATGTAGTATGTTAATTCTTTCTCCAAGTCAGACTTTACAAGCAAACCGTTGTCTATGTACATGTGATCAACCAATTTTCCGTCCTTCTGGTCCTTAAGTTCATCTGGAAGATCTTCCTTCTCCTCACCGCTCACCAGTTTGTCAATCATTACCTCGAAGATGTGCTCGAAGTTTCTTGCCAACAAGTAGTCATCCTCAGGCACTTTCATCGAAATCTTGTGTTCGCGGTCGAAGAAGGCATAGCACAACTCCCATATTCTCAAGGCCTTGTCGGAGAAATACTTATACTTAATCTGACGCAGTCGGCGAGTGCCGAAGTTCTTGGCGATGTATTTGTTTTTAAGAACTTTTGTCGGGATAAGGCTATAATTGATGTTGAAAACAAACGGGAATCCGTGAACCTCTTGAATGTAGTTAAGGATGGAGAAATAGATGACAAGCAACTCCTCATCAAAATTCACCACCTTCTTTTTGTTTACAGGGTCAAGATATACAGGTGCACCATTCGTAATGACAGCCTGGCTTTTACAAATGGTCTTCGTCCAATGTATCTTGTTGAAACCGCTATGCACATTCTTCACGATGAAAGTCAGATAGTCTTGGTTGTGGCGGTTGAAATCGCGCAGGGCGATGATGACATCAAGCAGAGTTCTTGCCTTTATTTTGCGTCCTGTGCTCTTGCTCTGAATCTCGCGAGGTTCAAGGATGTTCTCATCCTTGTCTTTCTTGTAAACGTTGATGGTACGGTAAATCCATATAGAGAGTTCAGAGAGGAAATCCTTGTATTTATTGCCTTCGCCTTCACTGAACTTCTTTTCTAGATCACTAGCCTCAAAATCAATAATCTCCGTTGGCTCTGCACCGAAAATAGTGTCCGATGTTTTATCCTCCTTCTGCTCTCCTGTAAGCACCACCTTGGGCAGAAAGAAAATCATGTCCTCTGCTGCTTTGCTGTAACAATAACCCACATACTCAGGGCGATAGTATTCTTCCTTCTTGTTGAAGTGCGAAACTACACCGCCCAAAGCTTCCTCGACTGTGAGGTCTTCACGAATCTTGTGGTCGAGTCTATATGGATAACCTTCTATAAAGAGAAGCATAATAGATTTAAAGCGAATTAATTGTGCCTAAGCCCTTTTCGTTGACTATTTTCATAAACTGATAGAAATTATCAGATTCTTTTCCTGCACGCCATTGTGTGCTGACGTATATAATTTCTCCATTAGGAATTGTTACCGATTTAACTGTTCTCTCCTGTGAGGATTGACCGTCACGTTTTCGGTATTCGGATTCTGTTTCCACGATATGGGCTATTCCTATACCTTTAAACGTTTCAATAAAATAATCTCTCACTTGCTGTGCGTTCATCCCGCTATTAGTTTTAGCATAGTCTGATACAACAAAAGCGGCAATCTCTCGCATAGAAGCTGCAGTTCCATTATAACTGAATTCTTTTCCGTCTTTATCGGAATTGTCATCATTTGGTTCATCGGCCTCTTCGTTAGTCTTTACATTAATTTCCAGGAACGCCATAAAGCCTTGAAGTTTTCTCTCTTTCTCGGCCTTTTCGCAGAAGAATTCCGAGAACTTTATACTCTTCTCTTTATTATTGTCTTTGTCGTCAACCCATTTGAAAATTATATCAGGGTCATCCTTGCAGACATCATTCCATAGGTAGAACAATATCTTGTTCAACAGGGTGTCGGAAGAAATTTCATTGCCTGTTCGGTCAGCATTGACAAAGTAGTCGCCTAATTGTTTGTCTTCTGAATTATCTATACCATATATCTTTTTATTGATTTCTGTTTGGAAATCAACCCAGTTATATTCTTTCGTTCCTATCTTTATTGTCCAAGTATTATTCTTATATCCAATTGGCATGTATTCCCAGTCCCAACGGCGCTTAAAGGCAGAGTCTATAGGGAATAGACTCTGGTCAGAGGTGTTCATCGTTGCCCATATGTAGAGGTTCTTGGGGAGTTTTAACTTGCCGTCCTTTATGCCCTCTTTGTTGCTCAGCGCACCCTTGCTGTTCTCGTCCTCCTCATCTTTTCCGCTAAGATATTTGGCCAAGTCTCTATCTGCCATTATAGGATATTCCGATTCTCCATTATCGTCTCTGTCAAGAAGTTGGAACAAGTCACCGAAAATCTGAGCACAGTTGCCTCGGTTGATTTCCTCTATTACAAGATATACGTTTTCGTCTGGATTGTTCCATGCTGCAACATACGCTTGCAGAAAGGCCTGAGGAACAAACTCATAGATAATTTTCTTCTCTGTCTTTGGCGTCCCGTCTGCATTCTTCACAGGCACAGCCTCTTTCCCTATGAGTGTGGTCACTTGTACGTCCATCGTTGTAGGCTTGTACGCACCTACAAACGTAGAGTAGTCACTATCGGGGTGGAACGTAGTGCGGAATACCAAATTCTTTTCGGCTGCTGCCTTCACGCTTTCATCGTCCTTTATCTTGTGGCTCTTGCCTGTACCGGGAGCACCATAGAAGATTTGTTGCAGTGAGTTCTTTACATCAGTTTCCAAATACTCTTTGTCATGATTTACAGAAACAGTTGGTAAAACAGATCTGAAAAACTGAAGGAAGTTTTTATATAATATAGATGGTACAAAGTATAAGAAGTAATCAAACTCAGATACTTTGTAAATTGCAAAATAGTCTGTTAGATTGTTATCTGGTGTCAAATGCAGGTCATTGATAAAGAAGTCCTTAATTTGTGACATCCCATTATTACCATTTACGTATGCCTTTCTGTCGCCGCGTGTAGAAACATCGGCCAGCTTAAGCTCAATGATTTTGTCATTTAATGACACATGACCCGCTTGTATTGCTTTGAACTTAAGGTTCACAACAACTTCGGGTAACGTCTTGTCAAATTCGAAAAAATCATCACACCAGGATTTCCCTAGTTCAAATTGCTTACCACCATCATTAACGAGGTCATTCGTCCTAAAACTCTGGAATTTTAATTTATTTGCTGCCATAACTATTAAAGATTACCCCATTGTTCTGCTAATGCCTCAGCAAATCCTGGGAAAGTTTTACTTCTAAGTTTTCTTCTTTCTTCTGTTGATATTTTTGTATTAAAGGAATCTGAATACCACTTTGGCAGAGAACGTCCACTTGACAACACAACTCTTGGTCCTTCATCAACCATGTTGGTTGGCTTAAGTAATGGTAAGTTGTGAAGCCATAAACATGTCTTCTTTGAGGCCTGGTCACCAAACCAAAATGGCTGAACTATTTGGTCGGGCTTTCGATATTCTGAGTTCATGCATCCAACAGGATTTTCAATAGCCCAATGTTCTATATCTGTTTTCGTGAACTCCATAAAAAACTGAATTGCTTCCTCCTTCATTTTTCTCCTCCCAAGGTGGTGAGGATGTTCGCGTCTTTGTTCTATGGGCAAATGAGCGTCGTCGGGATGGTAAAGCCATCTTGCGCCGCTAACTGACAGATATGTGCAAGGGGGATGTGCAATCATCAAATCCCACTTCTCGCTTTTGGGAAGATAGTATTCCATACCATTCTCTAAGACGCCTCCGTGATTCGGGATAACTTGCAACACGTCTTGTTTGAAGTGCCACTCTGGATGTCCACCACTGCACTCTAATATATCACAACTGTACGCATTGTGCCCTCTCTTTCTGAAGGCTTTACATACAGCCTGACTTTCTTCACATGCAACTAATACATTCATATTATCTTTTGTCTAATGTTTTATATATCCCTTTAGCTATAGCACTCGCAAAATTAACAGGAACAGCATTCCCTATCATTTTGTAATTATACGGTGTACTTCCCAAGAATTGAAAATCTAATGGGAATGTCATCAAACACGCAGCTTCTCGAATCGTAATACTTCTAGCTTGTTTCGAATCCGGATGTATAAACATATATCCATCCTTACTCAAATGTGCCACAACCGTATGAGACGGTTTGTCCCATTCAAGACTTTTGTATTTTTGATATAATGTTTTATGCCCTGTTTTTTCGTAATAATACTTAATCATGTCTTTGTGACTGATGTGGTTCATCTCCCCATCTACCCATTCTTTAAAGATTGCTCTTTCACGAGGTCCATGATTTCTTGCTTCATGTTGGGTAATTGATGGGGCAGGGTTATATTGGTGGGAATGAATTATACGTCCCACCTTTATAGGCTGCTCCAATGGATATAAAGCCGGAAGATGCCCTATAGCATCTTTAACGGTGAGCTTAATGTTTGCAGACCGTTCATTTTCAATTGAAGTATAAAGATCATTCAGTTCTAAATCAGAATCTTTTCGAATTCCTAAGATAATAACCCTTGGACGATGCTGTGGAACATTAAAATCTGCCGCATCATATAGCGCCCTTGGCATTTCTTCGGGAGTTCTAATTTGATAACCTATTTGAGTAAAAGCGTTGAATATTCTATCACGAACCGGTATCCCACCAGGTTTTGCGCTGAGAAGACCTCCAACATTCTCGAAGACAAAGATGTTAGGACGGAAAGCATCAACAACTTTGCAAAAACTCTCAAACAAATAATTCCTATAGTCATTATTCATCGAATCTTTGTCTGTTGCCCTACCATGTATAGAGTATGCTTGGCAAGGAGGTCCTCCAATTATCAAATCAACATGCTTTCTGCCGATAACGCCTTTTAATCCCCTCTTTATTACAGTCTCATCATTATCTTTACCGTATTTTTCAATTGAATCTTCTGACCAATTTCCATTAATTAGCTCATCTGTCCTTTGAATATCAAAGAGGATTGCTTTTTTCTTGGCTGAAGCCACTGTCTCATGCCATGCCGTTACCAAACGATTTCTCAGAGTGTCAATCATTGGTTTTTCCCATTCCACATGAGCTAGTGCGCTAAATCGCCTAGTCTTCAGGAATCCCTCGGAAAGGCCACCACAGCCAGCAAACAAATCAATGAATGTATATTTCCTTTTTGCCATGTTTAATCCGTCTTTTGTTTAAACCCTTCTTTAAGTATGTTAAGGAAGATTTCGTTATGGGCTTTCGCGTCTTTTATAAAAGCATCTATAGAAAGAATATAAGTACCTACTGTATATTTTGTATCATCTTCGAGTGATTTTTTCCAAGAATTCTCTCTATAATACAAATAATCTTTAGAGAACAAGGGAGTATACTCTCTATTCTCCAAGGATAGTCTGAAATCATCGTTAAACTCTACTATCCCATAAAACCACATACGTTGAATTTTATTAGGGTAATAGTTCAGTAACTTTATTGCTCGCTGCTGCAATTGACTTTCCACTTCCTCTGTTTTTGCAAGAGTTATACCTCTTTTCTTCAATTCAATAATCACTACATCTACAGATCCGTCTTCTGCTTTATCTGGATTATCTGAGAATATGATAGCAATGTCAGGTCTTCCGTCGTCTTCAATATCATTAGCTTTTTTTGTAATCTCATCAAGAACTTCAGTCATTGTTCTTTCGCTCATAGCTGTTGTATATGTCATGTATTTATTGTCCAACAACCAGAGGTTATGGGTATAAATACTATCCATGTTTCCATCCTTTAAGACAGACCGCTTCGGTAGTATTAAATTATGCAAATCAGCTTCAGAATCTGCCGCTGTATATTGTTCTACTTTAGCAATGATTTTCTCACGGTATAGAATGTACTGAGCCAAAGTCCTAGATGAAACATCTAATGCCTTATCATATTTTTCGTCATCTAAAGATTGAGTCTCTAAAATTGTTTTCTGATCGCGCATGAAAAGTTTCTGTGCGTCCTCTACTGATTTTGCTTTTGATATTATACCAACTTCATCTTTATTGAAATATCCCAAAAGATGTGGATATGTCTTATCCAAGGACTCTTTCGTCCTATTATTCTTTTCTTTCACAGAAGGCAGCTGGTTTTCTATAATTTCAGCAATCTTTTTCCTAAACAATATCTTCAATGGCTTCAAAACAGAGTCGTTCAAAGTCAGATTTTGACGTGAAGGATCTATTTTCCCATTTAAAATAGAGGACCGTAATAAAAAGACAAAATTATAACCATAAGAAGGCAGGTTTTCTAACGATATAATATCGTCAACAACTTTTGTACGATTGTCTACACAAAATGCAGTCATAAGGAATGTTGCAGAGAAATTTTCGGTTTCCTGAATCGCATAATCCATATACGAGTCTGCAAACATGTCTATTGTTTCTGTGCCAATCTTGACCGTACTCATGTCTGGAATATCATTGCTTGTGATAGTTGTCTCAAATGTTCCGACGGTAATTTTTCCTCTATGAGGGACATCTATCTTTATCTTAATCTGAAAATCGTTTCCCTTGCTCTTTAATATATAAAGTCTAGGATAGAATTCTTTTAAGATCTCTTGCCTTAACCTCTCTGGCATTATATCGGAATAACTACTTAACCTTTGCATGGAACACTCTGTGAAAACAAGCTTTGTTTCTTGCCTTGCATCAGAAACCTGGGATAGCGACATATCCGTATTGTTCTCATCAAAACTATCATTAAATGTAAACGTGCGGAGTTGACCATCATAGAGACTGCGAACTTCTACTTTGTTGAAGTAACTTAAATAAACTAACCTGCCAACACCCTGGTGTGTGTTTTCTTCAACTTTCAGTAGCTCACAAAACTTGTTATATCTATAATCAGTAAAGCCTTCGCCATTATCAATAATCTCAATTCTAAGTGTTTCTTGCTTATCAAAAGAGTCAATAAAAATATTGATGTCTATTTGATTAGCATTAGCATCAAGAGAATTTGCAACAGCTTCTTTGAACACTTGTATTAATGAAGGGTTCTGAAAGAATAGCCTGACTGCTTGTTTTGTATTTACTCGCATGATATAATAACATTTATTGGTTACAAAATCTTTCCCTCAGCATCGAAATCCACTTCCAGCAGGTCTTTGATGTCAACTTGGAGCAGGCGGGCGATTTCCACGAATTGCGCCATCGATGGTTGTATCTTGTTCGTTTTCCACCGTGAAACAGTCATGTCGGTAACCCCCATCTGCTCGGCAAGCCAACGGTTGGTGATTTGTTTGTCGGCCAACACCACTCTGATTCTGTTTTGGCAATCTTTCTTCGTCATCTATTTTGATTTTAGCTATTTACATCTGCAAAGATAAACATAATTTGTTAAACTGCCTAATTTCATGTTGAATATTTAGAGCCTCTCCGATGAAGGACGCTATAGTGCGGGGCGAGAGATTAAACCTGCCAATCCGCAGAATCTGCAAGACTTAAATCACCTACAATTTCTCTATGCGGTAGCGACCGCCGGGACGGGTTGGGAACGAGATTTCGTCGGGAGCAGTTTGGGTGGTGGGCAGGATGTTGCCAGCCTCGTCTTTGACCGTGTAGCTGCGGGATATGTCGCTGTAGCGAATGACAGCATGTTCGCCACTGAAGGAGAGGATTGTCGCACTTTCGAGGCGGTTGGCAGACCACGATATATCGACAGTGAAATTTCCCACGCCGCGCAGACCTTTCACCGAGCCGGTGGTCCATGCGGAAGGGAGTGCGGGGAGAAGGTGGAGCTTGCCCGTATGGCTCTGCAGCAGCATCTCTGCCATGCCCGCCGCCGCCCCGAAGTTGCCGTCTATCTGGAATGGCGTGTGGGCATCCCACAGGTTTTCGTAAATGCCTCCGTCCTCACTGTATCCCGTGTTGGTCTGTAGCTGCAGTGCTTTTTCCAGCAACTGCCCACAACGCTCACCGTCACCGGCACGTGCATGGCAGTTGATCTTCCATCCCATCGACCATCCCGTTCCTTCATAGCCACGCCGGTTGAGCGAGTTGACTGCCGCCTGAAAGAGTCCGGGGCTGGTGTCGAGGGAAAGTTGACTGCCGGGATAGAGTGCGATGAGATGACTCAGATGGCGGTGCGAGTTATAGGTCTTCACGTCCTGTTGGGAAGTGTATTTCCACTCGCGCAGGAGTTGTTCGCCATGCACCGTTTCCGTTGCCAGCCCCGTGTCGAGACGCGAGAACTTTTCCCTCAGTTCACCGAGGAAAGTTGCCGTAGATGCCGACCGCCGACTGCCGGTGCGACGCTCATACTCCTCATAACCTTTCAGCGTATTGTGGAAAAGGCTCCACACCAGCTGCTGTGCGTGTGCCGTGGCGTTCTCCGCCTTCGGTCCGTGTTCGGGCGAGTATTCGTCGGGACATTCGTAGGTCCCGTCGGCAGCAAGCACCAGCCGGTCCATCCAATATTCACAGCACGACTTCATGGCAGGCAGTGCCGTGTGCCACAGATAGTCCGTGTCGAGCGTGTATTGATAGTGCTGCCACAGGTGGAGACAATACCAGGCATTGGCGATGGTATAGTTCTGCATCCAGTTGGAACCGGAGCCGTAGATGTTGTTTTCGGTGGTCAGTGTCCATCCACGTCCCACGCCCCCTATCTCCCGCGCATTGCATTGCCACTGAGAACGCAGACAGGCTTCGCGGTGAATATAGTTGAGGAAAGGCAGGTGCAGCTCACTCAGATTGGTCGTCTCCGCGAGCCAGTAGTTCATCTGCACATTGATGTTGGAATGGATGTCTGAGTTCCATGCCGGCGTGTTGCTGTCGTTCCAGATACCCTGCAGGTTGCTTGGCAGGTCAACACCCCGACTGGACGCAATCATCAGATAGCGTGCATAGCTGAAGTAGAGTTGCTCGAGGAGCAGGTTCTGACGCGGATTCTGCCGGAAGCGGTTGATGAGGACAGGCGTGGGCACCTCGTTTTCCTGCGTAGTGATGCTCAGCTGGCATCGGTTGTAAAGACTGTGATAGTCGGCAAGATGGTCCTCCCTTACACGCTCATACCCTTTCGACGCAGCACTCTCCACCCACTTCCACACCCTGTCGGCAATCGTCTGGTGGTCGCCGTCCACATAGTCGTCATTGTCGGGCGAGAAATTGGTGGCAGCAGAGAGATAGACAACCAGTTCGTCGGCACCACGCACCTCAAGGGAGCTATTGGCGGAGACACCTACCCGTCCACCTTTCGCCACGACCCTCAGCGCACAGCAATAGCGTTCGTTCTTCTCAGTGCCCGTCCGCTTGACTTCGCCCGCGAAGAATGCCGTTCCCGAATGCCGGTTTGTCCGGGTATATCGCGGTGCCTCGCCATTGACATTGAGCAGGGCAATCCGCTTGTTCAGCATACCTCCTTTCGTTGCCCGGTAGCGTACCGCCAACACGTTGTCGGGATATGACACAAAATATTCGCGGTGATAACCGACGCCTTGGGCTGAATATGCCACCCCGGCACAGGCATCGTCGATATCGAGCCATCGCCGGTAGTCGGTAGCTTCCGTAAGGCGAGGGTCTTTATCGGTGATATAAAGGTGACCGAAGTCCAGATAACTGCCGTATGCGGAATGGTCGGTCACACTTCCGACATGCCCTCTCCACAGCGTTTTTTCGTTGAACTGCACCTCGTCGCACTTCACTCCCCCCATGACACACGCACCCAGCTGCCCATTCCCCAACGGCAGCGCAGACGTCATCCAAACCTTTGCCGGCTCAGTGTACCAGAGCGTGTGACGATGTTTCGGTTGCCAAATCGTGTTATTAACAATGCTCACCTCTCCCTGCTGCGCCACAGGAAGTTTGTTTGCCTGTGCAAATGCCGCAGGACCCATCACACACATTGACACCAATAATATACTGACGATAATTCTTTTCATAAATTGTTTCGTAAAGGTAAGGCAAAGATAGGCAATTATCCTGAAATAAACAACTTTCATTACCAGATATTATCTTTTGGAATTTTGTGTTGCTAATGAGAGGGTTAAAGATTTCTTCGCCATGCAAAATTATGCTCATTTTCTTTTGTCTTTCATTTTTTCATTGTACCTTTGCAGCGCAAATGCGGTGTTTCAGTGATTCACCGCAATATGTTTTTATTAACAACCTTAAGTCGTCGTTATCTGAATGAGAAGAGTTTTATTGCTGGGATTTGCTTTGGTGTGTGCCGTGTTGGCATACGCCCAGGGTCATAACACCGGTGTGGGTGGACATGAAGAGCATGGGGAATCGCTGGCGGAGAAGATTTTCAAACTTGAAAAGAAAAATGACAAGTTCAATGTCTATCTGAATTACAGTGCTTCTTTCCAGACGAAAGACGAGTCGGGCGACTGGACTTCCGGCTTTACGAACCGCGACCTGAGACTGGAGATTTTGGGAAACATCACCGACAAGCTGTCCTATCGTCTGCGCCATCAGCTGAACAAGAGCAACGTGGCTCGGAGCGAAGATAATTTTGCAAAGGCTACGGACATCATGATGCTCAACTACCAGTTCAACGAAAAAGTGGGCGTACATGGCGGTAAAATCTGTCTGAACTGGGGTGGATTTGAATACGACGAGAACCCTCTTTATATTTATCAGTATTCCGATTATGTATATTGGGTGGACATTTTCATGGCTGGTGCCGGCGTGTCATACGCTCCCGTTAAAGGACAAGAATTTGTCGTTCAAGTTGCCAATACTTTTAATGACCGCATCGCCGAGGAATATGGCGAGAATGCCGTCGGCGTCGATAAAGACCCGGCAACGGCACAACCATTAACGGCGAGCAAGAGCCCACTAACCTATCTCATCAATTGGAACGGTAGCTTTTTCGGAGGAAAACTGCTCACCCGATGGGCTTGGGGAATACAGACACTGGCCAAACACAAAAACAGCAAGATGCTTTCCCTCGGTCAGCAACTCACCCTACCCCACCTGCAATGGTATTTCGACTATATGGGTGCATGGGAGGGACTCGACCACATGCGCATCGCCTCCACCGAGGCGGCAACCTATTTTGCTGAACATGGACTGGAAAATGGCTATCTCAATGATGTCCGCTACCATTCATTCATAACGAAACTCAACTGGCAGTTTGTGCCCCGATGGAACCTCATGCTGAAAGGTGCCTACGAGACAGTGAGCGCACCAAAGCTTGAACCCTTCAAAAACTATCGGAAATCATTCCTCTATGCCGCCAGCATGGAGTATTATCCCGTGAAAGGACAGGATTTCCGACTCTTCCTCGCCTACATCGGCAACAAGGTGGACTACAGCCAACGCTGCGGTTTGGAAGACTACTCGCGCAACCGCATCGAACTCGGATTTATGTACCGGCTGAAATGCTTTTAATGAGATGCCGGCATAACGATATAACGTGATAACGAAATAACGCTACGATAAAAACAACAGAACTAAATTGATTTGTTAACATATAACTTAAAAAACTATGGCTAAAGAAAAATTCAGAATCGAATCTGACCTGCTCGGTGAATTGCAGGTTCCGAAAGATGCCTACTATGGCGTCCAGACACAACGCGGTATCAACAACTACCGCATCTCTAACACTCGCATGTGTGACTATCCCGACTACGTCATCTCCATCGCTTATGTGAAGTGGGCGGCTATTCAGACAAACAACGCCCTGGGTGTCATCAACAACAAAATCACAAAAGCTGTTGAGAAAGCCTGCAAGGAGATTGTAGAAGGCAAACTGCACGACCAGTTCCCCGTTGACATGATGCAAGGCGGTGCCGGCACGTCGGTGAACATGAACGCCAACGAGGTGATTGCCAACCGTGCCCTCGAAATCATGGGCTACGAAAAGGGCGACTATCAGCACTGCTGGCCTAACGACCACATCAACTGCGGTCAGTCAACCAACGATGCTTATCCTACAACCATCCATCTGACGATTATCCGCATGAACAAGCCGCTCGTGGAGAGCCTGAAGAATCTCGCTGCCGCTTTCCGTGCAAAAGGTCGCGCATGGAAGAACGTCATCAAGATGGGACGCACACAGCTGCAGGACGGTGTTCCCATGTCAGTGGGTCAGGAGTTCACAGCTTTCGCCAACTGGCTCGACGAAGAGGCTAAGAACCTGAACAATGCCGTGAAGCCACTTTATGAAATCAACATGGGCGGTACAGCTATCGGAACCGGACTCAACGCTGCCGAGGGATTCCCGAAAGTATGCGCAGAGAAGCTGGCTAAGCTGACAGGCGAACCGTTTGTAGCTGCAAAAGACCTCATCGCTGCTACGCCTGACACCAGTCAGTACGTCAATTACTCAGCTGCCCTGAAGCGTCTTGCCGTGAAATTGTCGAAGATTTGCAACGACCTGCGCCTGATGGCTTCCGGTCCTTGCTGCGGTCTCCACGAAATCAACCTGCCGGCAAAGGCTCCAGGCTCTTCTATCATGCCGGGTAAGGTGAATCCTGTCATTCCTGAAGTGACCAACCAGGTTTGCTTCAAAGTAATCGGTAACGACACTGCCGTTGCATTTGCAGCCGAGGCTGGTCAGTTGCAGCTGAACGTGATGGAGCCCGTCATCCTCGAGTGCATTCTCGAAGGCATCACCTGGATGCGCAACGCCATGGACACACTGCGCGTAGAATGCGTGGAAGGCATTACCGTCAACAAGAAGCACTGCGAAGACATGGTGAAGAACAGCATCGGTATCGTAACCGCACTCAACCCCTTCATCGGTTACAAGACCAGCACGAAGGTGGCAAAGAAAGCACTCGAGACTGGCAAATCTGTTTACAGCATCGTGCTCGAAGAGAAACTGATGGACAAGAAGCAGCTCGACAAAGTGCTCGACCCGAAGAATATGCTGAAATAAGCTGTCTTTTTAAGAACAGACAGAAATAGACTATCCTTTTAAGGATATGTAACTCAAAAACAAAAAAGAGGAGACTTGTCAAAAAAACAAAATCCCCTCTTTTTGTAGCAAACAGACAGAAATTGCGTCACATATACAAAGCAAACAACGATTTTAAACAAAAAAACAATGAAATCATTAAAACTGATTATGTTGCTTGCCATGCTGGGAATCTCCCAAATGGCGATGGCACAGACAGCCCTGGTGAAGGGTGTCTTGAAAGATGCCCAGACGCAAGAGGGCATCACGTATGCGACCGTCCATGTGTTCCGTAGCGACAATATGGAAAAGCCTGTTGCCATGTCGGTAGCCGATGAAAACGGAAACATCCGGCAGGAGGTGAAGGGGACGGGAAAGTTTGTGGCGCAGTTCTCCTCACTCGGGAAACAGACGGTACGGAAAGAATTCACACTGACAGGCGAGAAAGAAATCGACCTTGGCGTCATCCTCACGAAAGATGATTCGCAGACGCTGGGCGAAGTGAACATCGTGGCACAGAAACCGCTCGTCAAGATGGAGACCGACAAGATGACCTACAGCGTGGAAAACGACGTGGACAGCAAGACGTCAACCGTGCTCGACATGCTGCGCAAGGTTCCGATGGTCACCGTCGATGGTCAGGACAATATCACGGTGAACGGCTCCTCGTCATTTAAAGTATATGTGAACGGCAAGCCTAACCCGATGTTGAGCCAATATGCCAGCATCGCCTTCAAACAAATGCCGGCAAGCATGGTGAAGAATATCGAGGTCATCACCAATCCCGGCGCCCGCTACGACGCTGAGGGAACGGGCGGCGTGCTCAACCTGACCATGCAGACGATGGGTGGCGGACAGGCACAGAAAATGAACGGCATCAGCGGACAGGCACAGCTGATGGCGGCTCCCCAAGGATTCGGCGCAGGCATCACACTGACCGGACAGCAAGGGAAATGGTCGTACAATTCGCGCATCTTCGGCAACTACATGGAAATAAAAGATATGGTGGTAGAAGGCAACCGCGAACAGTTTACCAGCGCCGGGACATCAGTCATCGACTATCAGCAGAAAGGTAGGCACATGCAGAAATTCCTCATGGCAAGCTTCGGTGCCGGCTATGAAATCGACTCCATGAGCAGCATGAACGCCAACCTCAGCATCATGAGCGGGAAAAACCGCGATAACGGACATCCCACAACCACCTACAGCGGTGGCATCTACGGCAACGGATTCTCTTATTCGAACGCCATGAAGCAGACTAAACTGTGGAAATCGGTGGATGCAAGCATCGACTACCAGCGCTTCCTCAACAAAGAGCGCACACGCTCCATCACAGCCATCTACCAATTCAGCCACGAACCGAACGAGACGAACAACTGGACACTCTTCGACGAGGCATACACGCTGCCGATAGACCTCACCAGCCGATGGTCGTTCGACCACGACAAGACGGACAACCATACGCTGCAAGTGGACTACGTGACACCCGTCGGAAAGGAACAGACGCTGTCGGTCGGCACCAAATTCATATCGCGACGCAGCAAGACCGACTCGGAATACTATCTCGACGAGAACGGCGAATTTGTCTATAACCCGCTGCTGAGCATGAAATACAAATTCATCAACCATATCGCCGCCGCCTACTCGGAATACGAAGGAAAGTTCGGGAAGTTCGGAACAAAAGCGGGATTGCGCTACGAACACACTTGGCAGGACGTCAGCTACGAACTGGGCAATGGCGAGGATTTCAAGAAAAACTACGGCAGCCTTGTGCCGTCGGGCTCGCTCTCTTACAGCATCGCACCGACGACCAACATCGGACTGACCTACAACATGCGCATCTCGCGACCCAGCATCTCCTACCTCAATCCATACGTGGATCGCAGTCAACCGACATCTATCAGCTACGGAAACACCGACCTCGACGTGGAGAAGACACACACGGCAGGCATCACCTTCAACCATTTCAGCTCGAAATGGATGATGAACGCCACACTGCGACAGAGTTTCTGCAACAACGCTATCGAGCAGTACAGCTTCTACGACGACAACATCCTCAACACAACCTACGGCAATATCGTGAAACGGCGACAGACCAGCCTCAACATCTTCATGAACTGGTCGCTCACCATCGCCACGCGCATCATCTTCAACGGCGGAGTCAACTATCTTGACCTACGTAGCGATGCACTTGACACGAGAAACAACGGATGGACTGCCAACTCGATGATTGGTATCCAACAGAAACTGCCGGCAAAGATGAACTTCAGTCTCTATCTCGTCAACCGCACGAAAAGCAAGACTTTGCAGGGATGGAGCAGCGGATTCAACATGATGAACGCCACACTCAACAAGTCTTTCTTCAAAGACAAGCTCACCGTCGGCATCACTGGTGTCACCGGATTGGGAAATGGCGGCGACTTGGCTTTCGACAGCTACAGTCAAGGCAGCAACTTCAAGAACCACCAACGCGTGCGCATCCCGATACAGACCGTCATGCTCAACGTCAGCTTCTCGTTCGGAAACCTGAAGCAGACGGCAAAGCAGCAGAAGAAGATTGAAGACGACTTCATGGAGAAAGAAAACAACAACCAGAACATGATGAACAATATGGGCATCGGCATGTAAGAACACATGCCATCCAACTCTCCTTTTCCTCTCCCCTCACCGGGAGAGGATTTTTTATGCCCATAACACGTCGGTTTGTAAATCTTTCTTACTCACGTCAGGAAAAACGGGACAGGCGGCTTTGTATAATTATGCACTGGCAGACGTTCCGCCGCGCCTTTTGTAAAGTATTAAATATCAGCACCTTATGAGTGGGCTTGCAAAAGTTCAACTTTTAGCCTGCGAAAGTTGAACTTTCAGGCGATGAAAGTTTAACTTTTAGAGCGCAAAAGTTCAACTTTTGGAAAGTGAAAGTTTACGTGTTATATTTATACGCTTTTACCGTATATTCATACAGCCGTTTTTATGGGGAGATGAGATGCTCTTTTTTCATTCTTCTTCCATCTCTCGGAAAGCGGTTCGGCGGTGCATTTCTTCTCGCTGAACGGAGCCTGTATCCACGAAAAACGGAGAAAGTGCAGGGATTCCCCACAACTTCTCCGTTGGATTGTTGACGATTGTCTGCCGAGACGTTTCCTATTTCAGTGCATAGCAGGAGCCGTCAACAGCCATGCGTGCCTGCATCACTCCGGCAGCGTCGAGCGTGAAGTTCATCCGCTCGCCGTTCGGCATGTTTGCCTGGATGGTTCCGTCTTCGTTGAAACGGAAGATTTCGCGCTCCTGACCTTCTGTTTCCATTGACCAAGAATTGTCTTTCTTGTTGTATGTCACGTAATAAACTTTTCCTTGCGGATCGGTTATCTCATAACCTTTCTTCAGGGTCTTTACGGCATAGATGAGTCCGTCCTCACCCTGTACGTTGACTGTTTTGCCCACGCGGCGAGCCATCGGGTTGTCGCCTGTCCAGAACTCGAGTGAGTTCAGCACCAGCGCATCTGCCAATCCTGCGAAAGCGTATGCCGGCGAGATGACGATAAATATCAGTTCGTTGAGAAACTTGTTGTCGGTGGCTGTCTTGTTCCAGCTTGCCAGTTTGTTGAACATTGCGAACGACCCCACGCACGAGCTTGTGAGAATGCCTGCCATAGCGAGACAGAGGGCTACTTTCATTGTTTTCTTTTTCATAATTCTAATAGTTTTTTTAAAGTAATTTCTTTTTCGGCAAAGATACGCAAAAGTGATGAGATATCAGGTGTGTGTTAACACAAATTATTCGTTTTCAACGATTATTACCTAATGGTGTTATTGGAAACCCCGTCTGCCGTCTTGTCTTTCGCGTCTATAGTTCCTGACTCTATCTTGCATGTCTCATCGCAAACAATCCGACTGTCTTGTGCCCGTGCTTCCGTTGAAAACAATCCCAGAACAATAAATAAAAGAATCCCGAGGAAGGAGTTGCCTGTTTCCATATTTTTTAATTATTGTTACCTTCATTTTTATCCCGAAAATACCCGAAAACATCGAACACGTACGAAAATAAAAGTTTTCGCCTTTTTCGTCGTTTTAGTATATTTTCGGAATGCAATATTACTTATTTAATGAACCGTATATTTTATTTAGTATACAGTATTATGACTTCGGGAAACAGAAAACGTTTAACGCAATGCCCGGAGAAAGCATCCCACCTCACGCCCTTTCAGCGCCCCTATTTCTTGAAGGAAAAGATGCGCGGATTGATGTTCAGCGACACCCAAGCCCAGTCCTGCCAACGCTTATGGTGACCGCCTTTCACGAAAGTCATCGTCTTCGTTCCCAGCATCATACTGTAACCTCCGAACAACGTCACGTCCTTCATCACTTTCCAGTCGATGCGGTAGTCCAGTTCCTGTCCCAGATTCCTGCTTGACACGAGAACGTTCGATGCCGTCATGAAGTTATGCAGCGTGAGCGACATGCTCAGACGCTTCGAGGGCTTGAACGTTGCCCCTATCAGGACATCCTGCAGACCCGGTTTGAGACCGTCAACAAAGTGGGCGGAATAGAAATAGTCCATACTTCCGTAAAAGCCGTGTCCCGAGCCGAAGAGTGTCGAGAATGCCTTTGACTTCGTAGCGTCTTTCTTAATCAGTTCGTAACTGCCGTCGTCCGCTTGTCTCACTTCCTTATAGCGCTCACCGCTCAGATAGTCATAGCCGGCATCGATTCGCCACTCGTCGCTGATGGCATAGCCTGCCCGCATTCCCATCATAAACGCCAAGGTGCTGAGCTTTTCCTCGTTTTTTCCCGTCTGGAGATAGACCGACCCCGACAGGTTCCACTTCCCTGGCGAATAGGTGAGGTGTGTTCCCATCGTCTGCATATACTGCGTCTTGGCTTCTTCGGGCGTGCCGGTCTCCTGTCCTACGTTGGCAAAGAGCAACGAGACTCCCAGTCCTTTCGGCTGCTTCTGATAGTGGTACCAGAAGGTGAGCATACTCTTATACGACTGTCCACCCTCTCCGAAATAGTTGCCGCCCTTCACGTTTTCATCGTTTTGGTTATAGGCAAAGACGGCATGCAGCTTGTGGGCGTCCCTTTCATAACCCACCCGCAAGGCGTCGTGCCAACAACCTGCCACGTGCCAGTCGCTCCTACTGAACAGCCGCTCGTCGTCGAACGCCAACTGCTGCCTGCCTATCTGCGCAAACAGCCCTTGTCGCCCTTCTATTTTTGCCCATCCTTCGTTCAGCGACACGCGCCCGTTCATGTCTTTCGAGGGGTCCTGTCCCCAGACACCAACGTGCTGTATCCCCATTCTCACCGTCAGTTTAGGCAGTTTCTCATTGTCGAACAGGCGCACATACTCCATCGTCAGCCGCGCACGGTTGTTGATGAAGGTCGCAGCCTTCTCGTCCTCGTTGAGCGGCTCGCGGGCACCATTGCGGTATTCGCCTCGCGTGCGCAACTGCACATCCAACGTGAACTGGTTTTTCTCCTTACCTTCTTCTTGCGCCGCTGCCGTCGCCGACAGAAGCAACATTCCTATTATCAGATATTTTCCTTTCATATTTTTTTTCATTCATTCCTGTGCAAAAACATAAAAAATCAGCAAGACACCGTCAGCAAGTCAGACTGCATTCTTTCTCTTCACAAATAGAGCACACTTTCGTTGCCCTCGTTGAAGAGCAAATCAAGAATGCTGAGATTGGGCTGGAAGCCGTAGCGCCGCTCATACACCTGATAGTAGCGCCGTGGAACGAACGCCGGGTCCACACTGCCGCGTTTGGGGTCGATTGCGTCGGTCAGGTCGTCCACGCTGCCGTGCACGTCGCCATCCAGCCGGTCCGTGATGTTCGGATGAATATCCAGCAACTCGCACATCTTCACCGTTATCGCCATGTTCAAGTCGTACAGATACTCCCAGCGCGACTCGAAAAACGGGCGGATGTCATCGGCATAATACTGGAAAAACGGACTGTCGCCGTATGCCGAACAGAGCGCATTCCAGTGCACATGGCGCCAATTGCCGTGCTCACTGACGCGGAGCGTGCCGATGTCTTTCCCCGCATCGTGCACCACCGGCACCGTCAGCGCCTGCAGCCCGTTTGCCGTCGCAATCACGCATCGGTTGCGATAACTCTGCTTCCGGAACCGCTCCTCACGACTCACGACGCTACAGCCATAGCGGTGCAACTTCTGATACCATTGTATCGGACCGAAATACGTAGTTGAGAGAACAACAGTTTTCATCTGATGTTGTCAACAAAGCGGAACAGCCTGTTCCAGCGGATTTTCTGCCCGAAACTCTCAGGATTGATAGAAAGCCATATGAAAAGCGGTTTACCGACAACATGGTCTTCAGGCACGAAACCCCAGTACCGCGAGTCAGCAGAGTTGTGGCGGTTGTCACCCATCATCCAGTAATAGTCCATCTTGAACGTATAACTCTCCGCCCGGCTGCCATTGATGTATATATCACCGTCACGCACCTCAAGACGGTTTTTCTCATACACACGGATAGGACGCTCATAGACAGGCAGATTCTCCAGCGTCAGCCTCACCGTCTCACCCTTCTTTGGAATCCACACAGGACCGTAGTTGTCACGCGTCCAACCATAAAAGCCGTTCAGCGGATACACCTTGTAATTGTCAGCATGGTTGGCATCCGTCACAGGCACAATCTTCTCCACAATCCGCCTGTCAGCCGCCAGCGCCTTATAGGCAGCATTCGTCATCGGCATCACAATCGGCATCGGATACTTGTCATCATAAATCAGCCCGCCGTTCCTGTCAACATAGTCCTCATCCAGTTTCGTCAGACCAAGGTCCTCAGCCGTGATATCCAACTCTTCCAACAGGCTCTTTTCAATCAGCGTGTTACGCCTGAACGTGACATAATAGCTATACTGCACCTCCTCCGGCTCCTTATTCAGCTTCCCGTTGATATAGACACGCCGGTCTTTAATCTGGAGCGTCTGTCCGGGCAGCCCCACACAACGCTTCACATAATTCTCCCTGCGGTCCGTAGGACGCGCCGTCAGCGTACCAAATTCCGCCGCGTTATTCCTGATATATGCCGCACCCGTCGCCATCACACGCCCATAAAAATCCCAGCGGTGCGAAGCATCCATCGCAGCTATCGTCGTGTCCGCAAGACTCAACTGTTGCCTGCCGCACACATAACACGCCTGATAATAATCCTGCGCCTCATACACCGGACTCGACATCACCGTGTCACCCGCAGGATAGTTAAACACCACGATGTCATTCTGCTCAACATGCCCCAGACCCTTCACACGCCGATATTCCCATTGCGGCCACGAAATATAACTTTTACAACCGAAAAGCGGCAGCGTATGCTGCGTCAACGGCATCGTCAGCGGCGTCTGCGGAATACGCGGACCATAACTCACCTTCGACACAAACAGATAGTCACCACGCAAAAGCGACTTCTCCAGCGAACTCGAAGGAATCACATAATTCTGGAAGAAAAACAGATTGATGAAATACACAGCCACCAAAGCAAACACAATCGCATCAATCCACGACATCACAGCACGCACAGGACGCTCCGAATCCTTCCACCACTGCCAGCGAATCCTCTTCGTGATATACACATCATAGATGAACGGAACCACAATCAGACCCCACCAACTCTTCACCCAATACAAAAACAACAGGAACAAGACAACAACAACAATAAACTTCGTCCATTGCCACCTCATGTTCAGTCCCTTCTTTTCCTTATCTTTCATCAAACTTCAATTATTTATCAATTATCAATTGTCAATTATCAATTAAGTTTCGCAAGTATGCGAAATACTAATATTAGCTCTCCCTTCGGTCGCTGATTTTCAATTCAGTCGCCTGTGGCGAGAAATCTTTCAAATCTGTACAAATCAAACAAATCTATTTTGAAAGATTTGAAAGGATTTGTGTGATTTCTGTCACGAAGTGACACTCATTTTCAGCAAGAAATCCCTAATCATATTTATCAATTATCTAATCGTCTTTGACGCTTTTACCAAGCGTAGCGACTAAAAGAATTATCAATTATTAATTAGAATACCCCCTAATCATAATTCTTAATTTTTAATTCTTAATTCATAATTAGAATACCCTCTAACCATATTTATCAATTGTCAATTATCAATTAACATGCTTCTCAGCAAACCACTATGCTCCGCCGTATACTCAGCAGCCAACACCGCCCCAAGCGCAAACCCCATGCGTGAATGCGCCCGGTGCGTAATCGTGATACCGTCAGCCTCACTCTCATACCTCACCGTATGAATACCAGCCACCTCACCCTCACGCACACAGTCGATAGGCACCTCATTCACACCCGGCTCATGCTCACACACAGTCGTCCCGTCAGCACGCGTGAAACGCCGCGTACACCACGACGTCTTCCCGTCAAGACGACCAATCATATCCTCCGCCAGCGAAATAGCCGTGCCACTCGGATGGTCCAACTTATGCACATGATGCGTCTCCACCAGCGACGGCTCATACTGACCAAACCTGTTCATCAACTCAGCCAGGTAACGGTTCAAAGCAGAGAAAATAGCAACACCAACCGAGAAATTCGACGACCAGAAAAGCGTCCTACCCTCCTCCTCACACATACGGCGCACCTCGTCACCATACCTCTCCATCCAACCAGTAGAGCCACTCACCACCTTTACACCCCTCGCAAAAGCACGGCACACATTCTCATAAGCCGCAGACGGCGACGTGAACTCAATCGCCACATCAGCAGAGCCGAAAGCCTCACCGTCAAAGTCACCCTGATTCTCCACATCAATGATGCACACAATCTCATGTCCCCGACTGACAGCAACCTGCTCAATCATCCGTCCCATCTTCCCATATCCAATCAATGCAATCTTCATCTCTTCGTTTATCTGAATTGTGCCACAAAGATAGTGACTTTCAGGGAAAATGGCGGTCTTTTTAACTTAAAACAACAAAAATACAGGTTAAGACAGGTCCTTTTTAGCAGTTTTTGGGGGAAATCGGACAAAAAGCAGGGAAAACGTTTGCTTTTTATAAAAAATCACACTACTTTTGTTTGCGCAAAAAAAGCAACAAGAAATGGAGCAATTACTGCATTACGTTTGGAAACACCGCATCTTCCCACTACAAGGACTAAAAACCACCGACGGACAAACAGTGGAGGTCATCGACTGTGGACTGCCAAACCGGCACGCAGGACCCGACTTCTTCAACGCAAAGGTCAAAATCAACGGAACACTCTGGGTGGGAAATGTGGAGATTCATGAGCGCGCCAGTGACTGGTATGCGCATCACCACAACCGAGATACTGCATACGACAACGTCGTGCTCCACGTCTGCCAAACCATCGACCGAAAGGTGACACGCTCAGATGGCGAACCCATTCCGCAACTATGCCTGACCGTCCCTGAATCCGTGCAACAGAACTATCAGACGCTCCTCACTGATGACCGCTACCCACCATGCCGACAGACTGTCGAAACACTCCCACCCATCAACGTACATGCATGGCTGAACACACTCTGCGTGGAACGCCTGGAGCAGAAGACGGAACTCATCACGCAGCGGGTCACACAAAGCAACGGAAACTGGGAAAATGCCTATTTCGAAACACTCGCACGCAGCTTCGGCTTCGGCGTCAACGGCGACGTCTTTGAAAGATGGGCACGCCAAATTCCTCTCATTGCCGTAGGACGACACCGAGACAACCCTCTGCAGGTGGAAGCAATGTTCATCGGACAGGCAGGACTGCTCGATGCCGAAAACATTCCTGAGCGACATCGCGAGGAAACCCTCTGCGACCCCTATTTCCAGCAACTGCTTGCCGAATATCGCTATCTCGCACATAAACTCTCACTCAAACCCATGGACGGCGCGTCCTGGCGCTTTCTCCGACTGCGCCCACAGAATTTCCCACACATACGGCTCGCACAACTCACAAACCTCTACTGCCTGGGAAAAACAAGTTTGAGCAAACTGACAGAATGCCGAACGGCAAAACAGATGAGCGACCTTCTCCGAACAGGCGTCACACCCTATTGGCAGACACACTATCTCTTCGGACGCGAAACCACAGAAAGCACCAAACAACTTTCTGCACGCTCACTGCAACTGCTCATCATCAACGCAGCCATCCCCACACTTTTCGCCTACGGGCGCCATCTCGGCAAGGAGGAGTGGTGCGAACGCGCCGTCGCGCTGCTCGACGAGATAAAGGCTGAAGACAACCATATCACCCGCATGTGGCAAACAGCCCGCATCCCCATCAAGACGGCAGCTGACTCGCAGGGACTCGTGCAGCTCAAAAACGACTATTGCGACAAAAAAGCATGTCTGCGCTGCCGGTTCGGACACGAACATCTTAAAGCCACCGCGAGACCTCTCTCTACCACTTCGAAGGAAAACATGAGAGGAGGGTCGTTAATATAAATTTAGAAGCATTTATGGAACAACAGGAAATATTACATGCCATGACACTGGCACGACTATGCCGCTTCTCACCTGCCACCGCCACACAACTATATCGGCAGGCAGGATCGGCAACGGCTGTCATGCAGCATCGACACGATATCAAGGCACTGATACCAGACGCCACCAAACACCTGACAGGCATCTTCCTGCATGCTGATGAAGAACTCAGACGCGCCGAACAGGAACTGCAATATGACCAGCAAAGGGGAATTCTGCCACTCGTCATGAACGATGAGCGCTATCCCGTACGACTCAAAGAATGCGACGACGCACCAATCATACTCTACTACAAGGGAACGGCAAACCTGAACCATCGACATGTAATCAGCATCGTCGGCACACGCCACTGCACAACCTACGGACAGGAACTTGTGCAACGCTTTGTCAGCGACTTGCGACTCCTTTGTCCGCAGACTCTGATTGTCAGCGGACTGGCATACGGCATTGATGTGTGTGCACACCGTCAGGCATTGACAAATGCCTTTGACACAGTCGGAGTCTTGGCTCACGGTCTTGACGAACTCTATCCCTCACACCATCGGCAGACGGCCAACGAGATGGCACGGCAAGGTGGTCTGATTACGGAGTTTATGACGCAGACAAGACCGGAGAAAATGAATTTCGTCCAGCGAAACCGCATCGTCGCCGGCATGTCTGATGCATGTATCGTGGTGGAGTCGGCTGAGAAAGGAGGCAGCCTCATCACGGCAACCATCGCACGGAGCTACGACCGCGACGTATTCGCCTTCCCGGGGCGCGTGGCAGACAAGGCTTCGGCAGGCTGCAACCAACTGATTCAAGACAACGTCGCAGCACTGATTACAAGTGCTGAAGATTTTGTCAAAGCCATGCGGTGGGAAAGTGACAAACAATTGCAAGAAGCGCAGTCCAACGGCATCGAAAGACAACTGTTCCCCGAATTTTCCGACGATGAACTGAAGATTGTCGAAGTGCTGAAAAAGACAAACGACCTGCAAATCAACATCCTTGCCGTGCAGTGTGGAATGCCGGTCAGCCGCCTCTCCGCAACACTGTTCGAACTGGAGATGAAGGGCGTTGTAAAGACACTTGCCGGAGGAACGTATCACTTGATGGCACTGCGCTAAATGTCTAATAAGTAATTATAACGGGTGATGAGGATTGGGAATATTGATTTTGGTGAGCAGCCGGTGTTCTTGGCACCGATGGAGGATGTGACGGATATCGGCTTCCGCCGGTTGTGCAAGCGTTTCGGTGCTGCCATGGTCTATACGGAGTTCGTATCGGCTGAGGCACTGGTGCGCTCGGTGCGCTCGACAATGGACAAACTGGCGATTGCTGACGAGGAGCGTCCTGTTGGGATTCAGCTTTACGGCAGGGATGCTGATGCGATGGTTGAGGCTGCCCGCATGGTTGAGGCTGCCCGTCCGGATGTGATTGACTTGAATTTCGGCTGTCCCGTGAAGAAGGTTGCCGGCAAGGGTGCCGGTGCGGGCATGCTGCGGAATATCCCTCTCTTGCTCGAAATCACTGAAAGAGTGGTGAAGGCAGTACATACACCCGTAACGGTGAAGACCCGTCTGGGGTGGGACTGCGAGAACCTTATCATCACCGAACTGGCTGAGCGCTTGCAGGATTGTGGGATTCGTGCGCTGACGATTCATGGGCGGACTCGTTCTCAGATGTACACGGGTGTGGCTGACTGGACGCTCATTGGTGAGGTGAAGCGGAATCCACGTATTCACATTCCTATCATCGGCAATGGCGATATCACTTGTCGCGAGGAGGCGCTGATGGCTTTCGAGCGTTATGGCGTCGATGCCGTGATGGTGGGGCGTGCCACGTTTGGTCGTCCGTGGCTCTTTCAGGAGATTGCCACAGGGCAGAGCCTCTCGCGGCGCGAGCAGATTGGGATTCTTGAGGAGTTGTTGCGTATCAATGTGGAGCGCATTGATGAGCGGCGGGGTATTATCCACACGCGGCGGCATCTGGCTTCGACACCTGTATTCAAAGGCATCCCAAACTTCCGACCGACACGTATTGCCATGCTGCGCGCAGAAACGCTGGAGGAACTGACGGGGATATTGGATAAACTGAAAAATGAGGAATAACACGATATGCAGACTATTTTTCTGAACGAGACGTACAGTGGAAACAAGGATTGTGTGGCGACTATCGGCTTTTTCGATGGTGTGCATAAGGGTCACGAGTTTCTTATCCGACGGGTGATTACTGATGCCCGGAACTTGGGGTTGGCTGCTGCGGTGGTCACTTTCGACCGCCATCCCCGTGAGGTGTTGGGGGGTGGCAATGGTCCGGGAATGCTGTGTACGCTTGAGGAGCGTATCGAAAGGATTGGCAGGACGGGCATCGACTTCTGCTTTGTGGTTCCGTTCAGTCGCGAGGTGTCGATGTTGTCGGCTCATGACTTCATGAAGGATGTGCTCAAAGGTCAGTTTGGTGTGCGGCAGCTTGTCATCGGTTACGACAATCGTTTCGGTCACGACCGGACGGAAGGGTTTGAGGACTATGTGCGTTTCGGCAGCGAAATGGGCATGGAGGTGTTGGGATGCAGTGCCTTTCAGGAAGATGGGGTTTATGTCAGTTCGTCTGTCATACGTGGTTATCTTTCAAACGGGCAGATTACTGAAGCCACACAATGTCTCGGTTATCAATATTCGCTCACGGCACGGGTGGTGCGTGGCGAACAGGAAGGGCGCAAAATGGGTTTCCCTACTGCCAATCTTGACATCAGCCATACGCGCAAACTGATTCCTCAGCAGGGTGTGTATGCTGTCTATGTGCATATCGGCGATGACAGCCGGCGCTGGTTGGGGATGATGAATATCGGACGGCGTCCGACGTTCGGCGACAAGCCGATGACAGCAGAGGTGCATATCCTCGACTTCAACGGAGATTTGTACGGGAAGGAGATTTCCGTCGCATTCATCCGCCGTCTGCGTGGCGAGCGGCTGTTTGCTTCGCCTGAGGAACTGGCAGAACAGTTGCGCAGGGATTGTATGGAGGTGAAGACCCACCCTAACCTTTCCCCAAATGGAGAGGAAATAAAGACCCACCCTAACCCTCCCGAGGGAAGGGGATGAATATAGGGGAGAAGTGATTTGAAATTAACATGTTAAAAGAAGAAGAGTAATATGAGAAAAGCGATTATTTATCTGTGTGTGTTTGTTGCCGTACAAATTTTCGTCATCTATGCCGTACAGACGGTTTGGCTGATGGCGGAAGGGATGGAAGTCGGTCGTGCCCTGCAACTTGTATTATCGGGCAAGGCGGTCACCTCCGTTCCTATGCTGATAGCTGCCTCGGCAGCATATAGCATGATTCTGCTCATCGTCTTCCTGAAGGCACGATGGAGTGAAGTCTCCCCCAACTATCTGCGCACGCGTCCCTGGGCTGTCATCTTCTGGTCTGCCGTTGCCGCCATGGGCACCATCATTCCTTCGCTCTGGCTACAGGAACAGATGCCTGCGCTGCCCGACATCATGAAAAACGAGTTTGCTGCCATTCTGAGTTCTCCCTGGGGGTATCTCACCATCTGCATCTTCGCTCCCGTCGTTGAGGAGGTGATTTTCCGCGGAGCCGTGTTGCGTGCATTGATGGAGCGGACTGATGAAAAGAAGGGTTTCTGGGTTCCCGTCCTTATCTCTGCCGTGCTGTTTGCTGTCGTTCACATAAACCCGGCGCAGATGCCTCACGCTTTCCTGCTCGGCATTCTCCTGGGTTGGATGTATGCCCGCACCGGAAGCATCATTCCGGGCATCGTGGTCCATTGGGTGAACAACACCGTCGCCTACGTTGGTTTTCATCTGCTTCCCGGGTCGATGGATGCCCAGCTTACTGACCTTTTCGGCAGTCCCACCCGCGTCCTGCTGGCAGTAGCCCTCTCGCTCGTGTGCATCCTCCTACCGGCGATTTTCCAACTTCACCTGCGGATGAAGAAGGCATCATGACACCATGTTATTAGAAGGCATCGTGACAACGTGTTATTCGTCCTCTCCGCCCTTCCTGCGAATGCGGTAACGCATCGTGCGAAGGGCGCCTTCTGAAAGATTCATAATCTGCTTTATCTGCTCCTCGCTTTTTCCCATATCTAATAAAATAAAATATACTTTTTGGTTTAAGGAATACGACTCACTTTTATTTTCCAATTTTTCGAAAAGATTATAGTTTTGTATTTGGTAGAATTCAATGAAATTCCTCATGTCACTTTGTTTCCACAGAATAAGACTTTCTCCCGATTGGAGCTTATCATACAGGCTCTTCCCTTTGGAGAACATTTCTTTTTGCCGATTCTGCAGTTTTTCTATCTTTTGTTCAAGAAGTTCTATTTTTTCCTGATTGCTGATAATCTTTTCTTGTCTGTCTGTAAGTTTTTGTTGGTATTCGTGGTTGGCAGACTTCAATTCCTGCAACTGCTGTTGGTACTTAACTATTTGGGCATGTATGTCTGCTGCTTCAAATCTCATTCGTTTCACCTTACTTCTATGTCTTTTCAATAATAGGAATACAGCAGCTGCAATGAAAACCAACATGAGTAACACCCACCTTCCATATCGCCACAACATCTTCTCCACACGCTTTTTATTGTAATGATGCAACGCCTCACTGATACCCTCTCTCTCCGAAACATTTGAAAGGGAGTCTTTCAAAGCAATAAACTGCATGGATACCTCCGATGCTTCCTTGTAACGTTCCTGTTGTGTCAGCCAATCACTATATTCCTGCATGATATCCAGACGTTGCCTGAAATCTTTTTCTTGAAGAGCTTTATGCCAAAAGGAGTCTGCTTTCTCTTCTTCCTTTTCTTCGGAATAAATCTTTGCCAACAAATAATATGTATGTGTGTGAGGAAAGATGGAGAGTGAATGGTGCAGATATTGCTTTGCCTTCTCCAAATCTTTTTTTTCTATGTAATACACTGCGATATTGTTATAGAAAAGAGGACGTACCCTTAACGACTGATATTTGGCATAAGGAAGAGATTCCTTAATATAAAAATCCGCGCTGTCTGTCCTATTCATATTATAATAGATTGTGAATAGCGTTAAGTTGGAAAATCCAATCCATCGTTTGTCTCCCACCAGTAACGCATGTGATTTTGTTTTACGGGCATACGACAGAGCCGCTCTTATGTTCCCAGAAAACAGATTATAGGAAGACAAGCAAGAATATACCTGAACCAATAATTTGTTGTCCTTTTCCTTTTCGGCTAATTCTTCTGCTTTTTTCAACTGAAAAATTGCTTCTGGAGCTTTTTCCGTATCATACAAGAAATAACTTCGGATGCAATAAGCACGAACCAATTTTTTCTTATCGGAAGACTGTTCATAATAAGCTATACTCTTATTGATAAACGAGTCGGACATACATGTATCATTAGTTTCTTTACAATAGGAAGTTTTTAATAAATAGAAATAGGCTTTTTCTTCTTCTGACATATTGGTAACATCCAATGCATCTAAATGCGCAGAAGCCTCTTCCATGGAATCTTTTTCAAGCAAGGAATCTATCAAGGTCAACGTGGACATTGTCTTCCGCTCCGTACAGCCAATGAGAGACATCAGCAACAAACATATATATATAAGATACTTCACTTCTCTTTATTATTTTTGTCACAAGCAAAAGTAATATGAATTTGAATAAAAAGCAAACTTTTTACACTGTTTTTTCGAAAAAGACAGAGAGAGACAACCTCGAGGCGTCACAGTTGAAAACCTAAAAACAAACCAAAAACAACAATAAATGCCGATTTCATCGAGATTTTTACAATTTTCATGCTGTGACGCTCGCTAAAAATAATGCTCAAAAAATTTGGAGGCAAAGTCTCTCGTTCCTAATTTTGCTAACGACAAACAAAGAATTTATTAACAATATAAACAAAAATCAAATTATGGGATGTCATAATAAGAAAATACTATTTATTTTTGCTTTATTTTCTTTCTGCAGCCCAGTTCTTGGACAAACAGAGAAAGACTCCATTGCACAGGCACCCGACACTATCACATGGAATAAAACGTTGGACGAAGTGACGGTCGTTGCCAAACATGTCCGCATGAAAAGGAATGGGGAAATAGAGGTCAACCTGTCTAACAATCCTATCGCGAAAACAAAGACGATGCTTGAGATGCTCAACTTTGTAAAAGGGGTGAAGGCAGATGATAGCGGTGTAAGTATCTACGGACGCGAAGGAACTATCATCTATATAGAGAACCGCAGGGCGTCTGTAAAAGAACTACAGGCAATTCCCGCTTCAATGATTAAGAAAGTAATTGTTGCACCGCACGCAGCCACCCGACACGGCAGCCAAGCAAGCGGCGGCGTCATTCGTGTCATGCTGAAAGACCAGGTGGGGCTTCTCGGATCGGTGACGGAAAGGCTGCAGATGGACAAGAATGGCTTTGTTGACAACGGCTTGTCGCCGACGATATTCTTCAAGCAAGGACGCCATGCGCTCTTCAGCAGCTTGACGGCAGGCTATGGACGGTATCTGGTTGAACGTGAACAGAAAAGCGTTTCTTCTGATGACGTCTCCCTGACAAGCACACGCACGAAAAACAAGGATTTCCTTATAAAAGAGAATCTGAGCTATACCTACAATTTCTCGGAAAAGAACTTCCTGAACATTTTCACAGGGATAGACTTTAACCACTTCAGGTCGCGACTGAACAGTCATACGGAATCCTCTCTTCTTGACATCGCATCGAAGTCGAAACCCGTGGGATATAATGCAGGACTACAGTACAGGCAGTATCTTGGCAAGAAAACAGACAGCTATGTGAACATGAAATATACCTACTCGGGGAACAAGTCAAAAAACACAAAGAGCTATCTCTCGGACGACGAAAGGAGCGACCAGACCTCAGAGAAGCATTTCAACTACCACCAGCTGCATCCGATGGTAAGCCTGTCCTTCAAGCACAGCCAGGAATTAGAAGCTGGAGTGAGACTTAATTTCCTCAATGACAACAACGACAACCAAGGCGTTCGGATATTCTCCCTAGACCAACTTACCGACTTGAAATACAGGTTGAAAGGCATTGATTTCAACCCATGGATTGAATACAGCAAAACTCTCGGCGAGAATCTGTATCTCCGCCTGGGACTTATCTATTACCGGGGCAGACTGAAGTATGAGGACAGGCTGAAAGGCAACGTCTATAGAACACGACAGAACGGACTGTTCCCTAACGTCCTGCTGCAATGGATGATAAACCAGCAGACCGGTCGAGGGCTGACGGTAGCCTATCGCCATGATTATTCCATGCCCAACTATGGATACTATAACCCCGAGCCAATCTATGTGTCCAAGAATTTCTACAGCATCGGAAACTTCTCACTGAAGAAAGCGACATTTGACACGGCTGAAATGAACTTTCACCTCAATTCCAACTGGACTTTCACCCTGCGGGCAGAGTGGTGGAGAAACATCATACGCATCATGACCCACCAAAGCGAGACAGACAAAAACGTATATTACACCATACCGGAGAATGTCGGAAAAAGGAAAAAGATTGCGGCTTCCGCACATTGGAACGAGAAAATAGGCATCTGGAATACAAATACAAGCCTGTCGCTCACAACCGAAGAAGAAAAGATGCCTGGACGAAAAGCATTGAACCGCTGCCACATCGTATTTGACACCAGCAACCAATTCCAAATCAATAAACATATAGGGCTGACAGCATTTTTCTATGCAGAGACCAAGAAAAAACAGCTTGGGTTTACGAAACACGGGACATACTCCTTCGACCTGGGGGGATATTGCAACTTGCTAAAAGGAGACCTAAACATCAACCTGCTGCTGCTCAACGTCTTGCACAAAGAAGAGAAGGTAACGATGGTGGGCAGCAACTATGATATTTTCAGAACTGACATGTCACCCAAGACTCGCGCGAAACTAACGGCTATCTGGCGGTTCAGATCAGGAAAGAAAGTGAAAATGAAAAATATGAATGTAGGAGAATCGCTGGAAAGAACAGCACCGGTCCTTTAATGAAAACATTTCCTTTCCACCTTCAGCATGACGCGATGCAGTGCGGAGTTGCCTGCCTGCGGATGGTCTCCGAATATTTCGGGGAACGGTTTACCATGGATGAACTTGATGAAGATGATGGAACTGCCAACAATTATCAATATAATAAAGAAATATTTGTCAACCTAAAACCAAACAATTTATGAAAACAAGAAACCTTTTAGCTGTTTTGGCAAGTGCTTTTATGCTTACGGCATGCAACAACGAAAGCCCTGACACGTACCCGAACTGGTATCCAGATTCCTACATCATAGGATTCGAAGGGGTGGAAAACCTGGATGCCTCTGCTTTACACTTAAAGTTTTTCAATCTGGAAAACAAGACGATGGACATAGCGGTTGCGGGAAAACAAGAACTTCCGACGACACTGTCCATCATCGGTAACATCACGGACAACGCAACCACAAAAGTGGATTTTCTCGCAAAGGAAGGAACGGAACAAGCCGCAGCATATAAGGAAAAGACCGCAGCACTCAATGATGTCTCGTTCAAGGGATTCGACTCCATGTTTTCCAGAGATTATGTCTTCACCTTCAATGGTAGAAGCCCCGTACTGGATGAAAGTGTCGTGGAGATTTCCGTCACCTGTGATAAAACCATCGGAGCTGTTCAGGCTGGCAAAAAACTGAACGACATCCTGATGATTTTCTATGAAGACCAGCTGGCTGTCGTAAGCAGCGGCTACAGAAACTACGCCGGCGCGGATGCCTACAAAGTTTCCGGAACCACAAAATTTCCATACGCATTGAGAGGATGTAAACTCTCTGAGTTCAACTCTGCGGAACACCCATTCATCTCAAACACCTTTCTGATATATGCAGAGAATCTTCCACTTGCAAGTGAAGACTATACATTCACCATTACGGTCAAGACAAAGGAAGGCACTTCCCTGCAAAAGGACGCGACATTGGAAGCACTCTGATATCTACATGTAAGAAATCAGCTGTCATCTCATTCGTTTTCTTCATAGAGTCTCCGCACCGCACGGGATGTGCGGTACGGAGAACAATAAAAGAGAAATCACCGATAAAATGGGCGATTTTTGAACTATGTGGGGAGAAAACGTATCGGGTTATAGGAGGTTCATGGTGTCTGTGGCTATCATGAGTTCCTCGTCGGTCGGGATGATGCACACCTTCACTTTCGAGTCGGGTGTGGAGAGTTCCACCTCTTTTCCTCTCACGGAGGCGTTCAGCTCGTTGTCGATGCGCACGCCCATCCATTCCATATCGTGGCACACTTCCTCGCGCATGCCTGCCTGGTTCTCGCCCACTCCTGCCGTGAAGACGATGATATCGACGCCTCCCATGGCTGCTGCGTAGGCTCCCACGTATTTCTTGATGCGGTAGAAGTACATGTCGAGCGCCAGCTGTGCCCGTTCGTCGCCTGCTTCTGCCGCACTTTCCACGTCGCGCATGTCGCTCTTTCCTTCGGTAATGCCTGCCACACCGCTCTTCTTGTTGAGCAGGGCTGACATGCCGTCGGCATCGAGTCCGAGTTTCTTCTCGATGAAGGTGATGGCTCCGCCGTCGATGTCGCCGCTGCGGGTGCCCATCATCAGTCCTTCCAGGGGGGTGAGCCCCATGGACGTATCGATGCATTCTCCGTATTTCACGGCTGCCACCGACCCTCCGTTGCCGATATGGCAGGTGATGATGCGCTGTTCTTCGGGCTTCACATGGAGGAAGTCGCACACCCGACGGGCTACGTAGCGGTGGCTCGTGCCGTGGAACCCGTAGCGGCGCACGCCGTATTTCGTGTAGAGTTCGTAGGGGATGGCATACATATAGGCTTTCTTCGGCATGGTCTGGTGGAACGCCGTGTCGAACACGCCCACCTGCGGCAGTCCCGGCATGAGTTCGGACACTGCCTCCACACCTTTCAGGTTGGCAGGATTGTGGAGCGGTGCCAGGTCGATGCATTCCTTGAACACGCGCAGCACTTCGTCGTTGATGACCACGCTCTTGTTGAACTTCTCTCCGCCGTGCACCATCCGGTGTCCCACGGCATCTATCTCCCTGAGGTCTTTGATGGCTCCGATTTCCGGGTCGGTGAGCAGTGAGAAGATGAATTTCACGCCCTCCGTATGCTCGGGTATGTCGTGCTTGATTTCCCGTTTCTCGCCATTGGGCAGTTTCACTTTCACGAAAGCGCCGTCGAGTCCGACGCGCTCGGCACCGCCCGATGCCATCACCGAGCGGTCGTCCATATTGTATAATGCGTATTTGATGGACGAGCTACCGCAATTCAATACCAATATTTTCATTTCGTTTTTCCTTTTATGTCGTCTATTTCTGTTTCTTGACTCTGGATTTTCATTTCGCATCCATCGCCTGGCAGGCTGTGATGGCTACGAGGTAGTAGATATCTTCCACGGAGCATCCGCGGCTCAGGTCGTTCACGGGCTTGGCTATTCCCTGCAGGACGGGTCCTATGGCTGTTGCGCCTCCTAAGCGCTGCACGAGCTTGTAGGAGATGTTGCCCACCTCGAGGTTGGGATAAATGAGCACGTTGGCATGGCCCGCGATGTGGCTTCCCGGTGCTTTCTTCTCTCCGATGGCGGGGACGAGGGCTGCGTCAGCCTGCAGTTCGCCGTCGATTTCGAGTTCGGGTCGCCGCTCTTTCGCAAGGCGTGTCGCCTCAACCACCTTGTCCACCACCTCATGCTGCGCACTTCCCTTGGTAGAGAAACTCAGCATCGCCACGCGCGGATTGTCGATTCCCGCCACTGCCCGTGCGGTATCGGCGGTGCAGACGGCAATCTGCGCCAGCTGGTCGGCATCGGGCACGGGTGTCACTGCCACGTCGCCCACGACCAGCACGCCGTTTTCGCCGTATTGCGGCTGCTGCGTGATGAGGAGCATGGCGCCGCTCACGCAGGTGATACCGGGCTTGGTCTTGATGATTTGCAGTGCCGGGCGCAAGGTTTCTGCCGTTGTGCTCAGTGCGCCGCTAATCTGTCCGTCGGCATCTCCCGTCTTGATAATCATACATCCGTAATAGAGCGGATTCTTCACCAGTTCGCGCGCCTGTTCGATGGTCATTCCCTTGTTCTTGCGAAGTTCTGCCAGCAGTGCGGCATACTCCTCGCTCTTGGGGCTGTCCAGCGGATTGACGATGGTGGCTTTGCCGATGTGTGTCAGTCCCCACGCCTCCGCCAGCCGGCTGATTTCCTCCGGACTGCCTATCAGGATGATGTCTGCCACTCCGTCTGCCAACACCTTGTCGGCAGCTCTCAATGTGCGCTCTTCCGTTGCTTCGGGAAGCACGATGCGCTGCCTGTTACCCTTCGCGCGTTCAACGATTCTCTCAATGATTTCCATGTGTATTATATGTCTGTTAATGTTAGTTTGTCTGTATCGCACCGCAAATGTAATGATTTTCTTCCATTATTGGCATCTTTTGACAAAATATTTTCCTTTTTTCCTGTCAAAAGCCTGTTTCGTTTTTCCGAAAAAAGAGCCGATGGCGGGACGGGACGTTTTGTATATATATGCAATTATCGCCTTCCAGGAAGGCGTTTTGTAACGAACTGATTTTCAGTTATTTAGAATACACTTTCCAAAAGTGCCACTTTTACGTCCTAAAAGGGGAACTTTTAGGAGGTGAAAGGGGAACTTTTGCAAGCTGAAAGTGGCACTTTTGGAAAACGAAAGTTCAACTGTATATTTATACGCCCTTTTCTGTATGTTTATACAGCCGAAATCTTTACACTCCCATCTCCTTCGCGAGCAGGATTTCGAGTTGCTCGGCTGAGAGTCTCAGATGGAATTTTCCGTTGACGGCTACGGAGATGCGTCCGGTCTCTTCGGAGACGACGATGGCAAGGGCATCGCTCTCCTGCGAGATGCCGAGCGCCGAGCGGTGGCGCAGTCCGAGCGACTTGGGGATGTCGGTATCGTGCGACACAGGGAGGATGCAGCCTGCTGCGGTGATGCGTTTCTGCGAGATAATCATGGCACCGTCGTGCAGCGGCGAGTTCTTGAAGAAGATGTTTTCGATGAGCCGTTGGTTGACGTCGGCATTCAACCGCTCTCCCGTGCTTATGATATCGTCGAGCGGCACCGAGCGTTGCATAACGATGAGCGCACCGGTCTTTGCCTTTCCCATGCTCATACACGCCATGACGATAGGCATGAGCGCAGAGTGGTCAGCCTCTTTCCGGTGGTGACCGTGGAAAAGATTCATGAGTCCCTTCACCCGCTGGCGCGCTCCGAGGTTGTAGAGGAACTTGCGTATCTCGTCCTGAAACAAGATGATGATGGCTATCACTCCCACGCTCACCAGCTTGTCGAGGATGGAACCCAGCAGTTTCATCTCCAGAATCTGGCTGACGAAGAGCCATAGCAGGATAAACACGAGAATGCCGATGAAGACATTGATGGAGCGCGACTCCTTCATGAGGCGATACACATAGTAGAGCATCAGTGCCACCAGGAAGATGTCGATGAAGTCTTTTATTCCGAAACTTAGAAACATATTTTCGATAATTGAGAATTGACAATTGATAAATGATAAATATGGTTAGAGTTTGTTTGCCTTTGCCTTGCGCAGGGGCGAGTCGGTGTCGCCGCCCGCCTTGTTTCTCTCACAGATTCTATCGTAATCATCATTTTTTATTTTTAATTTTAGTTTCGGAAGTATCAAAATAACTAATACTCAGTCGCCTACGGCGAGAAATCTTTCAAATCTGTACAAATCAAACAAATCTATTTTGAGAGATTTGGAAAGATTTGTGAGATTTCTGTCACGAAGTGACACTCATTTTCAGATATTTGGCACAAGCGAAACTTGATTTTTTAATTCTTAATTTACACAGCCCTCCGTTATTTTTTGCATGATGCGGCACGTCTCCACCGCTTCCCTCACGTCGTGTACCCGCAGGATGTCGGCTCCCTTGAGGAGTGCTGTGGCGTGGAGCGCCGTCGTTCCGTTGAGTGCCTGCTCGGGGGTGATGTCCAAGAGCCGGTATATCATTGACTTCCGCGAGATGCCCACCAGCAACGGCAGCGCCAGTTCATGGAACTTCTCAAGTTGGCTGAATATGGCGTAGTTGTCGTCTAAGGTCTTTCCGAAGCCGAAGCCCGGGTCGAGGATGACGTCGCTGACGCCCATCTGGAAGAGTATCTGCGTCTTGCGTGCAAACATCAGGACGGACTCGCGCAGGGTGGGCTGCACCGACATCAGGACGTAGGGCACCCGCAATGCTGCCACCGTCTCAAACATGCCCGGCTCCTCTCCTTCCGCCACATCGTTGATCATGTCTGCTCCAAATTCTTCGACGCACATGCGAGCCACCGATGGGCGGAACGTATCTACGCTGACGATGGCATCGGGATGCTCGCGCCGCACGATAGCGAGGCAGTGGCGCAGACGGTCGCGCTCCTCCGCTTCACTCACAACGGCTCCTCCCGGTCGGGTGGAACAGGCTCCCACGTCAATCATGTCGCCCCCTTGCGCGATGATTTCGTTGGCACGCTCCGCAATTTCCCGCTCGCTCTGCATCCGGCTCCCCGTGAAAAAGGAGTCGGGCGTGTAGTTGAGAATGCCCATCACTAGTGGCTTGTCGAGACTGACGAGCTGTCCTTTTATCCGTATGGTGTAACCTTTGTTCATTTTTGAGGTTTGAGATTTGAGGTTTGAGGTTTGAGGTTTGAGAATCCTTTTTTCCTATATGATTGGCAGTGATATGCCGTTGATTTTCTGATAGACGTCGAGCGCATAGATGTCGGTCATTCCACTGATGTAGTCGATGACTGCCATGATGCGCGTCTCGAGGTCGTCGGCATCGATTTCGTACTGACTGGATACGCGCTGGATGAGCTGTTTCGAATAGAAGCGCTCCGGATAGAGCACGGCATCAATCATCTGCTCCATGAGCGTCTCCATGATTTTATATCCCGACAGTTCTATGTCGATCACTATCTTGCTCTTGTAAATCCGCTCGAGAGAGAGTTTCGTGCAGCGCTGATATGCTGCCCGCGGGATGTCCGAAATGGCGTCCACGAGACTGCCGGCGAATGTTCCTGCGAGAATCTCCTCCTCATGGTTGACGAACACCTGCACGCACTCGTTTTCGAGCAGTCCGATGACCGATGCCCGGAGGAACACCACCTTCTCGTTGTTGTCGGTGATTCCATCATCGACGATGCGCTGCCTGAGGTGTTGCTGCTTGTCGTCCGGGAAGAAGCCGAGCAACAGGCTTTCCGTCTCGTCATAGGAGAGCAGTTTCAGTTTGTGGGCATCCTCGATATCCATGATTTCATAACAGATATCGTCAGCCGCTTCCACGAGGAACACGAGCGGGTGGCGTGCCCATCGCTCATGCCCGTTGCCCATCGCCATCAATGGAATTTCGAGTTCATCGGCTATCTTTTGATAGTCTTCGTACTCGGAAGTGAAGAAACCGAACTTGTTTTTCGCGGCGAACAGCGAGGGATGCGGATATTTCACGATGCTGGCAAGCGTCGTGTAGGTCATGACAAAGCCTCCCGCACGCCGACCCTTGAAACGGTGGGTCAACAGCCGGAAAGCGTTGGCGTTTCCGTCGAAGCGCGTGATGTCTGCCCAGAAGAGCGGACTGACCTGACTCTGCAGATGCTTCCCCGGTCCATCCTTGAAATAGGCTTGTATGGCTTTTTCGCCCGAATGTCCGAACGGCGGATTCCCGAGGTCGTGTGCGAGACACGCCGCCGCCACGATGGTTCCTATCTCCTGGAAGAGTGTGTCGCGCAGTTCCGGGTGCTTTTTTGTCAACAGCCGAGCCACATCGTTTCCCAGCGACATGCCGACGGATGCCACTTCAAGACTGTGCGTCAAGCGGTTGTGCACGAAGATGCTTCCCGGTAGCGGAAACACCTGCGTCTTGTTCTGCAGTCGGCGGAAAGGTGCGGAGAAGATGAGACGGTCGTAGTCACGCTTGAACTCCGTGCGCTCATCATGCCGCTCGGGATGCTGCCGCTCCTGTCCGAGCCGCTTATTGGATATCAGTTTCTGCCAATTCATCTTCTTTCTGTTTGTTGTCAACAAGAATGTCAACGGGAACGTCAACACAATTGATGTCCTGCAAAGGTACGTTTTTTTCTCCAAAGAGCGCATGTTTTTCAGAAAAAAGGGTGCCCGTATCGTCTTTTTTTCCCACAAAATATGTTTATATGAGGATTATTTATTATTTTTGCAGACTATAACGGACTGCCGACTTTGGGTAAGAAGCCTCGTCTGCGCAGTTCGGGAAAGAAGACCAATCCGACAGAGATATGACAGATTTAGTAATTAAAATCGTAAACAAAGGACACCAGCCGCTCCCTGCCTACGCCACACCACTGAGTGCAGGCATGGACATCCGTGCCAATCTGGAACAACCCATTACGCTGAAACCATTGGAACGAAAGCTCATCCCGACAGGGCTCTACATCGCCCTTCCCGACGGTTACGAGGCACAGATTCGTCCACGCAGCGGACTGGCACTGAAACGCGGCATCACCGTGCTGAACTCACCGGGCACCATCGATGCCGACTATCGCGGAGAGGTGGGCGTCCTGCTGATTAATCTCTCGAACGAGGAATTTGTGGTCAGCGACGGCGAGCGCATCGCACAGATGGTCATCGCACGCCACGAGCAGCCCCGATGGGAGACCGTGGAAGAACTGGACGAGACGGAACGCGGCACCGGAGGATACGGACACACGGGCATCAAATAACCATTAAGGACAGACGGCAATGAAGGCGGTAGTAAAAATCATGATCATGGCGGTTCTCACAGCTATTATTTCAAGCTGCGGGAAACATGTCGTCGCTTCCGCCGGACACCCCGCCCCACCAGCCAGCGCCGTCCTTTCGGAGGAGGACCGCCAACGGTTCGACCACTTCTTCCTTGAAGCCTTATGCCAACAAGAGAAGGGCAATTACACCGATGCCTTTGAGATGCTGTCACACTGTCTGGCTATCGACTCCACTTCCGCTGAAGTCTATTTCCTGCTCTCCTCCTATTATGCCGACCTGAAAAAAGACTCACTGACCATGGTCTATATGAAGCGGGCTGCCGAACTCAATCCCGACAACAACTTCTATCTCGAGCGCTTCGGGCAGTCGCTCCTGAACATCGGCGAATACGACCAGGCTGTCGATATCTACGAACGGTTATATGCCAACAACCGCCACCGCACGGACGTGCTGGAACTGTTGCTGAAGATTTATGAGTACAACAAGAATCACAAAATGATGATTGACGTGCTGAACAGGATGGAGCTCGTGGACGGCAGTTCCGAACAGCTCACGCTGAACAAGATGCACGTCTATGCCCTGCAAGGCAAGAAGGAAGAAGAGTTCAACGAGCTGAAAGGACTTACGGAGAGAAATCCTTATGACCTGAACTATCGCGTCATGCTGGGCAACTGGATGGTTCAGAACGAGCGCGGCGATGAGGCCTTGTCGCTGTTCAAGGAGGTGCTGGACGCAGAGCCCGACAACCTCTCTGCCCAACTGTCCCTGGCAGATTATTACAAATCTGTGGGGCAGGATTCCATTGCCGACACAATGATTGAACAAATACTCATCGACAAGAAGACGCCTTCCGACACCAAGCTCTCACTCATCCGGCAAATCATCATGGAGAACCAGCAACACGGCGGCGATTCGACTGTCGTGCTCAACCTCTTCGACCGCATCCTCGCCACTCCACAGACAAATGCCGACATTGCGGAAATCAAAGTGGCTTACATGTTTCTCTGCAACATGCCCAAAGAAGATATCCGAAAAGCCCTGCAGGACGTTCTCGCAATCGCTCCGGACAACGTGACGGCACGCATCCAACTGCTGCAAAACATCTGGGAAACAGAAAACTACAAGGAAATCATCCGGCTGGCACAGGCAGGAACAGCGTACAACCCCGACGAGATGGTGTTCTATTATTTCCTCGGAATGGCTTATTATCAAACGGATGAACACGATGAGGCGCTCGACGCCCTTCGACGTGGCGTGAGCCAAATCAACGAAAAGAGCAACAAGGAGTTTGTCAGCGACTTTTACGCCATCATGGGCGACATCCTCCACGAAAAGGGACAAAACAAACAGGCATTCGAAGCATACGACAGTTGTCTGGTGTGGAAAGCAGATAATTACGGGGCGCTGAACAACTACGCCTACTACCTGAGCGAACTGGGACAAGACCTGGACCGCGCCGAACAAATGAGTTTCAAGACCATCAAGGCAGAACCCGAAAACCCCATCTATCTCGACACCTATGCGTGGATTCTCTTCATGGAAGAAAAGTATGAAGAGGCTAAAGTCTATATCGACCAAGCCTTAGCGAACGACTCCACGCTGAGCAGCGTGTATTTCGAACACGCCGGAGACATTTATTCGAAAACCAGAGATACGGGAAAAGCCGTTGAATTCTGGAAAAAAGCATTGGAGCAAGACAAAGAAAATGCCTTGCTGAGAAAGAAAATCAAACTGAAGAAATATGTCAAGAAGTAACAATATGATTATGAACAGAAGAAACATCACCGCAACAATATGCCTCAGCGCATTGCTCATCATCACGGCATGTGCCACGAAGAAAGAGGTGTCTGAAAACAAAAAGGGTACAGAGCCCGTTCAATCAGTCACTCAGGGACTCCGCTTCGTGCAAAAGGTCTCGGACAACGCCGTATATAGCAAGAATATCGTTTCGAAAATAGACTTTTCTGTCAACACCGGAGGGAAAAATATTTCGGTGGGAGGCTCCATCCACATGCGCAAGGACGACGTTATCCGCATCCAACTCACGCCGATGGGACTCATCGAAGTGGGGCGCATCGAACTCACTCCCGAATATGTCTTAATCATGGACCGCATACACAAAGAGTATATCCAGGCATCGTATAAAGACGTGGAGTTCCTGAACAAGAACGGACTCAACTTCTATTCGCTGCAAGCCATGTTCTGGAACCAGCTTTTCATACCCGGCGAACAACGGGTGAGCGAAACGGCGCTTGAGCAATACAAGACAGGAAATGCTGCCGGCAACATGATACCCATCACACTGCAACAGGGCAACATGACGTATGTATGGAACGCCAGCGAACAGACAGCACTCATCCTCAACGCCATCGTCAGCTACAGCAGCAAGCAGCACGGTGTCTCAAAGCTCGACTGGAAATACGAAGACTTCAAGGCGCTCGGCTCGAAAAAGTTTCCCTACAACCACCTGTTCACACTCTCAACCGAAGCCTCCGGAAAAAAGAAGACCATCAACGTGGGCATCAAAATGAACAAAGTCACGACCGACAGCAACTGGGAGGCACGGACAACCGTGTCTGCAAAATACAAGAAAGTAACCGTAGAAGATGTAATTAACAAAATAATGAATCTGTAGATGAAACGCTATTCCATATTCCTACTGATATTCCTGTTCACGCTCTCCTCTGCGGCACAGCAGCGGAGAACAACCCAAAGAAGAGCAACGACCACCCAAAAGCGGACGACTGCTCAGCGCAAGCCCGCGACAAAGAAACAGCGCAAGGCAACTACCAAGAAAAGTACGAAGAAGACAACCACCCAAAAGCAAGCAAGTGGTCCAAAACAACCCAAATATTCCACTGCGGAAATCAAAGGATTGGAAAACCAGAGAAACCAAATACAGAGAAACATCAACGAGCAACAAAAGAAACTTTCAGCCAACAAAGCCGACGTCAAAAAGCGACTGCAGAACCTCATGGTCATCAACGGAGAAATCGCTTCCCACCAACGTGCCATCGAAGGCTATCAGGCAGACATACAACACCTTGACGAGAACATCAATATCCTCAATGCACAGCTCGCAACACTCGAACAGCAACTCCGGGAAAAGAAACAGCAATTCGTGAAATCCATGCAATATCTCACGAAAAACCGCAACACGCAAGACAAACTCATGTTCGTCTTCAGCGCTAAAAACCTCACGCAGTCATACCGTCGCCTGCGGTTCGTAAGGGAATATGCCGCCTATCAACGCACGCTGGGCGAACAAATAAAAGCCAAACAAGCCGAAATCAGCAATAAGAACCAACAACTCGCTGTCGCGAAAAGCGATAAAAACACCCTCCTCAACAAAGGGAAACAGGAACAAAGCATACTCCAAACGAAACAGAACGAGCAGCAACAAATGGTGAAAAACCTGCAAAGTCAACAAAAAACCATACAGGGAATCATCAACGAGCAGCAAAAGCAACAGGCAAGCCTGAACGCACAAATCGACCGACTCGTAGCCATCGAAGTGGAAAAGGCACGGAAAAGAGCCATCGAGGAAGCACGGCGGAAAGCCGCTGCCGAAGCTGAAGCCAAGCGTAAACGGGAAGCTGAACTCGCAAGGAAAAGGGCGGAAGCTGAGCTTGCGGCAAGGGAAAACGAAAGGCGTATTGCCGAAGCACGCGAAAAAGAAGCACGAATGAAAGCTGCTGCCGCAAAAACAGCCAATAAGAACTCGGCAGAAAAAGAGGCTGCCAACCAAGCGGCGCGAGAAGCAGAAGCAGAAAGAATAGCAGCCGAAAGAAAAGCCAATGCCGACAAAGCACGACGCGAAAAAGACATCGCCGAAACCAAAAAGAATAATGAGGAAGCCGGCATGGTCAGTTCCGTGGACCGGAAAATTAGCGGAAGCTTTGAAAACAACAAGGGAAGACTGCCCATGCCCATCACGGGCAGCTACCGCATCACACGGCACTTCGGAAACTATAACGTCGAAGGACTCAGAAACGTGAAGCTCAACAGCAAAGGAATCAACATCCAAGGACAAAGCGGCGCACAGGCACGAAGCATCTTCGACGGAGAAGTCTGCGCCGTGTTCAGCTATGGAGGACAAATGAACGTCATGGTGAGACATGGCAGCTACATCTCGGTTTACAGCAACTTGCGGTCGGTCAGCGTACAAAAAGGACAAAAAGTGTCAACGCGCCAAACACTTGGAACCGTGGGAACAGACAACACCCTGCAATTCCAACTGCGAAGAGAGACCGCCCTGCTCAACCCCGAATCGTGGTTAGGCAGATAACCCTTTCAACTTCACCTTGTATATTTATGCAGAGGCAGAAGTTTGAAACCGCTGTTTGTAAACACTTAAAAACCAATGCGTTAGATATGGCTTTCCAAAAGTTCAACTTTTGCAAGCTAAAAGTTGAACTTTTAGGAGGTGAAAGTTGAACTTTTAGAGCACAAAAGTTCAACTTTTGGAAAGCGAAAGTTCAACCGTATATTTATACGCCCTTTTCCGTATGTTTATACAGGGGTGTTTTGGTGGTCGGTTTCACCGAATTCGCGCTTCCCGCTTCCTGAATTTTTCCGAGAAAATTCTGCGGATTGTTTTGTTTTTCCCCAAATTTTCCTTAAATTTGCAGAAATAAAAAACATCCGTTATGCAGACAATATGTCATCTTTCCGTTCTTGTTCATGAGCAAGCAAAAAAATATGGCTCAAAAACTGCGCTGAACTATCGGGAATTCGGCAGTTTAAAATGGTCACAAATCTCATGGCAACAATTCTCCGAACAGGTGAAAAAGGTGTCTAACGCCTTACTGAACCTGAGTGTGAAGGTACAGGAAAACATTGGCGTTTTTTCACAAAACACCATGCACTCACTGCTTACCGACTTCGGAGCGTTCGGCATACGCGCGGTAACCATCCCGTTTTATGCCACCAGCAGCGAGCAACAACTCCAATATATCATCGGTGATGCGAACATACGCGTCCTTTTTGTCGGCGAACAGGAGCAATACGATAAGGCACATCGCATCTTCGCACTCTGCCCCACCCTGGAGCGCATCATCATCTACGACCCCAGCGTCCGCATCAGTGTGCACGACACAAACGCCATCTACTTCCACGACTTCCTGAAATTGGGTGACAACCTGCCGCGACAAGCCGAAGTGGAAGCGTTGTATGCACAAGCAAACGAAGATGATATTGCCAACATACTTTATACCAGCGGGACAACCGGCGACTCAAAAGGAGTGGTCCTTACCTACAGTCAATACCATGCCGCTTTCGACGGCAACGACAAATGTGTGCCCGTCGGCGAGAACGACCGGGTGATGAACTTCCTGCCTTTCACACATGTCTTCGAGCGAGGATGGACATTCTTTGCCATGACCGAAGGGGCAGAATTTATCATCAACACCTATCCGCACGAAATCCAGCAGTCCATGCGTGAGACCCACCCCACATGTATGTGTGCCGTTCCACGCTTCTGGGAGAAAGTATATGCCGGTGTCAATGCCAAGATTGATAACGCCAGCGGTATCAAGAAACGCCTGTTCCAAGACGCGCTGCGGGTCGGAAAGCGACACAACGTGGAATGTCTGGCGAGAGGGAAACGCCCGTCACCACTGCTTAGCATCAAATACAACTTCTACAACAAGACGCTGTTCAAACTGATACGCAAACAGTTGGGCTTGGAGAATGCCCATTTCTTCCCGACTGCCGGCTCAACAGTTTCGCCAGAAGTAGAGGAATTCGTGCACAGCATCGGCATCTTCATGATGGTGGGATATGGACTGACAGAAAGTCTTGCCACCGTCTCGTGCATCCACATGGACAAACCGTTCACCATCGGCTCCGTCGGACGCCCCATTCACAGCATTGATGTCAAAATCGGAGAGAACGATGAAATCCTACTGAAAGGACCGACCATCACACGGGGATACTATAAGCGCGAAGCCCTCAACGAACAGAGTTTTGACAGTGAGGGATATTTCCGCACGGGCGATTCAGGATATCTCCAGAACGGCGAACTCTTCCTGAAAGAACGCATCAAAGACCTGTTCAAGACGAGCAACGGCAAATACATCGCTCCGCAAATGATTGAAGCGAAAATACTGGTCGATAAATTCATTGACCAGATTGCAGTTATTGCCGATGAAAAGAAATTCGTTTCTGCCCTGATTATCCCCGACTATCCCTTGCTTGAGGAATATGCAAAGGAACACGACATCCCGTTTGACAGCCGTGAAGACCTCTGCAAGAACGAACAAATCCATAAAATGTTTACCGAACGCATAGACACCCTGCAACAGTCGCTGGCAAGCTACGAAAAGATAAAACGCTTCACCCTGCTGCCACACCACTTCACCATGGAAGCCGGAGAGCTGACCAACACGCTGAAAATCAAGCGCGCTGTGCTCAACAAAAACTATGCGAAGGAAATAGAAGAAATGTACAAGGAATGATTACCGCAGAACAACTCAAAGATATCCTGGAACGCACCGACGCACTCCACCGCTATCTCGACATCGAGAAAAAGAAAGTGGAATACGAAGAAGAAGAACTTCGTACGCAAGCACCTGACTTCTGGGAAGATCCCGCCCGGGCACAAGAGCAGATGAAAAAGGTGAAAGGCATCAAGAAATGGCTCGACGGATATAAGTCGGCGCGCGATGCTGCCGACGAACTGCAGCTCGCTTTCGACTTCTATCACGATGAGATGGTGACGGAAGAAGAAGTGGATGCCGATTACAAAAAAGCCATCGAAGCCATCGAAGAGCTCGAGCTGAAAAACATGCTGCGCCAGAAGGAAGACCCGATGGACTGCGTAATGAAAATCAACAGCGGTGCCGGCGGAACTGAGAGTCAGGACTGGGCACAAATGCTCATGCGGATGTATATGCGATGGGCTGAAAGTCACGGTCATAAAGTGACTGTCAGCAACTTGCAGGACGGCGACGAGGCAGGCATCAAGAGCGTGACGATGGAAATCGAAGGTGGAGAATACGCTTATGGCTACCTGAAAAGCGAAAATGGAGTCCATCGTCTGGTGCGCGTTTCGCCATTCAACGCACAAGGCAAACGCATGACCAGCTTTGCCTCAGTCTTTGTTTCTCCGCTGGTGGATGATACCATAGAAGTGTATGTGGACCCTTCGAAAGTGAGTTGGGACACTTTCCGTTCAAGCGGAGCCGGAGGACAGAACGTCAACAAGGTGGAAACGGGTGTCCGCCTGCGATATCAATATACAGACCCTGACACTGGCGAGGAAGAGGAAATCCTCATCGAGAACACGGAGAGCCGCAAACAGTTGGAGAACAGAAACAACGCCATGCGACTGCTCAAATCACAACTCTATGACCGCGCCATGAAAAAACGCCTCGAAGCAAAGGCAAAGATTGAGGCGGGAAAGAAAAAAATCGAATGGGGAAGCCAAATCCGAAGCTATGTGTTTGATGACCGTCGGGTAAAAGACCACCGCACCAACTACCAGACGACCGACGTGGATGGCGTGATGGATGGAAAAATCGACGACTTCATCAAAGCATACCTCATGGAATTCCCCGTCACCGATGATCAATAAACCATATTAAAATATATAAACTATGAGTGAAAGAAGTAAAATCAATCGTGCCAAACGCGAGGCACAACAAGAGAAACAGGCACAGAATGTCATACGATGGATTTTCGCCATCTTAATACTGTTGGCTATCATCTTTGTCATCTTTTCAGCACAACTCGTCGGATAGACATGTCTGGATTTGAAATCGAACGGAAATTCCTTGTCAGGAAAGACAAAGACTTCAAGGCGCTGGCTACATCCGACACCCATATCCAGCAGGGATATATTGCTGCGAAGGGTGCAACGGTGCGCATCCGCATCAGAGGCAACAAAGGGTTTCTCACAATCAAGTCGCCATCGAGAAACGGCGGACTGTCACGCTATGAGTTTGAAAAAGAAATTTCCTTGGAAGAAGCTCAGCAGTTGATGAAACTCTGCGAACCGCCAATCATCGACAAAAGACGATATTTGGTGGAATATGCCGGACACACGTTTGAGATAGACGAATTCTATGGCGACAACGAAGGGCTCGTCATGGCTGAGGTGGAACTGAATGACGAAGGCGAAGTTTTTGAAAAACCAGGATTTATAGGTCCCGAGGTCACGGGCGACCGACGTTTCTATAATTCCAACCTGCGAATGATGCCATTCACCATTTGGCGAAACACTTTGCCAGAAGAATACCGATAGGCAAAGCGAGCGTACACCCCATCGCATTGGCAAGAAAGTCCAACCAGTCGCCGCTACGAGTACCGCCGGTACAAGTTGCCTGGACAAATTCAATCAGTCCGCCCATTACCACTGGAGCCAACCATGCCATGAGGATGACACGTTGACGGCACACCCGCTTGTGTCTGAAAAGATATTCAGCCCACAGCACCAAGCCTAAGACAAAATACATCGCAATGTGCGTCCATTTGTCTATCAGCGCGACATCGCTCAAAGGGGTTTCCGGAACAGGAATCAGACAGATTACCCAAATCACCGCGACAAGCAGCGAACTGAGTGGATAGCGGAGCATCAACCGATATAAATCTTTCATCGTTCGCATATTCATCTGCAAAGATAAACATAATCAACCAATCTTCAAAAGTTTTTTATGGCACACACAGAAAGAGTAAAATTCGGAAGTAAGTTGGGAATCATCCTGGCGACAGCAGGCTCAGCCGTTGGACTGGGCAACATCTGGCGTTTCCCTTATATGACAGGCGAAAACGGCGGCGCGGCATTCATCATCCTTTATCTTGTCTGTGTATTTATCTTAGGCATCCCCTGTATGATCAGCGAGTTCATTATCGGGCGTCATGGAGCATCGAACGTCGCACAGGCATACAACAAGCTTTCCAATGGCACTCTATGGCGGATTATCGGTTTCATGGGTGTGCTCACCGGCTTTCTCATCATCGGCTATTATGCTGTGGTTTCAGGATGGTGTTTGCAATACATCTTCGGTTCAGCCGCAGGACATCTCAAAGGAGATTCCGCATACATCAATGAGTATTTCATCAATTTCTCACAGAGCACATGGAAACCGATTCTCTGGACTATCGCATTCCTTTTTCTCACTCATTTCATCATCATACGGGGCGTGCAGAAAGGCATTGAGTGGGCATCCAAGCTGCTCATGCCCGTACTCTTCATACTACTGCTGATAATTGTCGTAGCTTCCTGCCTTCTCCCCAATGCCATCGAAGGAATCCGCTTTCTTTTCATGCCCGATTTCTCCAAAGTGACGAGTGATACCTTTCTCGGAGCTTTGGGTCAAGCATTCTTCTCTTTAAGCATCGGCATGGGCTGTATATGCACCTATGCTTCTTATTTCTCCCGTGACACAAACCTGGCAAAATCGGCTGTCCATATCAGTCTGATAGACTCTTTCATTGCCATACTTGCCGGACTCATGATTTTCCCCGCAGCCTTTTCCGTCAACGTGCAGCCCGACTCCGGTCCCTCACTCATCTTTATCACCCTCCCTAACGTCTTTCTTCAAGCCTTTTCAAGCGTTCCCGTTGTAGGCTATATCATCTCCCTGCTCTTCTATTCCCTGCTGTCATTGGCAGCCCTTACATCCCTCATCTCGCTACATGAGGTTTGCACGGCATTCATACATGAGGAGTTCCGGCTCTCCCGCCGTCGGGCGGCATTGATAGTTACGCTGACCGGTTCCGTCATCGGCGCTTTTTGCTCACTCTCATTGGGTGCATGGGACGGCTTGCAACTGTTTGGCAAACCGCTGTTCGACATCTTCGACTTCGTGACCGGACAGATTCTTCTTCCTTTGGGTGGCTTCTTCACCTGCCTTTTCCTGGGTTGGTATGTACCGAAAAAGATTCTCAAAGATGAGTACACCAACTGGGGAACGCTGCGCGGAACACTGTTCGGCATCTACCTTTTCTGCATCCGCATCGTGTGCCCCATCTGCATCGCTATCATCTTCATGCACCAGTTGGGATGGATATAACCTGGTATAAACAGAGATTCATATAAAACTTTTAAAAACAATACGTATTATGATTAAAGAATTTATCGAGAAAAATGAGCCGCGGATGCTCGAAGAACTATTCAGTCTTATCCGCATACCGAGCGTAAGTGCACAGCCTGAACACAAAGACGACATGGTTCGTTGTGCCGAACAATGGAAGAAACTGCTCCTGGCGGCAGGAGTTGACAAGGCTGAGGTCATGCCTTCAAACGGCAACCCGATTGTCTATGGCGAGAAGATGGTGGACCCGCAGGCTAAGACGGTACTCATCTACGGACACTACGACGTGATGCCGGCAGAGCCGTTCGAGCTGTGGAACACGGAGCCGTTTGAGCCAGTGGTGAAAGACGGAATCCTTTGGGCACGTGGAGCCGACGATGACAAGGGACAGTCATTCATACAGGCAAAAGCCTTCGAATACCTGGTCAGCAACAACCTGCTGAAACACAACATCAAATTCATCCTTGAAGGGGAAGAGGAAGTGGGCTCACCCAGCCTCGGCGCTTTCTGCGAGCAACACAAAGAACTGCTCAAGAGCGACATCATCCTCGTTTCCGACACCAGCATGCTCTCTGCCGAACTGCCTTCACTCACGACAGGCTTGCGTGGCTTGGCTTACTGGCAGATTGAACTGACGGGTCCGAACCATGACCTGCATTCAGGACATTTCGGCGGCGCGGTTGCCAACCCGATTAACGTGCTCTGTAAACTTCTTGCCGACGTTACCAATGAAGACGGCAGAATACAGGTGCCGGGATTCTACGACGACGTTGATGACATTCCCGAAGAAGAACGCAAGATGGTGGCAGAAATTCCTTTCGACCTCGAGAAATACAAGAAGTCTATCGACGTGGAGGAACTGTTCGGAGAAAAGGGCTACAGCACCATCGAGCGCAACGGCTTCCGCCCGTCATTCGACATTTGTGGCATCTGGGGCGGATATACGGGCGAAGGTTCCAAGACCGTCATCCCGTCTAAGGCTTACGCAAAAATCTCCTGCCGACTGGTTCCGCACCAGGAGCATGAGAAAATCTCACAGCTGGTCGTTGATTACTTCAAGAAGGTAGCGCCAAAGACCGTCAAGATTGACATCCAGCCACTGCACGGCGGCGAGGCATACGTGTGTCCTATCACGCTCCCTGCATACAAAGCAGCAGAGCGGGCATTCGAAAAGGTGTTCGGAAAACGTCCGCTCCCTGTGCGCCGCGGCGGAAGTATCGGTATCATCTCCACCTTCGAGAAGACACTCGGCATCAAGACCGTCCTCATGGGCTTCGGATTAGAGTCTGACGCAATTCATTCACCAAACGAGAACTTCCCCATCGACATGTTCCGCAAAGGTGTTGAAACGGTGGTCAACTTCCATCTCGAATACGACAAGGAGTAATCATTTTCAGGCAGACACGGTGGCAGTAAGGAACTGCCACCGTGCTACTGCATGATGAGGATAAAGAAAACACGCCATGTTTCTGAAAGAGTTTTTCTACCTGCAGAAATCCGACAGGAAAGTGTTGCTCACACTACTGTTCCTCATGGCTGTTGCCCTCATCGTGTTTTGGACCGTCGGAGGACAATACGACCGCACGGAAAGCGAACCCGACACACTGAGAGAAGCACCACAGACATTCTCCTCCCGCAAACCTCATCAAAGGCATTCATACTACAAAACGGAGGAACGGGTGGTGGAACGTTTCCCGTTCGACCCCAACACTGCCGACAGCACACAGCTGCTCCGACTGGGACTCTCACCGTGGCAGGTGCGCAACATCTACAAATATCGTGCGAAGGGCGGCATCTACCGCAAGCCTGAAGACTTTGCCAAACTCTATGGACTGACCGTCAAGCAGTATAAGTCATTGCAACCCTACATCCGCATATCGGAGGATTACCAACCAGCTGCCACATTATATAATAATACGCGCGAGGAATATGTCCGCGACACGTTGAAATATCCCGTCAAACTGAAAGAGTCGGAACACATCATCCTCAACCTCGCAGACACCAGCCAACTGAAGAAAGTGCCGGGCATAGGAAGCGGATGGGCACGACAGATTGTTGCCTATCGCGAGCGGCTGGGAGGATTCTATTCTACAGACCAACTGCTCGACATCGAAGGATTTCCCGAAGATGCGCTACCCTATCTCCAGATACAAAATCCGCAACTGCGCAAACTGAACGTCAATAAACTCACGCTCAACCAACTGCGCCAGCATCCCTATATCGGGTTCTATCGGGCAAAAGCCATCGTTGACTACCGACGGCTCAAAGGAAACCTCAAAAGTCTGAACGAACTATCCCTGCACAAGGATTTCACCGAAAAAGCCATCCAGCGACTGAAACCTTACGTGGAGTTCTGAAACGGTCTGCATTTAACATCTTATCCATAAAAGCTTTTTTAAAATTATAAACCATGAAGAAGAACAATATTCTGAGATTCGTTATCTGTCTTCTGATGACAGCGATGGTCGTGCTGAATGGGCACGCACAATTCACGTGGCGCTACAGCATTGAGAACGGTGTCGTGAAGACCGAAGTGCCGCAGCGCGAGGCAGGACAGCAGCATGCGCTCGGACTGACAACCGCCAAGCTGCCCGTTGTGCGCGTGGCTTTCGTGGGACTGGGCATGCGTGGTCCCGATGCCGTGGAGCGTTTCACGCATATCCCGGGAACGCAGGTCATGGCACTCTGTGACTACGAGCGCGAACGTGCCGAACAATGCCAGAAGTATCTCCGGAAGGCGAGCATGCCTGCCGCCGACATCTACAGCGGCGAAAACGGCTACGAGCAACTCTGCAAGCGCAAAGACATCGACCTCGTCTATATCGCTACCGACTGGCTGCACCATTTCCCCGTAGCGAAATGCGCATTGGAGAACGGGAAGCACGTGGCGATTGAGGTGCCGTCTGCCATGAATATGCACGACATCTGGGAACTCATCGACCTGTCGGAAAGGAAGCGGCTACACTGTTTCATGCTCGAGAACTGCTGCTACGACTTTTTTGAACTCAACGCGCTCAGCATGGCACAGCAGGGACTGTTCGGAGAAATTATCTACGTACAGGGGGCTTACCGCCACGAACTGTCGCCCTATTGGGACCATTACTGGAAAAAGGGCGAAGACGACAAACTGGGCTGGCGGCTCGACTACAACCGGAAGTTCCGCGGTGATGTCTATCCGACGCATGGCTTGGGACCGGTGGCACAGGTGCTCGACATTCATCGAGGAGACCGCATGCACACATTGGTGGCGATGGACACCAAGTCATTCAACGGAAAGAAGCTGGTGGAACAGCGCACGGGAGAGCCATGCGGGGACTTCCGCAACGGCGACCATACGACAACGCTCATCCGTACCGAACAAGGGAAAGTGATTGAGATTCACCACAACGTGATGACGCCGCAGCCCTACAACCGCATGTATCAACTGACGGGCACCAGCGGCTTCGCCAACAAATACCCGTCGGAGGGCTATGCCGTCTCCTCGCAGACGATGAAAGACGCCGGTGTGCGCCCGTCGTCCGACAATCTCTCCGGACACAGCTACCTCTCGGCTGAAGACAAGAAGGCGCTCGAACAGAAATACGAGCATCCGCTCATCACCCGCTACGGGAAGATGGCTAAGGAAGTGGGCGGACACGGCGGCATGGATTTCATCATGGATGCCCGCCTGGTGTACTGCCTGCAGAACGGATTGCCACTCGACATGGACGTCTATGACATGGCGGAATGGTGCTCTCTGGCTGAACTCGGCTCTATCTCCATGGACAACGGCAACCTGCCCGTCGAGGTGCCCGACTTCACACGCGGTCACTGGAACGACGTGAAGGGCTATCGCCATGCCTACGCTTCGCCCGAAGAGGAAGAAAAGACGGCTGCCATCGCCAAGGCGTTCACCGAAGAACTGAAGAAAAAAGGGGCAAAATATTGGGAGAAACACGACCGAAAGAACGGACGATAAGTCTGATGACGTTCCCCACTCCGTTCCATCACTCCCCTCGTTGAGCGTCCCGCTGCTTTTGTATATTTATGCAAATGCAAGGTGGTCGGATTGCATTTTGTAAACCCTTGAATTTCAGTACGTTAAAAAGTGCCTTCCAAAAGTGCCACTTTCGCACTCCGAAAGTGCCACTTTCAGGAGCTGAAAGGGGAACTTTTGCAAGCTAAAAGTGCCACTTTTGGAAAACGAAAGTTCAACCGTATATTTATACGCCCTTTCCCGTATATTTATACAGGTCGCGTTTGATGCTCATCTTTCGTCGAACTTACGTGCGAGAAAAGAAATTTGTTTCACATATTCAGAAACCTATTATTAACATTAACAAGCGAAAAGGGTAAAAAGAGAAAGAAAACACAGAATTTGTTGATTTCATGATTCTTTTATTTGGCTTATTCAGGAGAATTGAGTAAATTTGCAGAAAGATTTGAGTAAATTTGCAACAAGAAAAACCAACTCAAAATTATTACTCTGCTGCTTGATTTGTTCAATTTTCGTAATTTACGCACAAGAAAATGCCCTGTCGTCGGCGTGTTTCAGATGTGTTTTCGGCATACGAGTGAAAAAAATGTTGCTCCGATGTAACAAAAAGTCGAAATTTGCGTCACATATTCAGAAACCTAACTATTATCATTAAAAAAACGACAACAATGAAAAAGCTACTGATTGCATTCGCACTGGTGCTCGCCTGCCAAGCGGGAAAAGCACAGACGGTTGAAAACATCTTCAACAGTTTCAAAGAGAAACCCGGCGTGGAGTTCGTGCCGGTGAACAAGGAGATGCTCCAAATGGTTGCAGGCATGGCTGCACAACAAAACAGCGAAGAGGCTAAGGCGATGGAATTCATGAAAAACCTTGAGGGAATCAACATCCTGTCACTCGAAGAGGCTGCTGCCGACGTGAAGACGGAGTTTCTCGAAATGGTAGGGAAAATGGAATGGAAAGACTTCGAGCCCATTGCCGATGTGAAGGAAGCCGACGAACAGATTACTATCTACGGTAAAAAAGACAAAGACAAAATCACGGAACTCATCATCGTCATGTCCGAACCGAAAGAGCCCGGATTGATACATATCACCGGAACCATCAGCCTCGACGATGTCCAGAAGGTGATGGAGATGAACAAATAGATGGATGTTTCTGAATTTAAGTCACGCTTCCTGCCCTGCCACCGGCGCATGTTCCTGACGGCGCTGCGGCTCACCCGCAACCGCCAGGATGCCGAAGACATCGTGCAAGACGCCTTCACAAAGCTCTGGGAACGGCGCAAGGAAATGCTTGTCGAAAGAAACGTGGAAGCATATTGCCAGACGCTGGTACGCAACCTGTTCATCGACCGGCAGCGGCGACAGCACCTCAAACCGGCAACACATACCGCAGACGATTTGCAACTTGCCGACCTCTCCGCTGCCGAAACCGACATGGAACGGCAGGAGAGCCAGCAGATGGTAGGACAACTCATCAGCCAACTGCCCGAAAAGCAACGGCAAATCATCACGCTCCGCGACGTGGAAGGACTGACTTACGAAGAGATAGCACAACAGACGGGACTGACTGAGGTCAACATCCGCGTGCTGCTCAGCCGGGCGAGGAAAACCATCAGAGAACAATTCAAACAACAGACACACCATGAACACGCATGAGATAAAAGAACTGCTCAACCGTTTTTACGAGGGACAGACGACAGAAGAGGAAGAGCGCACGCTGCATCGCTACTTCGAGAGCGACGAAGTGGCTCCCGAACTGGCTGAAGAAAAAGCCTTTTTCAGTCAGCTACCCACGGTTGAAGGACTGGAACAGCGCATCAGCCGTCACATCGACCAACTGGCTGCGCAAGGAAAAAACACCCGGCGTGCTCACGTCCGTTGGATAGCGGGCATCGCAGCGAGCATGCTGCTCCTTGTCTCTGCCGGACTATACTTCGGCACCAACCGCCCCGACCCGTTCTATCAAGACACCTACGACACGCCCGAGGAGGCATACGCCACCACCGAAAAGGCAATCACCCTGCTGGCAACCAACGTCAACAAAGGACTCAAATCTATCGAACAAATCAAATATTAAAACCATTACGCAAATGAAACGACTCATGATGATTATGATGCTTGCCTGCACATGCAGCATCATCCATGCACAAGAAGCGCTGTTCAAGAAATACAGCAACACGAAAGGAGTGGAGACCATTTACATCTCCAAGACCCTGCTCAGCCTCATGCCTAAGTCGGCACTGGGCGACAAAGACATCTCGCAGATAGCGGGCAAACTCGAACAAATACGTATTCTCGACTGCGAAAACAAAGACCTCATCCCGGAAATCAAGAAAGATGCGGAGAATTTCTATAAAAAAGAGAAATACGAGGTTGCGATGGAGAACAACGAAGAAGGTGAACGCACTGTCATCTACATCCGAAAAATAAAGAAACAGAAGAACGAGTTCGTCATCTTCCAACAAGAGAAAAAAGAACTTCAGATTATCAGCATCATCGGCGACATCACGCTCGAAGACATCAAGAACCTGAATATGTAACCGCAAGACAACGCACGCATCGGCGGCAATAAGAAAAGGCGGCAAGTGAGCATTTTCACTTGCCGCCTTTTCTTGTCGGGATGAGGCGACATTTGGCCCAGAACACTTCGTGCCATACTCTCCCTAAAAAACAAAAGAGCCGACTACTCGACTCTTTTTTGGTCGGGATGAGGCGACATTTGGCCCAGAACACTTCGTACCATACTCTCCCTAAAAAACAAAAGAGCCGACTACTCGACTCTTTTTTTGGTCGGGAGTGCTGACGAATTATCGAACTTTGTACGAGATTTTGAGAAGGTCGTTAATTTCATAAAGACGCAACATTATAAACCTTAATAAGCGTAAGACTTTCAGTAGCATTTTTCAAGTAAAATTGAGCCTCAACCCAATCTTTGGAATGAGTTTTGATACGAGCGAAAAGCGTAGCTGTTTAATATAAAAAGTTATCTTGAGTCGGTTTTGATAATTCAAGTAGTCGCAAATCAAGAAAATTGGCATCGAAAGTCAAGTTTGTTCCAGATACTTGAGCGTTTTTTCAAAATTTTTTAATATCTTTGCAACGTCATATTGCCTTAACAGGCAATTGACAGACATATGAGACAGCGCATTTTCGCTTTTCTGAACGTGTGAACTTGGACACTTCACCTGTTGGCATCTGCCAATGAAATCATCAGAAAGTGGGAAACGCTCTCTTGGTGTGTATTCGTATCATTTGCGATATACTGCCAAGCGGAGTAGCATTCCTATTCTGTGATTTCAGGGAGTCCAAGCCCCACACGGCAGTTTAGGCAAATGGTGACTCCGCTTTTCTTATATGCCTCCCAAACGTAATAACAACCAGCATCGCAGGGTCACAGATGCCTAAAAACTTATTGCGTTATGATTAGTACAATGAAACGCGGGATTACAATTGGAGGGCTTGTTTTTGTAATATCCCTCAGTCTTATTTCATGTGGAAGTGTTTCGGATAATCGCAAATAGTTGTAAATCAGCATATAGCAGGGAGTACCCATAATTGAAAGGTACAAAAAAGTGTAATTGCAATCTGGGGGTGTTCGGCATGATTGGAACGCAAAATTCGGGTTGAAAAGCCAAATAAGATTTAACATTTCGTTAAGATTATTTAACATGTAAATTTAAGTCATTTTGAGCTTTTGGCAACTGCAGTGAGCAAAGACAAGGCTTTTGGCCAGTCAAAAGAGATAGAAATGTATGTCAAAAGGGGACGTTTGTACCGACGTTGTACCACGACTGCGATAATTGGCTGTTAGACAGCGTCGGTTAATAATTCAAGCCGAACTCATGCATGGCATTTTGATTCATTTTAGAGGGAAATGTGCACTATATCGTGTTAAAGTCTGTCATATCAGAACCTCTTTGAAGAATATTTTGTAACTTTGCGCCCATGTAATGTGCGCATGACGAACAATCTACGTTACATTCATCGACAAAAGACCCCAAAAGCCAATGGGTGATATTCTAAATCAAGCGCGTAAAAATGCAGAAAAACTTGAATAAGACAATTTCTCAATTACTTCATCATGAGTGGGTGGGTCCTACTCCCACTCATGATGATTCCTTCATCCAGCAAAATTTGTATCGATTATACCATACTAAAGTTGCTGATCTTGACATTGAAGATGTAAGATTTCTTATCAATCAAGAAATCTTGCTCGATGATATGATGCCTATTGCTTTGGGATATCTCAGAATGAATATTCTTGCAGAAGGAGATTTTTATGAAGGAGATTTGCTGAATGCAGTATTAAGTGTTAGTAATATTTTCTGGGAGAACCATTTGGAATTAAAAATGTCATTAAAAAACATTATTAACGAGAATCTCGGCGTTATTGAATCATCTGACATTCCAAGAAAAGTTATTAGAAATACCGAAAACTTTTTGTTTGATTCGTAATGCCTGAAGTAAGTGACCGTCAGCCACCTTCTCGCACGAATCATACTACGACACCAGTTTACACAAATCAAAATCCTTGATATGAAAATTACTTTGGTCATGTTCAGCGTTCTATTTCTACTATGCAGTTGTAGATATGAATCCCAAATGATTGATAGCGGAAATGCTATAGTAAAACAGATAGACTCTTATATAGATTCCGTCGGGACTGTTCCTATGTCTCTTACAGATATTGGAATTACCATAATAGACGAGGGCAACCCTCCTTTTTATTATCAACGGATAGATTCCGTCCACTATACTCTGTCTTTCAGTAACGGAGTTGGTGAGTCAAAGATATACTATTCTGATTCACAAAAATGGGAGGATTTTCCACGAACTATAGACATAGAAGAACATGAAGATTAAAACATTATTTAAGATAAATTTTTGCGCAGGATTAATTTTAACTGTTGTTTTGTATCTATGCCATTTATATGGTAACCATATAGAAAGAACACAGGAACCTATTGTTGATTATATATATAATGGATTTAAGGAAAAAAGTAACTATAAGAGTTCAAATAAAATTTTTATAACCTATAAATCAAAACAATATACATTACATACGGGAGACCGAATCTTGGACAAAATAAAATCTGGAGATTTCCCTAAATTATACTATTCTTCAGAAACTGATTATCTTTTTTTTGAAGGAGATTACCTACCTGTGGGTTATGCCAAAGCTGCTTTGTTGTTCACCATTATCTTTACAATTATTGGTACTCTAATATGGAGAAAAGAACTTAATAATGATATTCGCACAATGTAAAAAAAGTCAAGAGCAACATGACGACATCCATTTATGTCATGGGCGACCGTAGTACTGAGGTGAGCCATCCTGCGAGCGGAGTCATCTGCTTTACATACGAAGGCGTGAGCAACGTGCCAGCGTGGTCAACGGTGCATCAGTGCCACAAAGCGACAAGGTAGGCGGACAGATGGCGCATACCTACACCTATGACAACCTCTAGCGTCTGGCCACGGCTACAGGCACCTACACGGGAGTCGACAGCAAGGGCACGGGCTACATCCTCGCCATGGGTTGCGACAACATGCACCGCATCACTTCCAAGAGCCAGCATCTGACCCAGAACAACGTGCAGTTCAACGGAACGCTCAATGTCGGTTATGACCTGACATATACCTATGGCACTGAAGCCGGTAAGAAGTTCCAGCTCACAAATGTTAAAGATGTGAATTATCGTACTGAACAGACTCCGGGAGACAATAAAATCGAGAACAATCACGTATATTTGTATGATAAAAACGGAAATCTTGTATATAAGAATATCATTTCATTAAAATGAATAATATGACAAAAAAACAATTTGCTGAAATCATTTGTAAAACTTTTAATTTGAAGGGCATTACTTCAAATAGTTTCGTTTATGTGATAAATTGTACCCTTATGGGAATTGTAACGGTAAAAGTTCCGGGCAGAAATGCGTATAAAATATATTTCACCATTTTCCCTCTTTGGAAAGCAACTCTCAAAGAATGCTTAGAAATACCGTTGTTTCAACAAGCCATAGTAGATACAAAAAATTTGGATATCTATCTTCCTGAAAATATGACAGAAGAAGATATTAGTTTTATCCTTCATCAATGTGTTTTACAAATTCCGTTCATTCCAGCAAAGGACATCACGTCCCTTGATATCATTAAGTTTCTATATAACAAAATCATTGAAGATCCCGGTATTTCTGGAAACTTTGTATTGGAGATGAAAGTATATACGTTGATTTATAATATTGCCTTGATTTGTAATGATTATAAATCTGCGGAAAATGTCTATGAACAAATATCTCAAAACATAAACAAATGGGATGATGCTATATTCCGATACTGGTTCGGAGATAAAAAAAACTATTTGGAAAGACTGCAAGAATATGATTCTAATAGAATTAATCTTCAAATTAATATCCAAAACAATTTGTTGAATCCTAAAATATCAAAGTTGCCTAAATATGAATTCTTAGATTAGTTCGTTTTCTACACCCTCGCCATGGGCTACGACAACATGCACCGCATCACTTCCAAGAGCCAGCATCTGACCCAGGACAATGTGCAGTTCAACGTCACGCTCAATGTCAGATACGACCTGTCATACACCTACGGAACGGATGCGGGAAAGAAGTTCCTGCTCCAAACCGTCGGTGACGTGAACTACCGCACCGAGGAGACACCCGGTGAGGATGCGAATGTCAAGAACAGCCATGCCTATGAGTATGATGCCAACGGCAACCTCATATACGTCAATACTTCACGTGAGAAAAAGGACGGTGAGAACGACGAGAAGGCCGGTGAGCGCAAATTGCGCTGGGACGAGGAGAACCGCCTGCTGTCGTCTGACGACAATGGATTCGTAACCAACTACTGGCATGATGCCGACGGCGAGCGCACGGTGAAGACCAGCGGTGAGGGCGAGCAGGTCTATGTCAACTCGGAGTTTGCCGGTGGGCGGACTAATACCGCAAAGTTCTCGCTGTATGTGTCGCCCTATCTCGATATCCCTTGTTGGAACTTCTGTATTCGTCCATCGTATCTGCCATCTGCAATGTCGTGGACTTCATGGTCGGCACGTCTGAGTTCGTTGGCATTGAACCTGCCCAAGGTGCTTGCCAGCCATACAAACCAGTCCGCTACCTGCTTCAAGGTGGCACTGGCAAGTTCGGCAAACATCTTTAGGTAGTGTTTGATAGCGTATGACTCGTTGTCCCAGAAGATGTCACCATGCTTGCCACCACGACCGCCGAAGCCAGAATAGGCAAAGTCTTGGATGGCTTTGATGCAGAACTGCAAGCCCTCGTCAATGCGGTAGATATAGGCAGACATGGCAAAGAACATCGGGTCTTGCCAGTTGCCACGCTCCTTGATGGTGTAGAAGTCCCGCAGCTTCTTATCGGCTTTCGCTGACAGTCCCGCAACTTCCTGTTTTTTGGCATCAATGGCATTATCAAGTGCCTGGGAACGGTTTGTCTTGGTTCTGATGTCAAGGTTGAGCCGGTTGCTGCGCTCTGCTTTCGTGCGGTTGGCACTTGTCAGATAGTCGTGTTCCTTCCACAAGTCTGCCACTTCCGTTTTTGCTGCCTCAACCTCTGCTTCCACTTCCTCCTTCTCTGCGGCGGCTTTATTTACCTCTTCCTGGAGCTGTTTCTTCTTGCTTTCCTGCTTCCGGATGATGAAGTCGTTCCGTTCCAGATGGTCAATCCTCGTCTCAGACTTCTTCTGCCCTCGCTGCATGTCCAATGTCTCAGCTACCAAATCTTGTATGGCAGACATGTCCTCAGTATTCAGCTTGAAGGACTTGCCTGTGTCGTGGTCCATCCAGTCCCAGATGATATGAGCATGGTAGTTCGGCTCCCATGATGCAGGGTCGTTAGTGTCCTCATAATGCCCTTCGTCCTTATGGATGTGTATCTGTATGGCTCTGATGCCCCACCTCTCATGCACTCTTTCGGCATAGCGCAAAAGGTCTTCCATCGTCGTGTCGGGCTTGATGTTCACCACCCCTTCACGGATGGGGCTGCAACCCTGGCGGACACGCTGCTTGCCTTTCTTGTCGGTAAACTTCACGTCCTTCTCCTGCATCGCTCTGCCAGTCTTCTGCTTCACCATGATACGGATGTCGTCATAGTGCTGCTGAAGACTGACACCCACCATGTCAGGTGCGACATACACTTCATTCAGGTGAGCCAGGTCTTTGCGGATGTAGAGCATGGCAGGATTGAGGGATGCGATGTAGTCTGCGTCCCTCCTGTTGTGCCGCTCACTCTGAGCGATGTTGCACGGCTTGATGTGCTCGGATGCTTTGGCTGTCGTTGCCATAATTCTGCTTTAGCGGTTTTCTGTATAATTGGTCATCGGGGTATCGGGGCGGAGCCTTGATTGGAGGGTGCAGGGAGAGAGTCACTTCCTGCTCAGGGGTCTTGGGGGCAGATGCCACTGAGCGGAGCGTCCAGAGAGAAGGTCACTCTTTGGTCCGGGTTCTCAGGGGTGAAACTCATGAGCGAGGTTTCGGGGCAGCGCCCTGAACGGGTCAAGGGCAGCGCCTTGTGGGTTCTTAGGGCAAAGCCATGAGTCCCTCGGAAGAGCCCACAACTACGAAAGCGGAGCGTGTAGTTATAGTGGGCTATAACAAGGCAAGCCTTTTTCTCCCCGCACCACGTCCCGGACTGCCACGCTGTGCTCATGCCTCTATTTCTTTCCCTACTGTCGATACCTCTTGGAGCAAGCTCTCGTCTTGATGGCAAGAAAGCTGCTGTGCCTCTTCCACGACAGTAGGTTGTTTGTTCTCTTCTCGCATACCATCAGACTGGAGATTGCTGCTTGTTGGATAATGGCGGTTGTCAGCAACAGTTTCGCTTGAAGACTGACAGACTGGACTCACGCGCTCGCGTAGATTATCATTAGATGGTAGGGAAAGAGAAGGAGTAAGGCAATGCTCCTTCTTCACTTCAGCCAGAAATTCGGACGATATGACCTTAGTCACGTTGCCTGTATCGGCAGAAGATCTCCCACCTGAATCTGTTGTTGGTGTCGGCTTGCAGACTTCAACTGTTTCTGCACTGCTTTTAGGTGGGACATGGTTAGTCTGTCTTGTCGGTTTCTCAATGGGTTTAACCATAGGGTTGCTGACAAAGAAAGGATTCTTGATTGTCCGCTGATCCGTGAACCAGACTGACAGGCACAACAGTGTGTGGATGGTCGTGCGGTTTGACGGTTCAGAACGGAGAATACCCATCTGATTGAACTCCCTGATGATTCTGGTGGCGGTCTTTCGGTTGCAACCCCACATCAGGGAAAGCTCGACCTTTGAAGCCATGAACTGCCCAGGCTGTAGGACAGCTGAGAAATGGGTCTTGGTCACGGTTGTCTGTTCCATGACCGCCAGACGGATGAAGGTCTTGAAACACTTCATACGGTTGATGTCCTGGCATTCATCCGACAGGTAATCATACTGTGCTTCATTCAGAAGCGTACTGTATCTGATATTGGCGTATCGCATAATGACAAGTGGTTTTAATGAGGAAGTGGGACTGTCATGTCCCACCTCCGAAAGTAAGAATCATTGTTGCTGGACGGCAGCTGGCTTGTGCCGTTTCTTCTCACGCATTTGCTCCAGGTGGGTGTCGAACTCTGCCTGTTCCTGCTCGGAGAGTGTATAAGGCTTGTCGTATGCCCCTCCGCTCTGGATCCATTCCACAAGTTCCTTCTTGAAGAAGTAGAGCTTGTTGCCACGCTTGCGGTATGGGATGCGTCGCTCAGAGGTGAGGGAGTACATCGTGGAGCGTTTCTTGCCAATGAACTGACAGGCTTCATCCATCGTCATCATCTGGTCATCATCCTGGGTTGGGGATGAATCGTCCGCTTCCTTCTTCTCGTCAAGGCGGCTAATCACATAGTCCACCTTGGTCAGCAGTTCGCCGACTGCCTTGGGCAGCTGGTCGAAAGAGAGATTACTTTCATTTTGTTCCATGTGAGTTTTTAATTTTGTTTTAACGTCAAGAATATTATTGAGCAAGTGTTTCTTTGTCTGTAGTGGCACTTTCACTGGCATCATCCTTCAATGAAATGCGCTCGGATGCGTCACGTTTCAGTTCGTTGACCACCTCTGCATAGACCTGTGTAGTGGCAAGGTTGCTGTGGGTAAGCAGCTTGCTCACGGTGTAGATGTCCGTGCCTCCTGCCAGTTGTAAGGTGGCGAAGGTATGACGGAAACAGTGGAAGGTGATATGCTTGGTGATGCCAGCAGCCTTTATCCAGTCTTTGAGGTGGGCGGCAACCAGGTTCGGTGTCAGTTTCTTGAACACCTGACCCTCTCCACGCTCGCCGCACAGGGCAAGTGCCTCTTCGCTGATGGGCAGGATGGCATCGGTCTTTGTCTTCTTGGTGGTGATATCAAGCACCCATCCGCCATCGCCCGACTTCTTGATGTTCTCCCACTGGAGCAGGATGCAGTCAGACAGACGCAGACCCGTAAGGCAGGAGAACAGACCAGCACGGCGTAGTACGTCGCTCTTACATTCGGCCTTTGACAGCGCAACAAGTTCCTCCTTGGTCAGGTACTGACGCTTGTTGCCGTGTCCCTTAGCCTTGACAAGTTTCTTGGCTATGTTCTCCTTGATATGTCCGTCATCATATGCCATGCGAAGGGCGGCTTTCAGCTTTACGAGGTGGTTGTTGGCGGTGGTGGGCATCATCGGCTTGCCGTTATGATAGCACTCTGCCGACAAAAGATAATCAACAAACTTCTGGCAATACGCTGCATCAAGGTCGCAGAAGCGGCACTCGCCACCCGAATATTTGACGAAGTGCTTGTAGGCAGCCTCCCAGTTTGCCTTATTGGTTGTCTTATTCATACACAGCTTGAAGTAGTCAAGAAAGCTCTCCTGCCCTTTGGAGCGGTCGAGGAAACCGAACTCCTCGTTGATGATGGACTCCGTGCGGCGGCACTTGATAAGCTCTGCCTTCTGCATGATGCTGCGGTTGTACTCCTGCTGAAACTTCTCAGTAGGGTTGGAATAAATGTATAAGCCCAGATACTCGCGTCTTGACAGACGGCCAGTCTTCGGGTTGCGGATTGGTGGATAGAAATCGAGATAGAGCGATGTCTGCCCATTCTTGATGGGTCGCTTCCGCACTGTGACCTTGGTACACAAATTCGTCATGTCTGCTATTTTATATTGTTATTACATTTATCTATTTTTGGTTGTCCTTCGCTGCCCTTCATGGGCGGTTGGGACTTCAAGCGATTGCAAAGGTACGCCCTTTGTTTAGGTTGCGCCTAAAATGTTGACCCTCAATGTATCAGATTTAACCTGAGTTAGCGTTTGAGTATGAAATTGCAGCGAAAATCATACTATAAACGGGGCTGATAGTTGCACTGCATTCATTGTACTCCTTGATTCCAAAAGGATTGCCAATGTCGGGGTACATCTTTTTCGGATGGCACTGCAAAGTTAGAGAGAACAAAGCTACAATCAGGGTACAACGGTCAGAAACCAGCCGTTTTGAGCCTCGGATTGCAGGATTGGTTCTAATCATTGCAGCAAGTAGTACCAACATTTGTACTCTCATATCCAGCTTCATGTCCGTTTCGCCTTGGTGCTGGCACTCGTTTTCTCGGCATTCTTTCGGGCTGCTTCCCAGTCCGCTTTGAGGTAGAGGTTAGCCCTGCCGCCCTTGGCTTTCTTGATACGGACACCGTGTGTCTCGGCAAAACGGCGTACTTGCGTCTTACCCAAACCATACTTCTGCATGATGTCAAAGCAGGTGTAGTATGCTTCCTGCTGTGCCTTGCCTTGTTCCTCATCGTACTTGGCAATAGCCTTCTCGACATCCTTTTTCCTGAAAGCAGTCGTACCCCAGGCATGGACGGATGCCAACTGATAGCGGTTGCGTATCTCATAAAGGCGACCATACTTGATGTTGAACTTGCTCATCACCTCTGCCATTGTATAATGGGTTTTGTGAGTAACACCTTCAGGGGCTTTCTCACTGGCTGGTGTCATGCGGCACTTAGCAGTCTTATTTATGCAGCCCGTCTCCGGTTTGGCATCGGCATTCTTCTTATTCCTTTCCCTTTTGTCATTATTAAAAGGAAGGGAAGAAGAAGGTAGCACGACATTACAACCTTGCCCTTGGGCAAAGTCTGTGAGTTCCTGTAGGCTTATTCGTGTCATCCGCTTGCCGAGGTTGACGGCTTTCAGTCTGCCGGAGGCAATAAGCAATCGCACCATCTTAGTGCTGACAGAGATGGCGATGGAGGCATCCTTCACGGACAGAAGGATGTTGGGAATTTGTGAAGTTTGATTCTTGCCCATATCAAGTAATTTTGTCAATTTCTGCCGTTTTTAGGGGGATGGTCCCTGACGGAAACCAATTAAGCGGATTTAAGGGGAAATAAGGTGATTTAAGGGAACACCCTACGAACCCTCTGCTCATCCACCCGAGGTACAATGGCGGTACAAAATTACTCTAATCGGGGCAAACGCGCAATAGGCGAAGAATAAGGTTGGTTAAACGGAGTTAATTGTAAGACAGCGTTTTACACGATTTGATTTAAGGTTTATTTCGGTCTGCTTTGACCCAATTTAGTTGGTGAAGAATTCATGTGGAAGCAAGTCGAAAAATGGCGTGAATGTACCAATCGAGTATTGTGAGGAACTTGTAAAACTTGCAGAAGAAGGTAATGCAGATGCCCAATATAATTTGGGCTATCTCTATATGAAAGGACAAGGTGTTGAACAAAATGAAAAAGAATGTTTTAGATGGTTTAAACAGGCTTCAGAAAATGGTATGCCTAAAGCGCAATTCTATTTGGGGTACATGTATATTAATGGAATAATGGGTGTTTCTCAAAACATTCAAGAAGGTATTAAATGGTATGAAAAAGCTGCCGCACAAGGTATAGAAGATGCTCAGTATAATCTTGGAGAAATATATGATAACGGGGTTTTCGTAAAAAGAGATATTCAAAAAGCTGTAAGTCTATACAAAAAAGCAGTTGAAAAAGATTTCCCACCAGCTCAATCTAACTTAGGTGCTTGTTATCTGAATGGAGATGGAGTTGTAAAGGACGTGCAAGAAGGTATTAGGTTAATTCGTCTTTCAGCTGAAACAGGTCTCCCACAAGGCATGTATAATTATGGTATGTGTTTTTTAAAAGGTTATGGTGTGGAGGAGAACCAAGACGAAGCTATCAAGTGGATTACTAAATCAGCTGAAAATGGTTATGATGTCGCTCAATGTTTTATGGGTGATTTATGTTATAGAAATGGATATTATGAAGATGCAATTAATTGGCTTACAAAATCCGCACAACAAGGAAATCAAATGGCTAAACAAAAATTAAGTATGATAAAGCGTTAATAAAATTATGGAACTAATAGAATGTCCAAGTTGTGGGAAACAGATTTCAGACAAGGCAATTGTTTGTCCTAATTGTGGACATCCAATTGTACACGATAAAGCGAAGGGCTACACAAAATCGTTTTTAAAACAAAAATGGGTTAAGATTGTTGGCACAATTATTATTACTTACATCTTCTTGAGGATTATTTTTTGTTTTATCAGCGCATATGATATGCATACATAAAATCAAAATATAAGAGACCGACTATTGCTATTCGGTCTCTTATTTTGAATGATATTTTCCATTGATGTCGTTTTCTGTTATTTTTTCACTTTGCAGAGCGTTTTTTATGTCGGTGGCAAAGTCAATTAGTGAGTCTACATTCATGCACAACTTATATATTGAGTTGTTGAATACCTATCAGATACCTACAGAGTTTGTTCCGGTATTATCGAAGGTACTTCATAAGGTATTTAACGATTACAACGGAAATAAAAGCACTATGCGAAGCGACTTGAAGAAACGTAAGTCAGAAATCATGAATAAGATTGAAAAGGTGCAAGTGCGCCTTGGACTTGGGGAAATTTCAGATGCAGTCTATCAAACGACCATCCGCACGTTAAACAAGGATTTGGCAGAAATAGAGAGAGGTCTTGCAGATGCTGACAAAAATTTATCGAACCTTCAGAAATTCATAGACCAAGCAATCGCAATATCTTGTAATTTAGGCACTTTGTGGCAAGATGGGGATTTCGCAAGCAGGCAAAAACTTCAAAATTTGGTGTTTCCGAGTGGGATTTACTTCGATAAGAACACAGATGATTATCGAACTGAAACCGAGAACGAGGTATTTAAGACATTCCGTTTGTTTTCAAGCAGTTGCAAGGATGGAATAGAAAAAGCGACAACCGAACTTCTCCGATTGTCGCTTTTGGTCGGGATGAGGCGACATTTGACCCAAAACACTTCGTGCCATACTCTCCCTAAAAAAACAAAAGAGCCGACTACTCGACTCTTTTTTTGTCGGGATGAGGCGACTCGAACGCCCGACCCCTACGTCCCGAACGTAGTGCGCTACCAACTGCGCTACATCCCGAAAGCATCCTGACGATTGTCATTTTGCGGGTGCAAAGATAGGTCTTTTTCACGTCTCAGACAAATTTTTCATCACTTTTCTTTAAAAAAATGCTTGTGATTCAAAAAAAAGTCTTATCTTTGCACCCGCAATCGTTTCAATATGGTTTGCATGAAAGATTGGTGCCTTAGCTCAGTTGGTAGAGCATCGGACTGAAAATCCGTGTGTCCCCGGTTCGATTCCTGGAGGTACCACTCCTCCTTTCTAACGCCCAGTTGTCGAAAGACGCTGGGTTTTTTGTTGCCTTTTTTTCATGGTTTCATCAAAAAAATAATTACCTTTGCAATAACTATCAAGCCATTTCTTTTTATGAAACTATACTTTTACATCGACTATCTGGCATCCCCTGGCGAAAGACTTGCCCTGAACATTCTCAATAGCGACGAGGGCGAAGTGAGGGCAACGGTCAGGATGCAACCTGCGGACAATGCACATTGGACCTGCAGCATAGAGACTGAAGGCGAATCCTATATCGATTATTTCTACAGCGTCATCGACCGCAAGGCAAAAATCGTCCGCAGGGAATGGATGACCATACGCCACCGGTTGGAACTGTCGTGCCTGAAAGCTCAGAGATATACCATCTACGACCACTGGATCGACATTCCCGAAAACTCCTATCTCTACAGTTCGGCTTTCACCGAATGTCTCCATCACCACGAGACACTTTCACGAAAACAGACATCTTTTGCCCAGACGGTGCGCCTGAAGGTGCGCGCTCCGCAACTCCGCTCCTATCAGCGACTGTGCGTGATGGGTGCCGGTAACCTGTTGGGCGAATGGCAGCCGCAGCGGGCAGTGGAGATGACCGAGCACAACTACCACGAATGGATTGTCGAACTCGACACGAAGACATTACAAGAGCCTCGTCTGGAATTCAAATTCGTCGTCATGGACAAGGTCATCCCCATGTGGGAGAGCGGCGATAACAGAACCATCACGCTGCCACCGATGAAAGATGGCGACGTGGTTGTCTATGAATTGCCCGAAGTGCATTTCCTGCTTGGCGACGAGAGAGTGGCAGGAACATTGGTTCCCGTCTTCTCACTGCGCACGAAAGGCAGCTTCGGCATTGGCGACTTCGGCGACCTGAAGACGATGATTGACTGGATGGCTGCTACCGGACAACGCATCTTGCAGGTGCTGCCCGTGAACGACACGACCCTCACGCACACCTGGACCGACTCCTATCCCTATTCATGCATCAGCGTGTTTGCTTTCCATCCGCAGTATGCCGACCTCCGGCAGTTGCCCCCACTCACCGACAACGGCGCACGCGAACGGTTTGCCGCCTTGCAGGAGGAGCTCAACGCACTGCCGCAAATAGATTACGAACGGGTGAACAAAGCCAAGACGGAATACCTTTACGTCAGCTACGTGCACGAAGGTGAGCGAACGATGCAGACAGACGCTTTCCGCCAATTCTTCGACGAGGAGAAGCAATGGCTCATCCCGTACGCAGTCTATTGCTCTCTGCGCGACAGATATCACACTGCCGACTTCACCTGCTGGCCCGACCACCAGTCGTGGAACGAGCGTGAACGCAAGCAATACGCTTTCCCCAACGGAAAGAAATGGAAAGACGTGGCGTTCTATTACTACGTGCAGTTCGTGCTGAACACACAGATGCGGGCTGTCCACGACTATGCACGGGAGCGGGGAATCATCCTCAAGGGCGACATCCCCATCGGCGTCAACCGCTTCAGCTGCGACGTGTGGCAGGAACCGCACTACTTCAACACCGACCAACAGGCAGGCGCACCGCCCGATTTCTTCTCTTCAAACGGACAGAACTGGGGATTCCCCACCTACAACTGGGAGGAGATGCTGAAAGACGACTGCGCCTGGTGGACACGCCGCTTCCGCCACATGCAGAAGTTTTTCGATGCCTATCGCATCGACCATGTACTGGGATTCTTCCGCATCTGGGAGATTCCAGCCCATGCCGTGCACGGCGTCATCGGGCATTTCGCACCGGCACTGGGCATGACACGGGAGGAAATCGAGCGCTATGGACTCTACTGGCAGGAAGAATTGTTGACCGAACCCTTCATCACCGACTGGGTGCTCGACAGACTGTTCGGCGAATTGGCACCGACCGTGCGCGACAATTACCTCACCCCCACGTCCGACGGCCGCTACCGGATGAAAGAGGCGTTCGACACCCAACGGAAAGTGGAACGGGCATTCGCCGGCAAGACATCGGACACCGAGCGGCGGTTGCGCGACGGACTCTATGCCCTCATCAGCGACGTGCTGTTCGTTCGCGACCACCGCGACCCGAAGAAGTTCCACCCACGCATCTCCGTGCATGGCGATTTCATTTACGAATCGCTGTGGGACGACGACAAGGCAGCCTTCAACCGCCTCTATCACGACTATTTCTATCAGCGCAACGACCAGTTCTGGTATCAGGAATCCATGAAAAAACTCCCGAAACTCGTTCAGTCAACACGCATGCTCGTCTGCGCCGAAGACCTCGGCATGGTGCCTGAGTGCGTCGCATGGGTCATGGACCAGCTGCGCATCCTCAGTCTCGAGATACAAGCAATGCCAAAGGACGCACGCGACCGCTTCGGCGACCTCGCCCGAAATCCCTACCGCTCCGTGTGCACCATCTCCAGCCACGACATGCCGACGCTGCGCCAGTGGTGGGAGGAAGACTGGGAACGGGCGCAGACCTATTTCAACACCATGCTCTTCCGACAAGGACCGGCACCCCACCCGTTACCGGGATGGCTCGCCAGCGACATCATCCTCCGCAACCTCATGTCGCCATCCATGCTCTGCATCATCGCCATACAGGACTGGCTTGCCATCGACGAGCAGCTGCGACTGAAGGACGACTCGCACGAACGCATCAACGAGCCGGCAAACCCGAAGCACTACTGGCGCTACCGGATGCACTTGAATATCGAAGAACTGTTGGAAAATCAAGAATATAAAGAGCAGGTGTCAGACCTCATCATACAAAGCGGACGCCACATCACGAATCAGTAGAAGGGACTTCCGACGGCTTTTCGACAACCGCCCCCATCACCTCTTTCAGCACATCGAACGAGCGGAGTTCAGGGAACAAGGGCACGTGGATGGCGTAATAGTGCAAAATCACGTCGGCAATGCGCTGACGGTCTTGACGGCTCATGCGATAAAGGTGCATCGTCGCGTAATTCAGACGCATCAGCGTGTGAATGCGCCCAGCCTCCACAGGCTGAAGGAAGTCGGGATGTATCGGCGCTGACGTGCAGAAACGACCGTTGCGCAGGTCGAAGCAGTCGCCTTCCGCCCCGCCCTCTACATTCGGAAAGAAACCGATGAAACGCGTCAGACGCATCATGAACACCAGATGGAAATTCGCAAACGAATGCTCCACACCGTCGAACCACTCCAGACTCTTCGCTATATAATTATATAAAGATGTGTTGCGCTGCTCGCCGCGCGTAGCATGATAGAGAAACTCCGCAAGAAACAGAGACACCGATGACTTCAACGGCTCGAAAGGTATCGACGAGAAAGGCAGTGCCACCTGCACATCGCGCAGATGCTGGAGATTTGCCCGCTGCCGGTAGTCGAACACCAGGCGCAACACCGACAGGGGCTGAAACAACTGGCGCTTCAGCCTTCCCTTCGACGTCTTCGGAACACGAACCATAAACGACAAGCGCCCGTATTCCTCCGTCAGCATCTCAACGATGAGCGAGCCGTCGCCATACTTCACCGAATGCAGCACGACGGCCTCCGTACAAGTCAGCATAACATCTTTAAAATATGTGCAAAAATACAAAAAAACAGCCTTTAGAGAAAATTTATTGGAGAAAAATTTGGTGGGGTCAAGAAAAACACTTACCTTTGCACCCGCAATAAAAGTTGCATGGTCCCTTCGTCTATCGGCTAGGACGAGAGATTTTCATTCTCTAAAGAGGAGTTCGACTCTCCTAGGGACTACTAAAAACAAGATAAAAGTAAACATTAAAAAGATTAGAGATTAAGATGGCAAATCATAAATCAGCTCTGAAAAGAATCCGTCAGACAAAGACGAGAACTTTGCACAACAGATATTATGCAAAGACCATGCGCAATGCTGTTCGCAAACTGCGCGCTATGACAGACAAGGACGAAGCAGTTAAGCTTTATCCGAGCATCCAGAAAATGCTTGACAAGTTGGCAAAGACCAACATCATCCATAAGAACAAGGCGGCTAACCTCAAGTCGAGCCTCTGCAAGCATATTGCAAGCCTCGGCTAAGCATAACGCCACAAAGATAACAAAAGGTTCTGTCCGTAAAAGGACGGAACCTTTTTTTTAATTGAGAATTGATAATTGAAAATTGATAAATATGGTTAGGGGTATTCCCTGCTTTCTCAATTCTCCCAGAGTTCCCAGCTCTCCCAGCCTTCCCAGTTCTCCCCAAAAGTTCCCAGTGTTCCCAGAACTCCCAGTCCTCCCAGTGTTCTCAGCCCTCCCAATTTTCCCAATTTTCCCCAGATTTTTTCATTTATTTTTTCGCTGTTTGCGAGATTTTTCGTAAATTTGCACACTAATAACGTACACATAGAAATATGGCAGAAAACAAGAACAATCAAAGCAATTACTCAGCCAGTAACATTCAGGTCCTCGAAGGACTGGAGGCTGTGCGCAAACGTCCCGCCATGTATATCGGCGACATTAGCGAAAAAGGATTGCACCACCTCGTAAACGAAACCGTTGACAACTCTATTGACGAAGCGATGGCAGGCTACTGTACGCACATCGAAGTCGTCATCAACGAAGATAACTCCATCACCGTTCAGGACAACGGACGCGGAATCCCCGTCGATGAGCACAAGAAACTGCACAAGTCGGCACTCGAAGTCGTCATGACCGTGCTCCATGCCGGCGGAAAATTCGACAAAGGCTCCTACAAAGTCAGCGGCGGTCTGCACGGTGTGGGCGTGAGCTGTGTGAACGCACTCTCCTCACGCATGCTCTCACAAGTATTCCGCGACGGAAAAATCTATCAGCAGGAATACGAGCGCGGCGTGCCACTCTATCCCGTCAAGATTGTCGGCGACACCGAACTGCGCGGTACACGCCAGCAGTTCTGGCCCGACGCCACCGTCTTCACCACCACCACCTACCAGTGGGACATCATCGCACGGCGCATGCGCGAGTTGGCATTCCTCAATGCCGGCATCACCATCACCCTGAAGGACCTGCGCCCCGATGAAGAAGGAAAGACGAAGGAAGAAGTGTTCCACGCCAAGGACGGACTGAAAGAGTTTGTGCGCTACGTCGATCGTCACCGCACACACCTCTTCGACGACGTCATCTACCTGAAGACCGAAAAGCAGAATATCCCCATCGAGGTAGCCGTGATGTACAACACCGACTATTCGGAGAACATCCACTCCTACGTGAACAATATCAACACCATCGAAGGAGGAACCCACCTCACCGGCTTCCGCATCGCACTCACGCGAACACTCAAGAAATATGCCGACAACGACCCAGCCATCGCCAAGCAGATAGAAAAGGCGAAAATCGAGATAGCGCCCGAAGACTTCCGTGAAGGACTCACCGCCGTCATCTCCATCAAGGTGGCAGAGCCGCAGTTCGAAGGACAGACCAAGACCAAGCTCGGCAACAGCGAGGTGTCGGGAGCCGTGCAGCAGGCAGTGGGCGAAGCCCTCTCCAACTACCTTGAGGAACACCCGAAGGAAGCCAAGCAAATCTGCGAGAAAGTAGTGCTCGCAGCCACCGCACGCATCGCCGCACGAAAAGCACGCGAGAGCGTACAGCGCAAGAGCGTCATGAGCGGCGGCGGACTGCCCGGCAAACTGGCAGACTGCTCCATCAAAGACCCGAAAGAAACCGAAATATTCCTCGTCGAGGGAGACTCAGCCGGCGGCTCAGCCAAGCAAGGACGCGACCGTGAGCGCCAAGCCATCCTCCCCCTGCGCGGAAAAATTCTCAACGTCGAAAAAGTGCAGTGGCACCGCGTGTTCGAGGCAGAATCAGTCATGAACATCATCCAAGCCATCGGCGTGCGCTTCGGAGTGGAAGGCGAGGCAGACCGCGAAGCCAACATCGAAAAACTCCGCTACGACAAAATCATCATCATGACCGACGCTGACGTCGATGGTTCGCACATCGACACCCTCATCATGACACTCTTCTACCGCTTCATGCCCAAAGTCATCGAAGACGGACACCTATACATCGCCACACCGCCACTCTACAAGTGCACCTACAAGAAAGTGAGCGAATACTGCTACACCGAACAGCAGCGACAGGCATTCATCGACAAGTACGTGGAAGGCGACGAAAACAGCAACGCCCTGCACACCCAGCGCTACAAAGGTCTCGGCGAGATGAACCCCGACCAGCTCTGGGAGACGACGATGGACCCGAAAAACCGCCTGCTCAAGCAAGTGACCATCGAGAACGCTGCCCAGGCAGACGAGATATTCTCCATGCTCATGGGCGACGACGTAGAGCCGCGGCGCGAATTCATCGAGAAAAACGCTACCTACGCAAACATCGACGCGTAAGGGAGCCCCCTCCTGACCTCCCCCCAAATGGGGGAGGAATGAGCCCCACCCTAACCCTCCCCCACCGGGGAGGGAACGCCTGGCGGCAGGAAAAGCCCAAGGACCTCAACGACCCTAAAGACCCTAAAGTCCCTAATGACCTTAAAGACCCTAATGACCTTAAAGTCCTTAAAGACTCTTAAAAGCTTCAAGCCCCTCCTTCTGCCAGACCACCAATCCAGCAGGAAGGGGTTTCGCATATTTATGCACCGCGACGGTTTGGGAAGCACATTTGTAAACTCTTGTACTTCAATACGTTAGGAAGTGCTTCCCAAAAGTGCCACTTTCGCACTCCAAAAGGGGTACTTTTAGAAGCTAAAAGGGGAACTTTTGCAACCTGAAAGTGCCACTTTTGGAAAACGAAAGTTGACGTATGAATATACAATACCTTTTTGTATATTTATACACACCGAAAGAAAAAACAAAGATTTAAGGATTCTTAACATACAAAGGCAGTGATAAATAAAAATAAATGCGTACTTTTGCACCCGATTTTTGTTGATACAACGGCGGAAAAGTAACAAATTGCACATAAAACGATTTAAACAGTAACAAATTATTACAAATTAAGTGGCAAGTGCAAGCCTGAAAGTAAGCCTCGGATAGTGGATAAAGTTAGTATGGTGGATGACACATGGGAAAAGGTGCGATATGCGCAAAAAAAATGAAAGAAGAAAGCAAAACTGAAGAAATAAAGTAAGTAGCACGAAACCTCCCATACAAGTCTATATAATCCCAACATCCGCGACATAAAGAAAACATTACTGACCATCTGCGTATTAAGCATACATGCTTGGTGACGAGCAAGACGGTAAAACGGCGCGATGCGTCCCTTATATATATAATAATGTGTAAAGGGAAAGAAGCGACCACCGTCCGCCACATAGCGCAATAGTGCTGACAAAGAAGCGATTATAAACAAGATCTGATAATAACAACAAGTAAAGAAACAAAAAAGTCGCTGTCAATTCTGCAATGGCACAAGTCGACATCTTAAATTTTGATGAATACGACGACAAGGGATTCCTCAAATTAAATACGAACAAGAAGTATCCGAAGGTGGACAACCTCTACGTAGAGAAACTGTTAGGACACCACTGGAAAGGTGAGCAATTGAAGGCATCCGGCATGGACAGCATCTACCTTGTAAATGTCAAGACCGGTGAATACTTCACACTTGGCGACTATAAGGGTCAGGTAGGAATGACTGACCACGTGGGACTGCTCTGGCGCATAGAAAGCGTGACCGACGGGACTGCCGTGAAAAACGCACGCTTCCCCAACGACACACAGACACCTTTCCATATCGTCACACAATCGGGACACAACACCGGTCGCAATGTTCGCTTCCTCGGACGACAGAACTTTTCCGACGGTCAGATTGGTAATTTCGAGTACAACAGGTACTTAGGTCTCAGAGACAAGAAAGAATATCAGGTCCATGTCAATTCCCATACAGACCCTGGTGGCTTTGTCTGGTATTTCCATCCTGTGAAAGAAGACCCAAACGATGGTTATCACTACATCATTTATACACATAGGCAAACACGTATTTACCCAGCAGCAGAACAGATTCCCAATTATTATAATGACAACGACGTTCTCCGCATACGGGAATATGCAAACCGCGAGTCTTATTTGTGCCTCTCATCAGTAGATGGTAATAGTGTTCCCGGACAAGCCCGTGATTATAACAATGTACGCTTTAAGAAATTTGCAGGTCAAATGTTTTATGAGGAAGGTGATACTATCCGCTATGCAAATATGCCAAATGGAGGAGAATACCAAGATGTTGATCCTGCAGTTTCGGACTGGGCTGCCGACCAAGTTTTCATTGTAAAGAAAACCGACAACTGGAAGCCTATGGAAGACGAAGTTGGCAAGAACAAATTTGTAGATCTTGAATCAGGCTTGGTCGATCTTGCCAATGACGAAGCGAACCTTTGGAAAATTGTCACCTTCAAGGAGCGAAAAGCATACCGCGTCACGGCGTCGGAAGAACATCCCGTAGATGTCACTTTCAACATTTCAAACAACAAGTTCTTCACGTCATATGACTATGCCGTCGAAGACACCGTAGGCGGATTCACACGCCCGTCTTTCGACTGGCAATGGTTTGACAAGGACGAAAACAATCCTAAAGGATACCACGCACACCCCTACAAAACAGACGTGGGCACAGCAGCAGGACAGTATAATGAGAAAGATGAGTTCCACAAAGTAGGAACGGGCTATTATTACTGCTTCTCACACGGCATCGCAGATGAACATGGAGATGCAACCCATGACTATCTTGACAGAAACCGACAGCATGAACAAATGATGACCGAAGGACATGATGGAAATTTCTGCGGTACCATCTACAACGGTTCAGCAGTGCTGGAGCAAAAGATTACAGGACTGCGCCCGGGCAACTATATCGTCTATGCACGCGCATTCTTCGCACCCCACTCCATGATGAACTATTCCGTCAACAGTGAAGGAACACCTTATCTTCGCACAGGCGACGATATTTACGCATTCAATGAGGCAGAAGCAAAAGCTGCCATCAACGCCAAAAAGATGAGCCACGACTCATATCTCTTCGCATGGTCGATACCTAACGGAACGGATACCGTGGAGTACAAGCGCCGGTTGCCCTCCATCTATGAAGGACTGACGCCCTACACCGACGAGAAGAAGAAAACACTCAGCAAAGAAACGTTCATGGCGAGCGAGGAATTCAAATACAACCAATTGGGATTCCAATATAAAACAAATCCCACCAGCAAGATGTATAATGTAGAACACCGCATACGCTACAACGCACTGAAAGACAGCACAGTCTTTGCAAAGATTCCCGGAAGCTGGGTTACAGGCGGAACAGCAGACTCCTATATTGTGCCGAGAACCGTCTCTGGAGCCGGACGCTTCTTCAACGCCATCGACCACGAGAAACACCCCGAAGCCAACAACTACCGAATTGGTATTCCTGTCGTAGTTGGTCTCAATGGAGAATTGACCATCGGAGTGGACCACACCTATGACACGTCACTGGAGGGAGCCGACAAGAGCGAACACGGAGAATGGGTATGCTTCGACGATTTCGAACTCATCTATCTCGGACAAAGAAAGCCGAACGAGTTCGTCCTCGACGAGACAGACGGTATCAACAACACTTACATCACCGACTACGAGGAGTTCCTAACTCCGACAATTGCCGAAGAAACTGATGCCAAGGGCGGAGCTTATAAGAAACTCGTCATACGCCGCACACTCTACCGCGACAAGTTCATGCCCATCGTCCTACCGATTTCTCTCACCAAGAAACAAGTGAAAGAAGGATTTGGAGACGATACGAAAGTATCTAAACTCAAAGGACTGACAGGAACCACCATCTTCTACGAAGCAGTTCCACTCAGCGGCGCACAGACCGACATCGCCATGGAAGCAGGAAAACCATACATCATCAAACCCTCTGCATTCCCTATCATCAGTGCGGATTCCACCTATCAACGTCTGAAATTCCCAGACAATTATGAGGCTGCAGGAGGAGGAAAATCTCCCTATGCAGGAAGATATGTATGGGGTGAGACACGAAACAAATGGATAGATGAACATCGAGACGGTAAAGTCAGAGGTCCCATTTACATCATAGATAGCGTTCTTATCAAAAAATCAGAAGTCTTCCCTAATATTGAAAAGCGTGATGAAAACGCATGGAAATATGCAGTCGATTATGGCGCTAATGTTGATAATATCTATAAGACGATTGATAAATTCCAACCGCAAAACCCCGTCCAAGTTGTTGGAGACAATTCTGGAAAAACTTATAAGCTTACAGCAAAGGCATATTATAGACCAGATAATTCAACAAATGGTAATGCCAATATTGCACAAATTCAATGGCTGAATGGTATCATTCCGAACTACTCATACTACCACGCTGTAGATGGTAACATGTATTTTACAGGTAAGAGAACAGCTTCGGCTAAAAGAGGTTTTGGTGCCTATCTCCAACTTCTCGAACAAGTCAACGGCACTGACGGAGATCCGCAACAAGGAGCAAAGGAGATTATTTTCTCTGACTCTTGGTTGAATGGAGAGTACTTTTTCATCGAAATCACAGAAACCACTGGAATTAAGACCATTGAAGATGAAAAAGCTAACGATGACGATGCGTGGTACACGCTGGAAGGAATTCGTCTTGACGGGCAACCAACCATGCCAGGTGTCTATATCAATGGTGGAAAGAAGAAGATTGTGAAGTAATTTCTAACTATCTAACTATATTATTGATGAGAGAGGCAGACATAGAACCAGTCTGCCTCTCTTTTTATCAAAAAACTCGTCTTTCTCAATTATTTTGTTTATTTTTGTCGCAAAATAATCGTTTAAAACCGCACAATATGAAAATCTTTGCTATCGGTATGAACTATGCACTGCACAATAAAGAGCTGCATGGCACGTTATTAAAAACGGAGGAACCGGTAATCTTCACGAAAGCCGACTCTGCGTTGCTGAACAACGGCAAGCCGTTTTTCGTTCCCGAAGAGATGGGACGCATCGACCACGAGACGGAAATCGTGGTGCGCATCTCCCGTCTGGGAAAGGGCATCCCCGAACGGTTCGCCCACCGCTACTATGATGCGCTGACTGTGGGCATCGACTTCACGGCACGCGATGTGCAGGCGAAACTGAAAAAGGCGGGACGACCATGGGAGATTGCCAAGGGATTCGACGGCTCGGCAGTCATCGGTACATGGACGAGCATCGAGGAAATCAAGGACATACAGGACTTGCACTTCCACCTCGATATCAACGGCAAGACGGTCCAAAGCGGATATACGGGCGACATGCTCTACCGCGTGGATGAAATCATTGCATACATCAGCCGCTTCTTCACGCTGAAGACGGGCGACCTGCTCTACACGGGAACGCCTGCCGGCGTGGGACCGGTACACCCCGAAGACCATCTCGAAGGGTATCTCGGCGACAAGAAGGTGCTGGAGTTTGACTGCAAGTAGGAGCCCCCTCCGGCTCCCCCCAAATGGGGGAGGGATTTTTAGGACTTTAGGGTCTTTAAGGTCCTTAGAGTCTTTAGGGTGAAACTTAAATGAGGAAATGAAGATGAGGAAGCACACATATATATTAAAGGTGGTGAGGAGCGTGTTGCTGCTCGCCCTCTTTGTCGTGCTCCCACAGAAACTGTCGGCACAACGCTTCTTCAACCTGACGGCTGACGAGGTGAGAATAGACTCCGTGCTGCCGCAGTTCACCTACTCGATACCGCTGAGCGGCGACTATGCCGACTCGGTCTATACGGTGCGCATCGTGTATCCGGAATTTGTTCCGATGACGGCTTCGGATGTGCGGAAATACCAGTCCATCACTACTGATTCATTGCCGCAACTACCCATCGTGGAACAGCGCATCGTGACCGAACGGAAGAAAGGAAAGCTGGAGGTGATGTTTGTACCTTTGGCGATGCGCAATGGCAAGCCACAGATTCTTGCCAGCTTCATGCTTGAACTCCAATCGGCACCCGTCAAGCGCTCCATGCGGAAACTCAACCAGCGCAAGGCTCCGGAAACGGGCAGCCGATATGCGGAACACTCGGTGCTCGCCACAGGCAAATGGGCAAAGATACGTGTTCCTTCGACGGGTGTCTATCAACTGACAGACGCGCTCATCAAACAGGCAGGTTTCACCGACCTGAGCCGCGTGAAGGTCTATGGCTACGGCGGCGCATTGCAGAACGAACAACTGGTGGCTGAAGAACTGATTGCCACCGACGACTTGAAAGAGGTGGCTACCTACACTGTCGGCGGACGACGACTGTTCCATGCGCAGGGACCTGTGACGTGGAACGGCACCCAGCTGACCGACGTGACCAACCAGTCGGGCAGAAGGACGACGGTGAACATCAAGAATGTACGCGTGAGAAACTATTTCTCTGACTACGGATACTATTTCCTTACCCAGGACGAAGGGACACCGCTGACGGTGGACAGCGCCTCGTTCGTAGGCAGTTTCTATCCCTCAGACGAAGACTATAACACGCTTTACGAGAACGACAGCTTCGCCTGGTATCACGGTGGACGGAAACTGTTCGACGCAGAAACAATCGCCGCAGGCAGCAGCCGCCAGTACAGCGTCGCAGCCAAAGGAAGCGGCACGGGCAGGGTTATCGTGGTGCTCTCATCCGATGCTGCCGGCAGTGCACAGATATCGCTGAACGGAACGGCAATAGGCGACATGACGATTCTCCCTCCTGAAGACTATGATAAAGGTTGTCTGTCGAGTCAATATTTTGAGGTGGTGAACAACCTCCAATCCTCTAACACGGTGACAATAGCCAACACGGGTGCTGCAGCAATTCGCCTGGACTTCATCCAAATCACCTCGACCGACAAAGCAGCTGCCCCGCGCCTGACTACAGGAACCTTCCCCGTGCCGGAATACGTGCACAATATCACCAACCAAGACTTGCATGGCGACGGTGCGGCAGACATGGTCATCATCATCCCCACCTCACAAAAACTGCGCACACAGGCAGAACGTCTGAAAACGTTCCACGAGGAGTGGGACGGGCTGCGCGTACGCATCGTGCCAGCCGATGAGTTATATAACGAATTTTCAAGCGGTACACCCGACGGCAATGCCTACCGCCGCTATCTGAAGATGCTCTATGACCGCGCAGAGAACGACGACGACTTGCCCAAACACCTGCTGCTTTTCGGCGACTGTGCATGGGACAACCGAATGAAGAGTGCGTCGTGGAGAGGATTCTCGCCCGACGATTTCCTCCTGACATTCGAAAGCGAGAACTCATTCAACGAGGTGTATTGCTACTTGGACGACGGCTGGTTCTGCCTGCTGGACGACGGCGAGGGCATCAACCCACAAAGTTCCGACAAACTGGACATGGCGGTGGGCAGATTCCCGGTGCGCAACGAGGAAGAAGCAAAGATTATGGTGGACAAGACCATCAATTACGCCAAGAACGAACAGGCAGGCAACTGGCAGAACGTCATCATGTTCATGGGCGATGACGGCAATGCCAACACACACATGAACGATGTGAACGACGCTGCCAACGATGTGGCTTCGAGATATCCCGGCTACCACCTGAAGAAAGTGATGTGGGACGCTTATACCCGAGAGACCAACTCCACTGGCAACACCTATCCCGAAGCATCGAAAATCATCCGCCAGCAGCAAGCTGCCGGAGCACTGATCATGGACTATGCCGGACATGGTTCTGCCGTCAGCATCTCCCATGAGCGGGTGTTGGAACTCATCGATTTCCAGAATTTCCAGAACACTAACCTGCCGCTGTGGATTACCGCCTCGTGTGACATCATGCCGTTTGACGGTGCCACAACGAGCATCGGTGAAGAAGCCGTGCTGAACAAGAAAGGCGGTGCCATCGCTTTCTTCGGAACAACCCGCACGGTGTATGCCTCTTATAATAAGGTCATCAACATGGCATTCCTCAAACACGTGCTCAGCCTCGACAACGGAAAGGCAATTACACTCGGCGAAGCGCAGCGACGGGCAAAGAATGAGATGATTACCAGCGGCAGGGACCGCACGACCAACAAACTGCAATACTCTCTGTTGGGCGACCCGGCACTGTCTCTGCAACTGCCAACCATGAAAGTGGTCGTCGATGCTATCAACGGAGAAACCCCACAGCCCGGCAATCAGCCACTGCTAAAAGCCGGTTCGAAGGTGAGCGTGACCGGACATATTGAGCAGGACGGCGAAAAGGTGAGCAACTTCAACGGCACGCTCTACACCACCGTCCGTGACTCAGAAGAAGAGGTGGTGTGCAAACGCAACGACCCTGAAATGGACAAGGCGGAACCACCGACTCCCGCATTTGTATATAAAGACCGGACAAAGATTCTTTTCAACGGTTCGGACAGCATCCGCAACGGAGAATTCTCGTTCGTCTTTGCCGTGCCGATGGACATCAACTATGCTGACCTGACCGGTATGATGAACATGTATGCCGTCAGCAACGACCGACAACAGAAGGCACACGGAGCAAACAGCAATTTCATCATCGGCGGTTCAGAAACGCTGGGCAACGACTCTATCGGTCCGTCCATCTATTGCTATCTGAACAGTCCGTCGTTCACGAACGGCGACAAAGTGAACAGCACGCCCTATTTCGTGGCACAGATATCCGACAAAGACGGTATCAACGCCTCGGGAGCCGGCATCGGTCACGACATGGAACTCATCATCGACAGTGACATGACGAAGACCTACATACTGAACAATAACTTCACCTTTGATTTCGGCAGCTATACGACCGGCTCAACCTGGTATAACATCCCCGAACTGAGCGAAGGACAACACCGGCTGAAGTTCCGCGCATGGGACATCCTGAACAACTCTTCGACAGCTGAACTGACCTTCCGGGTGGTGAAAGGACTCGAGCCGAACCTCTTCAGTGTCAGCTGCACGAACAACCCAGCCTCAACCACCACGACCTTCATCATCAACCACGACCGCACGGGCAGCAATATGGATGTAGAGATAGAGGTGTTCGACATGAGCGGACGGCTGCTTTGGAAGCACAGCGAAAGCGGCGTATCGACCGGTTCAGCCTACACCGTGGACTGGGACCTCACCGTAGATGGCGGCAGAAGACTGCAGACCGGTGTCTATATTTACCGTGCCCGCATCAGCAGTGACAACAGCCCGAAAGCCTCTAAAGCCAAGAAACTGATTATCTTAGACAATAAATAAACATCTTCTGCGTTATTGTTTAGCATAACGTTTCACCGAAAACAGAGAAAGATGATCAAGACAATCCGAATATCGGCTATCGCATGCCTGCTCCTCATCGCAGCAACCACGCAAGCCCAAAATGAAAAAAGGGATATGTTCAATCCCGTGAACACTTCCGTAACGTCACAAAGTATCGCTCCCGATGCCCGGGCTGCCGGTATGGGTGACGTGGGTGCGGCAACTGACCCCGATGTGGTTTCACAATACTGGAATCCCGCCAAATATCCGTTCTGCATCTCCCGCGCCGGTGTGGCACTGAACTACACACCGTGGCTGCGCCAGTTGGTCAACGACATGTATTTGGCATATCTGTCGGGATATTACCGCATTGGTGAATACAGTGCCGTATCAGCATCACTGCGCTATTTCTCGCTCGGTGAAGTATATACAAACGCCGGACAGACCGACGACAACAGCATGACAATCAATCCCTACGAGATGTCGCTTGACGTGGCTTACTCGCTGATGCTGAGTGAGAAATTTTCAATCGGCGCTGCAGTCCGTTGGATTCACTCTGACCTCACCTACGACTATACCGACGACACGAGTCCCGGCTCAGCCTTTGCCGCCGACATCGCCTGCTACTATCAGAACTATCTGAATCTCGGCTCGCGCGAATGTCAGCTCGGACTGGGTCTGAACATCTCGAACATCGGTTCGAAAATCACTTTCGGAGGCGACAACCGTAGCGAATTTATCCCGACCAACCTGCGACTGGGTGCTTCACTCATGGTGCCTATCGACGAATACAACCGCATCACGATTGCCGCAGATGCTAACAAACTGCTGGTTCCCACTTACCCGAAACAAGAGGAAGGAGAAACGACGGAAGACTATCAGGAGCGAGTACAAAGAGACTATTATGACGTGTCGAGCATCAGCGGTATTTTCAAGAGCTTCGGCGATGCACCAAACGGTTTCAAGGAGGAGCTGGAGGAGATTCAATGGAGTGTCGGTGCAGAATATACGTACCACGACCAGTTCTCTATCCGCGCCGGATATCACCACGAGAGCGAGAACAAAGGTAACCGCAAGTATTTCACGGTCGGTGCAGGATTCCGCATGAGTGTGTTCTCACTCGATGCCGGATATGTGATTGCCACGGCAAAGAGCAACCCACTCGACCAGACACTGCGATTCACCCTGTCGTTCGACATGGACGGAATCAAAGATTTGTTTAGGAGAAGGTAAATCAAAACCCACCCTTTATCCCTCCCCAAGGGAGGGAATCATAAAGAATTGATAGATACTAATATTCAGCCCCATGCTTCCGACAGATTCTCAAGATATAAATACTAAAAAGAATCCCTCCCCTCGGGAGGGACATAGGGTGGGTATCCGCGTAGGTTTTGGTTATGATGTCCACCGATTAGCGGAAAACCGTAAGTTGTGGTTAGGCGGAATATGTATTGACCACTCTATGGGCTTACTGGGACACAGCGATGCCGACGTGCTGATTCATGCTATCTGCGACGCACTGCTCGGAGCTGCCAATATGCGTGACATCGGCTACCACTTCCCCGACACATCAGACGAGACGCTCGATATGGACAGTAAGATTATCCTGAGAAAGACCATCGAGCTCATTGCCTCGAAGGGATATGTCGTAGGAAATATCGATGCCACTGTCTGCGCCGAGCGTCCGAAACTCAACCCACATATCCCAGCCATGCAACAATGCCTGGCGGATGTCATCGGAACCGATCCTGACAATATTTCCATTAAGGCGACGACAACCGAACGGCTCGGCTTCGTTGGAAAAGAAGAAGGTATCGCTGCCTATGCAACAGTGCTGATTACGAAGAATGCTTAAAGAGCTTAAGGACCTTAGCCCTTAAAACCGCATTTATCCATCATCCATTTTCAATTCTCAATTATTTTGCTTACTTTTGCACCTATAACTGCAAAAAGATGAGGGTATTGATTGTCAACACAAGTGAGCGGACGGGAGGCGCAGCCATTGCTGCTCATCGACTGATGGACGCACTGAACAACAATGGCGTCAAGGCAAAGATGCTGGTTCAGAAAAAGGAGACCGAAGACATTTCCATCGTCGGACTGAACAAGCCATGGCTGCAACGATGGCGCTTCCTTTGGGAACGGTGGTGCATCTTTGTTCGCATGTGGTTCTCACGCAAGAATCTATTCAACATCGACATTGCCAATGCGGGTGCTGATATTACCCGATTGCGCGAATTCCGCGAGGCAGACATCATCCACCTGCATTGGATCAACCAAGGATTTTTATCGCTGAAAAGCATCCAACGCATCCTCGAAAGCGGAAAACCAGTAATATGGACCATGCACGACGCATGGGCAGCGACTGGCATTTGTCATCTCACAATGGAGTGTCAACACTTCAAGACCTCCTGCCATCATTGTCCGTATCTGCCGAACAGAGGAGGGAAAAACGACCTCTCCAGTCAAATATGGAAACAGAAGAAACTGCTTTATAATAGATATAATGTGTATTTCGTGACATGCAGTCAATGGCTGGCAAAGGAAGCTAAACAGAGTGCGCTGCTGACCGGGCAGAAAATCACGAACATACCCAACGCTATTGATACGCACATCTTCTGCAAAAGAGATAAAAACTCAGCACGCGAAGAATTGCAACTGCCACTGGATAAGAAACTGATTCTCTTCGCTTCGCATAAAGTGACGGATGAAAGAAAAGGTATGGGATATCTTATCAACGCCATTCAGCAGCTGGAAAAAACTCACACGGAAGTGAGAGAACAACTTGCATTGGCAGTGCTCGGAGGACAGTCTGACGAGATTCAGGCACAAATTGGATTACCGGTTTTCCCATTAGGATACACCACCGACGTGAAAACACTCGTCAATGCCTATAATGCTGCCGACTTATTTATCCTTCCGTCACTTTCCGACAACCTGCCAAACACCATCATGGAAGCGATGGCTTGCGGAGTGCCATGCGTAGGTTTTGAAGTTGGAGGCATTCCCGAAATGATTGAACACAAAAAGAATGGATATGTAGCGGCATACAAAAATGCGGAAGATTTGGCAAAAGGCATTTTCTGGACACTCTATGAAAGCGATAGTGAAATGCTCTCTGACAATGCTGTCAAGAAAGTAACAAAAGACTATTCACAACAAAGCGTGGCGGCAAAATACACCGAAGTGTATCAGCAAGCCATGACCTTCAAACACTATCAATTATAAACCTGACATGATTACGTTTACCATCATAACGGTCACTTATAATGCTGCGAAGTTTTTTCCTTCAACGGCAGACAGCGTTATGGGGCAGCGTTATGAGCACGTGGAGCACATCATCGTCGATGGTGCCTCGACTGACAGCACGCTACAACTCGCCAATGAGTATAAAAAGCGGTCGGATGAAGAAGATAACGGACATCAAATCATCATCATATCGGAAGCCGACAAGGGTTTGTACGATGCGATGAACAAAGGACTACAACGGGCAACGGGCGACTACATCTGCTTCCTGAATGCCGGTGACAGTCTGCCCAGCGAAGAGACGCTTGAAGTGATTGCACGGACAGCAGAAGAATCGGGCGATGGAGATATGCCCGCGGTGCTCTATGGCGATACGGATATTGTCGATGAAAACGGGCGTTTTGTGCGACACCGGCGCCTCTCTCCACCCGACCGACTCACATGGCGCTCTTTTCGCCACGGGATGCTGGTGTGTCATCAGGCATTCTACGCCGCCACCAACATTGCCCAACAACTACCCTACGATTTGAGATTTCGCCATTCTGCCGATGTGGACTGGTGCATCAGAGTGATGAAAGAGGCTGAGAAACAGCGAAAAAAACTCGTGAGAGTGCCTGTCGTTGTCGCCAATTTCCTTCAAGGAGGAGACAGCATGACACACCACAAAGACTCTCTCCGTGAGCGTTTTCAAGTGATGCGCAGACATTACGGAATCGTTACGACCACTGCCATGCACCTGTGGTTTTTAGTCCGCCAACTGACACACCGTTAATATTTAATAACTAAAAAAGTTTGTCGGTTCTGCCAAAAGCCATTATTTTTGCAAACACATAACATAAAAAAACAATTTAAGTCATTACTAATTAAAAAAGAAACGATATGAAAAAGATGATTTTCAGTGCAGCACTTGTAGTTGCTGCCATGTGTTTTTCCACTTCAGCCAATGCACAAGCCGTAAAGGCTAAAGGCCAGGTTGCTACCGAGAAGAAGGAATGTTGCAAAGCAAAGGCTGCCGCTCAGCAGGTAGATGTGACAACAGCTGCAACAAAAGCGGAAGCCAAAGAGTGTCATAAGGAAAAAGCTACTGCTCAGGCTAAGAAATGTGACGGATGTAAGAAAGAAGGCGGATGCAAGAAGGCTGCTGCAGAGAAGAAAGACTGCTGCAAAGCAAAGGCTGCCACTGCAGAGAAGAAGGATTGCTGCAAAGAAAAGGCTGCTACCGCAGAAATGAAGAAATGTGACGGCAAGAAAGACTGCAAGAAAGATTGCAAAAAAGCTACTGCTGCCGCAGAGAAGAAAGACTGCTGCAAGAACAAAGTGACGGCTGCAAAATAAGAAACTTATCTGTCAAATACAAAAAAGAGCCTGTAGGCAATTGCTTACAGGCTCTTTTTTTATTTTCCCGTCAACGGTGTATTTCCAGAGATTGGTGACAATATTCTATCACCGCCGGACGGTGTGTGATGAAAATGATTGTCTTATCGCTTGATGCAAGAATGTTATTCAACAACTGCCGCTCCGTTTCCGGGTCAAGGGCACTTGTCGCCTCATCGAAAATCATAATGCTCCGGTTGCGCAACAGGGCACGCGCAATACTGATACGCTGTGCCTGTCCTTCGCTCAGTCCGCCTCCCGACTCATCGCAAACGGTGTCAATCCCCTCCGGAAGGTCGAACACAAAGTCAGCACAACTCTTCATCAGCGCATCATGAATCTCTTCTTCCGTCGCGGTCGGCTTTCCCAGCAACAGGTTTTCACGGATAGTACCGCTCATCAACGTGTTTCCCTGCGGCACATACACCAAATTGCAGCGCATGCGTGGCGAAAGCTCATGACTTTCCTGGTCGTTGTACATTTCTATTGAGCCTTTCTGCGGATGAAGCAAGGCAAGCACCATTCGCACCAAGGTTGTTTTACCAGCACCAGTTTCGCCTATTACTGCGGTGCAAGAACCTGGATAGAAATCGAACGAAAGGTCGGAAATCACTTCCCCGTCTTCCGGTGTATAGGCATACGAAACGTGATTGAAACGAACGCCACAAGGAGCAGTGAGTTCAACGGGCTCTCCCTGTTCCTCCTCGGGTTCTTCTTCCAATTCCAATAATCTCTCTGCGGCAGTGCACACTGCGACGAACGAAGGCACCAACTTTGTCAATGAGCGTGCCGGTCCCTGAATTTTGTTGACGAGTTGCAGGAACGCTGTCATTCCACCGAAGGAAAGTGTACCTTCATACATGCGGAGTGCGCTCCAAAGGAATGCAATCAGATAGCCCAAAGCGAAACCGAAGCTCAGCATGATATGTGAAAAGACGGAAAAGAACGTCCGGCGCACTACGTTATGGCGCAATTCGCTTTGAGAGCCTTCCAGTCGTCCAATCATCAGGTCATCGCTTTCCAATGTTTTTATCAACATGCGGTTCTGCACCGTTTCCTGAAGAATGCTCTGCACTTTAGAACCGCTGTCACGCACCTTACGTGTCAGGCGCCGCATCTGGCGCATATACACTTTACTGAACACGGCAAAAACGGGTAACATCCCAACGATGACGAGTGCCAACATCTTGTCCATCGAGAAAAGATAGACGAATGCTCCTATGAAGAGAGCGAGCGTAGCGAGCGTGTTCGGAATGGTTTCGGTGAGGAAAGTGACGATACTCGACACATCACCCTCCAGACGGTTGATGACATCGCCGCTATGGTGGGTTTCCCTGCCGTGCCATTCGGAACGCAGGATACGGTCGAGCATTCGCTGCTGCATCCGGTTTTGGGCTTTGATGCCGAGAATGTTCTTCACCCAGACGCTGGCAACGCCCAGCGCGAAGTTGAAAAGCACAAGTACGCCCATCAGTGCGACCGACCAATAGACGGACCCTTCAATCGTCCTTGACGCCACATCAACGGCATGTTTTACAGCCCACACCTGAGTGAGGGAAAGCGCCACTCCGAGCAAGCCTATCAAGGCATTCAGGCTTGCCTGCAGCCGATTGCCCTTCCAAGCCTTCCAAAGCCATTTTATAATGACCCTATAACTGTACTTGGAGTCATATCTCCTTATGATATTTTTCCAATTTCCCATCATCTTTTCTCACGTGTATCTCTTCCCCACATCATCTTTTCTTTCAGCATGGAAAAATAACTATAACCTTTTCGCTTGACAATCTGAATGCTGTAAGGCGCTTTTCGCAGTGTCAGCGCTGTCTGTTCCTGAAGCGTTACCGAACGCCCGTCCACAGCCACTAGATAGTTGTGTGAGCGACTATCAATCTGAAGCGATATCTCTGCCGTGTCGGGCACTATCATCGGGCGCACCGTCAGCGAATGGGGGGCAACGAACGTAAGACAGAAGACATCTGTTTGCGGCACGACCACCGGACCTCCGTTAGACAATGCGTATGCCGTACTGCCTGTCGGAGTGCTGACCACCATACCGTCTGCCTGACAAGTAATGAGGTGCTCGCCGTTGATTCCTGTACGGATTGAAATCATCGACGCATCGGCACATTTCAGAATAGCCACATCGTTGAGGGCATAGGGATAGGTTGTCAGCGGTTCACCGTTGCTCTCGACAGCAATCAACGAACGACTCTCAACCTCATAGTCGCCATGATAAAGCATCCGCAGCGCCTCTTCAACATCTTGCAAACTCACATCCGTGAGGAATCCAAGCCGTCCCATGTTGACTCCCATGATAGGAATATTCCTGCTCCCCACCCTGCTGGCGGCTTTCAAGAACGTTCCGTCACCGCCTAAGGACACCACGAAATCAGCTTCGAAACTGTCGCCTTCAAACGAATTACAGGGACCTACCTCAATCCCTTGTGACGTCAGGAAGCGGAAAAAGTCAGCTTCCACGACTACTTCAGCGTCGCAGGCAACCAGAAAGGAGAACATTTTCCGAACCAAAGCGGCATGTTCTTCTTGGAATTCCTTTCCAAAAAGTGCAAAACGAAAACGTTTCTGCTCATTATTCATCATACTGCATTTTGTATTCCGCAAACTTTTTGTATATTTGCAAGTGCATTTATGTTTTGCAAAGCTCATGCAAATCGAACGCAATCAAGCCACACTTGGAATTGCTGAGATGCAGCTTATCTTCTGCAAAGATAATGTTTTTCATCGAAAACGGGCATAACAAACAAAAAATAATATGACAAAAGTCTATGAATTTCTTGCAGAAGGCTTCGAGGAACTGGAAGCACTGGCACCTGTGGACGTTCTCCGACGGGCTGATGTCCCGGTGCAGACTGTCAGTGTGACGGGTGAAAAAACAGTCTGCTCATCGCATGGCGTGCAGGTTGTTGCCGACTTGCTGTTTGAAGACCACTCGTTCGAGGATGCCGACCTGTTGCTCTTGCCTGGCGGAATGCCTGGCGCAAGCCATCTGAACGACCATGAGGGACTCCGCCAACTGCTCCTGCAACATGTCGGAAGCGGCAAACGTGTGGGTGCTATTTGTGCAGCGCCAATGGTGTTGGGCACACTCGGACTGCTACAGGGACGGCGTGCCACCTGTGCTCCGGGGTTTGAACAACACCTGAAGGGAGCGCAATACACCTCCGAACTGGTGACGGAAGACGGACCGTTCATCACGGCAAAAGGGGCAGCAGCGTCACTCCCCTATGCCTACCGGTTGCTTGCACTCTTCCGAAGCGAAGAAGAAATACACGAGATGCAACGAAAAATGCAATATCTCCAACTCATCGGTAAATAAAAAACAGCCTATGTTTGATATACTGAATCAAGATGTGCAATATGTCTCGGGGGTCGGTCCGAAGCGAAAGGAGATTCTGAAGAAAGAACTCCAAATCAGCACTTATGGCGATTTGCTGGAATATTTCCCCTACAAACATGTTGACCGGAGCCGTATCTATCGCATCGACGAGCTGTCGCCCGACATGCCGTTCGTGCAGATTCGCGGAAAGATTCTCAGCTTCGAGGAATTCTCGGTCGGCACTCGCAAGAAACGGGTGGTTGCCTATTTTTCTGACGGCAGAGGCGTAGTCGATTTGGTTTGGTTCTCGCGGGCGCAGTATATCACAAGAAACTATTCGGTTGAGAAAGACTATATCGTCTTCGGACGACCCACCGTCTATGGCGGGCGCTACCAGTTTGCGCACCCGGAAATTGAAAAGGCGGAAGACGTGGAGCTGTCTGCCATGGGCATGCAGCCTTATTACGTGACGACAGAAGCGATGAAAAAGGCGGGTATCACATCGCGGACGATGGAGAAAATCATGAAAAACCTGCTGGAAAAACTCACACAGCCACTGCCTGAGACGCTCCCGCCTTTCATCACAGGACCGCTCCACCTGATATCCAGAGATGATGCCTTTCGGAAAATTCACTACCCGAAATGTGCCGAAGACACTCAGCAAGCGCGGCTGCGACTGAAGTTCGAAGAACTGTTTTACGTGCAGCTGAACATTCTCAGATACGCCAACGACCACCGAAGGAAGTACCGCGGATATGTGTTCAGCCACGTCGGTGAGCACTTCAACACGTTCTACCATGAACACCTGCCCTTCCCGCTCACCGGAGCACAGAAGCGTGTGATTCGGGAAATACGGAAGGACATGGGAAGCGGACAACAGATGAACCGCCTGCTACAGGGCGACGTAGGGTCGGGAAAGACGCTCGTGGCGCTCATGTCCATGCTCATCGCACTCGACAACGGCTATCAGGCGTGTATCATGGCGCCGACAGAGATTCTTGCCGAACAGCACCTGCAGACCATACGCGAACTGCTGGGCGACATGCCTGTGAGGACGGAACTGCTGACCGGTGTCGTGAAAGGGAAGAGGAGAGAGGCGGTCATGCAAGGACTCATAGATGGCAGCGTCCATCTGCTGGTGGGAACACATGCCGTCATCGAAGAAAACGTGCAGTTCAAACGGCTCGGATTCGCTGTCATCGACGAGCAACACCGCTTCGGAGTGGCGCAACGCGCCAAACTGTGGTCGAAAAGCAACAACCCGCCACACGTTCTTGTCATGACCGCCACGCCTATTCCGCGCACATTGGCAATGACGCTCTACGGCGATCTGGACGTCAGCGTCATCGACGAACTGCCACCCGGCAGAAAACCCATACAGACAATCCACAAGTTCGACAACCAGTTGCACAGCCTCTACACGGGCATCCGCAAGCAGATACAGGAAGGACGACAGGCATATATCGTATTCCCGCTTATCAAAGAGAGCGAAAAAATCGATTTGAAAAATCTGGAAGAAGGATTTGAAACCCTGCGCGAAGCCCTTCCCGAAATGCGCATGAGCAAAGTGCACGGGAAGATGAAACCTGCCGAAAAAGATGCGGAAATGGCTAAATTCGTGAGCGGCGAGACACAGATTCTCGTGGCAACGACCGTCATCGAAGTGGGCGTGAACGTGCCCAACGCTTCGGTCATGGTCATCATGGAGGCACAACGGTTCGGACTTTCACAACTGCATCAGCTGCGCGGACGCGTAGGACGCGGTGCCGACCAGTCCTATTGCATCCTCGTCACACCCTATAAGCTTTCAGCGGAAACACGCAAACGCATTGATATCATGTGCGAGACGAACGACGGATTTGAGATTGCTGAAGCCGACCTGAAGCTGCGCGGACCGGGCGATTTGGAAGGAACAGCACAGAGCGGCATGGCATTCGACCTGAAAATTGCCGACATCGCACGCGACGGACAACTCGTGCAACTGGCACGCGACGAAGCGCAAAAGATTATCGACAACGACCCTAACTGCGAAAAAAACGAATATGCACTGCTGTGGAACCGGCTCCAAGCGCTCAGAAAGACCAACGTCAACTGGTCTGCCATCTCCTGAACAGCGGCATAATGTTCCCAAAAATCGGCGGATAAACTTAAAAAATGTTTATAAATTAACAAAAAGTGGTCTTTTTTTTGGTTTTTTGCAATTATCAATCTATCCACCGACAGGAGGGCTGTTGAGAGGGATTCGACGGATGGCTGAAATGTTAAAACTCGAACAAAAACTGTTAATCGGAAAACAACCTTGGCAGAAAAACGTTATCTTTGCAATACGTTTGGAAAAACTATTTCATATAATTATTGTGAGATGGGCGCTTCCGAACAAAGTGAAACCAAAACCCAAAATTGATGATACATTTAAAAGCAACCATAAAGACATTTGTAGTATTTTCATTCATGAGTCTCACCACATTGCCTTCGGCAGCGCAAGACCTGCTGGCACGTCAAGCACCGATTGACAAGAAGATGAAGGCAATCGACACACTCGCCCTGAACGCCCTCCTGGAAAAGGAACAATGGGAGTCACCGGCAGCAGATTTATACGAAGAATGGAGCAACAAATACACCCATAAAGTCAGTCCACTACCCGATGAATTCCGCATCAACCTGCGCGGATTCTGCATGCCTACGCCCAGCCGCGTCATCACATCCAACTTCGGTGCACGCTGGGGAAGAATGCACAAGGGACTCGACATTAAAGTATATACGGGCGACACCATCCGCGCCGCCTTCACAGGCAAAGTGCGCATCGTAAGATATGATGCCAACGGATATGGAAAATATGTCGTCATCCGCCATGACAACGGACTGGAAACCATCTACGGACACCTGTCGAAACAACTCGTGGCAGAGAATCAGAACGTCAGGGCTGGCGATGTCATCGGACTGGGTGGAAACACCGGACGAAGCACCGGTTCGCACCTCCACTTCGAAACTCGTCTGTGCGGTGTGGCACTCAACCCGGCACTCTTCTTCGACTTCCGCGCACAAGATGTCACCTGCGACACCTACGTGTTCCGCAAGAGCACCATCAACCGCGAATCGGCACAGGCAACACGCCTGCGTGGCAAAAACGACCAAAACGGATATAGCCGCGAAGATGTCGTCGGAAAAGAACAGGCATCAGCCAGCAGACGCACCGAGGACAACAGCAACGCATCATCGTCCTACTCAGGTGCCACGCGCTATCACAAGGTTGAAGCCGGCGAAACCGTCTATTCTATAGCCCGCAAGCACGGACTCACCGTTGAGGAGTTCTGCCGCATCAACCACATCAACAAGAATATGCGCATACGCCCAGGACAGATTCTGAAGTATTAAAGATTACTTTTCATAACCCACTTTTATTTGATTATTAACAAACCGCCGGCACGTGTGCCGGCGGTTTTTTGTTTGACGGTTCTTCTCTCACGCACAAACGACAGACCAAATCGCATGGTTTCCTTCAAAAACGAAGGCTGCATATTTATGCACAGGCGAAATTTTGATGTCCATTTTGTAAGCTGTTGAATTTCAAGACGTTAAGAAGTGGTTTCCAAAAGTTCAACTTTTAGCTTGCAAAAGTTGAACTTTTAGGAGGTGAAAGTTGAACTTTTAGAGCGCAAAAGTTCAACTTTTGGAAAACGAAAGTTCAACCGCATATTTATACGCCCTTTTCCGTATGTTTATACGCTGCGCAAAACGACAAACAACAGATGAGAAACGACAAATATGACAGACCGCTTTGGCTTTGACCAAGCATAAATGTCAACGCCCGCTGAGGAGATTCTCAGAACAAATCATTTACGCTGCAAATGGTTGCCCCGTAGATTTTCTCGATGTAGGCGAGCCCTCCGGTGTAACCTTCTTCAGTGTCGGTGTCGGTAGTTTCCCGTGGGACGATGATGTTGAATCCCCTGAAGAAAGCGTCGGCAGAGGTGTGACGGCAGCAGCAGTCAGCCTGCCATCCCGTAATCACCACGGTATCAACTCCGAGTTCCCTGAGAACGAGCTCGAGAGTTGTCTCGTAGAAGCCGCTGTAAGTCTTCTTGGGAATGATGTAGTCGCCCTTTGCAGGTTTGAGCTCGTCAATAATTTCCGCTCCCTTCGTGCCCTCTACAGCATGGGGTCCCCACACCTTGAACTCCTTGTCGATGTCGGGTGTGTGACAGTCATTGGCGTAGATGACAGGAATACCTTCGGCGCGGGCTTTTTCGCAAAGCTTCTTGATAGGTTCGATGATGTGGTTGACACGCGGTGAGGCGATGGGTCCTGTGACAAAATCATTGAGCATGTCAATGACGATTACGGCATACTTTTTCATGTCTTTCATTTTTTTAATTCTGGTTTCAACAACTCAGCACAACAATGTGTGCCAAATACTGCCACAAATATAAATATATTTTCCGGAATTACAAGCCTGTTGCATCAAGAAAATTCATTCCCCTGCTACGAAAAAACCTCTGCCTCCAGCCTTACGGGACTGAAAGCAGAGGTGTTGAAATCTCCTCCAAGATTGGTTATTTGCTTATCTTCTGAGTAAAGACGCCATCACTGGTGGTGACGCGCACGAGATATACGCTGCTGCGCAAGTGTTCTGCCTCAACGTCGCTGCCGTTGCTCCGGCGGGCAACACAACGCCCGCTCAGGTCGAACACCTCGATGTTTTTCACTGCGACATCGCCCTTGACAGCCACACAGATACGGTCGCCGTCCATGAAGACTACCGGCTTGCTATCGGCGGAGCTGACGGATGTGATGCCCGTAGATTCGTCCACGACATCAATCAACTTATAGATTTTATCGTAGCTGCCGATGCCCGACGTGGAGCTTGTTCCGATGCCCGACGTGGAGCTTGCTCCGAAGTCATAGACCAGGATGTAGCGTCCCACGTTATAGGTGATAGTCGATGAAATGTTGGCGGTGTATTGTGCTCCTGCTGCCAGGTTCACTCTTTCCATTTTGAGGATGCCGCCACTGCTCAACGTATATTGGCGCATGCGCACATAGATATACCCGTTATAGGCAGCAGGGGCTTCGAAAGTCACGGAGCCTGTCAGCTTCGTACCCTTCACCACTTGGTCGGGCATATTGATAGACACGCCGTTGAGACGGATGTCGGTGCCTGTGCCGACGCTGATAGTGTCGCCATAATAGGCTGAACGGGTATCGTCAACAATCTGACCGTCGCCCGTGAGATAGCTCACCTGGATGAAATAGTTGCCCGGATTAACAGGCATCTGCCGATAGAACGTGAGCGTCTTCGACTCACCTTTTTCCAACGTAGCGTCTGCCTGCTGATACATATAGCGCTTGGTGGGATCGTTCGCATCCACAAGATAGAGTATCACGCCGACCTTTCCGGCTGCTCCATAGTTGCGGCTGTTGAGTGCGAAATAGACCATATCGCCCTGATTGGCAATAATCTGACCGTCGCGGCGCTGCCAGAGCACATTCTGCGTCAGGTGCATCACGGGATAGTCTGCCTCAGGCAACACGGTCAGTATGTCCGATGCGACCGTCTCGGTGAACGGATGCTCAGGGAATCCCTTTTCAAAGAGGACAATCCTATAATCACCTGCAGGCATTTCATCGCTGAGGTTGATGAGAAATCTGAGCGACTCGGTGCTCTCGTCATAGATGTTCACGGCGTTCTCGTAGTCATAATGGGTGTCATTTTCCACTGACTGGAAGCGCACCACGACATTCTTCAGATGCAAATGCTTTGAGTTGTTCTGCAGAACGAGCGGCAGGACAATCGAACCCTTGGCGTAAACCTCCGGAAATTCCGATTCCACTTTCTCGAGGATGGTGACATCGGGAACCGGTGTATCGACTCCTTCTGTTTCGATATATCCGTTGTTGACATTCACCTTGATGCGGTTGCTGTATGGGATGCCCTGCGGATTGCGCCCGATGCCGTGTCTCAAGAACTTCCATTCATCGGTAGCACTCTCACGGAACATCAGGCGGATATATGCCAGACCGTTGGCGATGGTGCTCGACACCGTTTTAGGAACATCGCGCACGACGAACCCCATGATATATCCCGTCCGACGGTTGGTATAGGCATTGATTGTCTTATCCTCTGTCTTCAGGATCTGCAACACCTCACCGTCGCGCTCCAACACGGCAGCAATCTGACCGTTGAACGGGGTCACGTCATAGTTCTCCACCGTTCCTCCTATGGAGAATTGGTCGCCGAAATCGTTGTTTGTCATCATCGTTGAGAAGTAGAGCGGGCGCTCATAGACGGTCGTCCCACTAGTCGGCGGCTGAATGCCTGTGATGATTTCCTGGTCGATATTGTAAGCACCTTTTCCACCACCCTCACCCAATCCGGCGGGCTCGAGATGGTTGACACTGAAATAGCCGTTGTAGTCGCCATACCATCCCCAGTTGATGTGAACGAAGTCCTCCGTATCATATCCGTCACAGACAAAAGCGTGACCACCCAGTCCGTCTTCGCTCGAAGCAGCATAATAGACGGGGCGCTGCGCATCGATTTCGCTCTTGATGATGCTGAGCCACTCGGAAGTGTCGTAGTAATTCCGTTTGCGCATCGTCGTACCGCTGTCATAGCGGAAATAATGGCGGAACGCATTTGGCACGATGGGCGATACGGCACCGCTGCCACCTGCCACATATTCCATCTCAACAGCCACTCCGAAATGGAATGCGAGTGTCGAGATGGCATCTTTCTGAGCCTCCGTCGCCTCTACTCCGCGATACGTGTTGAGGATGTTCGCCCAGTCGTAGGTGGTGTTTCCGAAGTCTGCACTCAGTGTCTGTCCACATCCCTTGGTATCGGTATAGGTTTTCGTGTCGTTTCCCTGTGCGGGATAACCATGATATCGCATAATCTGCGTTGCTGCCGTAGCCACACAGCCAACGTAATAATGCTTGGTCTCTCCGCTGGCGGTGTAGGTGGGACACTTCAGATTGTAAGGAGTGTCCTGTCCCCACTTGATTTCGCCGAGCAATGGAGCCTGGACGGGAGTTCCCACACGACTGGGCGAGTGTACGACGCCCGTCTTGTTGCGACAACTCTCAATATACATCTCGTTGAGCTTCATCCACTCGCGCAGATTCTCCGGCATACTTTCCCAGTCGAAAGTACCCTTGTCTGAATAGCCAAGCACGGGAATAGCCGTATCATCGCCCGACACAATCACAAAGCCGTCGCCGTCACCTATATTAAATATATAATAAGGTGTGTCGGCAGCTGTGGCATTTTTCATCAACCTCTTGGCTGACACAGATTTGAGCGGAGCGGCTTTCTTGCCGCCACGCTTACTGAAGAATTGTCGTGCCGTCTGCTCTGCCGTCTGTTGGTCAACGGGACCTGCCCATGACAACAGGCAAGCAAACAACGCGACAAAAAGAAATCTACTTCTTTTCATACACCTATCGTTTTACTTAACAAGCACCTTCTTCCCGTTCACGATATAGATGCCCTTCGTGGTCGGCTTGCCATTGAGAAGAACGCCTTGCAGGGTGTACCACTTGCCGTCTTTCACCGTTTCCTGCTCGCGGTCGATGTCGTTGATGGCGGTCGGGTCAGAATAAGACACTTCTATCTCGTTCGATTTGTCAGAATAGATGTTGTCAACGTAATATCCTGTATAAGAAGAGCCTTTCACCGTCGGCGCGTAGGCAGCTACCTTATAGGAATAGCTGATATTGTCGGTAAACGCCACGTTGAACAGACAAGAGGTCACATCGCCCACGTCTTTGGTCTCTACTAACGAAGTCGCTTTGTCACCTGCTGCCAAGTCTTGTGACACAGTAAACTCGTCCATGTAGAACTTGTTAGTACCACCATATTCGATGTAAACATAGGTCTCGGCATTTCCTTTTTCCGACTCAATCGTATAGTTGGCAAAACCGCCCGACACTTTCACCGTCGCGCTGTCCACAGCATCGTCACCACCATTATAGATATATACTTTCACAGAGTCTTCCTTGTAGGTGCCGTAAGAATTAGAAGCAGCTTTCATCGTCAACTTGAACTTGCCACTGTTCTTAGACAGGTCGATGGCTGGTGTACAGATATAACCCGTACCGCCAAACGGACCGATGCCGAAATAGCCGTTGGCAGCGCAAATATTAGATGCCGTCCACCCCGGATCGGCTGTATAGGTATCCAACGCATAAGTCGAAGGATATGAGGGAGAACTCAAAGTGCCTTCTGTGAATCCAGAGAAGTCATCATGAAGTATATTCACCGTGCTGTCGTTTGCCAGTATCTCGTGCTTATAGAGACTCACTTCGTAGCCCTCTGCACCCTCAACAGCATTCCAGTTGGCAGTGAAGCCCGTTGCCGTCACATCGGTTGCTTCCGTTGCTTCCGGAGCCGAAACACTTGATATGGGCTTCACCACGCGGATTTCATTCGAATAGGCAGAAACATATTCGTCGCGCTTCGCACGCACCGTGAAATAGTATTTCTTGCCGGCAGTCAGTCCCGTCACCTGCTTCGAGTGGGTAGTGGCGTATGATGAAGAGGGTTTATCTACTGCTTCATCCTTCAACAGATATTCTTTCTCCTCGCCGTTCTTGCTATAAACGTCAAGCAGATAACTTGTCGCTCCAGCCACTACCTTCCACGTTGCAGTGAAAGAATTGTCGCTGGCTGTTGTCGGCTGTGTCGCCTCCGGTGCACCGATAAATGCCTGACTGGCTTCTATCTTCAGGTCGTCGATGAGCATGCCACTGGCAATCAGATAGGGTTTGATGCGCAGGTAACCAGAAGCCTTTCCGCCACCGCACATCACTTCAATCGTCGTCCAATCACCATTGTCGAGATAGATGGTCGCCGTAGCCGTATAAGAGCTGTTTAGCAAAATCTGGATTCCTCCGCCCGTAGCGTCCAATGCCTTCGCACGGAACGTGATTCTCAGGTTACCACCATTGCCCGACATGTCGGTATTGGCAGTCTGAAGATAACCGTTATCACCAATTTTCAGACTACCGCCAGCCTCATAAACTCGCGAACCCGACCAACTGGCAAGGGTATTACGAAGCTTATTGCTGGAATACGAACTGATGTCTGTCGTAGCAGGTGTAGATTCTGTGCCTTCCGTGAAAGCATCAAAATTCTGTTCAAGCACCACGATGGTATCGCCCTCGGCTGCAAAAGCAGATGCACAAGGCAACAATAACATCATCAACAAATGTTTGAGGAAATGTTTTTTCATATACATATTATAGTTTAAGATTAATAATAAGCGAAATAAAATTCATAGATATCTGGCTACAAAGATAAACAATTTTCATAAAAAACAAAATAAAATGTACATTTTTTTTGAATATTTTTATTCACATTGAAGTAAATAAGCGAACGAAACATTGCAGAAAGTCAGTGTAAACCGAGCTTAGAAGAAAGAATGTCTGCTTTCTTTTTATATTGAGACGCTGCCCGATTTGCCTTTCAGAATTCTAAAAGTCGGAGCGTTTATTGGGAAAGTTCCGCAGCCAGCTGGCAGAGTTCGTCGTACCAGTCTTTACCGAAACGTTGGATGAGGGGCTCGCGAAGGAATTGGTAGAGCGGTATGCGGAGTTCACGCCCTTTGGTGATGGCATCGCGACAGATGTCCCAACGGCTGTAGTTGAGTCCGACGGTTCCGTTGGAGAAGCGCTTTTCCCGTATGGGATAAAGTGAACAACTGATGGGTTTGCAAAAGGTGGTTTTTCCCTGTCGATAAGCCCGTTCCAACGCACACAAACAAGCCTCTCCCTGATAGCAGGTAAATACGCAGTCTTTCCCGTTGACGATGCTGGTGACAAGGTCGCCCTCGCTGTCCACATAGCTCACGCCCTGTCGGTCGATAACCGCTTGTGCCTGTGCCGAGAGGTCATCCCAAACGGTGTCTAGCGAATCTTCTATTCCGCTGATTTCATCGAGTGTCACCGGTGCCCCGGCATCGCCTTCGACGCAACAGATACCCTTGCATTTCTCGTAGTCGCAGCAGAAATATTCGGTCAGGATTTCTGAAGTGAGCAATACGTCGCCTACTTGCACGATGGTGGGATGCTGTGTTACCATTGTATCGGGGTTATCTGGTGGTTTTCCAAGTATTGGTTGCACTGTGAGAAGTGATGGTTTCCGAACCATCCGCCGCGGTTGGCACTGAGCGGTGAGGGGTGCACGCTTTCGAGCACGAGGTTCTCCGATTTGTCAATCATATAGCTTTTCCCCCGTGCATAGCCTCCCCAGAGCATATAGACGAGGTGTTTGCGCTGGGTTGCCAGCGCCTTGATGGCTGCATCGGTGAAAGTCTGCCAGCCTAACTGTGCGTGTGAATTAGGCTGACTTGCCCGTACGGTGAGCGTGGCATTGAGCAACAACACGCCCTGTTGTGCCCACCGTGTGAGGTTTCCGCTGTTGGGAATGGGTGTTCCCAAGTCGTTTTGGATTTCCTTGAAGATGTTTTGAAGCGACGGCGGAAACGGCACTCCGTCTTGTACGGAGAAGCTGAGTCCGTGCGCCTGTCCGGGCTGGTGATAGGGGTCTTGTCCGATGATGACCACCTTCACCTGATGGAACGGACACAGGTTGAAAGCGTTGAAGATGAGTTTTCCCGGTGGATAGCACACACCCGACGCATATTCCTTCCGCACGGCATCGGTCAGCAGGGCGAAATAGTTTTTGTCAAATTCTCCCTGCAGTTGTTGTTTCCACGAGGCTTCTATCTTTACATCCATACGCTGGGTGATGTTGCTAAGGTGATTCTTTCTAATGGTCGCTGATGAGACACTCGCCCGTCATGTCGGCAGGCTGTTCCAGTCCCATGATGTGGAGGATGCTCGGTGCCACGTCTGCCAGTCGTCCGTCTTTCACTTTCGCCGAATTATTGTCGGTCACGTAGATGAACGGCACGGGGTTGAGCGAATGGGCGGTGTTGGGCGTACCGTCGTCGTTGACGGCATGGTCGGCATTTCCATGGTCGGCGATGATGATAGCTTCATAGTCGTTTTTCTTCGCTGCCTCTATGACGTCTTTCACGCATTGGTCTATCGCCCATACGGCTTTGGCTATGGCATGATACACGCCGGTATGTCCGACCATGTCGCCGTTGGCGAAGTTCACGACGATGAAGTCATATTTCCCCTGATTGATGGCTTCCACCAGGCGGTCTTTCACTTCGTATGCCGACATCTCTGGTTTCAGGTCGTATGTAGCCACTTTAGGACTTGGCACTAATATGCGGTCTTCGCCGTCGAACGGTTCCTCGCGTCCGCCGTTGAAGAAGAATGTGACGTGTGCATATTTCTCCGTTTCAGCCGTGTGCAGCTGTTTTTTGCCCTGCTTGGAGAGATATTCCCCTAACGTGTCCTCCACGTTTTCTTTCGGGAAGAGGATGTGTACGCCCGTGAACGAGGCGTCGTAAGGCGTCATGCAGTAGTATTGCAGTCCGGGAATCGTTTTCATTCCCTGCTCCGGCATGTCCTGTTGCGTCAGTACGACAGTCAGTTCCTTTGCCCGGTCGTTGCGGAAGTTGATAAAGATAATCACGTCGCCCTCTCCGATACATCCATCGACGGCACAGTTGTGGATGGGTTTGATGAACTCGTCGGTCACGTCTTCATCATAACTTTCCTGCATGGCAGCCAGAAGGTCAGTTGCCTGTTTGCCCTTGCCGCCGACGAGCAGGTCGTATGCTTCCTTGATGCGCTCCCACCGCTTGTCGCGGTCCATCGCGTAGAATCTTCCGACGATGCTGGCAATGGCTGCGTCGTTGGCTTCGCATCGCTGCATCACTTGCTCGATAAATCCTTTTCCGCTCTTCGGGTCGGTGTCGCGACCGTCCATGAAGCAGTGCACAAACGTCTGGTTTTTCAGTCCATACGCCTTGCCCACTTCTATCAGTTTGAACAGATGTTCGAGGCTGGAGTGCACGCCGCCGTCGCTGCAAAGCCCCATCAGATGGAGTTTTTTGCCCTTCTCTTTGGCGTAGGTGTAGGCAGCTTTCACCTGCGGATTCTCCACGATAGAGTTATCCTTACATGCCCGGTTGATTTTCACCAGGTCTTGATAGACGATGCGTCCTGCACCGATATTGAGATGCCCCACCTCAGAATTTCCCATTTGTCCGTCGGGCAGCCCCACATCTTCGCCGCTTGCCTGCAGCTGACTGTGTGCCGACACTGCCGTGAGATAATCCAAATAGGGTGTCGGGGTATTAAAAATCACGTCACCCTTATCCTTTTTTCCGATTCCCCAACCGTCGAGAATCATGAGTAATGCTTTTTTTGCCATCGTCTTTTTCTTTTTGTTTTTTGTTCTTTTTACCTTTTCTCAGCCCTCGCTGAATTTCCCTGCAAAGTTACGATTAAGCGAGGACAATACAAAATTTATTCGTTCATTTCTTATTTTTCGTCACTGTTCCGCAGTCCTTTCGTTGAGCGGCTGTAGAGCGTTGGTTGTCGCTACGTTAAAGTTTCGTAAACCAAACTCGTACGAAGTTGATGACCAAACTCGTACGAGATTGGTATGGAAAGTCGTACGAAGTTGGTATGGAAACTCGTACGAGATTGGTTGATGAAATCGTATGGGATTGGTCAACGAACGTGCAACGTAGCGATAACCAATGTTTAATATAGCGACAACGAATGTTTAACGCTCGGATAACGAAACGTGCCACTCCCGGGTGGCGGGAGTGGCACGTTTGGGTGGTGAAAGGATGCTGGAAAACGGCTTCCTAAGGCGGTTTACAGTGTCCAGTCGGCAAACGTCTTGCTCGTTTCGACGATGAAATCCCACTGTTTTATGATGCGCTCTTCGAACGTTGCCTTGCATTCTTCGATGACTTCCTCGGGGAAGGAGTCGGAGAGCGAGAGCCAGCTGAAGTTGCGGATGTAGGACACTGCCCGTATCTGGTCGCACCGGTGCGCGATGGTTTCTTCGCTTTCGCCCTCGAAATAGTAGCGAATCATCTTGTCCCACACTTGTATTCCGAGCTCCATGGGGATGCCGATGATTTTCTCGTAGTCGCCCACCAGCCCGACCATAGCCGAGTAGGCGTGTCCGAGGTCGATGAGCGGATGACCGTAACCCACCTCGCCCATGTCGATGAGCATCAGTTCGTCGCCCTGCATCATCGCGTTTTTCGCCTGCAAATCGCAGTGTAGCAGTCTGTTGCCTTGCGGAATGGCGCGGTGTATCTGCAAAAGCATCTCCACCCGTTCGTCACCGAAATAGCGGCGGACATGGTTGATGCTCCGCTCGTCGTTCTCGTGAGCGTTAGGGATATTGCTGGAGGGCGGCACCTCGATGTCGTGCAACTGGCGGAACAAGCCGGCGTATTGTCGTGCATACTCATCCACGTTTTCAGGATGGTTCTTGATGCACTGGCTCAGCGTCTGGGCTTTCAGCAGTTCATAGACTAGTCCGTACTGCTTGCCAACCTGCACCATGTCGAACGAAATGGCGGTCGGCATTCCCAGGACGAACGCTTCCTTCGCCATCGAAATCTCGTTGGTGATGTCGTTCATGCTTGTCCCTTCGCGGAACACTTTGATAATCGTGTCGTCCGAAACGCGATAGACCACGCCGACGCCTCCGCGCCCTATTTCCTCGCACCCTTCGACACACATTTGCCGAAGTCCGCGCTCGACGGTCATCATCTTCGTGAATCCCGTCATCTCGAACACGTTGTACACGTCGGGGCATACGTTGACCAACTTAAAGGAGGGATATTTCTTCTTCAGCATGAGCATCAGTCGCAAGCCCGAACTCGAGATGTATTCCATCCCGCAGCCGTCCCACGTCAGTTCTTTCACGCCGGGTGCGTCGTTGAGCTTTGTCGCCAGCTCTTGCTGTATCTCTGTTGTGAGCGATGAATCCAGTCGCCCGTCAAACGAAATGGTCATGCAACCATTTTCTTCTTTAATCTGTATTATGTCCATGTTTTCTGTGTTTTAGTGTGGTCCTATTCCCCGTTCGGGCAGTTCTTCGACGAATTCGTCATGCCATATATTGTCTCTGCCGTCTGCATCCACGAAGTTGGTCGTGCCTACCGCCTCGAAAGGGTGGTGGATTTCGCATCCGCTCAACACGATGGTGTTGTTCAACTGGAAGAGCGGCGCCGTCTGATGGTTGCCGTAGATGCGGCAGTTGGTGAAGTTGACGTTCTCGCTCCATCTGCTTGTGATGAGTTCAAATCTCTCGTTTCTGAAGAAGTCGCACGTCATGAAGTTGATGTTATTGCAGTCGAGCACCTCCATGATGCCGTAGGAACAATCGCGGATGATGCTCTGCGTCATTGTCAGTTGGTGTGTCTTCGACGCCACGATGCCGTATGTGCCGCATCCGTAGAGGTCGCAACTGGAGATGAGTATGTTCTCGCAATTGGACGTGCCGATGACGCCACCTTCGCAATAGCCATCTTCCGTATGGCCGAGCACGAGATTGTCTATCGTCACATTCCGGCACCCCATCAGGTAGAACACGAAGGCATATCGCGGTTGGACGACAATCTTCGCCCCATGCTTACCGCGTATGGAGAGATTGCTGATGTTGACGAGCGTCAACTGCCGTCCGTCAAACATTTTTTCACTCATGATCCATTGCTCGTTACTTGCTGCCAGTCTGCCCTCAACGAGGAAATGCTCTCCGTCGTAGGCGTTGATGAAACGGCGGTTGGCGGTGCGGAAATTATCCTCGTTTTCCAACACGCGCGACAGGTTCAGCGTCACGTTCTCACTGATGATAATCTCGCGGTCCGAGCCCAATGCAATCAAGAAATCCAACTCGTTGTCCACCTCGAACACCTGACTGGATGGTGATGCCCCGTCAGCAGGCATGCGGTCTTCCGCCGCCTCTTGCACCAAAGGGGAAGCAGACAAGGCAGCAAAGCTCATGCCCACCACTAACATTGATATCATTCTTTTCATTGTCCTTTGTTTTTTATTGTGTTTGATTCAATTTATCACGATTTCATCGGTAAAAATCCATCCTCCGAACTTTCCTTCCGAAGCCTGCAGACGCACATACCGGGCACGCGCCTTGCCCTCCCATCGGAAGTGGCGGATGAAGTAATCCTTGTCCCGGCTCACCTCCCTCACTTCAAGGTCGCCTACCTTCCAGGTCGTGCCGTCGTCCGAGAAAGAAACGCGAACTTCAGCCGGTTCGAAAATCTCCGGTCCGGTGAACTGCATGAAGTCGGCTGCCACGCTGCGGATAGTCTGCTTCCTGCCCATGTCGATGACGACGTCGAGCCGTTCCGAACTGATGAATCCTTGCCACCGACCGTCGCCGTAGGACCAGCCGCCGCGCTTCCCGTCGGTCAGCGAACCGTCGCCTCCCGCCCTGTATGCGTCCGAATAGGGAGCCAGATATTGCACCTTCTTGCCCCTGCCTTTGTGGCGTATCTCTGTCCGCGATTCGACACGTGCACCCGTCTCGTTCTTCAGGTCGAAGGGATGATAGCCGTTTTGTTGCAGCCAACCGACAGCCTTCAATGCCCGACGGCGGAAGTCAGCATAGTCGTCTGACTGCGGACTCCATCCTCTTTCGGCTATGGCAAGCATCCGCGGATAGAGCATATACTCCACATGCTCAGGTGTTTCAATCATCTCAGTCCACAGGTTCCCTTGTATTCCGATGATATATTTTTCCTGTTCCGTCCCTTTCATTTCCGGAGGAATGGGGTCGTAGCCGAATACTTTTTCCAACGGAAGGAAACCGCCGAAGGCTTTCGGCTGACTTTCAGGCGCATCCTGATAACCGTCCAGGTAGCAGTATCCGCCAGGCGACATGACGACGCGGTGCCCCATCCGGGCAGCTGCCAGACCACCTTCCGTCCCCCGCCACGACATCACCGTTGCGTTCGGAGCCAATTCGCCCTCGAGAATCTCGTCCCAACCCAGCAGTTCCCTGCCGTGACGGTTCAGGAATTTCTCGATGCGGGCAGTCAGATAAGCCTGCAACTGGGCAGCCGTCTCCAATCCTTCAGCCTTCATTCTTGCCTGGCACCTGGGACATTTCATCCATGCCTGCCGCCCCGACTCGTCGCCTCCGATATGGATATACTTCGAGGGGAAGATGCGCATCACTTCCAAAAGCACGTTTTCCAAGAACTCAAACGTCTGCTCGTTGCCTACGCACAAATCGCCGCAATCCTGCCCTGCATTCACACACTTCAACTCGGGATAGGCGAACAGCACCTCTTCAGAGTGACCGGGCATCTCTATTTCGGGGATAACCGTGACGTGGCGATCCATGGCGTAGCGCACCAAGTCGCGCAGTTCGTCCTGCGTGTAATAGCCTCCGTATGCGCCCGTCGCATCTTTCCCGCAATAGCGCCGGTCCTTTTCAATCCACCATCGCGTCCAGTCCGACTGCGTGCGCCAAGCCGTTTTTTCCGTGAGCAGCGGATATTTCTCCGTCTCCATGCGCCATCCGGCAGCGTCGGTCAGGTGCAGATGCAACCTATTCAACTTGAAACGCGCCATGGCATCGATTTGTTTTTTGATGAAATCCACGTCCCAGAAATGGCGCGAACAGTCGAGCATCATGCCACGATAAGCAAATCTTGGCGCATCTTCTATATCCACGAACGGCACTTTCCCGTCGTCCGATAACTGGCTAAGCGTCTGGAAAGCATAGAAAAAGCCCGACGCACTGCCAGCCTGAATACGGATGCCACTGCCATCGACATGCAAGGTGTAGCACCCTTCTTCACGCAACTCCGAGCGTGACTCTATCAGTATGAAGTTCTCGGTTGAACGCTCGCGCATCACGGTCAAATCCTTCCCCACACAACGGCGCAGGGAAGCCACCGTTCTCCGTGCCGCCTTGTCCTGCATGTTGGTGTGAATGACCGTCTCGTCGCTGATTGTAAAAGTGCCTTTACCGACCGTCATTGATGACGGCAACGGCAAAACCGATTGCGACATGGCACTTACGCTGCCGAACAATACGAACAGCAGGCACATGCAACAGCGCTCTATACTCACTTCAAATCTCATCTTCTGCAAATATAGCAAAACTTCTGCAATAACCATAAAAAAACAACGTAAAAACATCACCTTATCAATTATTTTCACTATCTTTGTACATCGTAAATGAACTATCATGAAAACTGTAATGCAAAAAATCAGAACACTCGCCATCTCACTTATCATCTGCTCGTGCGCACAGAACAACGGCAGCCGAGTGCAGGCGCAAAACACAACACCTGAGGACACCACGACCCGGCAAGTCACACTCCTTTTTGCCGGCGACCTCATGCAGCACGACGGACAGATAAAGGCTGCCCGCACTGCCGACGGATATGATTACACCGACGTCTTTGCACGGGTAAAGCCCGAAATCAGCCGCTACGACATTGCGGTGGCAAACTTCGAGGTGACACTGGCAGGACCACCATACAAAGGCTATCCGTGTTTCTCGGCTCCTGACGAATATCTCCGGGCGATTATCGATGCCGGATTCGACGTGATGCTCACCTCAAACAACCATAGTTGCGACACACGCGCGAAAGGACTGGAACGCACCATCGTCATGATGGACTCACTGAAAATGCCCCATCTGGGGACTTACCGCCATCAGAAAGAGCGCGAGCAGAACTATCCGTTCATCATCGAGCGCAACGGCATACGCATCGCCATGCTCAATTTCACCTACGGAACGAACGGCATTCCCGTGCCGTCACCATACATCGTCAATCTGGAAGACACGGCGCAAATAGCAAAAGACATCATTGCAGCAAAGAAAAAGGATGCCGACGTCATCATCGCATTCCCACACTGGGGCATCGAATATGCGTCACTGCCCAGCAATGCGCAGCGGAAACTCACGCAATGGATGCTCAACAAGGGCGTGGGCCATGTCATCGGCGGGCATCCGCACGTCGTACAGCCGTTCGAAGTGAGCGAAGACAACAAGGGCAACAAGCACCTCACCGTCTATTCGCTCGGCAACTACGTCTCCAACATGACCAAACCGCATACCGACGGCGGCGCCATGGTCACCATGACACTGACCAAGAAAAACGGGAAGACAGCGATGACCGACTGCGACTACTCGCTCTTCTGGGTGTCACGCCCACTGACTTCGGGGCGAAAGAACTTCCGCATCTACCCGGCGGGATGGACCACCGACGAGATGAACGCAGCAGAGCGCAGCCTCCGCGAGCGATACCTCAGCCTCACACGCACGCTGTTTGAGAAACACAATAAAGGCATTAAAGAAAAATTAGTCACTGAATAATTCCTATGAAAAAGAAAATCTTACTACCGTTACTGCTGCTCGCCCTCTCACCCGTGATGAGAGAAAGCGGAGCAGGATGTGCCCTGGCACAAGGAAACATCCACAAGCGTTCAACCACCTATGAGTGGCCCAAAGAAAAGGATGTAGTCGAAAACCTCAAAGCATGGCAAGACCTCAAATTCGGAGTGCTCATCCATTGGGGGCTCTATGCCGTGCCGGGCATCGTGGAGTCGTGGTCCATCGTTGATGAAGACTGGATCACACGCGACACCACCATGACCTATCAGCAGTACAAAGACTGGTATTGGGGCTTTGCCGAGCAGTTCAACCCGACCAAGTTCAACCCCGAACAGTGGGCACAGGCGATGGATGACGCCGGCATGAAATACATGATTTTCACCACCAAGCACCACGACGGATTCTGCATGTTCGACAGTCGGGAGACCGACTTCACCATTGCCAAGCACGCCTTCAAGGACAATCCCAAGCGCGACGTGCTGAAATACGTGCTCGAAGCATTCAGAAAACACCAGTTCAAGATAGGAACATACTTCTCCAAGCCCGACTGGCACTCGCAATATTACTGGTGGGATGTCTATCCGACGAAAGGCAGGAATGTGAATTATCCCGTTGACAAATTCCCATGGCGCTGGGAACAGTTCAAGAAGTTCACTCACAACCAGATGCAGGAAATCCTCACCCGCTACGGCAACGTGGACATCCTCTGGCTCGACGGCGGATGGGTTTGCAAGGAACGCAAGCAGGACATCGACATGCCGCGCATCGCACAGATGGCACGCAGCCACCAGCCGGGACTCATCATCGTGGACAGAACCATACACGGACCGTACGAAAACTATCAGACTCCCGAGCGCACCATCCCCGAAACACAGCTCGACTATCCGTGGGAAAGCTGCATACCGCTGTCCGACGACTGGGGATACGTGAAGCGACCGCGCTGGAAATCACCCGAAAAGGTGGTCAATACGCTCATCGAAATCGTTGCCAAAGGCGGCAACCTCGTGCTCGGAGTGGGACCGACTCCTGAAGGACTCATACAGCCCGAAGCCGTGGAGCGCCTGAAGAAAATCGGCGACTGGATGAAACGCAACGGCAAGGCGCTATACAATACGACCACCACTCCGCACTATAATGAAGGCGATGTGTGGTTCACGGCATCCAAAGATGGAAAGACACACTATGCCGTTTATATGCTCCAAGAAGGAAAAAGTCTGCCAGCGCAAATCAGTTGGACGACCAATCTTCCCAAAAAGGAAGTGCGTCTCGTGAGCAATGGAAAGAAATTGAAGACGAAAGTGAAAGAAGGAAAAGTAACCGTCACGCTGCCTGCAGGACTGCCGCAGCAATCGGTAGCTATGGAAATCAAGTAAAGGAAATCATACATATATATATAATAAGGTGGCTTTGAGAAAATCTCAAAGCCACCTTTATTTACAGCAAATATCTGTATTTAGAAATCAGCCTCGTGGTCGAGCGAGTCGTTGAAGTCGCGCGGCTCACGCTCTTCCATCGGGTCGTGATAGTTGCGGTTGTCTTCGCGCGTTTCATAACGGTTGAAGTTGTTGTGCGGACGGCGCTCTTCATGATGGCCGTTGCGCTCCGGACGTGGGCGACGCTCTCCGCGCTCGGGGCGTGGACGGCGTTCGCGCTCAACGTATCCTTCCGGTTTCGGCATGAGCACGCGGTGTGAGAGCTTGTATTTGCCCGTCTTCGGGTCGATGTCGAGCAGCTTCACCGTAATCTTGTCGCCTTCGTGCAGACCGGCATCTTCCACGGTTTCGAGACGCTTCCAGTCTATTTCGCTGATGTGGAGCAGTCCGTCTTTGCCCGGCAGTATCTCTACGAAGCAGCCGTAAGGCATGATTGACTGGATGGTGCCCTCATAGACTTCGCCCACTTCGGGTACGGCAACGATTGCTTTGATTTTCTTGATGGCTCCGTCGATGGCGTCTTTGTCGGGTGCACTTACCTGCACTTTTCCTACGCCGTCTTCCTCATCGATGACGATGGTTGAGCCGGTTTCTTCCTGAATCTGCTGGATAATCTTTCCGCCAGGACCGATGACAGCTCCGATGAATTCTTTCGGTATCTCGAATGCCACGATGCGCGGTACGTGCGGTTTGAGTTCGGCGCGCGGTTCAGCGATTGCTTCGGTGAGTTTTCCGAGGATATGCTCGCGTCCGGCTTTTGCCTGCATGAGGGCTTTCTCGAGGATTTCGAACGACAGTCCGTCGCACTTGATGTCCATCTGTGTGGCTGTCAGACCGTCTTTCGTACCTGTTGTCTTGAAGTCCATGTCGCCGAGGTGGTCCTCATCGCCGAGGATATCGGAGAGGACGGCATATTTCTCTTCGCCCGGATTCTTAATCAATCCCATTGCAATGCCGCTGACGGGCTTTTTCATGGGCACTCCGGCATCCATCAGTGCGAGTGTTCCGGCGCATACGGTTGCCATCGACGACGAGCCGTTTGACTCGAGAATCTGACTGACGAGGCGCACGGTGTAGGGGAAATCTGCCGGGATTTGGTCTTTCAGTCCGCGCCAAGCGAGGTGTCCGTGACCGATTTCGCGGCGTCCGACTCCGCGCTGTGCCTTTGCTTCACCCGTGCAGAACGGCGGGAAGTTGTAGTGGAGCAGGAACTTCATGTAGCTCTTGTCGAGCACGTCGTCGACGAGTTTTTCATCGAGCTTGGTTCCCAAGGTACACGTTGAGAGACTCTGTGTCTCGCCACGCGTGAAGATAGCGCTTCCGTGGGGCATTGGCAGAGCATCCACTTCGCACCAGATGGGGCGTATCTCGTCGGTCTTGCGCCCGTCGAGGCGGATTCCTTCGTCGAGGATGCAGCGGCGCATAGCATCGCGCATCACGTCGTGGTAGTATCTTTCAGCCTCAGCATGCTTCTCTTCGAGTTCCTCATCGGAGAGTTCTGCATGGGCAGCGTCGTACTTCTCGAGGAAGTCGGTGATAATCTTGTCGAATGCTTCCTGACGTGCGTGCTTCTCAAGTGCCTGCTTGGTCACGTCGTATGCCGGCTGATAGAGTTCGTTGTTGATTTGCTCGCGCAGAGCCTCGTCGTTCACCTCATGGTCATACTCGCGCTTCACGTCGGTACCGAGTTCGCGACTGAGTTCCTTCTGCAGTTCACACATCGGGCGGATGGCATCCATGGCGGCTTTCAATGCACCGAGCAGGTCTTGTTCAGACACTTCCTTCATCTCACCTTCCACCATCATGATGTTCTCGGCAGACGCTCCGACCATGATGTCCATGTCGGCTTCTTTCATCTGCTGGAACGTCGGGTTGATGACGTACTCGCCGTTGACGCGTGCCACGCGCACCTCACTGATGGGGCATTCGAAGGGGATGTCCGAGCAAGCGAGTGCTGCCGATGCGGCAAATCCTGCGAGAGCGTCCGGCTGGTCAACGCCATCGGCACTGAACAGTATGATGTTTACGTAAACCTCTGCGTGATAGTTTGAGGGAAAGAGCGGTCTGAGCACCCGGTCAACGAGCCTTGAGGTAAGGATTTCGTTGTCACTCGGTTTTCCCTCTCGTTTAGTGAATCCTCCTGGGAATCTGCCTGCTGCCGCATACTGTTCGCGGTAATCTACCTGCAACGGCATGAAATCTGTTCCCGGAACAGCATCTTTTGCTGCGCATACGGTTGCGAGCAGCACAGTGTTCCCCATTCGAAGCGTTACGCTTCCGTCGGCTTGTTTAGCCAGTTTTCCTGTTTCAATGGTGATGGTTCTCCCATCAGCCAACTGAATCGTCTTGTTAATAACGTTCATCTAAAAAATCTTTATTGTTTTAACTACATCTAAAAATATATATCTGAGCGAGTCGGAATACCTCCCCGCAAAAAACGCTGCAAAGTTACGAATAAGTGAGGGAAGAACAAAATAAATTCATTTATTTTTTATTCCGAACGAAAGTAACTTCTTGAAAGTTACGAATAAGTGAGGGAAGAACAAAATAAATTCATTTATTTTTTATTCCGAACGGAAGGAGTTCCCTTGAGCTGTGCGAAAAACTTCTTAAAAGTTACGAATAAGTGAGCACACTACAAAATAAAAGCTTGTTTCTATTTTTATTGTCGAACGAAAGTCACTTCATTTCGCTTACCTCCCCGCTTACTTCCTGCGATGATGACGACAATCACCCACCTCGGTCTGCGGGAGTTCCTAAAAGAAGGGACACTAATTCGCATCCTCCGACTTTTTTGCACAAAAAAAAGCGACCCCGCCAAGGGTCGCTTTTTCGTTTCTATTTCACCACCAGTTTCTTTCCGTTGCGGATATAGACGCCGGGCTTTGTCGGACGCTTTGAGAGCTTCTGACCTGAAATGGTGTACCACACATTGCTTGCGGTTTGGCTGTCGGCTTCGATGCCACCTACGCCCGTCACTTTGCCTTTCAGCATGACGGAGAAGGTTTTGGAGAGGTGGTTGAGTCCGTTCCACTCATCATCCACGGCAACGATGGTGCCCTCGATGGTGTCGCCGTCGTTGTAGCCGTATTGCTGCATGAGTTCGCCGTTGAGTCTCCACTGGAGTGTCATCGGGTTTTCTGCCATGACGAGGGTGCTGTTTTCGTTGCTGAAGGCAATCCACTGGTCATTGATAAGCACCTCGGCACCTGCGATGAGGAACGCCACGCCGTTGTAGAAATGTTTATTGAGGGGTAGCGTCTCGCCGATCTTGATTTCGGTGGGCAGTTCCTGCGGCATGTTGTATTTTTTGAATACGCCGGCGGGATTGATCAGCTGGAGAGGCTGAGTTTCTGGCTGATCGATATGTCCATCATCAGTATCTACCTGCACTATATCATCAGTATCTCCATCTCAGTTGAGATCAAATCTGATATAGTCGGTCAGCGCAGTAGTTCTCATCCTATCTAACAGAGCATCCACATCCTCGATGTCGGCGCCCATCTGGAAGCATAAATCAGCCAAGGCTACATTTACATAGTTTACAAGAGATGTAGCATATTTTCACTTATTGGCAAAAACTTGTCAATCGGACGCAGCGCTATATGGGAAGATGCGTCCAGCAAATAATGATTTGTTATGAAATCATATAGGCATTTTGGAAGACTCATATATTTCGTTAGTTTGGGTAATGTCTCAATCTTTATTTGTTCATATTGTAACCATAACATGGTTGTTTGGATCTTTATTTAATGTTCAATTTGCTGCAGATGAAAGCTCATAAACGCCACTATTATCTCAATTAACATCTTCATGATATATCTTATTTTTTAGTATTCGCTCTCAATTTTCATTTTTTTCACTAATATTTGTTCACGCAGTAAAGATAAGAAAATTTTTGGATCTTGCTAATTGAGATTTTAGATTCTCGCTGTTTTGCGTAAGCCACCAAGCTTTATCGCTTTGTCAGTATACTGAATTTCAAAAGATATAAATATGATTTGGATTAGCATCCACGCGTTCCTTGATGCTACCCCACCAAGGACTTCATCCATTCTGCACTATAAAATTCGCCTTATCATCTATTATAGAGTTTAGAATATTCCATTCATTAGTTGCATGATTACTTGGAGTGGATCCGCTTCATCATATAAACTCATAATTGTCATATCATATAGGCTCTTCCAGAGTCATACCTGTATGTAGTCTAGACATTAGTTGCTGATACTCCTGTGGTGAGTAGGATCATGCTCAGTACGCTCGCATCATATCTCTAATCTTGGTAGCCTCAGCGATACCCAGATGCTCTATATGCTCGTATGCCTTTTTATCTCACCATTCAATTTTTTGTCATAAGATAGGTAAGATTTCTCCAGGTTTTAGAAAATTGATCTGCATGGGAGAGTACGCTTTGGCTTTGTGGATAGTTGAAACGGTCTGGGAACTGATGGTGTCGGGAACCGCTGCCACGGCAACGGGCGAGCCCGCCATCATCATGGCTGGAACTCACAATAAAACGGCAAGGAACGTCTTTACTCCTTGCTTGAATCAATAAGCGTGGTTCGAAATAACCCTGTCAGGGCTGGTGTTTTTTCAAGCCATAGGCTGTTTTCCGGTTGTTTCTGTGAGCCTTGTCCGTTTCGCTTGGCGGGCTTTCGAGGGTCAGGAACTGCCCCTTCAGTGTGTGGAACGACGTCTTCTTTACCCTGTGCCTATCTATGGGCGACAGCCATGCTAACTTGCCTATATATCCCTATACAGCTTAATATAGCACGCTTTTCATTCCCCGCCCTTGCACCCGTCGTTTCCCTTGGGGCTTCCTCTTCCACCGTCGCGGGCTGTGAACGCAGATAAACGCTACCCCCGCCGTGGCCTCTTCCGCACGCTTGCGAGCAGGACTGCTCGGTTGGATATTTTCATTCGGAGAAACTGCAAAAGCGCAATCCTCCGCCACAAAGTTAAGAAATGTTTTCGGAACTGCCAAAATTTTTCGTCGCTTTTTCGTTTTTATTTCACCACCAGTTTCTTTCCATAGGTCTGCCCTACTCATCATCCACGGCAACGATGGTGCCCTCGATGGTGTCGCCGTCGTTGTAGCCGTATTGCTGCATGAGTTCGCCGTTGAGTCTCCACTGGAGTGTCATCGGGTAAAAAAAATGCCAATGTTGGAAGATTTTTAATGTGAAACTTGTGTGGTATAATATAAAAACGTTACCTTTGCATCGTAAAAAGTTGCCAATACTGGCAAAAACATAATGTAAACGATGGAGATAAAAAGAGATCGGTATCTAAGACAGCTGATAGAAAGCCGTCAGAATGGATTTATCAAGGTAGTGACGGGAATCCGCAGGTGTGGCAAGTCATATCAATCCCGAATCCTTAGACCTATAAACCACAAAAAAAGCGACCCCGCCGAGGGTCGCTTTTTCGTTTCTATTTCACCACCAGTTTCTTTCCGTTGCGGATATAGACGCCGGGGGTTGTAGGACGCTTTGAGAGCTTCTGGCCTGAAATGGTGTACCACACATTGCTTGTTGCGGTTTGGCTGTCGGCTTCGATGCCACCTACGCCCGTCACATTGCCTTTCAGCATGACGGAGAAGGTTTTGGAGAGGTGGTTCAAGCCGTTCCACTCATCATCCACGGCAACGATGGTGCCCTCGATGGTGTCGCCGTCGCTGTAGCCGTATTGCTGCATGAGTTCGCCGTTGAGTCTCCACTGGAGCGTCATCGGGTTTTCTGCCATGACGAGGGTGCTGTTTTCGTTGCTGAAGGCAATCCACTGACCATTGATAAGCACCTCGGCACCTGCGATGAGGAACGCCACGCCGTTGTAGAAATGTTTATTGAGGGGTAGCGTCTCGCCGATCTTGATTTCGGTGGGCAGGTCTTGCGGCATGTTGTATTTTTTGAATACGCCGGCGGGATTGATCAGCTGCAGGGGTTGCGATTCGGGCTGCTGGATATTGGAGCCGTCGTCGGTGGGGACATCTACGATGTCGTCCGTATCGCCATCGCCATTCAGGTCGAGTCTGATATAGTCAGTCAGCGCAGTAGTTCTCATCCTGTCTAACAGAGCATCCACATCCTCGATGTCGGCGCCCATCTGGAAGCATAGCGACGCCATGGCAACGTTGAGGTAGTTTGGATATGATGTAGTATAGTTTCAAGATTCAGCTACAACACTTCAATTAAATGCACTATGATATGGAAAGGCGCGACCGGCAAACAATGCCTGATTATGAAATCATACTGGGAAATTAGATCAGTTATCTTCAGGAGAAGCGTCTCCATTTTTATTTGTTCATACTGTAACTACAACATGGTTATTCGGATCTTTATTTAATGTTCAATTTGCCGAAGAAGCAAGACTATAAACTCCACTTTCATCTCAATTAATATCTCCATGATTAATTTTATTTTTAAATATTCGCTCTCCATTTTCTTTCGTTTCTCAAACATTTGTTCAGGCTGCAAAGATAAGAAAATTTTTGGATCTTGCTAATTGAGATTTTAGATTCTCCCTGTTACTACTAAGCCACCATGCTTTATCGCCTTCTCAGTATATTGAATTTCAAAAGATATAAATATGATTTGGATTAGCATCTACGCGTTCCTTGATGCTACCCCACCAAGGAGTTCACTTATTCTGCACTATAAAATTCGCTTTATCATCGATTATAGAGTTTAGAATATTCCATCCATGAGTTGCATGATCACTTGGAGTAGATCCAGATCATCATATAAATTCATAATTATTGTATCATATAGGCTCCTCCCTAGTCATACCTGTATGCAGTCTAGCCATTAGCTGCTGATACTCCTGTGGTGAGTAGGTTCCTGCTCAGTACGCTCGCATCATATCTCTAATCTTGGTAGCCTCAGCGATACCCAGATGCTCTATATGTTCGTATGCTTTTTTATCTCCAGCTTCTATCTGTCCCACTATAGGAAGAATGTCAGCAGGTTTTAGAAAATTGAGCTGCATAGGGGAGTACGCTTTGGCTTTGTGGATAGTTGAAACGGTCTGGGAACTGATGGTGTCGGGAACCGCTGCCACGGCAACAGGCGAGCCCGCCATCATCATGACTGGAACTCACAATAAAACGGCAAGGAACGTCTTTACTCCTTGCTTAAATCAATCAACGTGGTTCGAAATAACCCTGTCAGGGTTGGTGTTTTTTCAAGCCATAGGCTGTTTTCCGGTTGTTTCTGTGAGCCTTGTCCGTTTCGCTTGGCAGGCTTCGTGAGGGTCAGGAGCTGCCCCTTCAGTGTATGGAACGACGTCTTCTTTACCCTGTGCCTATCTATGGGCGACAGCCATGCTAACTTGCCTATATATCCCTATACAGCTTAATATAGCACGCTTTTCATTCCCCGCCCTTGCACCCGTCGTTTCCCTTGGGGCTTCCTCTTCCACCGTCGCGGGCTGTGAACGCAGATAAACGCTACCCCCGCCGTGGCCTCTTCCGCACACTTGCGAGCAGGACTGCTCGGTTGGATATTTTCATTCGGAGAAACTGCAAAAACACAATTCTCCGCCACAAAGTTAAGAAATGTTTTCGGAACTGCCAAAATTTTTTCGCGGAAAAATTTGTGCGGATGATATCTTATCTGTATTTTTGCAGCAGAAACGCTAAAAAGGTAGCCAATGGATACCTTTGAAAGTATATTTAACACTTATAAAATAGAAAATGATGGAAAATCTAAAGTCGTTGTACGAGCAGTGGATGGCTCTCCAACCACTCGAAGAGCGCAAAAGATATTTGTTGAGTCAGCGTTTTACGATTGACTATAACTACAACAGCAACCACATTGAGGGCAACACGCTGACCTACGGGCAGACGGAGCTGCTGCTGCTCTTCGGCAGGGTGAGCGGCGAGGGCGAACTGCGCGACTTCGACGAGATGAAGGCGAGCCAGGTGGGCTTGAAGATGATGACCGAGGAGGCGACGACGGGAAAAATGCCGCTGACGCAGAACTTCATCCGCCAGCTGCACAAGACGCTCTTACGCGAAGACTACACCGTGTATCGGAACCTGCCCGGCGGCATGTACACCAGCTTCGTGATTCATGCAGGTCAGTACAAGACGCGCCCCAACAGCGTCATCACGCGCTATGGCGACCGTTTCGAATATGCCTCGCCCGAGGAGACACCGACGATGATGACCGAGCTCGTGGACTGGTACAACGAGGCGGAGCAGTCGGGGAAATACACGCCCGTGGAGCTGGCTGCCCTGTTCCACTACCGCTACATCCGCATCCACCCCTTTGAGGACGGCAACGGGCGCATTGCCCGCCTGATGGTGAACTACATTCTGGCTCGCCACGACTGGCCGATGATTGTGGTGAGAAGCCGGAAGAAAAGCGAGTATCTGGAAGCGCTGCACCGCAGCGATCTTATCGTGGGAAGTAATCCTTCGAAAGGAGCTGCTGCAACACTGACCGACATTCGGCATTTCTTTAAATTCTTTGTATCTATCGTTGCATCGGAGTTGAAATATAACATCGAATTTGCGAACGAACAATCGCCCGACGTGTGGTGGCACGATGGCGAACGCATTGCATTCAGGAGTGACTCTACTGCCAAACTGCTTCAGGCTATGAATTTGGAGCCGGAGATAACGATTGAACAGTTAAGTGCGGTAGCAAACATCAATACGGCAGCCGTAAAAAAACAGCTTCGGCAGATGACTCAAAAAGGCTACATTCAGCGGCGCGAGAATGGCGACTGGCACGTGTTTGCCACGTCGTCGGTTTAGTTTATTTCATGCTTTTTTTGCTTGCCCATTCATGTGTTTTTCTCCGAACAAGACAAGATTTCGGAGGGGATAAAATTAGCATTGTATTCAGAAAAACCTCATGTGTTAATGATTTTTAACAAAATGGGGGGGGGGGTAAGATTTACATTTATTATTACCTTTGCACCCGAAAGATAGAAGCGGGTGTAGTGTAACGGCAGCACGCAAGATTTCAGATCTTGATCGGCGTACCTCCAGTGCGCAGGCGCGGGTTCGACTCCCGTCACCCGCTCAAGAACCCACCCCCGAAGGGGAAGGGAGTATAAATTGTCAAATAGTCAAATCAGATTACGGGCTTAGTGTAACGGCAGCACACAGGTTTTCGGGGCCTGACGTTCGGTTTCCAACCCGACTGAGGCGGTTCGATTCCGCCAGCCCGTGCAACAGCTCCCCCCAACCTCCCCCCGAAGGGGAGGAGTGATGGTTGAAGGAGGAAGTTTATTGGTTATTGTTAGAAATGCAGCAGCCTAATCCGAAAGACAATTTCAAGCGCTGGGACGACCCGTTGTACAACGATCTGCGGCGCATTTTCTCACGTGTGAAACTGCGCGAGGTGATGACGCACAGCTCCTTCTACGAGCAGGAGGGGAAAGGCAACAGCCGCCTTGTGTTTGCCGGAATGTATGTGTTTCGGGGGCAGGTGGCTGAAGTGCTCTTCCGCTATGCCACGGGCGAGGGCACGCGCTTGCAACACCTGCTCGGAAATATGTTTCGCAACGAGCGATTGGAGAGGATGTTCGACGAATGGCGGCTCTGGCAGTTTGCCCGCGCAGGCGAGAAATTTGATATCAGCAAACACAAACACATCTTTATATATGCCCTTTTCGGCTACGTATCGACCTTGGACGAAGACCTGCGGCAGTGGTTCATCGGGAAATATCTTCTGACCGAGTCGGAACATCTTTTCAAGCATCGCCGGCGCAACCTCGACCTGCTGGCGCAAGCCAACGACATGCTGAAACAGGCTGACGACAGACAACTCACGCTGGAAATGGAGGTGACCGAAGAGGGGATGAACAAGGCGAAGGTGATGCTTTCAGACGGCACGGTGTTGTGTGAGGCTGAGAGCAAGAGCTGGCGCTACGCCCGACAGAAAGCCACGAAGCTGGCACTGAACCTGTTGGCTATGCCTGCCAGAAAATATATACTCTCCAATCCAGAGTACCATGCCCGCGTGTTGGCTCGTGAAGAGGAAAAACGTGCCGCCCGCAAGGCTGAAATTGAAGCCCGCGATGCTGCCAAAAAAGAAGAGCGCCTCAAAAAGAAAGAAGAGCGCAAGGTGCAGGCACGCATCCGCGATGCGAAACGCAGAGAAAGCCAGGCTGCAGCGAAAATCAGGAAGGCTGAGAATGCCCGCCGCGCCGCCATCAAGGCAGCAAAGGAGGCTCGCCCGATGAGTGCCAACAAGCGTCGTTACTTAGAAGACAAGAAAAAATAGTTTTTATTTCCCCGCGACGATTCTCCAAATGTCGTTGAGCGGTGGCGAAAAACACAAAATAAAAGCCTGTTTTTATTTTTTAATAATGTTTGAGTGAGTAAAAATGTGCTGCGATAAGTTTTGTCGGTTTCTAAAAAAGCACTACCTTTGCATTGTTTGCTTGTAAGAACTAAGAAGACCAATGGATATTGAATCGTATCGGGAATATTGCCTCTCGCTGGGGGATGACGTCATCGAGAAACTGCCTTTCCAGGCATTTCGATATGCAAGTGGCGTGCTGGTGTTCTATGTGCATGGACACATGTTTTCATTCTTCGACTGCGACAATTTCAAGGTGGTCACGCTGAAATGTGCCCCTGAGCGCATTGAGGAGCTCTATGCGCAGTATGACTGCATCGTGAAACCTTTCAACATGTCGCCGAAATATTGGATTGGCATTGACCCCCATGAAGCTCCCGACGACCTCTTGTGTGAACTGACCCGCAACTCTTACGAGATTGTGAAGGCGAAATATCGTTGACGACTTGTCGCTGCCGGTTGGCAGTCAAAATAATAAATGAACGTAGCAAAAATCAGATGGAAACAATCATGTTAGGTGGTTTTGGCATTGATGCCTGGATTGTAATAGCAACGGTGTGTGTGATGTTTGCCGTGCTGCTCTTCACGAAGCTGCGTGCCGACCTCGTTTTTATGGGTGCTGTCGGTGTGCTCTTTTTGTCGGGCGTGCTTGGTGCTGACGAAGCCTTTGCGGGCTTCTCGTCGCCGTCGGTGGTAGTGATAGGCGTGCTGTTTGTCGTCGTGTCGGGATTGATGCATACGGGTGTGTTGCAATGGATTGTGAGGAACCTGCTGGGTCAGCCCAAGAGTTACGCGAAGGCAGTTGTGCGGTTGATGTTGCCTGTGGCGGCTTTAAGTTCGTTTCTGAGTAACACGACGGTCGTTGCCTTGTTCGTGAACATCGTGAAAATATGGTCTAAGAAACTGGGCATTTCCCCTGCTAAACTGCTGATACCATTGAGCTACGCTTCCGGCATGGGCGGCATCTGTACACTGATAGGAACTCCCCCGAACTTGATTATCTCGGGTTTGTATGGCGATCGTACGGGTGAGCACATGAACATCTTCGCCACTGCCCTGCCCGGCGTGTTTTGCCTGTTGGTTGGTGTCCTCTCCGTGATTGCCTTGCGCCGATTGCTTCCCAGCCACGACTCTCCCGATGCTGCTTTCGAGACAACCTCCGAATATACGGTTGAATTGCTCGTGGCATCCGACAATCCCCTCATCGGGAAGACCGTTGAGGAGGCGGGACTGATGTCTGTGCCCGGTGGCAGTCTGATTGAGATTATCCACTACGACGAGTACGTCGTTCAAGCCCGTGGCGAGGAGTTCATCATGGGTGGCGACCGACTTGTCTTCGCCGGTCAGATTGATGAGATTCTGAAACTGAAGAAAAGTCACGGACTGGTGAGCGCCAGCACACACCTGTTCCACATGAAGGATGCTGACAGCAGTCGCCAACTGCGCACGGCGTACGTCAGGTTTGGCAGCAGCCTGGCGTCGCATACCATTGCCGAAACTCAATTTGAGAAGAAGCACAACGTGAACTTGGTGGCAGTAGCCCGTCGGGGTGAGCGCATCGAAGAGGCTCCCCATCAGGTAGTCCTGCGCGCCGGCGACACATTGTTGCTGGAATGTCCGCCACGCCTGAAGATAGACACCAATCAGTTCCGCAAGGACCTTCACTTCTTCGACTCCGACGATGTGCCCAACATAGGTAGCAAAACGCTCGTCTCCACTGCCATCATGATAGCCATGGTCGTCGTGTCAGCCTTAGGCATCATGCCGTTGCTGCAATGCGCATTCATTGCTGCCGGAGCGATGCTGCTGTTCCGTTGCTGCTCGCCCGAACAAGCCATGAAGTCTATCAACTGGGACATTCTGATGGTCTTTGCCGGCAGTGTGGTACTCGGATTGGCTGTACAGAAAACAGGCATTGCGGAACGCTTGGCGTTTGGCATTCTTGATGTTTGCGGCGACAACCCGTATGTCGTGATGACCGCTGTCTGCCTCGTGGCAACATTTGCAACCGAGTTCATATCGAACACTGCCGCCGGCGCCATGTTCTTCCCGATTATGTATGAAACGGCTGAAAAGTTGGGATACGAACCCTACCCCTTCCTCATCGCCCTAATGATTAGTGTGAGTTCCAGCTTCGCCACTCCCATCGGTTCGCCAACCCACATGCTGGTCTATGGTCCGGGAGGTTATCAATTCAAGGACTTCATCAAAATCGGATTCTGGATGAACCTGATTATCCTGGCAGCCAATATCGTCATTACCAATATCGTCTATCCATTGACGCCCATCAATAATTGAGAATTGATAAATGATAATTGATAAATATGATTAGAGAAGGCTTAAACGCTATCCCATCACCACGTCAAGAACCATCATCAGAACGAAGCCGACGGCGAAACCAATGGTGCTGAGATTGCTGTGCGGACCGCCCGAAGCCTCAGGAATCAACTCCTCTATCACCACATAAATCATGGCACCGGCAGCGAATGCAAGCATGTAAGGCAGTACCGGCATCAGGAAAGAAGCGAGCAACATCACGCACAAGGCACCTATCGGCTCGACAACGCCGCTGAGCGAACCTATCACAAACGAGCGCCAACGGCTGTTTCCGGCTGCCCGCATCGGCATGGAGATGATGGCTCCTTCGGGAATGTTCTGAATGGCGATGCCGAGCGATACCGCCACCGCACTTGCAAGGGAGATGTTGGAAATACCGTTTTCAGCCCCTGCGAAGACTACTCCCACAGCCATTCCTTCAGGCAGGTTGTGAATCGTCACCGCCAATGCCAGCATGGCTGTCCGCGAGAGGTGCGCAGGCAGTCCCTCGGGGCGGTCGGTACCAAGATGCAAGTGGGGCGTGAGACAGTCAATCATCAGCAAGAAGCCCATTCCCATCAAAAAGCCGACGGCGGCAGGAAAGACCGCCCACTTGCCGCTGTCTGCCACCATGTCCATCGACGGAATCAGCAACGACCACACCGAAGCCGCCACCATCACACCCGAGGCAAACCCCAACAAAGCTTTCTGCACACGCGGCGAAAGACCGTCTTTCATCATAAACACAAATGCCGAACCCAACATCGTTCCAAGTAAAGGTATCAGCAAACCGATAATCAGTGTTTCCATACTCCAAGATTTATGGCGCAAAGATACTACTTTTTTCTGATTTGTGCCACTCTTTACGCAAATGCAACATCCACAAAACACAACCTGCATAAACATGCAGAAAAGGGGTTATAAATATACAGTTCAACTTTCGCTTTCCAAAAGTGCCACTTTTGCGTTCCAAAAGTTCCCCTTTCAGCGTCTAAAAGTTCCCCTTTCAGCGTCTAAAAGTTCCCCTTTTGCAAGCCGAAAGTTGAACTTTTGGAAAGCATATCTTAACGTCTTGAAATTCAAGAGTTTACAAAACACGTTTCAATCGCTCACCCTCTGTATAAATATACAGAAGCGGCAAATGGCTGAACGAGTGAAATGAGATAACTTTTTACAAATCCCTCACGCTCGACAACTCGTGTCCTCGTTTAATCGTATTTGGCTGTCGCCCAAGTTTCTAACGCTCGACAATAAAAAAGAATGTGATTCTTTTTGTATTGTCCTCGCTTAATCGTATTTGGCTATTGCCCAAGTTACTCACGTTCGGAAATGAAAAGAAAAACAGGCTTTTCTTTTGCATTTCTCTCACTTATTCGTAACTTTGCAGGCAGTGAATGATGCAAAGTGAACAACAATATATAGAACTTTTCAAGGAATGCCGCGACTTGCTTTGTGAGTATTCGGCAGCCCCTATGAATGCCTTGCGCGAAGAGGCTTTTGAGAATTTCCAGCGACAGGGATTCCCAACGAAGAAGGTGGAACGCTATCGGTATTCAGACATCCAGGCAATGTTTGCGCCGGACTATGGACTGAACCTGAAGCGGCTGCGAATACCCGTGAATCCTTATCATGCCTTCCGCTGCGACGTGCCGAACCTCAGCACATCTCTCTACTTCGTAGTCAACGACATGTTCTACACCGAAGAGAAACCGAAGGGACATCTGCCCGAAGGGGTTTATGTGGGGTCGCTGAAGGCGTTTGCAGAGGAAAGACCGGACATCGTGGCGCGCCATTACGGAAAGATTGCCCGAACGGAACGCGACGCGCTCACGGCACTCAACACGATGCTGGCACAGGACGGGCTGGTGGTATATGTGCCGAAGGGGGTTGACGTGGGAAAGACCATACAGGTCATCAACATCCTGCGGAGCGATGTGCCGCTGATGGTCAACCGCCGCGTGCTCGTCATTGCAGAGCCGGAAGCCTCGGTGCGCCTGCTCTTCTGCGACCATGCCGCCGACGACCATGCGTTTCTCACCACGCAGGTGGTAGAAGCCTTCGTGGACGAGAGGGCAAAACTCGAACTCTATTGCCTCGAAGAAACACATTATAAGAATACGCGCGTAAGCAACGTATATATCGAACAGAAGAAAGAGAGCAGCGTGAAGCACAATATCGTTACGCTGCACAACGGCACGACCCGCAACCAGACCGACGTCATGCTGCAAGGCGAGGGAGCCGAATGCGGTCTTTACGGCGGCGTGATAGCCGACAAGCAGCAACACGTGGACAACAATACGCTCATCACGCATCACGTTTCCAACTGCAAGAGCCACGAACTTTACAAGTATGTGCTCGACAATCAGGCGGTGGGTGCCTTTGCCGGACGGGTGCTTGTGGAGCATGGCGCACAGAAGACAGAGTCGGAAATGCGCAACCAGAATCTCTGTGCCACACGCGAAGCGCGCATGTTTACACAGCCGATGCTCGAAATCTATGCCGACGACGTGAAGTGTGCGCACGGCTCAACCGTCGGACAACTCAACGATGCCGCCGTATTCTACATGCAACAGCGAGGCGTCAGCATCGAACAGGCACGGCTGTTACTCGAAATCGCTTTCATCAACGAGGTCATCAATCTCATCGACCTCGACCCTCTGCGCGACCGCCTACACTACCTCGTAGAAAAACGCTTCCGAGGCGAACTCAGCAAATGCGAAGGCTGCAAGCTGTGCAAATGATGACATCCTTTTGAATCAACAAAACCAAGACAATAGCCTATGGAAGGAACAAACCGTCAAATGGCAACCAGAACACGGCAAATCACAAAAATAACCCTCTGGGGATGCCTCGTCAACATCGTCCTCTTCGTATTCAAACTGGTAGCAGGAATCGTAGGAGCATCGGCAGCCATGATTGCCGACGCCGTGCACTCACTCTCAGATTTCCTGACCGACATCATCGTACTGATTTTCCTCAAACTCAGCAACAAGCCACAAGACGAAACCCACGACTACGGGCACGGAAAATTTGAAACGCTCGCCACGGTCATCATCGGCATGCTGCTCATGATAGCAGGAATCGTCATCGGGTATCATGCGATTGCGAAAATCGTTTCATTCAGCCGGGGCGTTCCCATCCCCTCTCCAGGAATCATCGCACTGATAGCCGCCATCGTGAGCATCGCCCTGAAAGAATGGGCATATCGCTTCACCGTGCGCTGCGGAAAAACAGAGAAGTCGCACATGGTCATCGCCAATGCCTGGCACCACCGCACGGACGCCCTCTCATCGGCTGGCACCGCGCTCGGCATCGGAGGCGCCATCTTCTTAGGTTCCAAATGGACGGTACTCGACCCCATAGCCGCAGGAATCGTCTGCCTTTTCATCATCCGGACAGCATACTATCTGATAGACCAAGCATTAGGAGAGTTGATGGAGAAAAGTCTTCCGAAAGACGTTGAGGACGAGATTGTGCAGATAGCGGAGCGCGAACCCGGCGTGAGCAAGACGCACCACCTGCGCACACGCTGCATCGGAAATCACTACGCCATCGAAATGCACGTGCGAATGGACGGAAATCTCTCGTTGCTTGATGCCCATGAGCACACTACGAATATAGAGAAACAACTAAAAATGCGTTTCGGAGAGATGACACACGTCATCATTCATGCCGAACCGCTAAAGGAAGAAAAGGCTGATTGAACGAAAGTTTATGGAGAAACGTATTCTGATTACAGGCGCCAGCGGCTTCATAGGCTCGTTCATCGTCGAAGAAGCGCTCAGGAGAGGGCTCGAGACATGGGCAGCCGTCCGCAAAAACAGCCCACGGACATACCTTCAGGACCCGCGTATCCATTTCATAGAACTCGATTTTGCGGATACAGACAAACTGTATGAGCAACTGAAAGACACGCAGTTCGACTATATCGTCCACGCTGCCGGTGTTACGAAATGTGCCGACAAACACGATTTTTATAAGGTGAACACGGAAGGCACGGCACACTTTGTAAAAGCCGTTCACTGCTCACAAACGCATCTTAAGCGATTCGTGTTCCTCTCGTCACTGAGCGTCTTTGGAGCCATTCGCGAAGAAATGCCCTATGAGGACATCAAAGAAACGGACAAGCCTCGCCCCAATACGGACTACGGAAAGAGTAAACTCAAGGCAGAAGCTGCCGTCCGCAAGCCATACACCGTAACGTTGAAGGACGTAGAGGGCGAAGCGGCGGTTCTTCAGACACTGCCATACGTCATTCTGCGACCGACGGGTGTTTACGGACCACGCGAAAAAGACTACTTCCTCATGGCGAAGTCTATCAAACAGCATGTCGATTTCTCCGTGGGATTCAAACAGCAGGACATCACGTTCGTCTATGTGGACGACGTGGTACAGGCAGTCTTCTTAGCATTGGAGAAAGAGGGAGTGGATCGTCGGGCTTATTTCCTGACCGACGGACAGGTATATACGAGTGCCGACTTCAGCCGCCTGCTCCACCAAGAACTCGGACGTCCATGGTGGATTCGCATCAAAGCACCGCTGTTCATCTTACGCCTCGCCTGCATGGTAGGCGACTTCATCGGCAAGAAGACAGGTAAAATCTCAGCACTCAACAACGACAAATACCATATACTCAAACAACGCAACTGGCGATGCGACATCACGTCTGCACGCCAACACCTGGGCTACGAACCGCAAGTCACGTTGGAAGAAGGAGTACGGCGGTGCGTCGCATGGTACAAAAAAGCCGGATGGCTCTAAATTGCACAGATGAAAGAATAAAAAACATGACACTATTTGCAAAAGAAAAGAAAGCTCGTCGGGGACTCATGGCGTTTGAATGGATAGTACTGGCATACCTGCTGGGAACAACGCTCATGATTCTTTTTATGTACACCCGCATGAAACATCCCGAGACTATGCTCTTAGGACGAACGAAAATCCTTGCAATGACATTGGCGTTGTGGGGCGTCTATCGCCTCTACCCCTGCCGTTTCACGAGGTTGACACGCGTCGTTGCCCATCTGGCACTGCTGTCATGGTGGTATCCTGACACATACGAGCTCAATCGGGTGCTGCCCAACTTAGACCATATCTTTGCAAATTGGGAACAGGCAGTCTTCGGCTTTCAACCTGCACTCTTGTTCTCAAAAGCCATTCCAAACCATATTTTTAGTGAACTGATGGATCTCGGATATGCCAGCTACTTCCCCATGATAGCACTCGTATCGGGCTTTTACTTCTTTTGCAGGTACAAAGAGTTTGAACGCGCCACGACCATCATACTTGGAGCCTTCTTCATCTATTACGTGATTTTCGTCTTCTTGCCCGTTACCGGACCGCAATACTACTTCCAGGCGGTGGGCGAACACCAAATCGCACAAGGCATCTTCCCCAACCTGCACGACTATTTCAACACCCACAACGAACGAATGATCAGTCCCGGATGGACCGACGGAATCTTCTATCAACTCGTAGAAGATGCGCACAATGCCGGTGAACGCCCCACAGCCGCCTTCCCCAGCAGCCATGTGGGCATCACAACTATCCTGATGCTACTGGCATGGCACACGCGTAACCGACACTTCTTTTGGATACTGATGCCCTTCTTCATACTGATGTGCTTCGCAACCGTGTACATCAAGGCGCATTACGCTATCGACGCAATAGCCGGACTCGTCAGCGGTGTCCTTATATATATAATAATGTGGAACCTGACTCGACGACTTGGCGAGCAGCAACGAAAAAAATCATAGTCACACATTCTTGGGCACAAGCACCGAGAAGGTGTGCATACGAGCATAATCAAACGACATATACACCAAGCCACGGTAAGGATTCTTAATGCCTCTTGAATCCTTACAGATGAAGTATTTCTGCCCTTCTCCGTCAACCGCAAGCCCAATCATACTCAAGCCGTGGAGCTTCTCTCCGCGAAATCTCTCGAAAGCCGCCTGACGCTTTTCCTGAGTAACCGGTTCGGACGCTTCTTCTATTCGGGCAATTCCCTCCTTGAAAGAATATTCACCGTCAACGGCATTACCCTCCCAATACACGGCATGCTCAGCCCGAAGCGTTTGTTCCATCGTGCTGATAAGTGTGTCAATCGGAACATTCTGGTAGTATTCCTGAGCGTAGTTGCCAGGCGTTTCAAGGGCAAACGGACTACCGAAGGGATGATGCGTGAAACTCGTCAGCGGTAAAAAATCGTCTTTCTTACAGACACTTTGCGCAAACTGAAGCGGCGTGTATTCACAACCATACATAAAAACAAAGCGCGGAGCGGGACTCATTTTCCTGTCAAGCAAATCGCCCACCTCGTTTCTGAGCTCTTCCCATTTCCCCCGATGAGCCCACGACACATCAGTCATCATGGTCAGTTGGCGGATGAGCAAGCTCCAATTTAAAGACTGGGAAACCCGATAACTATCAAATGCTATGACACCTTTTCGCTCCAATAAATGCAAGGCTGCCATCCCTGTCCCTTGAACGGTGATTTCCTGAGCGCCATGCGTCTGATACCGCCGTTCAACCTGGTCCATCAGATACAAGCGTGCCAAGTATGCCGGAGACAAATTGACGGAGTCTCCCAGCATCAGACGCTCTGTCTCGATAGTTGCAAGCATTCCGTAAATCCAACCGAGCCCTTCCGCTTTTGCGTTCTTTACAGGCGTCATCTTCAGAAGCACTTCTGTCTTAAAATGCTTCTTCTGTACTGGGGGCTCACTACATGCTACCACCATCAGCGCCACCGCTAACAACAAAAATAATCTTTTCATCAGATTCGCAAAGGTTATGTAAACCGAACACCGCCAATACATTCTTGAAAAATGCGGTTTACTTTCTGCAAAGATAGCACAAATCGTGCAAGTTAAAAAGATTTCCCCTTTCTTTTTACTACCTTTGCATCAAGTAGGCTGCACTTCGGGATAAAAAGCAAATGAGGTTTGCTTTGTTCTCCGCTCAGTTTGCACTACCTTTGCATCAAGTAAACTGAAATGACGATGAAGGATCATTTTGTAAAAATGGATATCGAGCAGGCACAAATGTTTCAGCATGATGTGCTTAGCATTGTGAAGGCAATACCTTCCGGACGTGTCACGACCTACGGTTATATTGCCACGCTGGCAGGATACCCGAGCCATGCGCGGATGGTGGGACGCATTTTGCGATATGCGCCAGAAGCCATCTCATTGCCTTGCCATCGGGTTGTGAATGCCGTTGGGCGAACAGCTCCCGGATGGGGGCAGCAGCGCATACTGCTCGAGGGCGAAGGCGTCATGTTCAAACCGAACGGACACGTTGACATGAAACAATTTTTATGGAATCCCGAATCCATGATAGATAAAGAACAGTGAACGGTGTTTTTGAAGGGTTGGTAAAAAAACTCTGCACATTTCTTGCAGTTTTCTGTAAAAAACTCTATCTTTGCAACTCTAATAGGGTGAATCAGAGAAATTTTCGCCTTGTTGGAAAGTTAGTTATGATCATTACATTGTGAAAAGAATATTATATTACATATCCTATCTCTTCTGGTATCTGATGTCCCTGTTACCATTGCGCGCGTTGTATGTGCTGTCAGATATCATATATATCATCGTCCGATACATTCTGAAGTATCGCCGGAATATCATCAGGAAAAACCTGCAAAAGTCTTTTCCTGAGAAGGATGAGAAGGATTTGCGCAGGATAGAGACAGAGTTCTATCACTACTTTTGCGATTACCTCGTGGAAACAATCAAGATGATGACCATGAGCGAACGGCAAATCCGGAAACGGATGGTCTTCACCAACATGGAAGAGGTGAGAAAAATACTCGGTGAGGGACAGTCGGTAGCGTTCTATCTTGGTCATTACGGTAACTGGGAGTGGATTTCGTCAACTCCTTATTGGATTCAAGAAAATGTTGTCTGCGGACAGATATACCATCCGCTTGAGAACAAATATTTCGACCGCCTGTTCAAGTATGTCCGCGAACGCCATCATGCCCATTGCATCCCCATGAAAGAGACGCTCCGGCGAATTGCAGAATGGAAGCAGCAAGGAAATACGTACATGATTGGATTCATCTCTGACCAGACGCCCACTTGGCTCAACATACACCATTGGATGACGTTCCTCCATCAAGATACTCCCGTGCTCACAGGGGCGGAACGCATCATCAAAGCGACGAAACTGGCGGTGGTTTATGGCGACGTGCATCGCATCAAGCGGGGCTACTACACTTGCGAGATGCGTGTTCTCACCCGTCAACCGGAGAGCAAAGAGACATGGGAAATCACAGAAATGTATTTCCGCGAATTAGAAAAGACCATCTGCCGCGACCCGCAATACTGGCTCTGGAGCCACAACCGATGGAAGCGCACGCGCGAGGAGTTCAACCGTGAATATGAGGTGGTGGACGGACGGGTCGTAAAAAGACAGTCAAAAGACGATTAGACTCTTGATAAGACGCTTCTTTTCACTGAAAACAAAATGGGGTGCACTTCTATCAGTACACCCCATTTTTGTTTTATCAAAAGCCGCTATTCCTTCCGCTACTTCACACTCTCGTCAATCGCTTTCTGGCATCCGACGAGCAGGGCTACATAGATAGTAAACAGCAGGATACCGACCAGCACGAACAGAATCCAAACGTCGATTACCTTTCCGAAGAGCCATATCATAATGGCGGCAACAATCGCATAGGCAAAATAGACGGCGATGCTGACTACCATCGACACGAACTTATAGCCTTTGATTTTCTTTTTGTCACCGGCGATGGCAGCGGGCGGATTGTCCAGTTTGCTGAACATGTAAAAGACGTGTATGCCCCAGCCTACGATGATGAGGAAGAAGGGAATCATTCCTCCCACGAGACCGCCGACCATCTCGTCGCCTACGCCTTTCAGCAGGATGATGAGAATCAAGAGGGCAATGGTCGTCATGCAAATACCGAACAGATTGTTCATCGTGTTCTTCAACCCATCACAAAACGCCTTGGTGATAGATGATTTCTGTCCTTCGAAATCGTCGGCAATGTTTTTGAACTGATTGCCGAGGTCGTCCACTGCCGTCTTTGCCTCTTCCGCAAATTCCTCTTTCGGTGGAGGTGGCGGCGGCATGGTTGCCGTTTGTTCGGCAACAGGCTCCTCTGATGGCTGTTGCGTATCAACGTCGTCCAGCCACTGTCCGCAATAGCGGCATTTCTTGGCTACTGCCTTGATTTCTTCGCCACAGTAGGGGCATTTCTTTGTTTCTTCCATAGTCGTTTCTGTTTTTAAGTGGATGATTCTATTTAAATCGGTTCGAGGCGGAAGCCTGTCCCTTGGTTTTCCACTGGCGGCTCGGGCTCAGAGGGCGCAGCTGTTGCCGGTTCCGAAGGCTTCGGGGTCTTTGTCTGAGACCTCGGCTTTGTCTGAGCGGGCTTACTTTCTTTCTCAGTGTTCTGGAGTTCCTCGGGCAGTCCCGGGTCAAATTCGCGGGTAATGTTTCCCGTGTTGTCGATGTGGCGTTCGTTGTTGATGCCGTGGATGATGTAGCCACTGCCGTATTCTTCTATCTCGCCTACGCCGAGCACGTCCACCCGTGACCCTTCCACATTATATTTATAGAGGGCTCTCTCCGAATCTTTGGGAGTGACCACGAGCAAGATGTCTTTCTCGTCGGGTGTTGGTGTGGCTTTGATGATGCCACCTTTCAAAATATCTACCGACGCTTCGGGGTTCAACGATGCGAGGTCGATTTCGATGGTCTGCTTTTCCTTGGCATCGAAACGATGGAAATGTCCGTTGTTCAGGAAGAAGAGGCAGGGCGCATCGCCGCTCGTCACCCGTAGTACGGTCTGTGCACCTGGCGGCAGCACTTTCTGAATACTGTCAATTACTTCCACTGCCGACTTCTCTGCCACGGAGACAGTGGGAACAGTTTCCTGCGTGTCCGATTTATTGTCGTTTAAGAAGAGGAAATAGACTCCTGCGCCGATGACCGCCAGCAGCAACAGCGTGAAGGCAATCCATCCCCATGACGACTGTTTCTTTTCCTCCACGACGGGAGTTGGCGGAACGGGTGTTGCAGGTGGAATGGGTGGAGGTACTGCCGCAGGCTTGGGGATGGGCGGAGGCGTCACTACAGCTTCCGGTTTTACCTCAGGCACAGGTGTTTCCACAATAGGGGGCGGCACCACTTCCTGGTCATCAATTGATAATGGTATCATTTCCTGGTCATCAATTGATGGTGGTATCACTTCCTGATTTTCAATTGCCGACACCAATTCTTCCTGACTATCAATTAACGATGAGTCCTGAATTGTTTTTTCTTCCTCTTGTGGTGAGGGTTGCACCGGAATTTCAGCAGGGAAACCCGTCGGTTCGCCACAGATAGGGCAAATCTGAGCATGCGCATCTATCAGCTCACCGCAAACAGGGCATAATCTTGTTACTTTTTCCATAATATTTTTGTTTTGATGAATAATTTAGTCTATGCTTTTCCATGAAGTAAGATGCCATATCGAACGCAATCAGCGGGTCGATACATTGATCGACCCCTACGGATGCAGCTTATTTTCTACAAAGATAATGCAAATCGAACGCAATCAAGCTTGCTTGAAATTGCTGAGATGCAGCTTATTTTCTACAAAGATAACATAAATTTCCCTAAACACAAAATAATGTGTCGTTTATTTTCAAGCTCCCAACGGCTCCATTATTTGTGGTCGGAACTCCATTCGTGCAGCCGGTCTTCCCAAAGATATTTCCTCGTTTCGCGCACCAGCACTCCGCTCAGCAGCAACAGCGAGACGAGGTTGGGCAACGCCATAAGCGCGTTCATGCAGTCGGCGAGGTTCCACACCATGCCTAAACCGACCACACTGCCCACAAACACCGTCACAATATATACCGCCCGATAGGCGATGACGGCGGTATTCGGCTTGCGACGTGCAAGATATTCCACACAGCGCTCGCCATAATAACACCAGCCCAGTATGGTGCTGAAGGCAAAAGTGAATAGGGCTATCGACAAAAATGGTGTCCCCACGACGGGTATCTTGGAAAATGCCATCTTGGTGAGTGTGCCGCCATGGCTATAGTCGATGTCGGGATGCATCAATATGCTGCTCACAATCACGATGCCCGTGAGCGCACAGATAACAACGGTGTCCCAGAAGGTTCCCGTTGCCGACACCAAAGCCTGCCTCACTGGGTTGCGTGCCTGTGCGGCGGCTGCAGCAATGGGTGCCGAACCCAGTCCCGACTCGTTGCTGAACAACCCGCGCGCAATACCGTAACGTGCCGCCATAATAATCGAACCACCCACAAAGCCGCCACCGGCAGCCTCTGACGAAAAGGCTGAAACGACTATCAGCTTAATGGCTGGCAGCACAAACGCACCGTTGACACAGAGGATATAGATGCAGCCTACGACATAGAACGCTGCCATGAAAGGCACCAGCGCTCCGCACACCTTGGCGATACTCTTGATGCCTCCCAGCACGACGAGTGACACAAGGAGGGTGACAACCACTGCCGTAACCCAGGGAGAGATGCCGAAACCTTCCTCTGCCATGACGGAAATGGCGTTCGCCTGCACGGTGGACCCGATGCCGAACGATGCCATAAATGCAAAGACGGCGAACAGCACAGCAAGCCACTTCCATCCCAGACCGCGCTCTAAGGCATACATAGGACCGCCGAGCATGGTGCCCTGGGCTGTCTTGACACGATATTTCATAGCCAACAGCCCTTCGCTATACTTGGTGGCGATGCCAAACACGCCCGTCAACCAGCACCAGAAGACGGCTCCCGGACCTCCCAGCGACACCGCCGTTGCGATGCCGATAATGTTTCCCGTACCGATGGTTGCCGCCAAGGCTGTTGCCAAGGCTCCAAACTGCGACACATCGCCCTTGGCGTCCTTGTCGGGAACGACACTGAGGTGTATAGCGGTGAAAATCTTGCGCTGTGGAAAACGCAGTCGGATGGTGAGATAGACATGCGTGCCGAGCAAGAGAATAATCATCGGCCATCCCCATAGAAAGTCACTGGCTTGGGTGAGAAAGTGGTTGATAGTCTCCATATATGCGTAGTCGTTTTTATTGTTTTCTACAAAAATAATGCAAATCGAACGCAATCAAGCTCGCTTGAAATTGCTGAGATGCAGCTTATTTTTTACAAAGATAGTATTTTTCTTTGGAAACACCAACGATGTGCGGGTCTTTTTGTAAAACAAAAATCAACAACCCGGTTCTGGAAAACAAGCGAAAAAGGAACTCAAACTTCCGCTTTTTCCTTGACTGTATATTCATACAGAAAGGCAGAATGTTTATGCAGTTTTCCCGTCGTTGAACTATCGTTTTCCAAAAGGGGAACTTTTAGGCTCCAAAAGGGGAACTTTTAGCTTCCAAAAGTGGCACTTTTAGGACGCGAAAGTGGCACTTTTGGAAAGCACCTTTTAACTACCTGTAAATCAAAATATTACAAAACAGCCTCCACAAACGCGCAGACTGAATAAATATACATTTTGAGAGGAGTGCCGAAGTGCCTCGTGAGGGAGGGTAATGCCTCGCTACCGACTCCTATTTTTTAATCCAGTCGTAACCTCGCTTTTGTATCTCTTGTGCGAGTTCCATGCCGCCGGTGCGGACGATGCGCCCGTCGTAGAGGATGTGTACCACGTCGGGGCGAATCATTTCGAGCAGACGGTCGTAGTGGGTGATGACGATGCGGCAGTTGTCCGCCGTACGCAGTTTGTTGACTCCCTCAGCCACGATGCGCATGGCATCAACATCGAGCCCCGAATCGGTCTCGTCAAGGATGGCAAGACGCGGTTCGAGCATCGCCATCTGGAAGATTTCGTTGCGCTTTTTCTCACCGCCGCTGAAGCCTTCGTTCACCGAACGGCGGGTGAACTTCGAATCGAGTTCCACCACCTGCCGTTTCTCATTCATGAGTTTCAGGAAATCGGCAGCCTTCAGTTCGGGCAAGCCTTGATATTTGCGCTTCTCGTTGATGGCTGTCTTCAGGAAATTGGTCATCGACACGCCCGGAATCTCCACCGGATATTGGAACGAGAGGAAGAGTCCTTCGTTGGCGCGGGCGTCGGGTGTCATCTCGAGCAGATTCTTGCCGTTGAACACCGCCGTGCCGTCGGTCACCTCGTAGAGCGGATTGCCCACGAGCACAGCCGAGAGTGTTGACTTGCCGCTGCCGTTAGGTCCCATGACGGCGTGCGTCTCACCCGGTTTAATCACAAGGTCGATGCCTTTCAATATCTCTTTGTCGCCGATACGGGCGTGCAGATTGCGTACTTCTAACATATTTATTCAATCTGTAATTGGCTGCAAAATTACAAATAAAAAATGAGCCATGCAAATTATCCGCAACATTGTTTGTGAGATATGTAGTTCATAAGTTCCAATAAGAAGTGCAAATGGTTTTCAATTGTAAGCTCTCAACCATGTAAAACACTCGTGGAACGCCGTCGGCAAGGGGCAGACAGCCCCGGCGAGACATTGATTCACCAGTAGCAATACAAAAAAAGCAAAAAGGGAGACTGCTGTCTCCCAAAGATTAGTTAACTTTGTATTGTAATGATGTATCATCAACTAACCTCACAGCAAAGGTACACAATTTTCGTGTTACGGCAAAAGAATGTAGCGATAAAAGACATCGCTGATACGATAGGAGTGCATTACAGCACAGTCTATCGTGAGTTGAAACGCAACAAAGGCACACACCATTACCATTATGGTATAGCCCAGCATAAGTGTGACGAGCGTAAGCACAGGATGAGGAAACACCGCAAGTTCTCCATAGATATGCGAAAGAGAATCGTCTCACTCCTGGTGTGTGAGCAGTGGTCGCCGGAACAAATCAAGGGATGGATGGAAAGGAATGGGGAAAAGTGCGTTTCAGTAGAAACCATCTATCAATATATCCGATTTGACCGCAAGTGCGGAGGAGAACTCTACAAACACTGCAGGCACCGCCTGAAGAACATCAGAAGGACTGCCGAAACTGCACATACTGCCATAAAGGACAGGGTAATGATAGAACAGAGGGAAGAAGAGGCTGACGGAACACGATTCGGGGATTTCGAAATGGACACCATCATCGGAAAGGACGGAAAAGGGGCAATCGTTACAATTGTCGAGAGAAGCCGGGACTTCTTCATGATGAGAAAACTCAGACACGGGAAAAACGCAAAGCAGCTGGCAAAAACCGTAGTAGCCATGATGACACCGTACATAGGAAGGATAAAAAGTATTACCACAGACAACGGAAGTGAGTTCGCTGAGCACAAATACATAGCAGAGAGACTCAAAACAAAGATCTTCTTCACACATCCATACTCATCATGGGAGAAAGGAAACATAGAAAACACCAACAAACTCATCAGGCAATATATACCAAAAGGAACTGACTTTAAACATATTTCAGAGGAACAAATAAAGAGAATACAACATAAAATAAACCGTAGGCCAAGAAAAAAACTGAACTTTTCCACACCTACTGCTGAATTCTTCAAAAAAAATAACATAACTTTGCACTTGCTACTGGAATCTACAGTTACCATTTTTTGCGCCTTTTTAAAATAAAATGCGTATTTTTGCATCCGTATTCAATAGAGTAATATATAAGACATATGAAGAAAAGATTCTATTTATCAGTATCGGTAGCCCTTTTGCTCGGTACAGTCCTAGTGTTCTCGTCATGCTCTGACAACGCTGACACCCCCATTGGAGAAGAAGAAAAGCCAGACCTGTCGGTTTATGACATGAACCGACCAGTAGGATTCGGAAAAGAGGTGACGGGTAGCAATAACCAGAATCCTGTCCTCGTGACCACAGAAGCAGAGCTGAGGAATGCCGTGAGCGGCACAGAGCCAGCCACAGTGTATATTCAAGGGCATATTTCACTAAGTACAAGAATCATGGTGGGTTCGAACAAGACGATACTCGGTATTTCAGGCGCATCAGTAAAAAATGCCAACCGTGACGAGAATGCCGGCATCTTCCTGCTGGTTGGCAGTAATAATGTCATTATACGCAACCTCACACTGCTTGGTCCTGGCGCATACGATATAGACGCGAACGATGGCGACAACATTTCCTTGACAAATGCCACGAATGTATGGGTAGATCACTGTGACATTCAGGATGGCATTGACGGCAACTTCGACATTGTGTCGGGTTCAGACAACATCTGCTGTAGTTGGACCCGCTTCCGCTATCTGATAGAGCCCAAGGCTGGCGGCAGCGGAGAAAACGACAAGCACTGCAATAGCAATTTGATAGGCAACAGCAATAATTCGGCAGACGTTGACGAAGGTCATCTTAACTGCACGTTTATCAACTGTTGGTGGGGTTCAGGATGTATAGAACGCTGTCCGCGTGTGCGTTTCGGAAAGGTTCATGTGGTCAACTGCCTATATGACGGCACCGATTACAACTATTGCATAGGCTATGGAGTATATAGCAATATCTATGTAGAAAAATGTGCCTTCACAACTGAAGAGGCACAGAAGAACGCTCTTCGTGACTGGCACGGAGATAAAGACTTCAATGTCAAAATAACAGGTTGTGTTGGACTGGAAGATACCGAACTGCATCAGGGTGACAGAACTCAGTTCGTACCGACATACGACTATCTCTCATATGATGCCAACAAGGTTGCTACCATACTGACCGATGCCAGTACAGGTGCAGGTGCCACATTGAATATCCAATACAAATAACGCGATTAACCTACCGTCCCTTCAAGCGAGACGGAGAGCAGTTTCTGAGCCTCGACGACAAACTCCATCGGCAGTTTCTGCAACACCTCCTTCGCATAGCCATTGACGATGAGCACAGCCGAGAGTGTTGACTTACCACTGCCGTTAGGTCCCATGACGGCGTGCGTCTCACCCGGTTTAATCACAAGGTCGATGCCTTTCAATATCTCTTTGTCGCCGATACGGGCGTGCAGATTGCGTACTTCTAACATATTTTCTTTATTCTTCTTAGTCTTGATTCTTTTTTCTCACTGCCGTTCGATGGCTCGTCTTTTCATCTCTGTCAGAACCTCACTCCCACGCTGGCGTTGACAATCCAGTCGTCCATTTGCATCTCTACTCCCGAGGCTGAGGAGAAACGGATGTCGTTGACTAGGGCGGCAGCACCCACATACACCTGCTTACTCAGGTTATAATGCACCGATGCGCGGGCTACTCCCGTGAGGAAATACTTGTGTTTGGTCTTAACCTCCTTACTGATGTCTGTCTGAAACCTGCTTCCATCGCTCAGCGGAACATCGACGGCGGCAGTGATGAAGTTCTTATTGAAAAACACCAACAAGGGAGCTGCCGAGATGTGCATCAGCAAACGTCCCTGATTAGGCGTATAGTTGTAGCCATAACCCAACCCAACGGCAGCCTGATAGAACTCTATTTTCTTCAAGCCGTTCAGCATGGCTGAAGCCATTTGGTTCTTACCATCCAGGCGGGCGGAGAGAAAGAGGGCGTATGCCGTGAGCGAACCTGCCGACCGTTTTTGTATGACCGACTGTTTCATGGCTGCGGGCAGCGAATATTTCTTATAGTTGAACACATAGTAACCATTGATGATGGTAGCCTTCAACCGCGTGTCGCCTTCCTTGATGGGCAGGTTCCCTTCGGTGGCAGTGGCATCGAGCGTTCCCCTCAAACCTTCTGTGGAATGGCTGCGAAACTCTACTCCGAACCGCTTACCAAACCATGCGAGGTTGAAATCGCTGGAATATCCGTGCGCAACGTCGAATGAGTAACTGGCTGACAGCGAACGGTAACCCATCATGATGGCTGTCTGTCCGCTCAGTTTGGAACGCATGTCAACACTGATATCCTGATAAGTGGGAATATCATGTCCTTCCACACTGGCGCTGATGCCGGCGAAATTGGTTGTCACGGACACTTTCCACCCATGTTTCGGCAATTCAAGGTAAGTCGAATCCAAATTCCTGAACGCCAAATTGTCGAGGAATGTTTTCACGGTCTTTACAGCCCGCTTTCCCCATGGCGCCTTCTCATTGTCTTGTGCCTGTGCTTCAAAGACAGCGAAACACAACAATACTGTTAATATATATATCCTTTTCATTTATAAAAATGTTGGTTTTCCCATCATCCCACCGTCCCTTCAAGCGAGACGGAGAGCAGTTTCTGAGCCTCGACGGCAAACTCCATCGGCAGTTTCTGCAACACCTCCTTCGCATAGCCATTGACGATGAGTCCCACCGCTGCTTCCGTCGGAATGCCTCGCTGGTTGCAATACATGAGCTGGTCCTCGCTGATTTTCGACGTAGTCGCTTCGTGCTCCACGATAGCGGTCTCGTTGTGGATATCCATATAGGGGAAGGTGTGCGCCCCACAGTCGCTGCCTAAAAGCAGAGAGTCACACGACGAGTAGTTGCGGGCGTTGTCGGCGTTCGACGTCGCACGCACCAGTCCGCGATACGAGTTTTGCGAATGACCGGCAGAGATTCCCTTCGAAATAATCGTCGAACGGGTATTCTTGCCGATGTGTATCATCTTCGTCCCCGTGTCTGCCTCCTGATAATTGTTTGTTACGGCAACCGAATAAAACTCTGCCACACTGTTGTCGCCACGCAAGACGCACGACGGATATTTCCACGTGATGGCACTTCCCGTCTCCACTTGCGTCCATGAGAGTTTGGAGTGCGCACCGCGCAACTCTCCCCGCTTCGTCACGAGGTTCAACACACCGCCCCGACCCTTCTCATCGCCGGGATACCAGTTCTGAACCGTCGAATATTTCACTTCGGCACGGTCCATCACAATAATCTCAACAATCGCGGCATGCAACTGATTCTCGTCGCGCATCGGTGCCGTACAACCCTCTAAATAAGAAACATAACTGTCATCTTCCGCCACAATCAGCGTACGCTCAAACTGCCCCGTGTTGCGGGCATTGATGCGGAAATAGGACGACAGTTCCATCGGACAACGAACGCCCTTGGGAATATATACAAACGAACCGTCGGAAAAGACCGCACTGTTGAGCGCCGCAAAGAAATTGTCGCGATAGGGAACCACCGTCCCTAAAAACTTACGCACCAACTCGGGATGCTCTTGAACGGCTTCACCGATGCTGCAGAAAATCACTCCCAACTCGGAAAGTTTCTCCTTGAAAGTAGTCTTCACGCTGACCGAGTCCATGATGGCATCGACAGCCACGCCACTCAATGCCAGCCGTTCTTCGAGAGGAATGCCGAGTTTGTCGAATGTCTTTTCCAGTTCGGGGTCTATCTCGCCCGTCCCCTTCGGCTTCTGCGCCAACGGGTCGGCATAATAAGAAATGTCTTGGTAATCTATTTCTGGCAATCGGACGTGCCCCCACGAAGGCTGTTCGAGCGTCTGCCAATAGCGAAACGCCTTCAGACGGAACTCCAACAGCCATTCCGGCTCGTTCTTCTTGGCTGAAATCAGGCGCACAACATCCTCGTTCAAGCCCTTCTCGATAATCTCGGTCTTGACGTCGGTGGTGAAACCGAACTCATATTTCCGTTCTGCAACCTGCCGTACAAATCTATTATTGTCGTTCATAAAAAATGAAAACTCCTTATAAAAAGTGGCTACAAAAATACTAAAAAAGATTGAGAAAATAACTATTCCTCCCCAATTATGTCATTCCTTCGCAGCTTTCTCCGTCGCCTTTCGTGCTTTTCGCTCCGCTTTCTCAGCAGCCTTTTGCGCCTTCCGCGCTGCTTTTTCAGCCGCTTTTTGCTCCTTTCGTTCAGCCTTCTCCAATGCCTTTCGCGCCCTTTCCTCCTTTCGCGCAGCCTGCTCTGATGCTTTTTCGGCTTGCTTTTTTGCCACCTTCTCTGCCTTCATCCGCAACAACTCCTCTTCGGTCATTTCCTGTCCGCTCTTGTCCTTGTGCTTATAGAACATGATACCGGGATTCGTTATCTTCATATCCCGCATATTGTCGGTATCGGTGAAACTGAACGAACAGTAAAGCGCCCTACGCTTGCCCAGCTGCATCAGGTTGCCGGCAGCTATGGCGCCGTCGCTCTTGATGTCTGCCCTCAGATTCCGAATGTGGACTCCCCCATAGCTGCAGTCGTCAATCTGCGCATCGACCGTTCCGATGGGTAACTTCCCTCCCTGTGTCCGACGTATCTTCGCCGTGCGCGACTTCGATATGTCAATCTTGAAACTCGCCTGACAAGCCAGATTTCCCAACTTGGGAAGATCCACCACTTGCGACAATTTGAAGGCATCGCTCTTCACACTGCCTGTGAGATATTTATGAAGATTGTCTATGCCTAACGAGAAGTTCAGGCTTCCTGCTGCTGTGTGAAGCCACCCTTGAAAGTCCAACCGCTTCCAATGCACGTCGAAACTTCCCTTGGCATGGAGATTTCCCAACTTGCGAACTTGCCCCATCATCAGCTTTTTCACCACAAACTGATTGATGATTTTCTCCTTCATATCGCCCTTCACACGCAGGTCGCTCACATTGAAATGCACACCCAACTTCTTCTTGCCTCTCAGTTGCGACACCTTCCCTGCACCGCTCGCCGTGAGCCGTCCGTCATCCGTCTTCACACGCACGCCACTGAACGACAGCTCGTCCTCCGAACCACGCATCCGCGCCTGGAAATTAAGCGGCAGACTGAAATGTTTCAGCGGAGGAGAGAAAGCTCTCGAAATATCCTTGAGATAAGCACGGCCGGAAATATTACCGGTAGAAAAACTCAAACGCCTACCCGTCTTTCTATTGGGCAGCTGCACCTGCGCGTCAGCTATTTCTACGACCGTTGACTTCTGCTGCAAAAATATATCCTTGAAAAACAAACTGTCGTGATAGAAATCTATCGTCGTGCGCAAATCGGACACATCTATTCCTCCTGTCTTATCTATCAATCGGCATTTCTCAAGGACAGCCCTTACCGAGTCTTTCTTCAGGAAATCAATCTCCAATTTCATGTCTGCCGTCATGTTGAGATGCCCCACATCGAAGAAACCACGATGAGGCTTCCCCACGTTTTTGCGCGGCTTCTTATTGTCCGTCTTCACGTTCAGACCCTCAATCTCCACCGCATGCCTGTTTTTGCGTCGCTTTTTATACGTCACTTGCCGCAACGAAAATTCCGATGAGTTATACTGCGCACACACGTCTTGCAACTTGACATTGCTGATATCAATCTCCATTTTTCTCGACTGCTTATGCTTTCCCGCATCCCTACCGCCAGCCAACGAATCTATGAGGAACTGATAATTGGCGGGTTCGTCGGGCGATGGTTTCAGCAAGAGCGCATTCAGTCCCTTTATGTTGATACGCTTCACAATGACCTTCTTTTTCAATAGCGCCCAGAGATCCACATCAGCAACCAGCACATCCATATCCAACATTTCACGATGCTCCTGGTCCTCTATCGTCAGACCATGCAGAAACACATCATAACCCCAGAAATCAATCGATACACTGTCCACCTTCACACGCGTATTCAGTCTTTCAGACAGCAATCCGGTCGCCTTCCCCATCATGTAATTCTGCACAGCCGGTGTGTTCAGCAAATAGGCACCGATTGCTGTCAGCACGACTATCACGACCGAGAAAATTCCCAGTCCTTTCAATATCTTGAATACGATTCTCATCCAGTTTTTCATCTGTGTCGCCTTCTATCCGTGCAAAGGTATAAATAATTCCGCAAATGAACAATAATATTTTTTTTTTCGACAAGCCTCTTAATCCAAAATTTTTATGTACATTTGCACACAATTAGAAAACTCTGAAAGATATGGCATTAAAATGTGGCATCGTAGGACTGCCAAACGTAGGTAAGTCAACACTCTTCAACTGCCTGTCGAGCGCAAAGGCACAGGCAGCCAACTTTCCCTTCTGCACGATAGAACCCAACGTCGGCGTCATCACCGTGCCCGACGAGCGACTCACACGACTTGCAGAGATTGTTCACCCCGGACGTATCGTGCCGGCAACGTGCGAAGTTGTTGACATCGCCGGACTCGTAAAGGGGGCATCAAAAGGCGAAGGACTGGGAAACAAATTTCTCGGAAACATCCGGGAGACTGATGCCATCATCCATGTGCTGCGCTGCTTCGACGACGACAATATCACCCACGTGGACGGAACCATAGACCCTGTGCGTGACAAGGAGATTATCGACACCGAACTGCAACTCAAAGACCTCGAAACCATAGAAGGACAACTCGCCAAAACACAAAAGACGGCCGCCGCCGGCAACAAGGATGCCAAAGTGCTCATGACCGTACTGGAAGCCTACAAAGAAGTTTTGGAAAAAGGGAAAAACACCCGTGTCGTCACGTTTGAGAGCAAAGAGGAACAAGATGCCGCCCGCAATCTTTTCCTTCTCACGTCAAAGCCCGTGCTCTATGTGTGCAACGTGGACGAGGCATCCGCAAAAACTGGCAACGAATACGCCCGTCGCATCGAACAGTTAGCGGCTGAAGAGGGAGCAGAAACTATGATTATCGCAGGAAAAACAGAGGAGGACATCGCCGAACTGGAGTCGTATGAAGACAAGAAACTTTTTCTTGACGAACTGGGATTGGAAGAAAGCGGCGTGAACCGACTCATTAAAAAAGCCTATGCACTACTCAACCTGCAGACATTCATCACCGCCGGTGAGATGGAAGTGAAGGCTTGGACCTATAAGAAAGGATGGAAAGCACCACAATGTGCCGGTGTTATCCATACCGATTTTGAAAAGGGATTCATTCGCGCAGAGGTCATCAAATACGATGACTATATCCAATACGGATCGGAAGCTGCCGTGCGCGAAGCAGGAAAACTGGCTGTGGAAGGAAAGGAATATGTCGTCCAAGACGGAGACATCATGCACTTCCGGTTCAATGTGTAGCGCTTTGTTAAAGGATAAATGACAAATAATAAATAAATGATGACGCATTTTATCAACTACATCAACTGGGCACCGTCGGAGATTGCATTCCAGATTGGCAGCTTTGGGTTTCGTTGGTACTCGCTCTGCTGGCTGATTGGTCTCGTGCTGGCATTTCTCATCGTCCGACGACTATATAAAGAACAGAAAATCAAGGATGAACTGTTCGACCCGCTGTTGATTTATTGTTTTCTCGGTATCATCATCGGTGCGCGGTTGGGACACTGTTTCTTCTACGAGCCCGATGTATATCTGAGCAGTTGGGACCGCTTCCTCGAAGTCTTTCTCCCAATGAAACATACGGCTGAGGGATGGAAGTTTACCGGATACGAAGGATTGGCATCACACGGTGGTACGCTCGGACTGATGCTGGGACTTTATCTGTACTATCGCCGCACACATCTCAATCTCTGGATTGTATTCGACAACATCGCTATTGCCACTCCGCTGACAGCTTGCTTCATCCGCTTAGGCAACCTGATGAACTCGGAGATTATCGGCAAGGTGACCGACGTTCCTTGGGCATTTGTCTTTGAAAATGCGGGACGGGGACTGTCGGACGCTCCGCGACATCCGGGACAACTCTACGAGGCTATCTGCTACTTCGTCTTTTTCTTTATCGGCTGGTATCTTTACAGAAAGAGACCTGAGAAAGTCGGCACGGGCTTCTTCTTCGGACTATGCCTGACACTTATTTTCACCGCACGATTCTTCATCGAGTTTACCAAGATAGACCAAGTGGATTTCGAAAGCGGCATGCTTCTCAATATGGGACAACTGCTTAGCCTCCCCTTCATCGTTATCGGCATTGCCTGTATGACTGGCGGGAAATGGCTAAAAAGACTGGGAGCGAAGTAAGGAAGTTCTTTATCCGCTCACACCATTACCTGCTGCAGCTTGATCATTTTGAATGAGTTGCAGCAGTTTTTCTACCGCCTCTTCCTCGGGGATATTCTTTTCCTGACTTCATCACTTTTTTGCGCCATCATATAGCGCACAATGATAATCAGCGAGTTACGTAAAATTATTGGGTGGTTTGGGTGGCGCAAGCGAAAAACGTGTACCTTTGCACCATGTATGTACGCAAGAAACACAATCGTTCCGGCTCTACAAGTGTGGTAGTGGTCAGTAAAGCGAGTGGAAAGTATAAAGAAATAAAATCGTTTGGCTCCTCTACATCCGAAGAGGAAATACATTCATTATGCGATAAGGCTGCTGCATGGATACGTTCATTTGGCGGTCAGCAAGAACTTGACTTTGATGACCGCAAGGGAAAGGAAGTCGAGGAGACAGAGCGTTTCCTTAGCAATATTGACAACGTGTTGATAAACGGTACTCGGCTTCTGCTTGATCAAGTCTATGACAGCATCGGCTTCAACCGGATTCCCGATGAGATTCTGCGTCATTTGGTAATCGCAAGGGTGTCGCAGCCCAGAAGCAAACTTGCCACAGTAGATTACCTGAAGTCATATTATGATGAAGATGTTGACCTCAACCACATCTATCGCTACATGGACAAGCTCTACAATACCCAGATGGAGCTTGCGCAGCAGATTAGCGTAGAGCACACCCGGAAACTGTTCGGAGGCAAGATTGGATTGATGTTCTACGACGTGACGACGCTCTACTTTGAGACAGCACAGACGGACGTATTGCGTGAACCGGGGTTTTCAAAGGATGGAAAGACGGCAGAGTCACAGGTTATACTCGGTCTGCTTGTATCAGAAGGAGGCTACCCGCTTTCATACTCTCTGTTCAACGGCAGCCAGTATGAGGGCTTCACCATGATACCAATGATAGATGACTTCAAGCAGCGTTTCAATCTGGGGAAAGATTTTGTTGTGGTGGCAGACTCAGGCTTGATGAACAAGAACAATGTCACTTTGCTGCAGGAGGCTGGCTACAACTACATACTTGGAGCCCGCATCAAGAGCGAGAGCGCAAGCGTGAAGCAATGGATTCTCTCTTTAGAGAAGGTTGATAAAGCCTGTTACGACTACAAACGTGAGAATGGGGAAAGACTTATCGTCAGTTATTCCGACAAGCGTGCAAAGAAGGATGCCTACAACCGTGACCGCGGAATTGTCCGATTGAGAAAAGCCTATAAGACCGGACGCATCACGAAGAGTCAGGTGAACAAGCGTGGCTACAACAAGTTTCTTGAAATCAGCAAGGACATAGAAGTCGTCATCAGCGAAGAGAAGATTGCAGAGGACTGCCAGTGGGACGGACTCAAGGGCTACATCACCAATACAGACCTTGACGCCGAGCGTGTCATTGCCGAGTATCATGGACTCTGGGTGGTGGAACGTGCATTCCGTATTTCAAAAGGAACTCTGGAAATGCGTCCGATGTTTCATTTTACAGAACGTAGGATAGAGGCACATGTCTGCATTTGCTTCATCGCCTATAAGGTATATAAGGAACTGGAGCGACTCATTGCCATTAACAAGATTGGGATGAGTGTCGATAAGGTGCTTGAGGCAGCCAAAACTATCACGACAATCAGGGTAAGGATGCCTAAAAACGGGACTTACTTCACTAAGACACTCTTCTTGACGGAGAAGCACCTCGCAGTGAAACCACTTTTCGACATATCTGGCAACAAATCTTAATTTGGGTGGCGCATTGACGAAGTCAGGAGTTGCAGCAGTTTTTCTACCGCCTCTTCCTCGGGGATATTCTTTTCTACACACACTTTCTGCCTGTAGAGAGAAATCCGTCCGCGTGCCGCCCCGACATATCCGTAGTCGGCATCAGCCATCTCACCGGGTCCGTTGACGATACATCCCATGATGGCAATTTTCAAACCCGTCAGGTGTTGCGTCGCCTCTTTGATACGGAGAATCGTATCCCTTAAATTATATAATGTGCGCCCGCAACCCGGACAAGAGATGTATTCGGTTTTCGTAAACTTGATACGGGCAGCCTGCAGGATATTGTCTGCCAACGCCTGCAATTTCTCTGCGCTGAAACGTGCGTCATCGGTGGTGATGACCAAGTCCTTTGCCTTGCGGTCAATCAACAGTGCCCCACAAGCCATCGATGCCTTCAGCTGCAATTCTTCCCAATCGGTGGCTTGAACATGCAAACGTATCGTATCGCCATCAAGACGACAGTATTCCCCATCTTCGTTCCATTCCCCATTCTCTGCCATCGCCCGCAGTTTCGCACAAGGCTCAATCAGTCGCACCAAAGTCTTGGCTACGGGAATTTCGGCTTCGGGCTCCTCACTGAGCGACACACGGATGGTGTCGCCGATGCCTTCCGTCAGCAGGGCTCCTATTCCCACGGCACTCCTAACACGTCCGTCCTCTCCTTCACCAGCCTCCGTCACACCGAGGTGCAGCGGATAGTGCATCTGTTCCCTCTCCATACATTCCACCAACAGGCGGACAGACTGCACCATCACCACGGTGTTGGATGCCTTGATGGAAATCAGAACATCGTTGAATCGTTCGCGCTTGAGAATCCGGAGAAACTCCATACAACTCTCTACAATTCCTTCGGGCGTATCGCCATAGCGCGACATGATGCGGTCGGAGAGCGAACCGTGATTCACGCCTATCCGGAGTGCCGTGCGATGTGCTTTGCAAAGATTGATTAATGGAAGGAACCGCCTTTCTATCTTCTGAAGTTCGTCGGCATACTGCTCGTCGGTATATTCTATCCGCTTGAACGTGCGGGCAGGATCGACATAATTTCCCGGATTGATTCTCACCTTTTGCGCATACAGCGCAGCCACTTCAGCCACATTGGGATTGAAATGCACATCGGCAACGATTGGTGTGTGGTAGCCTTTTTCCCGAAGACCGGCGCTAATATTTCTGAGATTCTCCGCTTCTTTTGTCCCTTGTGTGGTCAGCCGCACCAGTTCACCGCCGGCATCAATAATCCTGCAAGCCTGTTCCACAGACCCGTCTGTGTCGAGTGTTGAAGTGGTTGTCATCGATTGAACGCGTATAGGGTTATCGCCCCCGATGCGCAAATCGCCCACACACACTTCGTCACTTTGCCGTCGCTTGTATCCGAAAGGTTGTTCTGTCATCTTTTCGCTGTATTCAATTGGTTTTGAATTGATACTTTATTTCAGCAAGTTCTTTGTTTGCTTTCTCTATCTTTTCCCCGAGTTTCTTTTTTTGTTCGGCTACCCTCACGGCAATATTCGCATCAGCCAGCGCTATCATCTGCGCTGCGAGCACTGCCGCGTTGGCTGCACCGTTCACACCGACCGTCGCCACAGGTATTCCCGGAGGCATCTGCACGATACTGAGCAGCGCATCCAGTCCGTCGAGCATCCCCTTGATGGGTACTCCGATGACGGGAAGGTTTGTCTGAGCTGCAATCACTCCAGGCAAGGCGGCAGCCATTCCGGCTCCGGCAATAATAACTTTCACGCCTCGTTCCTGAGCATTCTTAGCAAAAGTTTCAACGGCATCGGGGGTGCGATGTGCAGAGAGGGCATTCACCTCGAAAGGAATCTGCAACTCTTCCAGCTGTTTCATGGCTTTCTCCATGACGGGCAGGTCGCTGGTGCTGCCCATGATAATACTTACAAGTGGTTTCATATAATTAAATTGATAGATAATTTCATAACGGAAAAATAGGCGCAGACGAACCCTGTCAGGAAGCCGACGACTACCTGAAGCAGCGTGTGTTGACGGAGAATCATGCGGCTCGACCCAACCAGTCCTGCGAGCAATATCACCAGACACAGCCACCAAAGGGGATTGAAGAAGAAGAGATGCGCATAGGCAATCAGGACTCCTGCCACTCCACCTATCGCTGCGGTATGGGTCGAAACTTTCCACCACACGTTGATGATGGCGCAGATAATCTGTATCAGAAGGGCTGCAACGAGTATGCTACTGACGAAATGGGGCACGTGCAAGATATTCATCAGATAAAAACAGGTAAAATAAGAGAGGATGGAAATCACGTAGGGAACCATCCGTCGCTCCCGTTGTCCAAGGTGATAATGGCTCCACCCCTGATATTTCAGGTAAAGACGTATCAGATAAGTGGGCATCAATATCGTCAGGACATATACCAACAGCAGCAGTTGCATCTTATACATGAACGGCAACATACGAAGATAACTGAACACAAACAACAGTGCCAGCCCCAACAAGGGCAGGTAGAAAGGTGTGAAGATGATGCTCAACACCCTTGCTGCTTGTATGATTAACCGTTTATTCATGACTTTCCTGTTTCTTTTTGCGCTCTCTCCTCATCCGCGCCACGGGCATTCCCATCTGCTCCCGGTATTTTGCCACGGTGCGTCGGGCGATGGGGAAACCTTTCTCTTTCATGATGGCAGTGAGCGCTTCGTCGCTCAGCGGCTCGTCCTTGTCTTCGCTGTCGATGATTTCTTTTAGGATGACTTTCATTTTCCGTGTTGACAATTCTTCGCCGTCGGCAGTGGTATAGCCTTCGCTGAAGAAGAATCTCAGCGGGAAGATTCCCCAGCGTGTCTCCACATACTTAAGATTGCTGACGCGCGAGATGGTAGAGAGGTCTAGTCCTGTCCGCTTTGCCACGTCTTTGAGTTTCATCGGGCGGAGTTCTGTCTCGTCGCCTTCCTGAAAGAATTTCCGCTGTATGTCGATAATCGCCCTCATGGTCGTGACCATTGTAATCTGCCGTTGTCTGACCGCATTGATAAAGTCCTGCGCCTTGCTGACTTTCTCTTTTGTATAGAGCAGCGCCTCTTTGTCTTTGCGGGTCATCGTCTCTTTATTTTCCTGATAGTTTTTCAGCAGTTCGGTAAAGGTGGGTGAGATGTGCAGCTCCGGAATATCGCCTCGGTTAAGGGAAAACGTAAGCGTTCCGTCGTCGCCTGTATCCACGATGAAGTCGGGCGTTATTTGCTGAATGCTCCTGCCCTCCGTTTCTCCCAACGCTGCTCCGGGCTTCGGGTTCAGTCGATGTATTTCTGTCTGCAAGGTTTCTGCCTGCTCGTCGGTCAGTCCCAGTGCAGCAACAATCTTGTTCCAGTTTTTTTTCGTGAATGCTTCGAAATGGCTTCTCACCACTTTCTCCATACGTTCTTTCCATACAGAGTCTGGCTTACGCCGTATCTGCAGCAGGAGACACTCCTGCAGGTTGCGTGCCCCAATTCCCGGCGGGTCGAACGTTTGCAGCACACGCAGCACTTCCTCTATATCAGCCGTGCTCACATCTATGTGGTGGTAGATGGCGAGTTCGTCGGCGATGGTGTCGAGTTCTTTTCGGAGCAGTCCGTCGTCGTCGAGCGAACCGATGAGATATTCCATGATTTCCCGTTGTTGCTCGGTAAGCATTTGCTCGCCCATCTGTTCTCTCAGTTTGTCATAGAACGACACGGGGTCTCCATACACTATTTCTTCATATTCGGCTGTCTGCTTGCTGTATGAAGGGCTGTGATAGTCGGGCATCTGGTCGTCGCTCCCAATGCTTTCCAACGCTGCATCCAAGGCATCGGCACGCTCCTCTCGTTCCGTCTGTTGTTCGAAGGTTTCTTCTGTGCTATCGTCTCTCGCTTCCTCGTTCTGTCCTTTCAGTTCTCTGCCTTCCTCACTGATTTCCAATGCCGGATTATCATCAATCTCCGCATTGATACTCTGTTCAAGTTCTGTCAGCGGCATTTCCAACAAGTGCACATTAAGCATTTGCTGCGCTGTAAGGCGCTGCACCTGCTGTTGTTTCTGCTCCTGTATATTGACAAGTTTTTGAGGCATAACGAGACGCTCTTTAATATAATGTGCAAAATTAGATAAAATTTCCGAGATTATAAACCAGTTGAGATAAAAACTTGTTCAAGTTTTCGGTTTCTAAAAATCTCCCCCTCACTTAAAGTATTCCACCATTTGCGCTGCCAAGGCTGCCAGTTTCTCGGGACTGTCGTTGCCAAACCTTTTCCATGTTTGCTCGCACGCCGCCATCAGTGGATGGTCTGCCGGCGCGTTCCTCTTCAGGTAAGGGTCGCAATGCTGGTAGCATTCCATCAGTTCCACCACCTCTTCGGGCTTGATTTTCATCTTCTTAGCCAGTTCGATAATCTCCGGCGTCTCGGGCACCATCGTGTTGGGTGTCAGTCGGAAATAGAGGTCGAGGACGAGGATGAGCATGGCGGGTTTGAGGTGGGGATGTCCTTCCATCGGGCGGAAGTCGCGTTCGAATGTTTCGTTTTCCTCCACACCGTCGTAGAACATACCTGCCTGTCCGAAGCCTTTCATCTGGCGGAGCAGTTTCACTCCCCGCGCCAGACGTTGCGGACTTTTCGCATATTTCGCCCAGAGGCGCTCCAGTTGCGGTGTGTCTAACTGTCGCAAGCGGAACATCTGTTCGTAGAGCATCTGCGGAGGGATGTGCAGTTCCATACTCAGCTCCACCATCTGGCGGGAGTATAGTGGTTTCAAGCCTGTCGGCTTTTTCAGATAGAGCTGCATGAGCAGCAGCCAGTATTCGTCTGACCAGTTAAAATGTTTTCCCATAATCTTCTTTCATTTCGTTACGCAGCCAAAGTTATTAAAAATCAGCGAAAAAGCAAAATATAAACAAAAAATCTTTTTGTTTACGAAAATGTTTGCATAGTTCAAAAGAAATACCTAATTTTGCACATCAATAAATTATTAATAACAAAAACAAAATGCTTATGAAAAAACTTTTTACTTTATTTACAATGATGCTTGTGTTTGCAGCTAATGTTGCTGCGGAAAGCGTAACTCTCCAATATTCTGGCACAGAAACAGGAAACATGACGGGGGAAAATGATGCTGCTACCGTAGGTTTAGATGCAGCAAAATGGTCTGTTGTGGCAGACAAAGGAGGCAATAATAATTTCCCTGGCTTAAATAAAGCTGGTGACATTCGCCTTTATTGGCATGCGAATGGTGGAAACACGATTACCGTGACCTCTCTTGAAAATGCTACAATTAACTCCATTACAATAACTTTTACAGGAGCTTCTTACAACAATGTTTCTGTAACAGCAGGAGGAAGTACTATCACTGGTACGGATGGGGTATATAATATCAATGCATCTTCTTTTGTATTAGGAAATGCTAACACCTCAAACATACAAGTAAGAATCAAAACTATCGTTATCGATTATTCTGCTTCTACAGACACCCGTACTGCTACATCCATCGATTTTTCTGGTGGTTATGTTACTAAATTCACCTATGGTCCTAACGAAATGCCGACATTGCCTACTGCTACCGTAAAAGCTAACGGAAGCACAGTAAGCGGTGCCGCTGTAACATGGGCTGTTGAAAAAGTTTCAGGAAACGACAAACTCATTCCCACCATCAACGGCAATAAGATTGAAATTCCCAACCAATCATATGGAAAGTTGAACGTTACTGCTTCATATGCTGGTGATGCAACAACCTATCAGCCAAGTACAAAAAGCTACACCATCGATGTTTACAAAGGCCGCATGAATATTGCAGAAATCTTAGAAGATTTTGAAAACAAAGGTGAAGAAGACTGGAGTGCAGGCATTCCTACTTCACTCTGGATGGTAGAAGACTATGGAGGCGGTATGTTGTTCGTAAGCAATCCTACAGTGACTTATGTCAACGGTTCTTACACCTATATCAAAGACGATTACAATAACAACCTACTGCTTTTTGGAAGTGGTTTGGGATTCCAAAAAGGCGATGTCATTACCAGCGACCAGGGTGGCGGTGAATATGCTCCTATCTATGGCGACCTGAAGACCTACAACGGACTGCTGGAACTCGCTGTCACACAAAACAACTTCCAGGTAGAAAGCAGCGGTGCTACGGTTACACCTGAAACCATTACCACTCCGTTAATGCTTCCTCTCGTTTCATCCATGAACGCATATCTGAAGATTGAAAATGCTGTTTACAAGAGTGCTGATGGCAGGAACTTGACCTTCACTGCCGATGAGACCGATTTCATCGTTCGCCAGAACTGGACCAACGTGGCTATTGACGGCTTGGAGGTGGGTGCTACCTACACCCTCGAGGGTATGGGAGCCATATATAACACCACTCCGCAGCTCTATCTCATCAGCTTCGAAAAGACTGCCGATGCGACAGCCATCAAGAACATTGATGCCGACGCTGCAGACGCCAACGCTCCTATCTACAACCTCGCAGGACAGCAGGTGACAGACAGCTACAAGGGTGTTGTGATTCAGAACGGCAAGAAGCGTTTGAACAAATAAACTGACAACGCATTCATACAAACGAAAAAGCCCCTTGCGAGGGGCTTTTTTGTTGTCTGATGGTAAACTCCGTCTCCTTTGCTTTTCCCGAATACGAAGCAGGCAAGCACCGCATCTTAAGAAATAAACGAATTTGTTTCGTTCTCCAACCGATTTTTCGTACCACTACATAAGGTACTGACGCTCGACAATAAAAATAAAATCAGGCTTTTATTTTGTATTATCCTCGCTTAATCGTACCTTTACATAAGGTACTGACGCTCGACAATAAAAATAAAATCAGGCTTTTATTTTGTATTATCCTCGCTTAATCGTACCTTTGCAGCCTGATTTAAAAGTTTGATTAAAAAGACGTTACATGAAGACATTTGAAGAATTAGGAGTTTGCGCAGAGATACGGCGTGCCATCGAAGAACTCGGTTTCGAACAACCCATGCCCATCCAGGAAGAGGTGATTCCCTATCTGCTGGGCAACCGCAACGACGTGATTGCACTCGCACAGACAGGAACCGGAAAGACGGCTGCATTCGGAATACCACTGCTGCAACGCATCAACACGGCTGAGAAAAAGACGCAAGCCATCGTGCTCAGTCCTACACGCGAACTCTGTCTCCAAATCACCGACGACCTGAAAGACTTTTCCAAGTACATGACGGACATCCGCGTGACGGCAGTCTATGGGGGAACGTCTATCGTCAACCAAATCAACACACTCAAACGGGGCGTGCACATCATCGTCGCCACGCCGGGACGACTCATCGACCTGATGAAACGGGGCGTGGCAAAGCTGGACGACGTGCACAACGTGGTGCTCGACGAAGCCGACGAAATGCTCAACATGGGGTTCAAGGAGGATATGGACGAGATTCTTTCGGGCGTTCCGGAAGAGCGCAACACGCTGCTCTTCTCTGCCACGATGAGCCGCGAGATTGAACGCATCGCACGGACCTTCCTGCACGAACCGAAGGAAATCGTGGTGGGAAGCCGCAACGAGGGCGCCGAACACGTCAACCATATCTATTACATGGTGAACGCCAAAGACAAATATCTCGCACTCAAACGCATCGTGGACTACTACCCGCGCATATTCGCCATCATCTTCTGCCGCACCAAACTCGAGACGCAGGAGATTGCAGACAAACTCATACGCGACGGCTACAACGCCGAATCGCTGCACGGCGACCTCTCGCAACAACAGCGGGACCTGACCATGCAGAAATTCCGGCAGCACCTCACACAACTGCTCGTAGCCACCGACGTGGCGGCACGCGGACTCGATGTGAACGACCTGACGCACGTCATCAACTTCGGACTGCCCGACGACATAGAAAACTACACCCACCGCAGCGGAAGAACAGGGCGCGCAGGAAAGAAGGGAACGTCTATCTCTATCGTCCACAGCCGTGAGAAACACAAAATCAGGGCAATCGAAAAGGAAATCGGAAAACAGTTTGTGGAAGGCGAAATCCCATCGCCGAAAGACATCTGCACCAAACAACTCTACAAGGTGATGGACCAAATCGACAAGACCGACGTCGATGAAGAGCAGATTGCGCCCTTCATGGCTGACATCAACCGGCGCTTCGACTACATGGAGAAGGAGGAACTCATCAAGAAGATTGTCGCACTCGAGTTCGGGAAATTCCTCGCCTACTATGCGGATGCTCCGGAAATATCAAAGCCGGAACCCGCAAAACGAGAGAAAAAAGAGAAGAACAAAGGGAAAGACGGCGGCAACCGCAAACCGGAAAAGGGATTCCGCCGGCTGTTCATCAACCTTGGAAAAGACGACGGATTCTACCCGGGCGAAATCATGCAGTTCATCAATCGCAACGTGGAAGGCAAAAAAGTGGCTGTGGGACATATCGACCTGCTCGCAAAAATCGCTTACATCGAAGTGTCTGAACGCGATGCACGGCGCGTGATGGACGGACTGAACGGTGCCGCCTACAGAAACCGCAACGTGCGCTGCAACGACGCTGACAACCCCTCCGAACAGCGAAAAGCAAAGCACGGAAAGCAAACCCCGCCGAAAGAAGAGCGCAACAGCAAGCGCAAAGGAAGAAAAAACAAACGGGAAATCCGCATGGAAAGCGGCAGAAAAGACGACTGGCGCCAATTCTTCCAAGGACACGACATCCAACTCGTGGGCGAAGAGCCCGACTTCTCGGAAGAGGGATGGGCACGAAGAAAACCGAAGAAAAAGAAAAAATAATCCCCAATCGGCATGGGAACGGGAAAAAGGATTCGCCCGATTCACATCCCCCGGGTTGTCTCCTTCTCAGGCGTGGACACATCAACCGTCCCCTACACTGTAAAGCTGTAGAGGTATGTCTGTCCTATATAATAAATAAGGTGAGATTGACTAAATGGCATCAAAGCCCTTGGTGCTGATGCTCTTCACCACATCGTTGATGTCCTGTTCGATGTAATCATTCGCTTTCTGGCTGTCAAGCACACGCTGCTGTGCCTCCAACTCAGCATCGTCGTTATGGTAAGTGCAAGCCTTACTCTTCAGTTCTGCAAAAGCCCAACCTATCAGGGCAACGGCAACAATCGCCGCAAAAAAAATCAATGCGTTCATATCTTATTCTTTTTTTACGTTTTCTGCCTGCAAAGTTAAAACTTCGCCAAAGCATCTCCAAATTTTTGATGCACAATTTTTCTCACCACCCCACAAAGAGGCGTGGATTTAACCTTTATGTCTCGATGGAATGGGGCTTTTCGTCACTTTCGATGGTCAGTAAGACGTCGCCTTTGCGCAGCTCCAGACGCCCGTTGGGCACGATAAAACTATTGCCGCGTTTGACCATCATGACCAACGTCCCTTCAGGAAAATGCATGTCCGAGAGGTGGTTGCCGCTGGCGAGATCGGCTTCGGAGAGCGTCATCTCTGACAGTCGCGACCCGAGTTTGTCGGGCAGTTCCACTCCAAACTCATTGCCCGTCTTCGGCTCTTGCGTGGCAAGTCCGAGCCAACGGGCACACGCCGTGATGGTGGTGCCTTGCAGCGAGAGCGAGAGCAGCGTGATGACAAACACCACATCGAACAGGAAATCGGCATCCTCGATGCCCGCAATGACTGGGTAAGTGGCAAAAATGATGGGGACGGCGCCGCGCAAGCCCACCCAGGAAAGAAAGAGCTTGGCTTTCACCGGCACGCGGAATGGCTGCAAACACAGGAACACGGCAATCGGACGCGCAACAAACATCATGAACAGACCAATGGCTACCGCCACAAGCAGCACCCGGACCATCTGACTCGGATTGACAAGCAGACCGAGCGTGAGGAACATCACAATCTGCAAAAGCCACGTGAGCCCCTGCATGAAAGTGTCGGTCTCCTGACGGTACGACAGCCGGCTGTTGCCCGCAACCAGTCCGGCAACATATACCGCCAGATAGCCATTGCCGTGCAGCAGGTCGGTCAGCGTGAAGATGATGAGAATCATACTCAGCACCAACACCGGATAGAGCGACGGATTGGGCAGGTTGATGTGGTTCACAATCCACACCAACGCCCTGCCGCTCAGATAGCCCAAGAGCGCACCGACAGCCAGCTGGGCAACGATTTTCGTCGCCAACTCCATACCGGAAAACTCGCCTGCGGAGACAATCAGGTTGACCAGCGCAATGGTGAGCACGTATGCCATCGGGTCGTTGCTCCCGCTCTCTAACTCGAGTGTCGGACGGAGGTTGTGCTTGAGCCCGATGCCCTGTGAGCGCAGCAGGTTGAAAACGGATGCTGAATCGGTGGATGAGACCGTGGCAGCCAAGAGCAGCGACAACGGAAGCGACAGACCGATGTCGAGCTGTGTCCATTCGGAAAGGTAATAGATGAGCAGTCCCGTGATGACCGTCGTCAGAATCACGCCTACAGTAGAGAGCATCAGCCCCTGAGCCACTATTGGCTCGATGTCGCGACGCTTGGTGTCCATGCCGCCGGAAAACAGGATGACACTCAACGAAAGCATACCGATGAGCTGCGCATCTTCATGGCTATGGAACTGCAATCCCAAGCCGTCGCTGCCGAAAAGCATGCCCGTGAAAAGGAACAATAACAGTGTGGGCACTCCGAAACGATAGCCCCACTTGCTGATGACTATGCTCACGAAAACGAGCACCGCACCCATGAAAAAGATATTCTCTGCCGTAAAATTCATTTGACCATCTTTATTTTAAGGTCCGCCGCCCCACCTATGCGCAGCGGCGGACCGAATGATTAGAATAACTCGCTGATTAACAGCGCCTCATCACCCTCGAAGGTGAGCACTTCCGTGACAGGTTCATAACTCATGCGCACGAACTGACTCAGTTGCAAAGCGACAAATGCCTGGTCCCTCGAGACGCAAACCTCTGCAATGTAATTGCCGTTTACGGTCGGCGTAGGGTGAAATTCGCCAATCGCACTGATGAGTGACTCGCGAACCGCTTCGAGGATTTTCTTAAGTCGCTCGCCGTCAGCAGGTGTATACTCCAGCAGTCGTGCATCCACCACGCTGCCTGTCGGTTGATAAACAACCGTGGTTCGCAGCCCGAACAACGAACTGCTCACTGTGATACGGCTATCGGAACGCAGGGTCTCCCATATCCGTAAATTCTTTATTTTTGCCATGTTTCAATGTTTTTTGTTAATAATGATTCTTCCACTTCTTCTACGGAAAGAACTTACTAACAAAGCAAGCGCCTCAGCGTAATCACGTAATAGCGACGCGGAGACGCAACTCCAGCGCGAAAATAGGTGCAATATCGCGACAGGAGCAGACTGGCATACTTACTAAGATTTAACGATTTACTTTTTGCCCAAGGACTTGTATATGATCCTGACTTTCCGCCATAGGTGGGCAACAGGCGGACAGGGCGGGATGAACAGACGCGATGTGACGATGACGCCGGGCGCAACATGTCGCGGAACGATGAACGGCAGCCTTCAACCGCACTCTTGTCGCTGTCGTCGCACCCCCTCAAGAGGTCTGCTTTCTCACCGCTCAAAGCCACCGGCTGCTGCTTGATGCCCGCATGGGAATCAAGGAAGCCGCACAAGAAACAAGCGACAAAAACGAGACGCATCAGAACTGTTTTCACCTTACCGTTTTTGATAATTATTTGCAAAGATAAACAAAAAACGGCACAAAACGAAACATTTCCCACACATAATTATTATATAGGGAAAGAAAGACAACACTCAAGAAACAACATGCCGCTGCCTTTTCCTGACAAAATTCCTGCAATCTCCATACGGCGCATACCAGATACTTAGAAACAGGAACCGCTTCGTGTCCCTTACGCCGCTGCTTCCCTTTCAAAAAACACTACGAATCTATTACCGTCACCGACAAGACACGCCTGAAATGTGTCACGCCAGGCGCATTTTTCACTGAAAAAGAACAATGCAAATTACGAAATGGAAGCAAAATCCTTGCTGTTTTCTTAAAAAAATTAACGCGCTTCCTGCCCTTTTTTCTGTCTCTCCGGACAATCAGTCCACCGAGAAAAAGATAGGCGATTCTACGAAAAAATTCCGTTTTCATCGGGGTTTCGAGGGTCTAAAAACACCCGAAGAATGCCTAAAACTTACCATATATACCGGAAATATTCACAAAAGGGTCGGCAAAAGTGCAACTTTCACTGCCTAAGAGTTGAAGTTTCGCGCCCTCAAAGTTGAACTTTCGCATTCCCAAAGTTCAACTTTTGGAAAACAGCCCCCTGACTTTTGCATCCAGAAAGCTCCGATTTCCACCTTTTATTCACACTATATTCACTTTTAATTCATCAACTGCCAGTCAACATGTTGCGCTTTTTCGCAACATGAGCGTAGTTTTAACAAATATTCAGACCAAGTCGTCGCCAATCACATTCCCCACCCTGGACCATCCACCAAACCGATGCCGCCAAATTGATACCGCCCGGAGTGGCTGGCGTATAGGCACAAAAAAAATACGAACCGCTCACCGAAATGAGAAGTCCGCATCTGATTCGTAACTTGTGTATCAATTTAAGTCTGTCTCTCTCAAATTACCTCATGTGTCTGGTAAGAACTTCCTGCATTATACATGCGTCTGACCTTATATATCATGTTGTGTTCGTCAATTTACAACCTTAGACTGAGAGAAAAATGCTACATCGGAATCATCTCGACTGCAATGTAGCAAAAAATTACTCAAAAAATATCTATTATAAAAAATTACTCTCAGCTTTTAAAATAAAAAGTGAAATGTTTAAGTTTAAAAGTTACTACCTTCACAGGCAATAATTAAAAATACGAGTCTATATAATTCTGACGCAAAGGTATCGGTTTTTTCGCTTTCGGAGGTTGTCACACGCATTTGAAAACTTGTCATAACATGATTTTGCGATTTGTCACACAGATTTTAATGATAAATCAAAATATTAAAATCATCGTAAAATGCTTTATTTACAGAAGTTCTGAAGCATTTATATAAAAATACACCTCCCACTTTGAAAAACACGTTTGTCAGATATAAATTTCTTATTTGTTACAATAAAATAAGCTTTTCATTGCCAAAAAACACATAATTTTATCCGAATTTTTCCGCATCCATGGAGCGTTTTTTGGAATATCTTTCCTGTTTTTTGCCTACTTCATAGGATTTTCGTGCATCTGCATCAGTTTTTTAGCGTCTTTATAGACCCTGAATTTGCTGGGTGGGAAGCCATATTTCCGCTTAAAAGCCTTGCTCATCGTGGGCAAATCGGCATAACCGCATTCATAAGCAACCTCCGAAAGCGTCATGTCGGTATTCAAAAGAAGTTGCTCACAGCGCGTGATGCGCTTTTCAGCAAGCCATCCGTTGAATGAGATACCCAACTCGTCGGACAGGAAACTGGAAAGGTCGTCACGCGATATATTCAGCGTGTCGGCGACATCGTCCATCGTTATGTTGTTTTGCAGTAGGGGGAAAGGTTCCTGCTGAAGCCACTCTTCGACATTGCGCTCCAAGTCCTTAAACTTCAATTTTCTGTCCACAATATCGTATTTGATGATGGCTTGACGGAACTTCAAATGCCCGGCAAAGGTTGCAACCATCAGTGCCAGCAACAGAAACTTGAGAACGATGTGGAAGAGGATGGAATTGGAGAATTGCCCGATGAAAAGGACGATAATGCCTATTCCCCAAAATGTGAGGTAGCCACTCATCCGCTTCTCGTGGTTATCATAGGTGTTGATGTTCAGCTCGTTGACCACATGGCTGTATTTCCTATAAATCTGATAAATCAGATGCGCCATGAAAATGATGTTTAACAGCAGCATGACAAAGAGATAGAGGCGTGCACTGAAGTGGAGATTAGTGCGAGAAGCCCCTACGGCGAACTCCGTGAGCGAGAAATAGGAGTGAATATCCCCTTTCGACATGTTCCACCAGGCAAGGAGGGCTATGACGAGCACGTTGACATTCAGCATAATCAGATAGCTCTTCTGCTTGTGATAATCGGCATGGAACAGCGCCGTGAACGAGAAAAAGTAACTCTCATAAAGGAAATAAATCATCAGCAACGAGCCGATTGACAGAACCTCATGGTGGTTGTCATTGAATTTGGAGAATCCCAGTTCCATCGCCAAATATGCAGCAACGAAGAACGAAAGGACGAGGAACACCACCCGTTGGAAGCGGAAGGCAGGATTTGTGATGCTGCGTCCCACGAAGAAAAGGAGTATCGAGAACACGATCGACACCACCAAATCAATTCCCGTCATTATATAAAATAAGGTGTGCATACGCTTATATAGACTTACCTTTCTAAAGCATTGCTTTATTTCATTATAACAAACTCGTCAAATTTGGTTGCAAAAATAATAAAAAAAACTTAACAAACACCTATTTAAACACTTATTAACACAACATGTAATTTCCCATACTTCCGAATTTACACAAAAGAAACCGCACCGAAGGTATGCCTTTCAGTGCGGTTTTTCTACTGCATGTCAGCTCACGCTGTTAGTCGAAATTCACGGTCGGAGCTTTCTGCGCAGCGGCTTCAGCCTCGAACTTATCCATCGTTTTGAATCCGAACACGCCGGCAAAGAGCGATTTGGGGAAGCTGCGGATGCTGGTGTTGTAGTCCGTCACTGCCTTGTTATACTTCTGGCGTGCCTCGTTGATGCGGTTTTCCGAACCCTCAAGCTGGTCCTGCAGCGCCATAAAGTTTTCGTTCGCTTTCAGTTCAGGATAATTCTCGGTGATAGCCATGAGCTTGTTGAGTGCCGAACTCAGTTCGCCCTGCGCCTCCTGGAACTGCTTGATTTGCTCCGGAGTGGCGTTGGAGATGTCGATATTCATCTGCGTTGCCTTTGCCCTTGCGTTGACGACAGCTTCGAATGTTTCCTTCTCGTGCTTGGCGTAAGCTTTCACGGTGTTGACGAGATTCGGAATCAGGTCAGCCCGACGCTGATAAGTGGCTTGCAAGTCAGCCCACGTCTGTGTAGCCTTCTCCTGTGAACTTACCATTCCGTTGTAAGCAGAAATTGCCATCAAGACGATTACAGCAACCACTGCCAATCCAATAAAACTCTTCTTTTTCATTGTTTTCCTTATTTTATGGTTGATACTTACTTCTTTCACCAGCTTCCTCCGGCACCGCCGCCCCCGAACGTTCCGCCACCATAGGACCCGCCGCGGCTGCCACCACCGAAGGAGCCTCCACGACCGCCGCCGTATCTTGGACCGCGCGGGAAACGAATCCCTCCGTCGGTATCGAACCGACCGCCGCCCAAGCTGCCACCGCCATAGCCTCCATCAAATCCGCCACCGTTTTTCATCGCCCTGCGTATGAAAATAAAAATAGCAGTGAACAGACCCACCGTAATGACCAGTGACCAGAACGAACTGCCCGGTTCTTCAGAAGGATCGGTCATCACAACCTTTCCTGTCTTCATCTTGTTATAGATGACGTTACAGGTTTGAACCACCGCCAGATTAGGCTGGTAGAGCTTCATGTTCTCTGCAATATACACCCGTCCGATTTCCCCGCAAAGCGCATCAGTCAGATAGGCTTCCAGCCCCTGTCCCGGTGCTATAAAATACTGCTTATCTTCCGTCGCGATGACAACAATCAGTCCCGAGCGCGACTCCTTTCCTCCCACGCCATACTTGGCGCCCACATCCTGAGCCATGCGGTACGCATCTTGATTCTGCACTCGCCTGACAATGATGAACGCCGACTGTATGCCGCATTCTGTCTCCAATTTCCTCAGATACATGTTCGCTGAATCGCGCATGATGGGGTCCATGATGGAATCCGGATCAGAAACATATTGGTCGGAATCGCGCAGATGAACCATTTCAATATTCTCCGCATTCCAAACCTTCTCTTCCCGAACCGCTTCTCTCTCCGGGCTGCCTCCGCAATTACCGCCTAAAGCAAAGATACAGAGGAAAAGGACACAAAACCCTATGAAAACATATTTGGGGGATATCAATGAATTCATTGAGTAAATTCTTCGTCCTTTTTCTTGTTGAGTTTATCGTACAGTTCTTTGCACATCTCTACGACACCCTGATTCGGATTGTTGCGCTCCATGCTGGGCATCAGCTTTTCGTTCATCACCTTCGCAGCAAAGCTGTCGGGCAACTCATGCCCCATGCCTCTGCCTTTGAAAATGCCCCATTGACGATTTTCCACAGCAACAACAATCACCATGTCGCGATGCGGTCCGTTACCCGTTGCATAACGCTCTCCCAACTCTTCGGCAAAACTGTTTAAGTCAGCCGACTTTGCGCGCCCGACCACTACAATAGCCGAACGTATCTGGCTGTTCTTCTCCAGGCGCTTCATGAGTTTGTTCAGCTTGTCCTTATCTTTCGGAAGAATAAACCCGTCTGGGTCAGAAACAAACTGTGCCGTGTCTTTCTGGTGAACCAATTCAATGTCGGCAGCTCCCCAAGAAGGCAACTCGTCTTTCATCAACTCTCCTGCAGGTTTTTTATTACCCGAACATGCTGCCATCAAAATCAAGACAGCCACAATAGACAAGAAATTTTTCATAACCGTATGCTTTATTTCTATCGTTTGGACTGCAAATATAATCATTTATTTTCAATTGGCTACTTCTTTTAAAGAAAAAACCATTTCACCTTCGGAAAAGCACAAAAAGAATTAGTTTCTTTTTGCTTTGTCCTCGCTTAATCGTCTTTGGCTCACGCCTAAGGTACTCACGCTCGACAAAAAAAGAAAAACTTTCTTTTGTTTTGTTCTCGCTTAATCGTACCTTTGCAGGCATGAATCGAGAAACGGCTTCATATATCGTAGAACACGCAGAAGATGACGTGCGCCAACTGGCTCTTAAAAGCGTTCCAGAGGGCGTTGACCTGACGTTTGCTCTCGAACAAATCAGCGGCAGGCAAATGGCTTTGCGCAAGTTGCCGACATGGGCAGCAACCGAGTCCATCATCTATCCCCCACACTTGAATATGGAGCAGTGCTCCAGCGAGCACACCGCACAATACAAAGCACAACTCTGCCGAAAGCTGAACAGCCGGCAGACGATGGTTGACCTAACGGGAGGATACGGAGTGGATTTCTCATTCATGGCACGGGAATTTGAACACGCCGTGTATGTGGAACAACAACCGCTCCTCTGCGAACTGGCAACACACAACATGCCGATACTCGGAATTGACAATATTGATATAAAAAATGCCGATTCCATCGACTATATCAACTCCATCGAACACGTTTCCCTGCTGTTTCTTGACCCAGCACGACGCGACCTGAACGGCAGACGAACCTATGCGCTGGAAGACTGTTCGCCCGACGTGGTCTCTCTGCACAGACATTTACTGACGAAATGCGATTACCTATTGCTCAAACTCTCGCCGATGTTCGACTGGAGAGAGGCGACAAAACAGCTAGAGTATGTCTGCGAAGTGCATATTGTCAGCACGAAGAACGAGTGCAAGGAACTGCTGGTATTGCTGTCGCGCCAAGATGCACGACGACTGCGTGTCGTCTGTGCAAACGACGATGACGTGTTTGAGTTCTTCCCGGAAACAAAACCGGCAGAAAGAACATTTGCCGAACCAGCCTGCGGACAGTTCATTTATGAGCCAAACAGTTCTGTCATGAAAGCCGGCTGTTTCGATGAAGTGGCTCACCGGTGGGGCGTGGCTGCCATCGCACCGCATAGCCACTTGTTCGTTTCAGAGAAAGACATCCCGTCGTTTCCTGGACGGAAGTTTCAAATTTCCGCCATTTCATCGATGAATAAGCAGTCGCTCAAAACCCTTTTCACGGAAATACGACAAGCCAATGTAAGCGTCAGAAACTTCCCCATGAGCGCTCACGAACTGAAACAAAAACTCCACCTGAAAGATGGAGGAGACATTTATGTTTTTGGAACAACAACTAACAAGCGGCAACACATCCTTCTCGTTTGTCGCAAAAATGAAGAATGAAAATGGAAAAAGAACGGCTTTGGAACGCTAATTATAATAAGGTGATGTTCTCAAACTTCGCCCTCAACTTCTCTTTCTATGTGCTCACGCCACTGCTGCCGCTCTATCTGAGCGAACATTTTGCGGCAACGAAAGACGTCATCGGACTGGTCCTTTCGGGCTACACCATCACGGCACTGCTGTTCCGCCCGTTCAGTGGCTACATCGTTGACACGTTTTCGCGAAAAGCAGTTTTGCTCTTCTGCCTGTTGCTCAACGTCGTTTTCTTTTTAGGCTACCTCGCCGCTTCCACCCTTTTACTCTTTACCATTGTCCGGACCATGCACGGTGCACCTTTCGGAGGCGCTACCGTTGCCAACAGCACCATCGCCATCGACGTGCTGCCGTCCAGTCGGCGAAACGAAGGAATCGGATTCTATGGGATAAGCAACAACATTGCCACAGCCATAGCACCCACCATCGGCATCTCCGTCTATAAAATGACGGGCAATTTCGAGATGCTTTTCTGGATGGCATTTGTCGTTGCCTTTCTCGGCATGGCTGTGGTTGCAACCACCCAGACTCCACAGCGGGAGCCGGAAAGCGGCAAACGTCCCCTCTCCCTCGACCGGTTTTTCCTCTTACGGGGCTGGACGCTTGCTCTCGCCATCGCCTGCTTCGGACTTTGTTACGGCATCCTGAGCAACTACCTCGCCATCTACGGCAAAGAACGGTTGGGCATCACCAGTGGCACAGGCACCTATTTCATGCTCCTCTCCTTAGGTCTTATCCTCTCCCGTCTGCAGGGAGCCACCGCGCTGCGCAAAGGACGCCTCATCCGTAATGCCAGCGAGGGCGTACTCATCTCCACGATCGGATATACGCTCTTTACCATCTCCGACAGCATGTGGGGTTATTATGGCTCGGCACTGCTCATCGGACTGGGTAATGGTCACATGTGGCCAGCCATCCAAAACATGATTATCGGCATGGCGCACCACAACGAGCGAGGCACAGCCAACTCTACCCTGCTCACGGCATGGGACTTGGGTGTCGGCTTGGGCATCCTGCTCGGTGGCGTGTTGGCAGAGCTTTTCGACTATGGTGCTGCATTCTGGAGCATGGTCATCGTGCATATTGCCGGTGTTGCCGTCTATTTCCTGCTGGTTCGGCAATCCTACATCAAACACAGAATACACCTTCCGTAGAACATTCGTCGGGCTTTTATTTGCGGCACTTAATTTTTTTTCTTACTTTTGCGCCACATTGTTTGCCTGATACTCAGGCGAAAGAGTAAACGAGAAACAAAACAATAAGAAATATGAAACTGACAATGAAATCGCTTTCAAAGGCAGCCTATGCACTGCTCGTCGTAACAGCCATGACCGCTTGTTCGGAAAAGAAATTCCATGTAACGGGAAAAATCGCACAAGCAAAAGACTCGGTGCTCTATTTTGAAAACATGTCGCTTGACGGTCCGCAAATCGTTGATTCCGTCAAGCTGGATGGTGACGGAGGCTTTTCTTTCGATGGAGTTGCACCAGACGCCCCAGAGTTCTACCGGTTGCGAATTGCCGGTCAAATCATCAACGTCGCCATTGATTCGACGGAGACCGTCAACGTCAATGCCGCCTACCCGTCCATGGCAACCCAATACACGATTGAAGGCTCTGAGAATAACCTGAAAATCAAGGAGCTCACACTTCGCCAAATGGCACTGCAGGCGCAAGCACAAGCCGTTGTCAACAATCCGCAACTGGGAATCAATGCCGTAGAAGACAGTATTTTTAAGATGATAGACACCTACAAGGACGATATCAAAAAGAACTTTATCTATAAAGAGCCCATGAAGTCGTACGCCTATTTTGCGCTCTTCCAGGGTATTGTCGTAGGAAACTCCTACTTGATGGTGTTCGATCCACGCCAGAATCCTGACGATGTCAAGGCTTTCGCTGCGATTGCCACCAGCTGGGACACCTACTATCCAGGCTCGCTGCGCGGAGAGAACCTCCACAACATCGCGCTCCAAAACATGAAAGACCAGCGCATCGTGCAAAATCAGGAACAAAGCATAGAAATTGATGCCGATAAAGTGTCGATGGCGAACTTAATCGATATTGCCCTGACCGACAATAAGGGAAACATCCGCCGACTGACCGACCTCGCAGGAAAAGTTGTTTTGCTCGATTTTCATCTCTTTTCCGGGAAGGGTTCCACGCAGCGCATCATGATGCTGCGCGAACTATACAACAAGTATCATGACCGGGGATTGGAAATCTACCAAGTTTCGCTCGATGAAGACGAACATTTCTGGAAGACACAGACAGCTGCCTTGCCGTGGATATGCGTCCGCGACAACGGAACACGCACACAGGCATATCTGGCGACGGTCAAGAGCATTCCCTGCGACTTTATCATCAATCGGGAAAATACCGTCATCAAGGCACCCAGACAAATCAAGGATCTTAACGCAGACATTGCTGCACAGCTTTAATTCCGACAAGCAACATGAAAATCAATATCCTCCTGTGCGACACTTTCCCGGGACTGCTGCCTGAGTATATCCCATCCTATACTTCGATGTTCACGAAACTTTTCTCGTCGGTCTCCGAAGACGTGACCTTCGACGAGTTTCGCACCTTTGAGGGAGAACTCCCTGAGAAATTGTCGCCCGAAGATATTTACTTGATTACGGGCTGCAACCAAAGCGCCTATGCGCAGCTGCCCTGGATTGAAAACCTGCTTGAATGGATTAAGCGGGCTGCACGCCAGCATACAAAACTGGTTGGAATCTGTTTCGGTCACCAAGCCATCTGTCTTGCGCTGGGAGGAGATGTCAAGCGTTATCCCGGCGGATGGGGCATGGGAATTCGGGAGTCTGAGATTGACGATGACGACATGAAGCGGTTCTTTCCGAACGAAAAGCTGAGTCTGCTCTATAATCACCACGACCAAGTGACGGCTCTGCCCCATGATGCTGTCTGTCTTGCAAGCAGCGAATTTTGCCACTACGATGCCGTCCGCATAGGCAACCACATCCTTACCTTCCAAGGACATCCGGAGTATGTGCCCGAATATGAGCAACACCTTCTGGAATACCACTCAGAAGGAGAAGACCCGCAGGTCATTGATGCAGCATGGCGCTCCATCGAACAAAAGAAACATTTGGGAAAAGAAGTGGCGCGCTTTATCCTGCACTTCTTCAAATAAGTGGGGTCATAACAATTTCTCCAACTCTTCCTTGATGGTCTGCTCGTCGAGTCCTTGTGCCACGACACGCCCATTCTTCAAGAGCATATTGTCGGGAATCCCCATCAGTCCGAGCGTCTCAAGCAACGGTCCGTCAACCATTTCTCCGTCGCAGACTGTCGTCCAGCGAATCGTGTCCCGCTCAAGAATCTCCTTACACTTTTTTACGTCCCCATCAATACAGATGCCAAGCAGCGTCAGGCGCTCTCCGTATTTTCGCTTCAGGTTTTTCAACTGCCGTTGCAACGTCGTGCTTTCATGATTCCATGATGCCCACACGTTGACAATGGCGACTCCTTTGTTCAACTGCTTGTCAGAGAACGTATTTCCGTTGACATCTTTTGCTGAAAACGAGCGTATTGCGGCGTTTTTCCCGACTCTTTTCAACACGCTGAGTTGTTGTTTCATCTGAACGAGCAGACCGTTTTTGGGCTGCTTCTCCAGCAAGGTTGCCACCAACTTGTCAGCCTTTTGATAATCGGGCTCCATAGCATGCAAGAAATATTTTCGCACCAGATATCCGCCAACGGGCGATTCCGGGTGGTCGTTGATGAAGTTTTCGGCATGTTTCAAGATTTCCGGCGGAGAGGAATTGGCTATCTGCAGGCGGAACTTGGTCATCAGCTCATTGCTCTTCGTTCCCGTCATCTCCATTTCTTTCAAGTGAGACGCGTCGGCATTGATTTCCACCTTTCCGCCAGGCTCAGCAAAGACAGGCTGCTCCGAAAAGTTTGGAAACACCATGACCAACACCGTCGGACTCTCACAAGGCATCTCATAGGCAAAGCGTCCGCCCTGCACCTTAATCGTGTCCAATCCATTGATTGTACCGTCAAGGCTATAGACGAACAACTCACTTTGATTCATGTGAAGAAAACGGCCTTCAATCTTAAAATAACCGCTTTTCCCGCCACATGAAGCCAGAAGGAGAACTGCTGCCGCTATTGCCAGAGACCGTATGATTCGCATCCTTTTTTCCTATTTGCTTACGTTCTTCAATTCGATGTCTTTCTCGGCAACTGCCCTGAGCGACGCATCTTGCGCGAAAGCACGCTGCAGACAGTTTGCTGCCGACGGGTTGTTTCCTTCGCGGGCATACAGCACGGCAGCCAGATAATTGGTCGTAGCGTCTGCATTCTTCATTGTTTCCAAAATCTTTTCTGCCTCGGCGTAATGCTTGTTGAGGATACATGCCAGCAGCGCACTTTTTGTCGATTTGTCAGCCAGCAGACTTTCCGCTGCTGCGTATTTGCCCTGTGCCAGACAGAGGATGGCTGTCGCCTCATCAAGACGATTGCCGCCGGCTGCCTTCGAAAGTTCGGCTTCCGCCCCTGCCAAATCACCATCTGCCAACGTCAGAAGTCCCTTGTTGGCACGGGCTTCCGCCAGCTGTCCGTTGACTTGCAGCGCGCGCTCAACATATTTTTTTGCCTCAGCCAGATTCTTTTCCTTGAATGCCAACACGCCCAGATTGTTCCAGGCACGGGCATCGGCGGGATAAACCTGCGTTATCTTCTGATAGATTTGTTTTTGTTCAGCCCTTTCATCTGTCAGCGTTGCCGCATAGAGCAGCTCTTCCACCGAGAGTTTCTGAGGGTCGGAAAGATATTGCGAACGGATTTGCTCGTCCGAACGTCCGATTGTTTCATAGTTGATAATCAGGCGGGAGCGTCGCAGTTCGGGCAACACCTCGTCTGCCAGTCCTCTGAATGCGACTCCCATATTGCGCATTTTCTCCTCGCGCTGCTGCGGGTCGTCATACATCGAAAGCACTCTCAGGATGACTTCCTTGTCTTGGATGTTGGAGGCTCTCACGAGCTGCTGGAATCCGTCCCAGTCCTGTGCTGTGTAGCGTGCTGCCACCTGGGCGTCCACCTTGTTTTGTTTCAACACGTCTTCCACGTAATTTTTGCTGGCATCCTGCCGCTTTCCTGCCAGTCGGTCGTTAAACGAGAATCCTCCTTCCGGCGATGCGTATGCCTGCACTTCCACGTTTTTCAGGTTCAGCTTTTCCCGGTCGGCATTGATTCGTTTCAGTAAAGCCACAAACTCCTGCACGGAATTGTTTTTCAATTCGCTCTTCCGCAGTTCAGCCTGATTGACCAGGAACTTCACCGTCGCCTCGTAACGCTGGTTGGTGATTCGCTGGAACGAGTCGGGCGACAGGCACAATCCGTCCTCGTCGAGTATTCTTTTATAGAATTCCAACGTAGCCATCACACCATCGGCGAGATGCAGGTGGGGCAGATTCACGCTTCTCTTGCCCACTTTTGCCTGAAATGTCATCAGCAGATTGCTGTTGCGATAGGCGTCCGTATAGTCGAATGCGTGGTTCAGGGAGAAGTTGGTTCCCCGCTGTTTGAAGATGACCTGGTGGTTGTCTATGACGTTTTCGCCTTGGAAAGTCACGCTTTCACCTCTCTGCAGCTCTTCTCCCGTAGCCGAGACGAGCACCGGAGTCATCGTTATGACAGCCTTTTTGTGCATCCACTTGGCAGGAATCTTTCCGTTGATAACCACGGGAATCTGCCCACCCTTCACCTCCATGGGTGTCGGTGTCGTGAAAAACTGTTCTGCCGCGAGCGGTTTCAGCTGACTGCTACACGAATTGAATAATAAAACGGATGCTGAACAAATGACTGTAAAAAGGAGTTTTCTCATAATCAATCTATTTTTTGATGTGCCGCGAGCGGGACTCGAACCCGCACAGCCATTACTGGCCAAGGGATTTTAAGTCCCTCGTGTCTACCAATTCCACCATTGCGGCATTGTGAAAACCAACAAAATAATGAGCGGCAAACGAGGCTCGAACTCGCGACCCCGACCTTGGCAAGGTCGTGCTCTACCAACTGAGCTATTGCCGCAAAGCAAGGCTATCCTTGTTTTTCGGCTGCAAAGATAATGATTTATTCTTAATTACCGAAATTTGTGTGTCCATTTTTGTTTTCAACGGTTTATTCCAAAACAAATTGCGAGGTTTGATGCCATTATTGGACAATAACTCCCCCTCATCTAAATTTCACGATACAATCAATGCAAATCGGACGTGAACTGACATCATCAATAAAAACATTTGCGGGGTGCATATCTTCGAGTGCCAAGCGTTCTGAAATATAGCTAATGCCTTGTCCGTCACAATTGTCGCGAAATCCCTTTGCCGCCACCATATTGTCTATTTCCTCTTTCGTTGCCAACCTCTGGCAACGAACATATGGCTGCGTAAGGATAATACGCATGAGGTTATCACTATCACGTGTAAATCCAATTACATGCATAGCTGTTTCGGGGAATAGGTAATTATGAAGCACGATGGCATCAAGAGCCTTTTGGGTAGTTGAATAAATAGAGGCACGCTCTTTGATGACAGAGGTATCGCCATCCCTATAATAAACTTTTGCTTCAGCACCTTGAGCTATCTTCGGTCCAAAGGTGTCAATGAGAATCTGTTCCGAATTGTCAACCCACAATTGTGCGGCTTTAGCCCACTGCTCTATGAGCGTCTCCTGATATTCATCTATTTCCCAGTTTGCCGGGCTTCCTTTGCCGCCTTCAGCATTGCGACCTGCCGTAATGCTTGCTGTCGCGTAGCTTGCGACGATGGCCGCCCCAATGAGGACCTTACCTGCCGTGCAGAATCCTGCATGCTCTGGAGAATCGTAGCGATAAAAGTCTCTTGTCCCATTCTGTATTTCATTAATTAGTTGATCTATCTGCAGAAGAGTTGACTGCCTGAAACCATCAGTCTTTATTGCTAAATAAATGTCTTTCAGCTCGTCCATCCTTCCGTTTGATAAGTTTATCATTGCAAAGATAGTTGAATCTTTACAAACCACCAAATCTTTGACATAGAATTATACGTTTTGACACGCCGATTCGCCCCTGCGGGAAGACGATGTGGGGAGCCGGATGGCGTGTCGGCTTGAACGAAATGGCGAGGGTGATAGTTAGTGTTCATATTGCAACTAAAAAACGCCCGTTTTGGCGCGCCCGATGCAAATGCTTGCGATATTTCAAAAATAAAATCTTGCGGTCGGGAAAACCGCCTGTTTTCAGCAACATCCGTAATCGTCTGACACAAAGAATCTTACAGCGGCGATGCCGCTTTTTCGCTGCGAAAAGATGATGATGGGCGCGCGAAAGTGCCACTTTCGCACCCTCAAAGTTCAACTTTCACCCTCCAAAAGTCTAACTATTACCTCCCAAAAGTGCAACTTTTGCGCACAGAAAAGGCGATTTCTTGCAACATTTATGCGAAACCGACAGCAAAACCGTATATCTTTCCACGAAACATACCATCCCTCTCGCCACTCATTTTCTAAAATCCCAAAAATCGCTTGTCAAGATATTTGCCGAAAAATTAACGCTTTTAACTTAAAATCCGCCCCGATTTTAACAATTCGCGAGTCCGATGATGCAAAAATTCGGGCGGATACACCGATCCGCCCCTAAACGAAGCAAACAATGGAGCATGAGACCTACCCTCCTGAAGAATAAAAAAACGTAGCTTTTTTGTCTTTAGTATGGTGATAATCCCATTTCAATGCGCTGCTGACGAGTGTCACCTCCACCCTTTGTACAACTGCCAAGACAGTTCCCAAGAAACAATAGGACAAAAAAGATGATACAGAGCATGGCAGAAATGCTGAATGAATTAAACAGATGGTGTCCGCTTGTCTCTTCATCCTTGGTAAAGATATATGCCACGGTACCAAAGATGATGGCGAGTATGATGTAGTATTTGAAACTACTTAATCCCACTCCATATCCTACAAAAAAAGCCGAAGCGATACTTATTATCGCAATGGCAGCAGATGCCTTTTCTAATATTTTTTTGAAGTTCATATATTATAAATCGAGAAATTATTGTGGCTGCATCCGTATATTACGTGAGTGTTGGCTTTTGCTTATCGTTAAAGGTATTATAAACCACAACTCGAATGCAAATATAGGAATTTATTTTGAAAAACAAAAAAAATCTCCCACCTCCCGAGAGAAAAAGAGGTGAGAGACTTCTTGAGTTTGGATGGATAGGTTTTTACTTCCATCTCCAGCGTTCGATGTGCAATCCTTCTGACTGTGCCGCGCTAAAAGGCGGACGTCTTTGCACCAATGCGGGCAAAGGTGTTGCCCGGGGACAGAGACCTACTCTGTCGTGTTTGTCTTAGGCGCTGCAGCGAATCCCGACGTCTGCTTCAGATTCAATGTCGTGGACTCGTTGGTCAGCGTGAGGTTTTCGCCAGACAGGGTGTAGTTGAAGGTCACGTCTTGCAACTTGATGGTGCCCGTTGTCTCGTCGGTCGGCTCAATAACCGCCTGACCGCTTCCCATCGTGTACCATTTCTCGTCTTCCTTGAACTTGTAGTAAGTGCGGAAGGTGCCCGCTTCCGTCAGGTCGATCACCACGCCGCTGTATTTCTCCAGCTGAGCGCTGTCGTTATTGAAGAATGCGGCGATGTTTTCCACTTCCCATTGTTGGTTGATGACCGGTCCATCGTGATGATTGTTTACTGCCATCGTGCTCACTGCGAACATTGCCAGCGCTGCCAGCATCATGCTCTTCAAATTCATTACCTTTTTCATAATCGTCTTACTTTAATAATTTAATAATAGATATTGATTGATTAAACTCTTGCCGCCCGAGAAGGAACGTGCGGCAGTTTTTCTCTGTTGCCTCCATCGGCTTGACTTCGGTGCAAATATATGTTCGACTCTCTCTTTCTGCAAATAATTGCTTTATTTTTCCAATAGATTAACATATTTATTCATGTTTCGCCCCAATATATACATAAATATACGGAAATGGACATGTTTCTACATAAATATACATCTGTATGGAAATCGAAATACTTATTTGCATAATCGCCTTCCCGACAGCGAAAGATGTATAAATGTGTTATCGTTTGGCGGTTCTGTTCCGAATAAAAACGGGCTTTTATTTTGTTTTGTGCCCACTTCGTTGTATTTTTGCATCAAATCATTCATGCCATGAAGAACAACAATGAACAAATAGAGCGCATACAGGCGATGGAAGAACGGTTTGACCAGCTTTCGCAAGCGGCAGAAAGGCTGTCAACTGCCCTGAAACAGTATGAGGAGATGCAAGAGGCGGCGACCATACTTGGCGAATATTATGGCAGCGATGAGTGGAAAAAGGACTTCGCTGACGATGAAAAGGGGTTGTTGCCTGCCGATTTGAAGCGTGGCGTCTTGTCGGAAGACGGCGTGTGGAACCTGCTCTCCGACCATCACGACCTCATCGCCCGCATGCAAAACCTTGTGAAGCGAGGTCGCAATAATAAGAAGATGTGACTTCGATTTGAAGACAAAACGCTGCCTTGCCCCTTAGGCGCACTTGTTCAAGATGGGCGGCACCTCAGCACTAAAAATGAAATTTCTTTATGATACAGGCTTATAATCTCGGAAATTATACTTAATTTTGCGGGGTAAAAAGAATTTTCAAGAAACCGGAACTTTACAAATATGGATTACAACTTCAGCGAAATTGAGAAAAAATGGCAGAAAAGATGGGTTGAACAGAAGACCTATCGGGTAACAGAAGACAAGCAGCGTGAGAAATTTTATGTACTCAACATGTTCCCTTATCCATCGGGAGCAGGGCTCCATGTGGGGCATCCGCTTGGATACATCGCATCGGATATCTACGCACGCTACAAACGACTGAAGGGATTCAACGTGCTCAACCCGATGGGCTACGACGCCTATGGTCTGCCTGCTGAGCAATATGCCATACAGACTGGTCAGCATCCTGAGAAGACGACCAACGAGAATATCGACCGCTATCGGAGCCAGTTGGACAAAATCGGCTTCTCGTTTGACTGGGAAAGAGAGGTGCGCACCTGTGCACCTGATTACTATAAGTGGACGCAATGGGCGTTCGTAAAAATGTTCGACTCGTTCTATTGCAACACTTGTGGCAAGGCACAGCCTATCACAAAGCTCATCGAGCATTTCGAACAGCAAGGCACTGAAGGACTGGACGCTGCACAGTCGGAAGAACTTTCGTTCACGGCAGCCGAGTGGAAGGCGATGAACGAATGCGAGCGCCAGCAGGTGCTCATGAATTACCGCATCGCCTATCTGGGCGAAACGATGGTGAACTGGTGCGCCGGACTGGGCACCGTGCTTGCCAACGACGAGGTGGTGGATGGCGTTTCGGTGCGCGGCGGCTATCCTGTGGTGCAGAAGAAGATGCGCCAGTGGTGCCTCCGTGTCTCGGCATACGCACAGCGGTTGCTCGACGGATTGGACCAAGTGGATTGGACCGATTCGCTGAAGGAGACGCAACGCAACTGGATTGGACGTTCCGAAGGTACGGAGATGCAATTCAAGGTGGCTGGCAGCGACCTGTCGTTTACGATTTTCACCACTCGCGCCGACACGATTTTCGGCGTGACGTTCATGGTCCTGGCGCCCGAAAGCGAACTGGTCAGCCAACTGACGACCGACGAACAGCGGGCGGCTGTCGATGAATATCTGGATTATGTGAAGAAGCGCACGGAGCGTGAGCGCCAGATGGGACACAAGGTGACGGGCGTCTTCTCCGGCTCGTATGCCGTCAATCCGTTCACGGGAGAGAATATTCCCATCTGGATTAGCGAATACGTATTGGCTGGCTATGGCACGGGAGCGATTATGGCGGTACCTGCCCACGACTCTCGCGACTACACTTTCGCCAAACATTTCAACCTGCCTATCGTACCGCTGATTGAAGGTGCCGACATTTCTGAGGAGAGTTTCGATGCCAAAGAGGGCACCGTGATGAATTCGCCCTGCGACGGTGTGAAGACCTTGGATGGTTTTTCGCTGAACGGACTCAGCGTGAAAGATGCCATTCAGCGCACGAAAGAGTTTGTGACGGCGCACGCCCTCGGACGTGTGAAGGTGAACTACCGCCTGCGCGATGCCATTTTCTCGCGCCAGCGCTACTGGGGCGAGCCGTTTCCCGTCTATTATAAAGAAGGTATGCCCTACGCGTTGCCTATCGAGAAGTTGCCGCTGGAGCTTCCTGAAATCGACGAATATAAACCGACGGAAAGCGGAGAGCCACCCCTCGGACGCGCCACGAAGTGGGCTTGGGACACCGAGAAGGAGTGCGTGGTGGACAAATCGCTCATCAACCACACAACGATTTTCCCGCTCGAGCTCAACACCATGCCGGGTTTTGCCGGCTCTTCTGCCTACTACCTGCGCTATATGGACCCGCACAACAGCGAGGCGCTCGTGTCGAAAGATGCCGATGAATACTGGCAAAACGTCGACCTCTACGTCGGAGGAACGGAACATGCCACCGGTCACTTGATTTATTCGCGCTTCTGGAACAAATTCCTTTACGACATCGGTACCAGCTGTAAGGACGAGCCGTATAAGAAACTGGTCAACCAAGGCATGATACAAGGACGCTCGAACTTTGTCTATCGCATCAACGACGAGCACGCGAAGGACCAACCGACGTTCGTATCGGTCGGACTGAAAGACCAGTATGACGTCACACCCATCCACGTGGATGTGAACATTGTGTCGAACGACATCCTCGACATCGAGGCTTTCAAGGCGTGGAACCCGGAATACAAGAACGCTGAATTCATCTTCGAAGACGGCACAAAAGGCAGCCAAGCTCCCACCGGCAGCCACTACAAATGCGGCTGGGCGATTGAGAAGATGTCGAAGTCGATGTTCAACGTGGTGAATCCCGACATGATTGTCGAGAAATACGGCGCCGACACGCTCCGCCTCTACGAGATGTTCCTCGGACCGGTGGAGCAATCGAAGCCGTGGGACACGAACGGCATTGACGGTTGCCACCGCTTCTTGAAGAAACTCTGGAAACTCTTCACGCCCGAAGACAATTACTGGCAAGACAAGAGCCACTGGGACGGTGAGCCGACAGCCGACGAACTGAAGAGCGTGCACAAGCTCATCAAGAAAGTTTCGCAGGACATTGAGCAGTTCTCCTACAACACCAGCATTTCCGCTTTCATGATCTGTACGAACGAACTGACGCAACTCAAGTGCCGCAACCGCGCACTGCTCTCACAGGTCGTGGTGCTACTGGCACCGTTTGCGCCACACATCGCTGAAGAATTGTGGGAAATGCTCGGACACGAAGGTAGCGTCTGCGATGCACAATGGCCGCAATGGGACGAGAAATATCTGGTGGAAAGCGAAATGCAACTCACCATCTCGTTCAACGGAAAGGCACGCTTCCAGATGCTTTTCCCAGCTGATGCCGACAACGGACAGATTGAAAAGGCTGCGCTTGCCGACGAGCGCTCGCTGAAATATCTGGAAGGAAAGCAGGTGGTGAAGGTGATTATCGTGCCGAAACGCATCGTCAACATCGTGGTGAAAGGCTGATTCGGACGGCAAAAAGAGAAACGAAAAAATAATCGAAGACAGAAAATATATGAATTTTACCAAACAACAATTCAAAAGTGAACTGAAAGACTATGCCGTCATCACACTGGGCTCGGTCGTTTACGCACTGGCATGGACATTCTTTCTGCTCCCCTACCACATCGTGTCGGGCGGCGTAACAGGTCTGTCTGCCATCGTTTTCTACGCCACGGGCATCCCCCTTCAGTACACCTATTTCGGCATCAATGCCATCCTGCTGGTCTTTGCGCTGAAAATTATCGGTTTCCGATTCATGACAAAGACCATCTACGCCACCTTCATGCTCTCGTTTATGCTCAGTTTCACACAGACACTGGTGGCTGACGAGAACGGCAATCTCATCAAACTGATGGGCGAAGGCAACGACTTCATGTCGCTCCTCATCGGCAGTATCATGCTCGGTGTGGCGCTCGCCGTCGTGTTCCTCAACAACGGCAGCACGGGCGGAACGGATATCATCGCCGCTTGTATCAACAAATACAAACCCATTTCGCTCGGACGCGTACTCATCACCGTTGACCTGTGCATCATCGGAAGCTGTCTTTTCATCCCTGCCTTCGGCGAACTCTTCCAGCGCGCACAGATGGTGGTGTTCGGACTTTGCACGATGGTGGTTATGAACTTCATGCTCGACTACGTGATGAACGCGCGGCGCGAATCTGTGCAATTCCTCATCTTTTCGAAAAAATACAACGAGATAGCCAAAGCCATCGGTACCGAAACCTCGCACGGCATCACGCTGCTCGACGGACAAGGCTGGTACAGCGGACAGGAGACGAAGGTGCTCTGCATCCTTACCCGCAAGCGTGAGAGCGTTGCCATCTTCCGCATCATCAAGACCATCGACCCCGACGCATTCGTCTCGCAAAGTTCGGTCATCGGCGTCTATGGAAAGGGATTCGACGCCATCAAAGTGAAAGCCAAGAAAACAGAAGAAAACAAACCCGCATGAAAAAGATTGTTTTTGCGACGAACAACAAGCATAAGCTGGAGGAGGCACAGCAAATCCTCGGCAACGAGTTCAAAATCCTCTCACTTGCCGACATCAATTGCCATGAAGAACTGCCCGAAACTTCCGATACGCTCGAAGGAAATGCCTACCAGAAGGCAGAATATGTGTGGAGCCATTATTTCAGAGACGAGAAGATACCTGTCTTTGCCGACGATACGGGACTCGAAGTGGAGGCACTCGGAGGCGAACCAGGCGTACTCTCTGCCCGCTATGCCGCTATCGACGGCGACCCGCAGCAAAGCCACGACAGCGAAGCAAACATGAAAAAACTGCTCCGCAAACTCGATGGCGAAGACAACCGGACAGCCCGCTTCCGCACAGTCATCTCATTAGTAATCGACGCCAGTGATACAACGACAGAAATTCCTCTTTATATGGAAAAAAGATGGGAATTCGAGGGCATCGTCAACGGACAGATTATCCGCGAGCGTCGCGGCACCACCGGCTTCGGATACGACCCCATCTTCCAGCCCGACGGCTACGAACAGACATTCGCCGAACTGGGAGCAGACATCAAAAACCAAATCTCTCACCGCGCACGAGCCATGCAAAAGCTCGCGGAGTTCCTGAAGGACAAAAACCTGTAATCATCATTATACAACCCCGTCCGGTCTAACACCCGACATCGGGGTCAATCGGTGCATCAACCCGCCCGAAACAAAAAAGTGTAACTAATAGTGTGACAATATCTTCTTCGCCAATGCCCTCTGCCGCTCTTTCTTGGTAGGCTTCGAAGGCATCAGTGCATCAAAGACTCCATTGACAGCCCCTTCTATGAATCCGCAAAAGACAGCCTCTCCCACCGTGTCATAATATTGGTTGCATTCAAATAAAGGGGGAGGTGCAGGAACCCAAAACGGACCGCAACGAAATGGCGAGACATCAACTTCGTTCACCAAAGCATATTGATTTTGCAACATGACACTTCCAGTCGATTCTTGTCCGGGAGGAGACAGCAAATAGCTCTTTTTCCACAATGAATAAATGGGCGGCACGATTTTCACTGCCTGGTAGACAGAATCGCCTTGCCATGCGTAGTTCTTCAGTATCAGCTGCTGGGCTCCCGTTTTTCCAAATCCTATGAACAGATAAAGGGAAAGAATAAACGCCAATCTTCTCATACCAACATAATTTACTGGTGCAAAGATAGTTATTTTCTTTTTAAAAACAAAAAAGCGCAGGTTTATAGTTGAAAAGACAAAGAAGGGAAAAACGGAAATCATTAAAGAAAACTGGACGGGCGGAAAAAATTTCCTGCCGTTTTTTTACAATTATTAACGCGAATGCTTGCGATATTTTCCACCGAACTTTCCCTCGCACCCGTACAGGCAAACCTCGCGCATCGGGGTTTGTAAAACATTATCAGTCAACTTATTAAAAGAAACACACACGAAAACTATTTACAAAATAATCAAGAATATTCTCCAAAAATGCAGGTTTTTGCCCCTGAAAGTGGCACTTTGGGAAGCGAAAGTGCCACTTTTGACCTCCAAAACGGGAACTTTTGCGTCCTGAAAGGGCAACTTTGGGGAGGTCAAAGTTCAACTTTCGCCCGACAATTCTTGAATTTTCACTGAACGAGAGTGGCTTTTTACTATTATTATTCAAAAACTATTCATTTGTTTTTCCAGAATTGAAAAGTTCGATTCATGAAATTTTCGGACACCCGTCGTTTTATTAACGTTCTTTACTTTTTAATTGAAAGTTAATTCAAAAATAAGTTTAATTTTCACCATTTATATCTATATAAAATTAAAAAAATAAGGCTAAACGATTGATTTCTCCTTTTTATTTGCTAATTTTGTATTCGCTGTATGATTCCTGAGTGGTCATTTGCAGGCAATTTCGGGGCAGTGTTCATGTAGCATGGATAATAAAAAGTCTTTTTATGCGTTAATCTAAATATTTTCATCTGTTTATGATTAAATGGGGTTTGACATTTCTCTTAGCGTCTCTGATGGTCCTTTCCACCAGCTGTGGAAGGCGGAATCCCCTTGAGAAGTATATGCTGATGCGAGAGCGGGAAGAGGCTGAGATGCAAAGGACGTACAGGGAATATAACGAGCAATACAACTACGGTACGCCGGAAGAGGAATTGTATGAGGAGGAAGATGAGTACGACACCAAGCACTCAATGGGCATTTATGAACGTGAACAGGAATATTTGGAGTATGAACATAACAAGAACAACCAGATGTTGTTCGACAGATAAAAAGAATTTGATGAAACGCATATTCAAACGCATATTTGCTTTTTTGCTGATGGCATGGGCTGTCATAGCCACCCATGCGGCAGTTATCGGTTCGTGGAACATCTACTACGCCTATCGCGACATCACGGAGATAGAACCTGCGGGCAGCACGGTTTACGTGCTCAGCTCGGGCGGTTTGTTCTCATACAACGTCAACGACCAGAGCGTGCAGGTGTATGACAAGGTCAATGCGCTCTCCGACTGCGGCATTGCACACATCAACTACTGTCCGGCAGCAAAAAAGCTACTCATCATCTACGACAATCAAAACATGGACGTGCTCTCCACTGACGGAGAGACGGAAAACCTGTCCGACTACTACAACAAGTCGATGACGCAGGACAAGACTGTCAACACCGTCTATATACAGGGGCAGTATGCCTATTTGGCAACGGGGTTCGGCATCGTGAAGGTGAATGTGCAGAACGTGGAGGTGAGCGATTCTTACAACCTGGGCTTCAAGGTGAATTACTGCTACATCGAAAACGGCAATATCTTTGCCGCTTCCGAGACCGACGGATTGTGGTCGGCACCGCTGACAGTGAACCTGTTAGACAAGAAGAACTGGAGTCGCAGCGGTGACTATGTGCCGAAGAGTTTCGACAAGCGGACGGTGTATGACGAGAAGAACAAGTGCTGGTGGACTGCCGACAGCGACGGCTCGCTGATGGCATACACCGAGAGTGGCGGTTCGAAAACCATCACGGTTCAAGGCATCCGCCCGGACGGTCCGAAATACAACCACTTCGGTTTCATACGCTTCACCAACAATACGCTCTACTCCGTCGGTGGCGGATATAGCGCACACGGCGAACTGGGGCGTCCGGCTGCCGTACAATCGTTCAGCGGTGACACATGGACATGCTTCGAAGAGAATATCCAGTCGCGCATCGGACATCAATACAACGACATGCTCAGCATCGACGTCGATCCCACTAACAGCAGCCATGTGACTGTGAGCGGAAAGAGCGGCATCTATGAATTTATCGACGGCAAACTCTCAAAACACCATAATATTGACAACAGTCCGCTGCTTCCTGCCATCAGCGGCAACCGCGACTATGTGGTTGTTCCGACGCTGAAATACGACAGCCAAGGCAATTTGTGGGCATTCAATTCCCGCGTCAGACAAGCATCACTCTTCAAACTTGGCAACGACAACCAATGGCAGTCGCTGCACAAGGATATTTTCCTGAGCAAGAACGGCAGGAGTATGAACGCGATGGCAGGGATGTTTTTCGATAGCCGCAACCTGCTGTGGATGGTCAACGACCACTGGGACTTCCCCGCCTTTTTCGCCTACCAGCCGGAAAGTGACGGCGTGATGGCATTCACATCGTTCATCAACCAAGACGGAGCAACGCTCTCGCCCATCTTCATACAATGTATCGCTGAAGACAAGTCGGGCAACATCTGGGTGGGAACGGATGCCGGCGTGATGGTGGTCTATGCACAGGACATCGCCAACGGCTATACGGACAAAATCAACCAGATAAAAGTGCCGCGCAACGATGGCACCAACTTCGCCGACTATCTGCTCGACGGCGTGAACGTATCGTGCATCGCGGTAGATGGTGGCGGGCGCAAATGGTTCGGAACCAACGGCAACGGTGTCTATCTCATCAGCGAAGACAACAACACGCAAATACACCACTTCCTCTCAACCAACAGCCAGCTGCTTTCCAACAATATCGAATCGATAGCCATCAACGACCATACAGGCGAAGTTTTCTTCGGCACGGACAAAGGACTCTGCTCCTATATGAGCGATGCCAATGTGCCGAACGAAGAGATGACGAGCGACAACGTGTATGCCTATCCCAATCCCGTGCGCCCGGATTATACCGGACCAATCATTGTCACCGGACTCAGTTACGACGCTGACGTGAAGATTCTCACGAGCAACGGCGTACTTGTAGCCCAGGGACGGAGCAACGGAGGCATGTTTACCTGGGACGGAAAAGACATGAAGGGGAAGCCGGTGGTAAGCGGTGTATATATGGTTCATACCGCTACGAGCGAAGGCAAAAAAGGCGCTGTGTGCAAGATAGCCATCGTCCGCTAACGTTTTCTGCCTATTACAAAAGGCAGGAATCTTTCAAGAACATAAATAGATGGTATGCACAGCAGTATTCCTCCGACAGTTAGCAGGAGGTTCGGAAGAATGGTTCCCTCATAAACCGACAGCGGAATGCCTAAAACATAGACGGTGAAGCCCTTGATGAGCGTATAGTTCGTGAGGTGAAGTGCGCAGATTGTCAACGTGTTTTTCGACATATATTCCACCCACCGACAGCGCCCGAAACGCTTTGAAAGACCTTCACACAACACTTTCATCATGTAAATGCCACTGAAGGCTGCCAATAAGAAGAACATCGCATTGCCATACTGGTTTCGGTATAGATAGACGCGCTCGTTCATCAGCGCTGCTGCCGTCACTACAATCAATGCCAACAACCCCATCAGACCGTTTGATTGGAACAGTTGCTTGAGTTCGCTTCCTGCACAGTAAAAGAGCATTCCTATCATCATCGTTCCCAAACTGAATGGCAGGACGTGAGCGTTTAGATAAGCATTCAAAAAACCGAACATACCTATCATCATCACTACAATCAGACGCTGAAGGAATCCAAGTTTCCGAAAGAGGAAATAATAAACCACTTCGAGCAGGAAAAGACAAAAGAGAAACCACAAAGGTATGTTGTGTACCATGTCCGGCGCATTGCAAAACAGTGCTGCCACCAACGGCTCATACCATAGCGTCGTTTCATCAACAGCACCATAATGTCTTCCAACGAACCACCAGAAGACAAACGTCAGCAGATTGAAACACACATAAGGAATCATCAACTGACGGAAACGCTTTCGCACAAACGCTTTCGCATCCGGATTCCTGTCAAACGAGAACAAAAAGCCTGAGAGAAAGAAAAACAGCGGCATGCGGAACACACTGATCCAATCGGTCACGAAGGGCGTAACCTGCGTGTGTGCCAATATCACCAACGTGATGCCTATCGCCTTGGCATAATCTATCCAAACTATCCGCTCTTTCATAGTCTCTTTCATCTGAATATGTCCTCATTTTCATCAAACACATCGCACTTCACACCTCCGGCACTCAAAACGGAATGGAAGAGGAAAGAAGAATTGTATTTCTTCAACCTGTTCTTCCGCAAAGCCTCCACTTTATCTGCATGCCGAGCCATATACGAATCGGAGAACCACACGAAACAAGCCGGATGATGAAGGGCTTCATGGTCGGCACCGTGTGTGTACATACCATCTTCACCCATACACTCTCCGTGGTCGGAAAGATAGATGAGCACGGCATTGCGATGACGCAGCCGGTTGATGGCGGCATTCCAGAAATAGTCAGAATAGAGAATGGTATTGTCATAAGCATTGAGCATCTCCTCGTGCGAATTGGAAGAAATCACCTTACTCGACAACGTAGGTTTCCACCGCTCAAAACGCTCTGGAAAATGTGCGTTATACCACCAATGCGAACCGATGGTGTGAAGAATCAACAGATGCCTGTTTTCCTCACGTTCCAGTTCCTTATCCATATAAGGCAGGATATCTTCATCGAGCCATTTTTCGTAGTGATAGAGCGATTTTCCACTGTTCACATAAATGAGACTGTCACACTCTTTCATAAAATAAATGAACGTGGACACGGGCTCCTGATTGGCTATCCAGGCTGTCCGATAGCCCGCTTTCCTGAACAACGACACAAACGAACGCTCCTCATACGCCCTATCAGGATCATCATGACTGGCACGGGTCAGCAAATAGGGAACACTCGTATGCGTGAATGCTTCTTCAGAATAGATATTCGGTAGCGACAATACGTTCTTTTCCTTACACAAAAGTGGTGTTGTCGGGCGGGAATAACCATTGATTTGCAGATTGGATGACCGGACAGACTCACCTAAAACAACCACTATCACTACCGAATCATCCTCACAAAGCACCTTTCCAGGAAAGTCAGGGCGCACGTTTTTTATTTCTTTCCTATTAGAAAAATAAGTGTTTACACTATAATATATATTATAAGGTATGCGCGCATTCAAGGGATTAGCGAACGCACGCACATGGGTCACTCCGAAAATGATGAGGAAAGCAAAAAGAAAATGAATCAAAGGAAATGAAAAAGTCACTTTCTTAAAGCGATAGTAAACCACCGAAAAAGCAAATATCAAACTCACTATCACCAACAATACAAGCTGCCATGAAACCACATCCATATCGGTACGAATATCGTTCACGACAGCGAGTTCAAACAACATCGGCGTCAGTGTCACCTTCGCAGTATATTTGAAGTAAGCCAATATGGCGCAAATGGCTGTCAATAACGGGAAAGTAACAGCAAACACATATCGGTTGATGCTTATCAGATAAAGCACACCGAATGTGGCAAAGGCAACAACCAAGAACTGAAGCAGTATGTTGATTAAGTCGGAAAAACCTCGGAAAGGGATGTCATAGAAATCAGACAACAAGAAAAATAATCCGTAGAAAGCTGTTAATCCAACTACGAACAGCAATGGCTTGATGTGTGATTTACTGATACGTAACATTTAAAGTTATTATAAAAGTGTGATGTTACCCTCCGAATCAATCGTTATAGGATTCTGTGGAATGTCCTGTTCACTCAGTATTTTTATCTCGCGCGCAACGCTGTTGGTCATATCTTTACGCGGACCTGCTCCACGCTGCTGGATGAACGAATGAATCTTTCCGCTGAGAAAGCGACCATTTTTATCTATTTCAATGTTGATGACGGGTGCATATCCAGATATTCCAGTGAGGCTCATCCCGTAAGGTGTACAGAAATTACCGAGGCTGTATGCGATGAAACGTCCGTTATATACTTCCACCGCACGAACCACATGCGGACCATGTCCATACACGACATCAGCACCATGGTCTATACAAAAATGAGCAAACTCACGGAGATTTCCACGATTCTCTCCTAAAAATATTTCCGTACCGCGTGGCAAATGGCGCTTGTCTCTTCCTTCTGCACCACCATGAAACGAAACAATCACAATGTCAGATTTCTCACGAAGGTCTTCCACTATCCGCTTTACAAGGCTTAAATCAGTATGTTTCAACGTGTAGGAATTATGTCCGAAAGCGCAAATACCATACTTCACTCCGTCCTTTTCCAATACCACTGACTCTATCCTACCCTTTATGCCGGAATATTTGATGCCCTGAGCGTCGAGCACTCTCTCGGACTCAGCAATACCTTCAGCTCCGAAATCATTCGCATGATTGTTTGCCATGCTCAGATAGTCGTATCCTGCTTCTTTAAGCAGGGGTGCAAAACTTGGCGGCATACGGAAAGCATAACTATATTTCCCACTGCCTTTCGTGCTTTTTCCACCACTGCAGATGGCTCCCTCGAGGTTACCGACTGCGAGGTCTGCCTGTTGCGTAAATTCCTTTGTATCACTGAAAATGTCTCTTCCATTATTAGGCGGCAACTGCACCGTAGGATAAGTCGTGCCCATCATGATGTCGCCACACATTGATATAACCATCTTTTCAGGCAGTTGCTTCGTTTCTTTCACCTGAGAACGTGGCAAACTATCAGTCTCTATGTTGACCGACTGGCGATTATTCTCTGCCTTTGATGTGCATGACAACGACAACACCATTGCCATAAATAGAAAAAATTGCTTCATTATATATTTCATTTTTGTTTTTAATAAAAAAGGCGCCAACGGATAGCGCCTCAATAACTAATATAAAAGTAGAAATTTAATAGTCCAAAATACGCCGAGCGCCGATGTATCGTCCTTTGTAATAACCAGCTTTCGCATAGTTATCTACGACCACTCCACGACGGGAAGCATGTACGAAATGGAAATTTCCGTCTTCCTCTACTTCAGTCACAATACCTACATGACCGACACTCCTACCAGAACGCGGACTCGTAAAGAACACCAGGTCACCCTGACGAAGTTCGTCTCTCTTCACAGAAACACCCTGTGTATATTGTGTCTTTGAGCTCGGACTGAGCGAGATATTTTTTATTCCATATACGTAACTCGTAAATCCAGAGCAGTCAAAAGCATGCGGACCTTTCATACCGGAACGATAAGGACGACCCAGGTACTTCATTGCATTTTCTATGATATCAGCTCCTGTCACATTGAAAAGAGCCTCTAACTCATCGCTGCTCTCCGAAAAATCAACATAAGAAGCATCCGGCTTGTCGTCACCAACAACCACATCCGTCGCACTCGTTGATAAAAAAGTGAATGTACTAAGTAGAAAAGTAGTTACTATATATTTAAAATCCATGATCAAAATAATTAGTCCTATTAAAAATGATATTGCAAATATAAAGAAAATCAGTGAGTTATAAAAATCATATTTACATTCTTTTTTATAATAAATCAAAAAAGAAAAGTGGTTCGAAAGGTGTTTACTGTCAATATATCAGACATTTAAGAGAGATAAAACAGCGAAATGAACGAAATCCGTATTTCATGTTTTTTAATATAATTATACGTAACTTTAAATGTTAAAATAGCATCAAACTAAAATATAACCTATCCACTTATCAAACGATTATCATTATATTTCTTTATTTTATTTTTTGAAAAAAGAAAGGATTGATGATGATGTCTTGTGGATATGTTGATAAAAAAGTACGTAAAATTCCAGTTATAAGATATGCACATTCAAGTGTTATTTATCCACTACTTTTTATAGATTTAATTATTTAATAATAAATAGGTTATAATACTTATTCACAATTTCTTTTTAAAAGGTAGTTTTTAATAAGTGGATAATCTCTATAAATAAAATATGTTGAATATGTGTTCAAAAATGAATCATATATTGGGTATTTTTCAATAATCAATATCTTCATTTTATTTATATGTGGAAAAAAGATAAGTTATACCACCAATTATCCACAATTTATCCACAATAATTTTTGATAAGTCTTAAATTCCAATTTAAAGATGTATTTTTGTGATCAAATAATTAAGGTAGAAATATTTTTATGATATGTTTTTTTAAAAAAAATAGTTTTTTGGTTATATTTTACGTTCCCTTCTTGTCTATATATGTAGAATGAAAAAAGAAAATATAGAAGTGTTGTTCCGACAATACTATAATAAAATGATACGACTCGCAAGACGAATGCTCTATGACGTTGAAGAATCACGCGATGTGGTTAGCGAAGTGTTTGCCACACTCATTAAGACTAATGTCATACCTACCAACGTGGAAGCCTATCTGCTCATGAGTGTGCGTAACCGGTGTATAAATATCTTGCAACATAAAGAAGTCAAAAAACGTTTCGAGCAGGCATACATCATAGAACAATCTGAAGTTTATATTACCGATACGATAGCCTTAGATACTGTAGAGGAAGAACAGCGACTAACTTTATTACTCAATTATGCTGAGCAAAATCTGCCAGAACAAACATTACGCGTGTTTCGTATGAGGCATATAAAAAGTATGAAATATCAGGAAATAGCCGAAGAGTTGGGTATCAGTCGTGTGATGGTTTATAAACATTTGACTAAAGCCATACAGATAATTAGAGAATATAATAATCAAAATAAATAAGACCATGGATAGAAAAGAAAAAATCCAGTTGTTATTGGATATGCAGGAGTATCCTGAAAAGTTTTCAGAGCAAGCATTGAGAGCGATGCTTGACGATCCCGAAATGGGTGAAATGATGGAAGCTACGGCACAATTAAAGCAAGCCATGATAAATAATGAAAACGATATTGAAATAGATACCGAATGGCAGCGTTTCTTACAAACTCATCCAATTGAGAAAAAATATGAACGCAACATTTTGAAAATAGCTGCTATCTTTATAGGTATATTAATGATATCGGGTATTACCTTCGCAGCTATTCATATTATACGTCATTCCTCCAATGTTATTAATAATCCGCAAGTTTCAATCAAAGAGACTACTATTGTAAATTCAAATAAACTATCAGCTGCTGATATAGTAAAAACCGATACTATACCACAAAATGTGATACGTTACGACGAGACCAAACTCGAGCAAATACTGACCGATATGGCTGACTATTATGGACTGACGTTGAATTGGAAAAGCAAGGAAGCAAAGACATTACGGTTATTTTATATATGGAACAAACAACAATCTGCATCAGAAGCTATAAATAGTATCAATTCTTTTGAGCGCATCCATTTGGAATTGATCGACAATATTCTGATAGTAGAAATACAAACCAATAAGCCTTAAATAATAACTATGAGACGACTAACAATCATCTGTGTGCTATACCTTGTGACAACATTTGCTTTGGCTCAGCGTATTACTAAACGCTATGATAATATATCAATGTCAAAAATTTTAATGGAATTCAATGACCTGCAACGTGAATATACCATCAACTTCATTTACGATGAATTGGAGGATTTTAAGGTAACGACAGAAATAAAAAATAAAAAAATAACAGATGCTATTTTCCAAATTGTCGGTTTCTATCCTATCCGAGTTATCAAGAGCGGTGAATATGAGATTTTCGTGGAGTGTACTTATAAAACTGACCGTCATCTGATGGGTACTATTATTGATGAGCAGGGCCAACCAGTGGCATACGCTAATGTAGCTATTCTCCATCCGAAAGACTCCACCCTACTGAGTGGAGGTGTATCGAATGAAAGTGGATATTTTGCAGTTCCTTACGAAACATTTTCTACGGAGGGAAACAAGGAGGGAGCCGTCCTCGCGCGTATCTCATACGTTGGCTATAAAACTATATATAAAATATGTAGTCAACCTGAGATAGGGACAATACGGATGCACCCCGAAACGCAAACACTCAAAAGCGTCACAGTCAAAGGCGAACGACCTATCTATCAAACCAAAGGCAGTAGCATCATTACAAACGTGGCAGGTACGGTTTTGGAACGTTTGCACAGTACCAGCGAACTGCTATTACAAGTACCAGGTGTTATTGCTTCACCAAATGGAACGATATCTGTTTTTGGACGTGGAACTCCTATTTACTATATCAACAACCGCAAAGTGCAAAACATGCAGGAAATAACCCGTCTATCACCCAAGGACATCCAGAATATCGAACTAGTACGTAATCCTGGAGCACAATACGATGCAAAAGTGAGAGCCGTCATAAAAATAACAACACGCATAAAGGAAGAAGGATATACACTACAGGTAAATGTCAGTGAAAAACTCAATAATGTACTGACATCAAAAGGATCTGTCAATGTAGGATTGAAAAAAGAAAAACTCAATACCTCAATGTATCTGGAGTACGAGGACTTTCATCGACACTTTAACCAACCACAGATAGTAGAACTCGTTGTAGATGGTGATAACTATCGATATGAAAATACAGAGAATAACTACAAATCACACCAGAAAGAACCGCGTTGGTCGGCTAACATAGATTACGAGTTCAACGAACGACACATTGCAGGTATCAGTTACGATGGTTATCACAATACGTGGCTTTCTCCGTCTGATGCTTGGCGCATCTGTAGCAAAAATAGTCAAGAGTTCCAGCGCACCCGCATTTTGAGCGACTACCATAACGATATAAATTCTACCCACGTCAACACGTTTTACAATGCTGAGTGGACGAATCGCCTACGCACCGCCCTCAATATTGACTATGCAGGCAACTCCAGCAACTACCGCCAACTGACCGATGAAATAACAAATGACGTAACGCGCTCAACACTTAACAAAAGCAAGAGTCGTTACCACATCTATGCAGGTCGGCTAACGTTCGACTACACTTTAGGACCGAAATCCTCATTGTTATGGGGTGCAGAGTACAACCGCGTGACAGGCAACGGAACAGCTGATTGCAGCAATACCATCGTGCCATCTTCTGATTATAGACAATGGGAAAATAAAACTGCAGCTTTTGTGGAGGCGAAAGTGATGTTTGGCAACTGGACACTGAACGGAGGCCTGCGCTATGAGGACGTGACAAGCGACTATGCAGACCGTTTGGCTCCCGATGCCAATGTCCACCGTCATTACCGCAATCTGTTTCCTTCTGTGGAAATCAGCTATGGACACGGAGGATGGATAAATACTCTCTCGTTCTCGTCGCGTACCAGACGTCCGTCATTGCGCCAACTGAGTAACTATACATTCTATGACAGCGAGTTTGCCTATCAACACGGCAATCCCAGTCTTCGGCCCATGACATTCTACACCGCTGAGTGGAGCACGGGTTACAAGTTTATCTATGCCTCAGTCAGCTATATTTATAAGAAAAACGTGATAACTAACGACATATACACCGAGAATGAACACTCCCACATATTGGTGAGTTCCCCCAGTAATTTCGACCACGCAAGTCAGTTGAGTGCCAATGTCGGTTTGCAATATAAACTCCGTTGGTGGCGACCATCGCTCCGCATGGCTGTTAGCCACACGTTCTTTAACGGCGAGTATATGAAAGAGCCATACAATTACGACAAGACCGAGTTCTCTGTCGTGACCAGCCAATACTTTGACCTGCCACACTCATGGCTCGCTAACATCTATTATTATTACAACAGCGGCGGTACGCAGAACTATGTTCAATTGAAATCTTACCAGATGCTCAACCTAAGCCTACAGAAGTCCTTCTTACAAAATCGTCTAAGTGTGAAACTGGCGGCTCAAGACATCTTCCATAAAATGAAGTTCAATGCAGAATCGCGCATCCGCAACGTCCACTTCTGGCAGATTGAAGACCAAAAATATTGGAATTTCTCGCTAAGTATCGTCTATCGTCTGAATCAACTCAAGACCAAGTATCGCGGAAAGAATGCCGCCAACGAGCAAATTAACCGACTATAGAATCTCTTTGCTTTTCGTTTTTCATTAAATAAAACCCTTTTGCAAAATTTTCGCAGAATAAAAGTTCTACTTTTGTCCTGCGAAAATTTTTATGTAAAAAACAAATTCCTTCGCATTACTTCTTAATAGTAACACCGTTACCTAACAGAAGTAACATCGTTACTTCTATAAAATAACACTGTTACTTTTAAGAGATAACATTATTGCGTAAACATGCTGTTTGTGTTTTTATTAGAGAAATGATAAAATTTGTTTCACATAAAAAAAGGAGTTGTACGCTTTTTGTACAACTCCTTTAAACTATAGTAAGATGTTTGATTACTCTTCAACTTTGAAGTCATCTTTTCCTACACCGCAGATGGGGCATACCCAATCTTCTGGAATATCTTCAAACGCTGTTCCTGGTTCTATACCACTGTCAGGATCACCGATAGCAGGGTCGTAGATATACCCGCAAACTTCACAAATGTACTTTTTCATAATGTCTTTCTTTTTAAGTGAATAATATGATTTTACTGAATAATGTCTCTTATTTTCTGTATGATTTGCTTTTCGCTGATTTGATTCATACATGCATAGTCGTTCCTATGGCATGGCTGATTGCCGTATATACTGCAGGGACGACATTCCATTTCCAATTGAATAGCATTGTTTTCGCTTTGTCGCCATCCCATAAATCCGGCATAAGGATGTGTTGCTCCCCAGATGCTGACGACGGGAGTATCGGTCAGTGATGCCAAGTGCATGTTTGCACTGTCCATCGAAAGCATCACGTTCAGTTCTCTCATCAACAGAAGTTCGTTGTCCAATCCTCCCAATTTTTCCGATGCGTTCACACATCTCGCATATTTTGAACACCATTCGTTGATGATATCCTTCTCCTTCTTGCCTGCTCCGAAAAAGAAAATTCTGATGTTTTCGTCTTGAGAAAGCTCTTTAACAACGTTCTCCATCTTGTCTATCGGATAGATTTTTCCTTGGTGGGCAGCGAAGGGTGCTATGCCAATCCAGCGCTCATTCGGCTGCTTTTCTCCAATTACGGCTGAGAGAACATGGTCATTGTCTGCGCTTCCCAATCCTATTTCCCTGTCTTTCTTCAATTCAAAAGTAAAGCCCAATGCAGAAAAAACATCCTGGTAATTCTCGAAGGAAGTGGGTATTTGCTGTAGGACTTTATTGTTTTTTCGAACCAATTTTTTTCTTTCAGACCGGTGTTTGTTGATATGTTTTACTTTACAACCACCGATGAGAAATCTCAATCGCAGGTATTTTGTGCGCAACACGTCATGCAAATCGGCAACAGCCGTGAAATTCTTAGCCTTCAGGCGCCGATAGAGAACATTTAATCCATGGATTCCGCGATATTCATTCTTGAAATCGGCTTCCATGAAAAACACGTTTGGTGACAAGTTTTCAAAGAACGCACGTGCAAACCCACGACTGAGAATGGTTATCCTCAGTTCAGGATAAGCATCAGCAAGCGCTGCAATGACAGGAACGGTCATCGCAACATCGCCCATTGCCGACAGTCTGATAACCAGTATATGCTGATGATTCATTTTTTATAATTGCCGTTCACGTTGGCGTTTTTCCGTATAGAATAGGATTGGTAGAAGGGTCGTTATACATTTTCATTTGTCTGTAAACCTTCATGTACTTCTTTCCTTTTTCTATATCTTCAAGCAGTTGGTCGATGGCAGTTGAAAGGTCCACCCGCTGTTCAAGCAGAATATTGAGTTTCATCTGGCATTTCTCACGATGTTCGTCCGTAGCATCCTGTCGTTCCACCTCTTCCTGCATGTGATAGATTTTCAGTGCCAGAATAGAGAGGCGATCGATTGCCCATGCTGGACTTTCAGTGTTGATGCGTGCATCGGGCAGCACGTTTACGTCGCAATATTTCTGACGGAAATAACTGTCTATCTGCTCAACCAAGTCCGTCCTGTCTTGATTGGAACGGTCTATGCGTCGTTTCAGTTGCAGTGCGTCAATAGGGTCGATATGCGGATCGCGTATGATATCTTCCAAGTGCCATTGCACGGTGTCTATCCAACATTTCAGATAGAGGCGATTCTCTAATGAATCACGGCTATATGGATTATTAATCTCCATATCAATATCATTCTTTACGTGATAATCGCAGATAGCCTGCTGGAATATCCTGTTAAAATTCTCTGTGTATGACATAGCTTTTTCTTTGATTTAATTTTTGCAAAGATAATAAAAACGGATTGGCACACAAAATAAAACTACCTATTTTTTGAAGAATTCTTCGTTTGATGTTCATGTTCTGCTTCAAAAAGTTCTCATTAATGTTCCCGTTTCAAGTGTTATATTCTTTGGTTAAATGGGTTTTCAGAAAAGGAAACACGCCTTTTAATTGTCATAAAAAAGAGGTTGAAAATGCAATTATTGGGTCTGAAATGGGCAAAAAACATGCACAATATGGGGTATTATGTGCAATAAATAGTGCTTTTTTAATGAAAAAATTTGCATACATGAAATTTAATTTGTTCCTTTGCAACCGATTTCAAAAATGAAAATTAGTTATAACCATTTAAAAAGAAAAGAATTATGTCAGAAATTGAATCAAAGGTAAAAGCAATCATCGTAGATAAACTCGGTGTTGACGAATCAGAAGTGAAGCCTGAAGCAAGCTTTACAAATGATCTGGGTGCAGATTCATTGGATACAGTAGAACTCATCATGGAGTTCGAAAAGGAATTTAACATTTCAATTCCAGACGATAAAGCAGAGAAAATCGGCACCGTAAGCGATGCTATCGCATATATCGAGGAAAACGCAAAATAAGAGTTTTCCATTCGATGATAAATGTTGGGTGTTGGGTGTTGGTTAAAACGGACCAAATCCAACACCCAATTTTCTTTTTGAAGATTATTCATATACCAAGAACACAAATATTTGTATGGAGTTAAAAAGAGTAGTTGTTACAGGACTTGGAGCTGTAACACCAGTAGGTAACACTGTGGAGGATACGTGGAAAAACCTTGTTGCAGGAGTAAGTGGTGCCGACGGGATAAAGAGTTTTGACTGTTCGAAGTTCAAAACACAGTTTGCATGTGAAGTAAAAGACCTGGACATTAACGAATATATTGACAGGAAAGAGTCACGCAAGATAGACCGCTACACACAGTTGGCGCTCATCAGTGCAATGCAGGGAGTGAAAGACTCAGGCATCGACCTTGAGAAAGAGAACCTGAATCGCATCGGTGTGATCTACGGTGTGGGTATCGGTGGAATCAAGACTTTTGAAGAGGAAGTGAAATATTATGGTCAGCATATTGAAGACGGACCTAAATTCTCACCTTTCTTCATTCCGAAAATGATTTCCGACATAGCGTCTGGACACATCTCGATACATTTCGGATTCCATGGTCCGAACTATACGACGACGAGTGCCTGTGCATCATCCACGCATGCCCTTGCCGATGCGTTCAACTTGCTGCGTCTCGGCAAGGCTGACATCATTGTGGCAGGCGGTGCTGAAGCTGCCATTTGCGACTGCGGATTGGGTGGATTCAATGCGATGCACGCCTTGTCAACGCGTAATGACGACCCGAAGCGTGCCAGCCGTCCGTTCAGTGCGAGCCGCGACGGTTTTGTGATGGGCGAAGGTGCCGGCTGTCTGATTCTCGAAGAATTGGAGCATGCCAAGGCGCGCGGAGCAAAGATTTATGCAGAGATGGTGGGCGAAGGTGAGAGCGCCGATGCGTTCCATATCACGGCTTCCCATCCGGAAGGACTCGGTGCAAAGCTCGTGATGGAAGAAGCGCTTGCCGATGCAGGACTCAAACCAGAGGACATTGACTATATCAATGTGCACGGAACATCTACGCACGTGGGTGATATCTCCGAGGTGAAAGCCATCAAGGAGGTCTTCGGCGATGCAGCCTATAAGCTCAACATCAGTTCGACGAAGTCGATGACCGGTCACTTGCTCGGCGCTGCCGGCGCAATAGAGGCACTGGTGACCGTCTTGTCCGTGCAGAACGACATTGTTCCACCGACCATCAACCACGACGAAGACGACAAGGACGAGGAGATTGACTACAATCTGAACTTCACCTTCAACACAGCGCAGAAGCGTCAGGTGCGTGCTGCACTGAGCAACACCTTCGGATTCGGTGGTCATAATGCATGTGTGGTATTCAAGAAATATGAAGGCTGATGCCTCTTGAAACCACAAGAATCGTATAACAAGCAAACTTTAAATATGTTGAGAAACATGATTAGTCGGGTAAGGCTCCCTTTTCAAAAGGAAAAGGAGCTTTACCTTTCTTTACATAAGGTGCTCGGTTTTTATCCGAACCACATCGGCTATTACAAGCAGGCACTCATGCACAAGAGTGTTGTGGCGCGCGAGAAAGGGAAACGCATCAATAACGAACGCCTCGAATTTCTCGGCGACTCCATTCTCGGTGCCGTCGTGAGCGATATCGTCTATAAGCATTTCGAACGAAAAGGAGAGGGATTCCTGACCAATACACGTTCCAAGATTGTGCAGCGACCCACACTCAACCGCTTGGCGGAAGAGATGGGAATCATACATCTTATCAAGTATAACAGCAACATCTCTTCACACAACAACTACACGGGAGGCAACGCTTTCGAGGCACTTGTCGGAGCCATCTATCTCGACCAAGGCTACAAGGCTTGCATGAAATTCGTGGAGAAGCAGATACTGAGACATCTGATTAACCTCGACAAGGTGGCTTACAAGGAAGTGAACTTCAAGAGTAAACTGCTCGAATGGAGCCAGAAGAACCGCATACAGATTGAGTTTGTGCAGACAGACATGCACAAGGACGAAAAGGGAAGTCCCGTTTTCTCCTGCATGGTGATGCTTGAAGGCATAGAGGGCTGTCCGGGAACGGGATATTCCAAGAAAGAAAGCCAGCAGATTGCTGCGAAGGAAACGCTGAACCGCTTGCGCAAGAATCCAAAATTTATAGACGATGTGTTCGCTGCCAAGACCAACCGCACAAAGATGGAGGAAGAACCCGTTCAGTGTGTGCCCGATACGGAGGAGAAGGTGGATTTCATCAATGCGTCGAAGGCTGAAGAAACGCAGCCCGTTGAGCGCTTCAACGACACCGTTGAGGTGAAGGTGGAAACCGCTGCGGTTGATGATGAATTTGACTTGAGCGACATCAAGACAACCGTTGGCGAACCGTCCAGAGAAGATATCATAGCGGCTGCAGAGGCAGCAGCCTTCAACGAAGGCTAAACGTTCTATCTTCTTTAGTTGACAAGTCCTCCAGTAAACAAGTAACTAATCCCCACTCCCTTCGGGAGGGGTTAGGGGGTGGGTTTTATATATAAAAAAATAAGAGGGTGTAATCACGCCCTCTTATTTTTTTGCTTCCATTTATTCAGAAAAATCTATCACAATAGTGCCAGAACTCTTGACACCGCTTGTGGAAGTAAACTGTGCTAAAGTCATTCCTTCAGCAAGTAATTTCAAGGTTTTACCATTAATGACGTAGTCAACAATGTCTTTACTACCATCTTCTGGGTCGGTTGATATGATTTTTCCAGTATTTTTGCCAGTTTCCTCAATAGTGATATATGGTTCACCACCATCTTCTACAGTGTACCATTTTCCGTCTTCTGTTTTGTGAATCATGACAATGATTTTGTTTCGCTGTGTAAAATCATAAACCGCGGCGTCATAACCAATCAGTTGGGAGTGGTCGTCAACAAGTTCTTCAAAGTCAGCCTCACTCATTTTCCATTGTTGATAGATAGTCGTGTCTTTATCATCGTCATCGCACGAAACAAGTGTTGTCGATACGCTACCTACTGCAATTAGTGCCATTACTGAAAGCAGTAAACTTTTCATTTTTAAGTGTCTCATTTCTTTTAGTTTTTTTATTGATTGATAATTCATAATAATGACTATATTCAGTCCGTTTTTCCGGTGCAAAGATATATAAATATTCCGAAACACGTTCTTTATGCGTCAAAAACTATTAAAAAAGTGGTATATTTTTTTATCAATAATATTGTTTACCTTTGCAGACATGAATATAACAAGCGTATTACGCAAATTGTTCATCGCTCGTCAGCGTGAACTTGCACACTATACTTATGAGGCTGAAAAGTTGCAGCACGACGTTCTGATGCGTCTTATCGAACAGGCTAAGGACACGGAATATGGTCGCAAGCATTTGTTTGCTGCCATCAAGGGTTATGATGATTTTGCCAAGAATGTTCCCGTCAACACCTATGAGGAATTGAAAGGCGACATTGAGCGCATTCGTTCCCTGATGGGATAACTGTCAAAAAACAAATTCACTGAAATTGATGAGCAAATTCAGTGAATTTGGTGACCAATTTCAGTGAATTTGCTTTTCAAGGGGAGAACTTTTATGATGTCATAAATCAGGTGCGTTACCAACAAAATTGTTATAATGGGCGATGGCATCGGTCATTATCTCGTCATGGTCAAAGGCAAGGGATGGCAGTGAGTTGATTGGCCACCACTGCGCTTTCGTTGCATCATCTTGTCCTTTGACTTCAACAGGCTTGTCTATGATGGCAAGATAAACGACGGAAATGACACGACCGCGAGGGTCACGGTCAACCTTGGAGTATGCACCAATCTGGTGCACCTTGTCAATCTTCATTCCTGTCTCTTCCTCCAGTTCTCGGATGGCACACTGCTCGGTGGTCTCATCCATATTGAGGAAGCCGCCGGGGAATGCCCAGTAGCCCTTGTATGGTTCATTCCCACGCTCAATGAGCAACACCTGTGGTTCAATCTCGCGTGTCATCAATATGCAGTCTGCTGTTACTGCTGGTCGAGGATATTTGTATATGAATGCCATTATAACGTCATTTTGTTGTTGCAAAAATACTGAAAATCGACGGAAAATTTGCACAAGCGCAATTTTTTTTGCTTACCGTTCATATAGCCCCATGCATAAAAACAGCCTCAATAGCAGCCTTAAATACGTCAAAAACTATTAAAAAAGTGGTATATTTTTTTTTATCAATAATATTGTTTACCTTTGCAGACATGAATATAACAAGCGTATTACGCAAATTGTTCATCGCTCGTCAGCGTGAACTTGCACACTATACTTATGAGGCTGAAAAGTTGCAGCACGATGTTCTGATGCGTCTTGTCGAACAGGCTAAGGACACGGAATATGGTCGCAAGCATTTGTTTGCTGCCATCAAGGGTTATGATGATTTTGCCAAGAATGTTCCCGTCAACACCTATGAGGAATTGAAAGGCGACATTGAGCGCATGCGTCATGGCGAGGCGGATGTGTTGTGGAGCGGTACGGTGAAGTGGTTTGCCAAGTCTTCAGGAACAACCAACGATAAGTCGAAATTCATTCCCGTCAGTCGGGAGGGATTGCAGATACAGTACAATGGTGGTAAAGACAGTGTTGCGCTCTACCTTCAGAACAATCCGAAAAGCAGGCTCTTTGACGGTAAGGCGCTCATTCTCGGTGGCAGCCATTCGCCGAACTACAACCTTCCGAACAGTCTTGTCGGCGATTTATCATCGATATTGATAGAGAACATCAACCCGTTGGCAAATTTGGTGCGTGTGCCCAAAAAAGAGGTGGCGCTGCTATCCGACTTCGAGGTGAAACGCGACCGCATCGCAGAGGCAACCGTCCATAAGAATGTGACCAATCTGTCGGGCGTTCCTTCGTGGATGCTGTCGGTTTTGGTCAAGGTTTTGGAATTGTCTGGCAAACAGCGCATTGACGAAGTTTGGCCCAATCTGGAAGTGTTCTTCCACGGCGGCATAGCCTTCACACCCTATCGGAAGCAATATGAAGAACTGATACAAAGCCAGGGGATGCATTATATGGAGACATACAATGCGAGCGAGGGATTTTTCGGCATACAGTCGGATTTAAGCGACCCTGCCATGATGCTGATGATTGACTATGATGTCTTCTACGAGTTTATCCCGATGGACGAATTTGGTACGGAAAACCCCACGGTGGTTCCGCTGACAGGCATCGAGGTGGGCAAGAATTACGCCATGCTTATTTCCACATCGTGCGGACTTTGGCGTTATCTGATAGGCGATACAGTGACGTTCACGCAGAAAAATCCCTATAAATTTATCATCACCGGACGCACGAAGCACTTCATCAACGCTTTCGGTGAAGAGTTGATTATCGACAATGCCGAGAAAGGACTCAAATATGCCTGCGAGCAGACTGGTGCGGAAATCAGCGAATACACAGCCGCTCCCGTCTTCATGGACGAGAAAGCAAAGTGTCATCACCAATGGCTCATCGAGTTTTTCAAGGAACCTGCCGACCTGAACGAGTTTGCACGGCTGCTCGACACCAAACTGCAGGAAATCAATAGCGACTATGAAGCAAAGCGCTATAAAGACATTACGTTGCAGCACTTGGAAATAGTCAAGGCACGGCAGTCGCTGTTCAACGACTGGCTGAAATCGCGCGGAAAGCTGGGCGGACAAAACAAAGTACCGCGACTTTCCAATACCCGCGAAATAATAGAAAATTTGTTGGAAATGAACAAGGAGGAAAAATAATCAAACCGATATGGGCAAGAGACGTAAATGTGCGATTTGGAAACACCAAGGAAGGGTCGGGAGGCTTTTCCTGTTTCTTGCTGTGTGTCTGGCGTCCTGTGCACGGATGGGGCAGCCAGACGGAGGATGGTACGATGAGCAGCCTCCAAAAATCGTCAGCACAAGTCCTGCCGACCAATCGGTGAATTTCAATGGGAAGCGGGTTATTATCAATTTCGACGAATACATCAAGATTGACAATGCGACGGAAAAGGTGGTGGTATCGCCGCCACAGCTCGAGTTGCCGGAAATCAAAGGGCAGGGTAAGCGCATTGTGGTGGATCTGAAGGATTCGCTGAAAGCCAACACAACCTATACCATCGACTTTTCAGACGCCATCAGCGACAATAACGAGAATAATCCGTTGGGAAACTATACGTTCACGTTTTCCACGGGCGACGTCATCGATACGATGGAAGTTTCCGGACATGTACTCAACGCAGAGGACCTGGAACCGATAAAAGGTATTCTCGTCGGACTTTATACGGTTGACGATGCGACGGATACGACCGCTCAGAATGGTCGGTTTGCACAATTTGCGGAGCAACCGATGCTTCGTGTGTCACGCACCGACAGCCGGGGACGGTTTGTCGTCAAGGGCGTTGCGCCGGGAAATTACCGCATCTATGCGCTGCAGGATGTGGACGGTGACTATAAGTTCAGTCAGAAAAGTGAGATATTGGCATTCCAAGATAGAATCATCACACCATCATCAAAGCCCGATATCCGCCAAGATACAATATGGGCAGACTCCTTGCACATCAAGTCGATAACACGGGTAGGATACACCCACTTCCTGCCCGACGACATCGTCTTGCTCGCATTCAACGAAGTGCTAACAGATCGTTTCTTTTTGAAGAGCGAGCGGAAAGAGGCAGAATGCTTCACCTTATTCTTCAGTGGAGGCGATGAGCAGTTGCCGGTTATTCGCGGATTGAACTTCGATGAGCATGATGCTTTTCTCACCGAAACGAGCGAGCGCAATGACACGGTGACCTATTGGCTGCGTGACACGACACTCGTCAATCAGGACACGCTACGCATGGAGGTGCAGTATATGATGACCGACTCCACAGGCGTGCTCGTCTCGCAGACCGATACACTGGAAATATTGTCAAAAACATCATACGAAAGGCGGCTGAAAGACCGCGAAAAGGCTTTTGAGCAATGGAAAAAGGAACAGGAAAAGCGGCAAAAGCGAGGGGAAAAGTTTGAGACGGAGATGAGTCCGGAGCCAATGAAGGTGACCTACAGGGTGCCTTCAAATATGGCGCCCGACCAAAATCTTCTGTTTGAGTTTACCACCCCTCTTCAGCAGTTCGACTCGACTGCCGTCCACCTCTATTCAAAACACGACTCGCTGTGGTATCGGGTGCCGTTCGAATTGGAGCAACGCAATCTGAGGACGATTGAGTTGCGGGCAGCGTGGCGACCCAACCGACAATACAGTCTGGAAATAGATTCAACGGCTTTTGTAGATATATATGGAAAGGTTTCCAAATCCTACAAGCAAGGATTGATGGTGCCGTCTGAAGACACCTACGGCTCCCTCTTTGTACCGATGAGCGGGATGGAGGGAAAAACGGTAGTGGTTCAGTTGCTCACCTCTGCCGATAAGGCTGAAAAAACGGTGACGACCACTACAGGAACGGCAGAATTCTATTACATCAAACCTGGCGATTACTATCTGCGGGCGTATGTTGACGAGAACGGAAACGGGCGCTGGGACACGGGTGAATTTGATACAGCAACACAGCCGGAGCCTGTCTATTATTATCCCGGGAAGATAACGTGTAGGGCGAAATGGGACGTGACGCAGAACTGGAACCCGACTGCACGGAACCGAGCTGAGCAGAAACCGTTGGAAATCACCAAGCAAAAGCCGGAAAAAGAGAAGAAAATCAAATATCAGAATGCAGAAAGGGCGCGTAAACTCGGCATTACCTACGAGCAGCCCTGATTGTTGTAATTCAATATGTATCACACTAAAAACGGAAAGAAATGAAAACGATGAAATACTGTTTAAGAACCATTATGGTGGCGGTTGCTCTCCTGTTTTGTTTGACAAAGGCAGATGCGCAATGTTCTTACACGAACACAGCGTTCAAGTCGGGAGAGTTCCTGACGTATAACCTTTATTATAATTGGAAGTTTGTGTGGGTGAAAGCGGGCACGGCATCAATGTCCATCGTGCAGAGCCGCTACGATGGCGAGAACGCCTTTCGTTGCAGCCTGACAACACGGGGAAACGGAAAGCTCGACAACTATTTCATCATGCGCGATACGTTGCTCTGCTATACGACGACCGATTTGACTCCTCTTTATTTTCGGAAAGGAGCGCGAGAGGGCGGAAAGTATAGGGTTGACGAAGTGTGGTACACCTATCCGCGCGGTAAGAATCATGTGAAGATGCGCCGCATGAATGATGAAGGAAAGAACACGTATAAGACGGAGACGGTTGACGAGTGTGTCTCGGACATGATGAGCTTGTTCATGCAGGCGCGCAGTTTCGATTTGGGAACATGGAAAAAGGGAAAGACCATCTATCTGCCCGTTGCCGACGGTAAGGGTGTGGATAAAGGGCGGCTTGTCTGTCAGGGAAAAGAAACCATCAAGGCTGACGACGGACATAAATATCGCTGTCTGGCACTGACCTATTCGGAGTGGAACGAGAAGAAGAAAAACTATAAGAAGATAGCAACGTTCTATGTGACGAACGACAACAACCATGTGCCAATCCGCATCGACCTGTCGCTCAATTTCGGTTCAGCAAAGGCGTTTCTCGTTAGTATGAAGGGAATGAAAAACGCTATGGGAGCGAGGGTGAAATAGGTTTGTCACAAAAGTCTAATGGTGGATTGGGGGTTAGCCGTTTCCTCCGATAATTTTCTTGATTTCATTGAGTTTGTTGAGAGCCTCGACAGGCGTCAGGTTGTTGACGTCCAACCCGAGTATCTCGTCGCGAATCTGGCAGAGCACGGGGTCGTCGAGTTGGAAGAACGACAGTTGCATGCCTTCCCTATTCTGGTTCAGTTGTTCGGCTGAAGGCTTTCCTACGCTTCCCACGCCCGTATTGTCTGTTTCCAGTTGTTTGAGGATGGTGTTGGCGCGCTTCACGATGCTTTTCGGCATGCCGGCAATCTCTGCAACGTGGATACCGAAAGAGTGCTCACTCCCACCCCGTTCCAGTTTGCGGAGGAAGACCACCTTTCCATCTACCTCCTTCACCGCCACATTATAGTTTTTGATGCGCGAGAAGTTTTTCTCCATCTCGTTCAACTCATGGTAGTGGGTGGCGAAAAGCGTGCGGGCATTCGTATTGGCGTGCTCATGCAGATATTCCACGATAGCCCATGCGATGCTGATGCCGTCGTAGGTACTGGTGCCTCGTCCCAGTTCGTCGAAGAGGATGAGTGAGCGCGAGGTGGCGTTGTTCAGAATGTTGGCAGCTTCGGTCATCTCTACCATGAAGGTGGACTCTCCCAATGAGATGTTGTCGCTGGCTCCCACTCGGGTGAAAATCTTATCCACCAGTCCGATGCGTGCACTCTCTGCCGGAACGAAGCAGCCCGTTTGTGCCATCAGCACGATGAGTGCCGTCTGTCGGAGAAGTGCCGACTTACCTGCCATGTTGGGACCCGTGATGATGATAATCTGTTGTCGTTCGTTGTCCAGGAGAATGTCGTTCGGCACATAGCGCTCGTCCATCGGCAACTGTTGTTCGATGACGGGGTGTCTTCCCTGTCGGATATCAATGGTCTCTGACTGGTCGATGACCGGGCGGACGTAATGATTGTTCTCTGCTACGGTAGCGAACGAAAGCAGCACGTCGAGGCGTGCAATGAGGTTGGCATTGATTTGGATGGCAGGGATGTATTCCTGAATGGCAACGACCAGTTGGTTGAACAGCCGTGCTTCCAGACTGAGAATTTTCTCCTCTGCCCCGAGAATTTTCTCCTCGTATTCTTTCAGTTCCTGCGTGATGTAGCGTTCGGCTTGTGCCAGCGTCTGTTTGCGTACCCATTCGGCAGGAACCTTATTCTTATACGTATTGCGCACTTCGAGGTAGTAGCCGAAGACGTTGTTGTAGCCTATTTTCAGCGATGAGATGCCGGTGGCAGCACTCTCCCTCTCTTGTATTTTCAGCAGATAGTCCTTGCCGCTGTAAGCAATATTGCGCAGTTCGTCCAGTTCGTCGCTCACTCCGCTTCGAATGACGTTTCCCTTATTCACCATCAGCGGCGGGTCGTTCTGTATTTCTTTTTCTATCCTGTCTCTGATTTGCTCGCACAGATTGATTTGTTCTCCGATGCGTTTCAGTCCTTCGTGTTCACTTTCTGCACACGCTTTCTTGACGGGTTCGAGGGCTTGCAGCGCCACTTTCAGTTGCATCACTTCGCGTGGCGACACCCTTCCGGTTGCCACGCGCGAGACGATGCGTTCCAAATCGCCGATGCGCTCCAGACTTTCCGATACGCATTGTCTGAACATGGGTTCCCGGTAGTAATAGTCCACCACGTCCAACCGTTCGTTGATGGGGCGCTCATCTTTCAGCGGGAACACCAGCCATCGGCGCAGCATGCGTCCGCCCATCGGGGTGAGTGTGCGGTCGATGATGTCGAGCAGCGACACGCCGTCTTCGCCTTGCATGGTCTGGAGCAGTTCCAATGAGCGGATGGTAAACTTGTCGAGACGCACGTAGCGTTCTTCATCAATGCGTGCGATGGAGGTGATGTGTCCTATCTGTGCGTGTAGCGTCAGTTCGAGGTATTGCAGGATGGCTCCGGCTGCCGTCACACCGTTTTTCAGATGGTCAATACCAAAACCCTTCAGTGAGTGCGTGTGGAAATGTTTCAGCAGTTTCTGTCGGGCTGTCTGCTCGGAGAACGCCCAGTCTTCCAGTTCGAATACGCAATAGCGGGTGCCGAAATAGCGTTCGAACTCCTGTTTGCGGGTGCGGTCGTAGAGCACTTCCTTCGGTTGGAAGTTGGTCAAGAGTTTCTCCACATAGTCGTAGCTGCCCTCGTCTGTGAGAAATTCGCCGGTGGAGATGTCGAGGAATGCCACACCGATGCCCGTTTTACCGAAGTTGACGGCTGCCAGGAAGTTGTTCTCCTTGTAGTTCAGCACGTTGTCCGACATGGCAACGCCAGGCGTGACCAGCTCCGTGATGCCGCGCTTGACGAGCTTTTTGGTCAGTTTCGGGTCTTCCAGCTGGTCGCAGATAGCCACACGCTTGCCGGCACGGATGAGCTTGGGCAGATAGGTGTCGAGCGCATGATGCGGAAATCCCGCCATCTCGTCGCCCTTACCGCTGTTGCCGTTATTGCGTCGGGTGAGTGTGATACCCAGAATCTGCGAAGCGACGACGGCATCTTCGCAATAAGTCTCATAGAAATCGCCGCAACGAAACAGCAGCAAGGCATCGGGATGCTTTGCTTTCAGCGAGAAGAACTGCTGCATCATTGGGGTCAGTTCCTGGGTTTTCTTTGCCATCTGTCTGATGATTGTTTAGATATGCAAAGGTACGAAAAAACTATCTGTTTCACAAATTTTCCGAAAATAACTTGGTGCAGACGCTTCGCCTGTTCGCTGAAAAACGTTGAATCCTTCAGCACGGAAAAGTCTTAAATAATGCATAAAAAATGAATTTTAGGAGAGTGTTTCGAATATTTTGCGTATCTTTGCCGCGTTAAACAACCAAATAAATAGTAAAGGAAAAATGAAAAAGTTACAGACAAATTTGTTTTTAATGCTTCTTGCAGGGCTGTTTACGTTGGTGTCCTGCAACAGTGATGACCCCGATTTTGATGTCAACCAGCTGCATGGCAGTTGGGTGACAACCCACATGAAGTTGGTTTCCGGGGGCATCATAGCTGTGGAAAAGAATGTCAATCCCGGCGATGAGGCTTATTCGAGAATCACTTTTGGCAGCGATGCGAAGTTTTTGACGGAGGATTTTGATGGCGTCAACAATGCCTGGACGCTCTCATATACAGGCACTTACAAGGTGAAAGGCAATAAGATTACCACCACCACGATTGATGTGGATGACCCTTATGCAGAAAAAGAGGTGGAAGAAATGACCGTTGAACAGCTTACCGACGACATGTTGGTGCTTTCTGCCAATGGAATATTTGAGGATGATGACGAGAATTTGATTAGAGCCAAATTGACCATCACGCTTCGCCGCGAATAATCCCGCCACTGTCGAGACATGAGAAGAGGGGAGGAACAGACCGTTCCTCCCCCCTTTTTTATGTTTGTTTCAGGGCATCTCGCAGGATGCCTATTCCTTTCTTACTTCGCACAGACGTGGTTTTCCACCGCATCTATGAACTGCCTGGCAGGCGCTATCCTGCTTTGCAACTCTTCAGGTTCCACTTCATACACACAATTGTAGTCACTCTCTTCGCGCATGGTTTGCAGCTGACTGTACAAATGTCCATACTCAATGGGCAGGATACCGGTTTTGATATAATGAAGATTGAACAGCGCGTGCGACCCTTTGTGTGTATTTGCCTGGTGACCATCGTATATGAGCAAGGCGTTTACAGCATGGTACACCGCATAATAAAGTCGGTTAGCAGCACCACTCCAGCGATTGGCAGTAGTAAGAATGCCAATCTCCTCAAAGGTTTCATTCGCTTTCTTTAGTTCCAATGCAACAAGTGTTTTGCGCTCTTCATCATTCAAACTCATATCAATACGATTTTGTCGCGTTCTACATTCTTATAGAAAGGGAGGAACGTCCATTCGCTCCATTGCTTTTTAGTATATACGTGCGGACTTATTTCTTCGCCGATATCCCAGCCTAATTCACGGAAAGGATACGTCAAGTCATAGTCGGAAGCCACAAGTTTCGGTTTGTCGAGCAGTATCAGCAAATCCCAGTCAGACCCTTCTTTTGCATCGCCACGGGCGCGCGAGCCATATAAAAACAGGCTGCTGTCGGGCGACAACGCTTCGTGCCCGACTTGTTTTATACGCTCTATGACCTTATTGTTTTTCATCGTGATGATGGTTTTATTCTATGCGCAAATATACAAATTTGTTTTGAAATAACCTCTTTTTAGCAGAAAAAGTTAGCGGTGGACAGAGTGGTGAGGTTCCTTTCCCCTTCCTTCAGTCCTTCCCTTCTCAATGAGGGAGGGTCAGGGAGGGGCTTATTCTTCCACCAGTTTTCCGGCGGTTTCGAGGGCGTGCCAGAGCGAGTAGCGGGCTTCGGGGTTCAATTCTTCCATCTGACGGAAGAGGTCGGCAACCTGTGCGCGATGGGTCTCCCGCTCGAAGGGGCACGATTTTTTCTGCTGCCGATAGCCCTGCTGCCTGGAATATGAAAGGATGTCGCTCTCGCAACACAGCGCCAACGGGCGGATAATCGTCAGTGGCATCTTCTGCATCTTGAGCTTCACGGGCATCGAGGCAAACCGCCCCTCGAACAGTTCGTTCATCAGCGTCGTGTGGAGGATGTCGTCCATGTGATGACCGAGCGCAATCTTCTGACAGCCAAGTGTTTGTGCGAGTTCGAAAATCTTCTTCCGCCGTTGCCAGGCACAGAGAAAACACTCGGGCTTGCGCCGCTGACCGGCAGTGGAGGGCTCGGCGTCGAAGCGGGTGGTGACCACGTGCAGCTGAACGTGGTTGGCAGCACAGAACTCGGAAAGGTAAGCCGTGTCAGTCTCATACGGGATGTTCTCCATCCGCACATGCACGGCACTCACCTTGAAGCGCGGGCGATGGATGAGGCTGCGCCTGCCCAGCAACTCGGTGAGCAGCAGCGAGTCCTTGCCGCCCGACAGGGCGATGAGCACGTGGTCGCCGTCGGCAATGAGCCCTAACTCGGTCACTGCCTTCGCAAACTGTTTTTTCAGCCGCAATTCCAATGGGTTACTTTTCATAGAGACGCACGTTGAGCGACATTTTTTACACCGCCTGAAACCCTTGTTCCACCGCAGTGGCGGAGGTTTTCGGGCGGGCGAAAAAGCCGGATTTCGCATGCAAAGGTACGAAATTATCAGCAATGACGCACCACTCACCCCGGAATACCTGCCTTTCCGACTCCGAAAAGTGGCTTTCTGATGCGAAAAATGCGGACAAAAAGCAAGGCGTTTTTGCCCGTTTTAGCGCAAATGCTTGCAATATTTTCCACCAAACTTTCCCTCGCACCCGTACAGGCAAACCTTGCGAATCAGAGTTCGTAAAACGTTGTCATCCAAACAATTAAAAGAAACGCACATGAAAACCATTTACAAAATAATCAAGAATATACTCCAAATATGCAGGTTTTTGCCCCTGAAAGTACCACTTTCATCTCCGAAAGTGTTACTTTTGACCTTCAAAAGTGTCACTTTTGCATCCTGAAAGTTGAACTTTTGCCACCCCAAAGTTCAACTTTCACCAGATGACTCCCCAACTTTCGCCGAAAAAAGGGCGTATTTTCGTGTTATTATGCAAAAACCATGCACACGCGTTTCCAGAATTAAAGTTTTCGTTTCGGCAAAAATTACGACACTTCCAGAGTCGTTAACGTTTTTTGGTTACGAATTTTCAGTCCGCATTGACTCCTCCCTACATTGCCAGTTAGAAAGAACTTATTCCGCTCCTTCGTTCTGTCGGATTGCTCCCCCATCCTGCATCGGCATACAAAAAAAGGGAGCCCCCCGTTCTGTCGGATTTGTAATCCGACAGATATATAAAATATCAGGATTTTCAATCCGCTTAATACGCCTTTTATCGGATTACAAATCCTTATAACCAATGCGTCTGGATTGCAAATCCAGACGAACGGAGAACTTATTCTATGTCTTCCAAATTTCTGCTGCGCCACAATCAGCAATCAGCGGAGCGTGCATACAAAAAAAGGGAGCCCGGCAGCACATACTGGCTGTCGGGCTCCCAAGGACTAAATACAAGAGTTAAATGAAACTTATGACAAATTTAGAAACATTGGCTTTTTGTATCATTAATCCTCTCTTTTTGTTATCGCGCGGTGCGTCTTGCAGCCTATTCACCGATATAGACAGGACGTATGGCATATCGACCCGTGCGACCACCGTTTTTATATGCGCCATGTGTGAATGTGCCGTTCTGATAAGCAGCCCGTCCATAAGACATGTTATCACCTAATCCATTGGCACTACCACCTTCGTTGAGGATACCGGTGATATAGCAGCACACATGTCCCGCCTCGTCGTTTGAACTGGTACCATCACTTAAGTATGATGTGTATCCTTCTGCGGGGAGGAAGATGCCTTTTTTCATATCCGCTTTTTCCAGCCGGATAGCATAGTTGTAGGTCGGGTCTTTTGCATAGCCCGTGAGTGGTTTTTTCGAGATGAACAATCCGAAGATGGGTGCCTTCGTGCCGGAGAAGTTGAAGTTGTTAGCCTTGCATACACTGCTGGCTGAGGTCTCTACCCAGATGACACCCCACGCGCGATGAAACTTGTTGTTGTTGCCCATGAGTGCTTCAATGTCCGGGTCTGTCGGCAGGGCATATCTTCCTTTCGTAGCGACGTATGCAAGGTCGCCTTTATATACGCCCGTGATATAGTTTTGGTCGTCATAATTTCCGGTCAGCAGTTGCTGGAACGTAATCTCATTGAATGAATATGTCCACTCATTTGGGCTGTAATAGATTTTTCGCCTGAAGTCAAGATAGTCTGTGCCCAGCATGAGTGCTCCGAGAGATGTTCCGCCAAAAGAGTATGACCCCAGTCGAGCCATAATATTTCCTCCTCTCGATGACTGCACACCATGCTTACCGACGGCTCCGGCAATAAAGATGCTGAAGAAAGCGTCGTTCACGGTCGAACCGGCAACCGGTGACTTTTCAGGCCATGCACTAAAGGTGTTGAAATTCTTGTTCATAATCTGTTCGGGTGACCATTCCTGCGAAGGAGCGACGAAATAGTTGTCAATGTTAAGATGGCGGTTGTAGATGTCTTTCCAGAAATTGGTTGAGCCGTAAGAATTTCCGTTGCTCCAGATGAGGTTTCCCGTTGCCCATTTCACGTCGTCAAATTCGATATAGTCGCCATCGTTCGTCTTCTTGACCGTGAAGCGGTAGAATTTTCCCGGGTTCACTTTTTTCACGTAGAGCCCTTGCTGGCTGCCGTTTTCGGCAGCACCGTTCTTATACATATTATAATTGTGGCTGATGCCATATTCATCGACCGCCTCGATTTCGAAGTAGATGTTTTCAAGCGCCGGCGGTGTGACAAAATAGATTTCTTTCGTGGGTTTGTCAAGTGTGATGGTGATGAAGTCGTCTTTGTTCGCGTTTTCCCTTGTCGTGAACTCCTGCGTTGCCAGATTGAGCACGCCTTGCAGTTTTTTATATCTTTCGCCGTTTCCTTGCTGGATGATTCTCACATAGAGTTTTTCTATTGCACGGATGGTATCGGCACTGCTGTCGTAGATTTTGGTGTTCCATACGGCATGTGCGGCATTCATCACGCCAAGATTGGCTGCGGCATTGCTGCCCGACATGCGCACGGTTGCCGTTCCATAGACGAGGTCGAGTTGGTTGGCAATGGCTTCGAGCGTGCCTCCTTGGTGGGTAAAGTCGATATTTACCTTTCCCGGTTCGGTCGGGTCGCACTCGATATTTGATGATGAACGCGGATAGAAGAAAGCGAGCCGGTCTCCATCCTGACAATTGATTGTCCCGATAAATTCGGAATTTTTTGCTTCTTCCTTAGGCTGAACGGTTTGGTACAGGTTCAGTCCTTCGGTGATGTTCCACACACCGATGTTGTCGGTGGTCTGCCACGTTCCGCTGAGTCCTTTTCCCGGTCCTAAGTCTGTGAGCACGGTGCGTGTCTGGCTTCCTTGTGTCACAATGAGGCTGACAGCGGGTCTTGACGACTTTACCTCGTTTATCGTCTCGGTAGTAAAATCATCTTGTGAGCAGGCAGTGAGGCTGATGATTGCCCATGCTGCAGCCAAGCCATAGAATATTCTCTTCTTCATGTTTTTTACTGTTTTTTTGTTAATACTTTTTTTACTCTTCCAACTTGTCTTGATCCCAGATGCCGAATGCACTGGGATGGTTTTCATCATTTTCAAATTCAAATTCTTTTGCACCAAACGGGTCGTCTTCGCCATAGCCGGGATGTTCGCCGTTGATTTTGCTGCCTGCACATAATGGCTTTTCACTCCATATTTCTACATTGTGCACTCTGACAAGCGGTTGCATGTACATTTCTCTCTTCATTTTATTATTGTTTTTTGTTCATAATTTAAGGCGTTGGCAGAAGTGGCGATTCCAGTTCTGCCAACGCAGTTTTTTTACTATTTCACAATTTTCTTCTTTCCTCCATTGATATAGATGCCTGGTTTGGTTGGCTGCCCGTCAAGGCGCACACCTTCTACGGTGTACCATGCATCGTCTGTAGTGGCGGGGTTCTCTTCGAGTGTTGTGATGCCTGTTGTCCCCGTTGCATCAACAAAGTAATATTCGCCATTGAGCCATGAGTCGGAGAATACAATTTCTTTTGCCCCCTGCTGAGGATCGCCGTCTTGACCATCCACCTGTTCGAGCAATTGGAGGTAAGCGCCGAAACCTTTATTGGCTGACGCCTGTCTTGTTCCAGTGAAATACATCTTTCCATCTACGGCATGATAATATGAATAATTGGGTATGATACCGTTTATCCATACTGCAGACTTATTTTCTGAACTATAGTTGTGGGTACCGCTATTTGGATGATAATATACCTTTGCAGTAAGTTTATAGGTCTTCCCCGAGTTGTCGCCGACAATCTTTACAGGTCCCTGTGGCTGGAAGTCTTTAGGCTCAGTCCAGGCATTATCAAGGAATGCGCCGAGGCTATTTGCTCCTATCCATGCCTCTTCATTATTAAGCGCTCTCTGCTGTCGTGGGAATACAGTTGACTGTTTGATCAAGACACTGTCGATGATATAAATCGGACCATAGACTTTTCCTTCACGTGCATTTATATTCCTTTGTCTGCCTGATCCAAATACATATTGACCGGCATAGGGCGAAGGTTTGCCATCTGCCGTTTGATAGTTGGCTGGGAATTTCTGGCGCTGATAAGTTGTGTCTGCACCAAGCGCAGGATATTTCGACGGTTTGATGATGTAAGGCTTGCCAGCTTCCAGCGCAATGTCGGTTTGATTACCATTCAGTGATACTGCCTGATAGAAAATGGTAGTACCGGTAAGTCCTTGAAGTATTGACAGTTTCGTATCATCTCCAAATCCTTCTTTTATTTGCTTTTTGCTCAAAGACACAGGAAGCACGATAGGCATAAACTTATCTCTGTAGAGTGTGCGGCGAATAAGCAGGGTCTTATACGAACCGCCCTCTGCGTCTGTGGCACTGGCAATAGCTGGGGTCTGGAATTCTTCGTAGTCAGTGATGTAAGTGTTATTGATACCATCCGACTCATCGACAACAAACTCGTTAGGTTTTCTTAAACCAAGATAGAACAACTCAAAGTTGTCGAAACAAACCCATTCTCCCTGTGTACTCCTGTCTCCTTCGGGCAATGAGCTGTTTGTGTCGAACGTCTGGTTCACGCCTATGGTCAGTGTGCCATCGTAGCCGACTGAGACGGGAATACCGACCCGATAGTTGTTGGCTTCAGGGTATTTGTCACGGTCGGTTGTATCGAAGAAACGCGCTGCTCCCGAGACAGTTCTTGGAACGATATAATAATCTGCCGTTCCGCCGGGAACCCAACTTCCTGGAATCTTTGCAAACACCGTGCTGTCTTTCAAGGCATTGTAGCGAACCTTATGCTGGACATTATACATCCTTCCCTCTGGATCATTAGCATACTGAAGTCCCAACTGGCTATATTGGAATTCTTCGCTTGCCATGTAACTCTCCTTGGACAAGTTTGTTTTTTTCTCATCAGTATAAGGTGTCAGCCCTTCATAGATAGATGGCAAACGCCGCTTGTGCAGCACGGCATCCCTTCCATTTGGTTTAGACGATGCAAAAAGATAGGTGCCGTATCCTTGTTTTTTATCATTGATGGCATTTCTGGCATCAGCTTCAGTGAATGCGTAAACGTCGCTGCTGTTGCGCAGTGAAGGCGCGCCACTGTTATCTACGGTATAGTTCATCATAGAGTGAGGAGCATAGAATCCACGGACATAGACAATATAGTTTCCCGGGCGCAATCCCGTGATAGTCTGTTGGAGCATTGCCGAACCATTGAATACTGACGCACAGAAATTTGCATCGTGAGTTCCTGTCATTACCGCCTCGTGTTGCCTGTTTGCGTCAAGCCTGCTGACTTCATCAGTAATGCCATGCGCGTAGCAATGGTAATAGCCCGTTCCTATTTTATGGAATTCCTTTTTCTCACTGTAGTCGGATGCTCCCGTACCTACGCTGTAGCTATAAGGATGTATGTGGGCTGGCGTAGGGTTGTTTAAGCCGTTGTCATACCATGTCCAGTCAAAATTAGGTTGCGCCGTTGACTCATCCCTTACTGAATACTCATAGGTGTTATAGAATCTATTATTGGAGATATTGTAAGTCACATCTACCGGGCGCGTCTCAGATGCCGTAAGGTTTTGTGCTTTGCGGTCCTTAAAGCTGACAATCTTCCATAGATTGGCTTCATCCGTTTCAATGGAGGCTAACCCGTCTTCGAGAGAAACGAATTTAGGTTTTCCCTTTTCATCCTCTTTAGGTTCCCAGTTTGCCTTCAGCACGATGAATTTGTTTGCAGGCCAGTCGTTTGTTGCAGGGTCAACATTAAAGTTTGCAGCTCCGGTTTTCATCTGTGTGTACCATATGGTATCTCCTTTCTCATAATACATCTGTCCTGCAAACTTCTTGAATAAAACATTGTTATAATCGGTAGGACGATCCGGGATAGTGTTTCCATCAACCGAAGATATACACAGATAGGACTCGCGGTTGTCATATTCGCGGAGGCGATGAACATTATCTCCGTTGAGTACGCTACCCATCTCACTATCCCTCGGCTCTATGCGCGTTTGGCGATGTGTATAGATGATATATTGGTAGCCGCCTTCCGGATCTTCCTTCACCGGATGAAAATACCAGACAAATCCACCTGGGGCTGTAGTGGTGTTAACGTGAAGTTGATATTCCTTTTTGTCTTTCAGGGCTAAAAGTTTGTTGTACTCGAAAGTCCCTACTTTTCCATCATTGGAAATCATGCGCCCGAGGAAACGAACATCAAGATTATTATTGTGTCCGGACTGTGTGGCAATATGATACGCTGTTTGCGGATCATTAGGGAAACGTGCATTCTTAACGGTAACCCCGTCTGTCACAGATTCTATGCGCATCAACAGCCCGACATGGTCGGTAATACCTGTGACTCCTTTATAGCCTTCAAGTGAAAAATACTCACCGGTTTTCACATTCACGAAATAGACGCTGTCCATGCCGCCTGCTTTCAACTGCTCGCCTTTCCAGTGATGTCCTAACATAATATCGACATGGAGCGTATCCACTTTGAGGTATTTCTTGTCTTTCAGCTTCAAGAACCCATCTGCGTCATATTCATCAGCATTGAAGATATCAACCTGCGCCATTGCCGACACCGAAGTGATGAGCCCAAGAATGAGTAAAATAAATGTTTTTGTTAATTGACGTTTCATCTTTGTTGTTTTTTTTATTGCTTACCTTTCTAACTGTCTCTCTAAATATAATATGTAAGAGGAGACTAATACTTAAAAATTAGTATCCCAAACATTTCCTAAGTGGATGTAACCATCATTCTCATCATCAAAACCCCATTCTTTTCCACCAGCATCAGGAAGGGGATCATCGGGATTGTCAATCACATCATCTGAGCCTCCATGTCCGTCATTCCATTTCGAAATAACACAAAATTCTTTTTCAGCAAAAAGAGGAATTTTTCTGCTGACAGGACGTAAATATTTCTTTTTTTCCATAGCTTTATTAAACATTTCATTATTTTTATAATAGAAAACGAAAAAGCGACGCAAAATTAGAATTTTACGCCGATACGCTGCTTATCATAAAAAGAGAATTGTTTGTTAGAGCAGCGGTAAAAATTTAGTAATAGATATTTTTTGAATTTGTCAGAATGTGAAAGTCATTGACTCTCAATGTATTTCTTGCGGTATTCGCGAGGTGAGCATCCATATTTGGATTTGAAGGCTTTGCTCATGGCGGCAAGGTGTGTGTAGCCTGTTGTATAGGCAATTTCGGACATGTTAAGCTCTGATTCTTCAAGCAACTGAACGCATCGTTCGAGCCTATGCGACGAAAGCCAGCCATTGAAAGTAAGTCCGCAGACAGTATAGATATAGAAAGACAGTTCTTCGCGTTTGATTTGGAGCGTGTCTGCTATGTGGTCAATGGTAATGCCCTGATTGGCAAGGGGAAACGGGTCGGTCTTAATCCAGTTGTCTATATGCTTATGAAGATGCGAGAGCTGTGTATCGTTGTCTGGACGATGAGTCGTGTTGTAGAACCGCTGGAAACCAATCATGGAATATATAATAAGGGAACTTAAAAGCAATTTAGCGATGATATGATAAAGTATGGTATTCACAAATTGTCCGGCATAAAGTATGCTAAGCATGAAAAACCAACACAACAGTATTTTTCCAAGGCGGGTGGAGTGGTAATAGTAAATGGGGTCTTTAACCAGTTGCTGTCTTCGCTTACGCCATGAAGTAAAAACAAGGTAGAGCATCATAATCTTGTAAATGCCCAGTAAAGCAATAAAGAAAACCCTAAAATATGCTGCAATGACATCGGTTCTTTCAAACGCATCGACAAAATCCTGAAACGAATAGTACCTATGGGTGTGTCCAGTGAACTTAATCACATAGTGAATAATCAAAATAATAATGGGCGGGCTGTTGAAGAAAATCCAATAGTTCTTATTATTATAAATAATATGTTTGGTTGAATGCAGTGGATGAAAAAAAGAATACTTCATAGACAAAGTAAAGTGATATGAGCGACATGGAGTACATAATTTCCATGTTTCCATCAATATTCCGATAAAGTGTGAAGATGAGGTAAACGCATAAGCAAGCATAGGCGCTAAGCATAGACTTGCGCTGAAGTTGAAAAACCGTATCTTTAGTGCTTTTCCCTTCAAAATAACCAACTAATAAAGAAATAACGGTTATGCCAAGAGCAATCAGTGTTGCTAAAAAAGATGATAATACAAGCATTTTTGATATTTTTCAAATCAAGGTGCAAATTTATAAAAAATGAAGCAGCGAAGATATTTGTTGGTAAAAATTTTGCTTTATGATAAATTATTTTTCTTATGACAAAATATTTTGTTATAAAAAATCATACATTATTTTTTTATTATAGCAAATAAAATTGACGCTTTCCCTGATTTTTTATTAAATGACGTAGTAATTTTGTATGCAATTTTTTTATTATTATCTACTTTTTATAGGCTTATATACTTACTTTGGAGAGAAGAACGTTGTGAAACGTAGCGTCTCCACTTTCATTTTTAGAAACAGCCCAGTCGTGTGAGACTCGGCTGTTTTTTTATAAGGTTAGCTATAGTCAGCCGCCTCAGTGCGCCTCCAACCAGTTGCTCCCCCACCCTGCATCGGCGATGAGTGGAACGTGGAGCGGGCAGGCGTTCTGCATCTCCTCAACCACAATGCGCTCCACGAGTTCTTTTTCCTCAGGTAAGACTGAGAAGTTGAGCTCATCGTGCACCTGGAGTATCATTTTCGAGCGGATGCCTTCGCGACGGAAACGCTCGAAGATGCGTATCATGGCAACCTTGATGATGTCTGCTGCCGTGCCCTGTATCGGAGCGTTGATGGCGTTGCGTTCAGCCAGTCCGCGAACGGTGGCGTTTCCCGAATTGATGTCGGGCAGGTAGCGGCGGCGATGGAAAAGCGTTTCGGCGTAGCCTTGTTGGCGTGCCTGCTGTTTGGCTTCCTCCATATATTCATGTACGCGCGGGAAAGTGGCGAAATAGCCGTCGATGAGCTGTTTTGCCTCGTCGCGACTGATGTTGAGGCGTTCGGAGAGTCCGAAAACGCTGATGCCGTAGATGATTCCGAAATTGGCACGCTTCGCCTTTGTACGCTGGTCGCGGCTGACGTTCTCAATGTTCTCTTTATACACTTTTGCGGCAGTGGCAGCATGTATGTCGCGCCCCTCGCGGAAGGCAGCAATCATGTGTTCGTCGCCGGAGAGATGCGCCATCACACGCAGTTCGATTTGTGAATAGTCGGCAGAGAGGAACAGGCATCCGTCGTCGGGGATGAAGGCGCGCCGTATTTCCTTTCCATCCTCTCCTCGCACGGGAATGTTTTGGAGGTTGGGGTCAGACGAGGACAGGCGCCCGGTGGCAGCAACGGTTTGGTTGAATGACGTATGAATGTGTCCGGTGCGCGGGTTGATGAGTTTCGGAAGCGCATCGACATACGTACCGAGCAGTTTTTTCAAGCCGCGGAACTTGAGAATCTCGTCCACAATTTCGTGTTTGTTGCGCAAAAGTTGGAGCACGTCTTCACTCGTAACAAACTGTCCGGTCTTGGTCTTTTTCGGCTTTTCCACGATGCGCAACTTGCCGAAAAGAATGTCCCCCACCTGTTTGGGAGAGGCGATGTTGAACGGTTCGCCCGCCAGTTCGAAGATGTGCTTTTCGATGTCAAGGGCACGTTGTGTAAGCTGTGCGGATGTTTCGCTGAGCGACTGGGTGTCGATGCGCACACCGTTCATCTCCATCTCGGCAAGCACAGGCACGAGCGGCATCTCTATCTGCCAGAAAAGTTCTTTGGCACCCACCTCTTCCAGTTTAGGTTCGAGCACGTTTTTGAGCTGCAGCGTGATGTCGGCATCCTCGCACGCATATTCATAGACTTGCTCGGGTGTGAGGTCGCGCATCGAGCGCTGCCCTTTTCCCTTCGGACCGATGAGCTCGTCGATATGGATGGTTTGATAGCCGAGATAAACTTCTGCCAGGTAGTCCATGTTGTGTCGCAACTCGGGTTGGATGAGGTAGTGGGCAATCATCGTGTCGAACAACTTGCCTTTCAGTTCGATGCCATAGTTGCGTAACACTTCCATGTCGTACTTGATGTTCTGTCCCACTTTCTGGATGGACTCATTTTCATAGACGGGACGGAAAATTTCCACCACTTTTTGTGCTTCTACCCTATCTGCAGGCACAGGCACATAAAAAGCCTTGTGGGCTTCCGCAGCGAAGCTCAAACCAACTAATTCGGCATCGATGGTGTTCGTTGAGGTCGTTTCTGTGTCAAAACTGAGATTTTTGGTTGTCAAAAAAAAGTCACGAATTTTCGTCATTTCTTCTTGATTATCAACCAGTTTGTATTCGTGAGGGGTGTCTTTTAAGCTCACGAGGTTTGATTTTTTTGAACTTTCCGTCCCCTCGCCCTCAAATAAGCCAAAGAAATCGAGTTGATTGGAGACAACTTTTGGTTTATTTTTAGTTTTGTTAAGAACTTTGTTTGCAAAACTCTTAAATTCCAATTCATCGAAAATTTTGGCAAGGGCGTCCTCGTCGGGTTCCGTCATCTGAAGTTTTTCCATATCGAGTTCAATCGGAACATCAATTTTGATGGTTGCCAAAAATTTCGATATCCGGATATCTTCGACATGCGACTCGACTTTTTCCTTCAACGCACCTTTCAACTTGTCGGTGCTGGAGATGAGCTGTTCGATGCTGCCAAATTCATTGATAAGTTTCACGGCGGTCTTTTCTCCTACACCCGGACAGCCCGGGAAGTTGTCAGCCGAATCGCCCATCAATCCGAGTAAGTCGATAACTTGTGCTGTAGATTGGATGCCATACTTCTCGCAGACTTCTTTCTCGCCGAGCGTTTCGTAGCCTCCCCCATGTCGCGGACGGTAGATATAGACGTTTTCCCGCACGAGTTGCCCGTAGTCTTTATCGGGTGTCAGCATATAGGTGGGAATGCCAATTTCTGCCGATTTCATCGACAATGTGCCTATCACATCATCCGCCTCATAGCCGTCAATCTGCAGGATAGGGATGCGGTAGGCGGTGAGGATATCCTTGATGATGGGAATAGACTTCCGGATATCCTCGGGTGTCTGTTCCCGCTGTGCCTTGTATTGAGGGAAAACCTCGTTGCGGAAGGTGGGGCCGTGAGGGTCGAACGCCACCCCGAGGTGGGTAGGCTGTTCTTTAGTAATCACTTCGTTGAGTGTATTGCAAAACCCCATGATGGCAGAAGTGTTCAGTCCTTTAGAGTTGATGCGCGGCGAACGTATCAGTGCGTAATACGAGCGGTAGATGAGCGCATAAGCGTCGATGAGAAATAGTTTATCCATAAAAATATATTTTTCTGTGTAAAAGTACAAAATATTTTGCATTTATCCCGAAAGAAATCACTAATTTTGTGACAAAATATGCTGTTATGGATTATTTGTCGATCATCAGAACACCGATTATGAATGAGCTGGACGTGTTTGTCCGGCAGTTTAATGACACCCTTTCCCACTCAGAAGGACTGTTGGCGCAGGCTTTGGAGCATATACGCCAGCGGGGAGGGAAGCGCATGCGTCCCATTCTGACACTGCTGATGGCAAAAAATTTTGGAGCGATTACCGAAGTGACGCAGCGGGCTGCAATAGGTTTGGAACTCCTTCATACCGCCTCGTTGGTGCACGATGACGTGGTGGATGAGAGTGATGAACGGCGCGGACAGGCATCAATCAACGCCACATATAATAATAAGGTGGCAGTGTTGGTGGGCGACTATATCCTCTCAACGGCGCTCCAGCAAGTGGCAGAGACACGCCATGCACGCATCATCAGCGCCTTGGCAGAACTTGGGCGGACACTTGCCAGCGGTGAGATTCTGCAACTGAACAATTTTGAGAATGATGGAATATCGGAAGATGTATATTTTCAAGTCATTCAACAGAAAACGGCGTCACTTTTTGAGACCTGTTGTGAGATAGGGGCCTTGTCTGCAAACGCAACGGAAGAAGAGGTGACTGCAGCGAAAAAATTCGGGCAGTTGGTTGGAGTGATTTTCCAAATACGCGATGATATTTTCGATTATTATGACTCATCGGATATTGGTAAGCCGACCGGCAATGATATGGCGGAAGGAAAACTGACGCTCCCCGTGATTTATGTATTGAACAACCACCGCTATGAGTCGATGTTCACCTTGGCAAAGAAAGTGAAAAACGGGACAATAAATGCCGATGAAATCGCCGTTTTGGTGGAATATGCAAAAGATCAGGGAGGAATAGAATATGCCGAGAAAGTGATGGAGCGATTGCATGGGGAAGCACTCGAGTTCATCAATGGTTTTACACACGACCCAGAGATTGCCGATGCCTTGCGCGCTTATCTTGATTTCGTTATAAGACGGGTGAAGTGAAGTCGCTTTCCCGAATGCATAAACAGGTGAGTTCGATATCAGGAATAGCGTGTGGACAACGACCGCTCTTGTTCCCCTTCCCTATCGTCCTATTCGTTTAGCTGCTTGCTGCCTTTGCATATTTATACAGAGGGGGATTTGTCGGTGTGTGATTTGTAAACCGTTGATTTTCATTTTGTTAAGTGTCGATTTTCAAAAGTTGAACTTTTGGCTTGCAAAAGTGGCACTTTTAGCGTCTCAAAGTTGAACTTTTAGAATGCAAAAGTTCAACTTTTGGAAAGTGAAAGTTCTGCCGTATATTTATACGCCCTTTTCGGTATGTTTATGCAGGGTGTCTTTTAGTGACTATTTCTATCGAATTCATGCTGCAAATAGATGGATTGAAATACGAAAAAAGCCCATTTCACCGATGAAATGGGCTTTTTTCATCATGCTTCTCAGAGCATAGTTACTCTTCAGGCATCAATATCCAGAGGATGATGTAAGCCACAAATCCTGGAAAAGCTGCCGTGCAGATGGTCAACAAAAGCCATAGCAGCCTTGTTGTGCCAGTGTTCCAACCGAAATACTCAGCTATGCCGGCACAAATACCGGCAAGCCATTTGTCTTTAGATCGTATCAATCGTTTGTCTGCCATATTTTTCAAGTGTGAAAGGTTAGAAAAATTTGGTGTCCTCACCTGTCAGTTCGCTCAGAAGAAGGTTTGCAAGACGGCTGGTGCCGAGACGGAACCATTTGTTGGTCAGCCACTTATCTCCGAGTACTTCCTTGACGATGGTGTAGTAGATTAACGCATCCCCTACCCCATTGATTCCGCCTGCAGGCTTGAAACCTATCTGAATGCCCGTCTTGTCATAGTATTCCTTGATGGCTTGGCACATGACATAGGCAGCTTCGGGAGTAGCGCTGATAGCCTCTTTTCCTGTGGATGTCTTGATATAGTCAGCTCCGGCATACATTGAGAGAAGGGATGCTTTCTTGATGTTCGACGCCGTTTTCAGGCAGCCTGTTTCAAGAATCACTTTCATCGGTGCATCGCCACAGGCTTCTTTCATTTCGCTGATGTCGTCGCAGACGCTCTCATAATCGCCGCTTAGGAATTTTCCCACAGAGAGAACCATGTCTATTTCGGTAGCTCCGTCTTTCACGGCGAGCATGGTTTCAGCCACTTTCACCTCAATCAGTGCCTGAGATGAAGGGAAAGAACCGCTGACGCACGCCACCTCTACCCCTTCGACTTCAAGGGTTTCGCTGACGGTCTTTGCAAAGCAGGGATAGACACAGATTGTTGCTACATGCGGGAGGTCAGGATAGGTCGCCTCAAATTGGTTGACGCGTTCTGTAAAAGCCATGACGCTCTCGTCGGAATCAGTGGTCTTGAGTGTAGTGAGTTCTATAGACCCCATCAGGAATTTCTTCACTTCGATAGTGTCGTTTTCGTGAACTTTCTCTTCAATCAATTTGCGCACTTTTTGCGTGATTTCATCGTCATTCAGTTCACAGTTGTATTTTGACAATACATCTTCATACTTGTCGGTTTGTGCTGCCTCATGGTGATGATGCTCGCAGCCACAGTTACATTTCTTTTCTTCCATATTTTTGTTGTTTATAGTGATATTTTCTTGTTAACCCTCCCTACCCTTTTTCAGGTTTCTTTGGCGCTCAACTTCGGGTTATGGCGATGACGCTGACTGTCGCGGGAAGTCTTCTTCTCAAACGAACGCTGCAATTCTTCTGTCAGGTCGATTCCCGTCTGATTAGCCAAGCAGATTAGTACCCAGAGTACGTCAGCCATTTCCTCGCCGAGGTTGAGCTTTTCGCCTTCCTTGAAACTCTGGTCGCCGTATTGGCGAGCCATCACACGCGCCAACTCGCCCACTTCTTCTGTCAAAACTGCCATGTTCGTCAGTTCTGAGAAATAGCGGACACCATATTCTTTAATCCACTCGTCAACCTTTTGTTGTGCCTCTTTTATCGTCATTTTTCAATATTCCACCATAGTTTTCTGATATACTAATGATAATATAAAAAGTAATATCCAAAGAGAGGCAAATATATTTGATATTGTTGAATTTTTGTTCCAATGCGATACATGATAAAGACATGACACTGTAATAATTAGAATACCAATACTATGTAATAACCATAGATCATCAAACATAATGCCAATAATAGTAAGTGTAATCCCAAATACTATTATTTTATTCAAATTAAAAATGCTTTGTAATTTCATCGTAATTTTGTTTATATTTTTTGTTTAGTATCCATACAGATGGTGACTGGTCCATCGTTTAACAATTCAACCTTCATGTCGGCGCCAAACTCCCCTTGTTTGACTTTTTTCCCGATTTCATCGGACAATTTTGTGCAGAAGTATTCATACAACGGAACGGAAATATCGGGCTTTGCCGCGTGGATATAACTGGGGCGGTTGCCTTTTTTCGTGGAGGCGAGTAGGGTGAATTGACTGACAACCAACACTTCGCCATCAATATCCTTTACACTGACATTCATCACGCCGTCTGTATCGTCGAAAATGCGGAGTGCTGCAATCTTTTTCACGAGCCAATCGGCATCCTCCTCGGAGTCGTTATCAGCTACGCCAAGCAAGATAAGCATTCCTTTCTCAATGCTGCTTTTCAGCACCTTTTCAATGGTGACAGAGGCATGGGTGACGCGTTGTATGACGACTTTCATGGGTTTTTACGTTTTCTGGTTTGCCACAAAGTTACGAATAATCTTCTGATAGTTGTTCTTTTTCGTGGAAATAATTGTAAACGAGTTGTGCCTTTGCTGGTCCGATAATATCCGTAAGCGTTTGAATATCAGTTGATTTTATTTGTTTTACGCTTTTCAGTTTTTTTATCAGCAGGTCTTTTGAAGCCGGTCCGATACCTTTAATGTCGTCCAGTTCACTGTGGAGGGCGTGTTTAGATCGTTTGTCACGATGGAAGGTAATGGCGTATCGGTGGACTTCATCCTGTATTTGAGTCAGAATTCGGAATAGTTCGCTATCTGCTTTCATACCAATCACTTGCGGAGGAAAACCAAACAGCAGTTCATTCGTTCGGTGGCGGTTGTCTTTGGCAAGTCCTGCTATGGGAATTTGCAGTTTGAGTTCGTCTTCAACCACTTGTCTGACCATCTCCATCTGTCCACGGCCTCCATCTGTAATAATCAGGTCGGGCAGGGGAGTGTTTTCCTCTTTCATGCGATGGTACCGCCGATACACAACCTCTTTCATTGAGGCATAGTCATCGGGTCCAATAACCGTTTTGATGTTGTATTTCCGATATTCTTTCTTTGAAGGTTTAAGCGAGCGAAAGACGACACATCCGGCAACGGCATCCGTGCCGGAGATGTTTGAGTTATCAAAGCACTCAATGTGCATGGGCAGTTTCTCAAGTGAGAGAGCGTTCTGAAGTTCTTTCATCAAACGGGTTTGGCGCTGTTCTGGATTGAGTTTCTCTGCTTGTTTCAGCCTGTCAAATCGGTATTGTTTGCCATTCATTTCCGAAAGTTCTAAAAGATGGCGTTTATCCCCTCTTTGGGGGACTGTAAATATAACGTTTTCCAGCTGCCAGTCAAGGTGAAAAGGCACAATAATTTCTTTTGCGTTACTTCCAAATCGTTCTCGAATTTCAGTGACGGCAAGCAGGAGCAGGTCTTCGTCACTTTCATCAAGTTTTCGCTTATATTCAAACGTAAACGACTGATTTACAGTGCCATTGGCTACGTGCAGGTAGTTAACGAACGCATTTTTCGACAGCTTATCACCCGTAATAGAGAATACGTCAACATTGTTGATGGTATGGCTGACCACCTCGCTTTTCGAACAAAAACTTTCAACGAGGAGATATTTGCGCTTCAGTTGTTCAGCTTCTTCAAAGCGAAGTTCTTCCGCTTTTTCACCCATTTCATCGAAAATCTTTTGGAGCACTTCCCGGGTGTTTCCTTTCAGTATTTCTTTTGCTTGAGCGATGCGTTCCTGATAGTTTTCTTTTGATTGTTTGCCGACGCATGGTGCGTCACAGTTCCCAAGGTGAAACTCTAAGCATTGTTTGTATTTTCCCTGTTTGATACCTTCTTCCGTCAGAGGAAATCGGCAGGTGCGCGGTTTTTGAACCTTTTTTATCAATTCGAGTATGGCGTACATCGCCCCGATATGGCTATATGGACCGAAATAAATTCCAGCTCGCTTGTTGATGGTTCTTGTGTGGAAAATTCTCGGAAACGGTTCGTTGGTTACACAAATGCTGGGATAGGTCTTGCCGTCTTTTAGGAGAACGTTGTACTTCGGCTGATATTTTTTTATGAGTGCATTTTCCAGGTGCAGCGCATCTTCTTCAGTATTTACAACGGTATAAGTGATGTCCGCAATCTTTCCGACCAGGACTTTTGTCTTGAAACGATCCACCTCTTTATGGAAATATGAGGCAACTCTGCGTCGGAGATTTTTGGCTTTTCCAACGTAGATGATTTCTTTGTCAGCGTTCCAAAACTGATAACTGCCAGGCAATTCGGGCAGGTTTTGTACGATGCCTTTCAAATGTGTCTTTAGGATGTCGTTCTCCTGCTTGGGCATAAGCTACACATTATATTATTATATACCCCTCCCCTTTTTTATTGTTTCACGTGAAACAGGTGTGTAACGAACAGGTGAAGGTGTGTTCCATTCCTGCTTTTAGACCCGTTTAGACCTTTAATAGCGTTGTGATTTCCGCTTCCTTGTCGAAAGCGTCACGCCCATGCAGTCCTTCGTCAGTAATCTCAATGATAAAGTTGAGGTAGGTTTTCTTTGGCTTGAATTTTTGAACAAGGTTGTATGCCGCTTTCATGGTTCCTCCCGTTGCAAGCAAATCGTCGTGGAGTAAAACGACATCATTTTCGTTAATCGCATCCTTGTGGATTTCAATAGTGTCCTCGCCATATTCTTTGGTGTAGCTTTCCTGAACGGTTTCGGCAGGAAGTTTTCCCGGTTTTCTGCACAAGACGATTCCGGCGTTGAGGCGTATTGCCAATGCAGACGCCATAACGAATCCTCTACTTTCTATTCCGACGATTTTGGTGATGCCTTTGTCTTTGTAGATTTGGTAGAGTTCTTCTTCCATTATTCGCAGGCATTCTGCGTTTTTGAAAAGTGTGGTAACGTCGCGGAAGTTAATTCCCTTGGTGGGGAAGTCGGGAATGCTACGCAAGTGTTCCAATAAAAATTTGTTGTTCATATCTCAAATAATTTAATGTATCACATAAATGTTTCACGTGAAACTATCTCCCTGCAAGTACGAGTAGGGCGTTGATGTCGCTGGGCGAGACGCCTGGTATCCGGCTTGCCTGGGCGAGTGTTTCGGGATTGATTCGGGATAGTTTTTGGCGCGCTTCGATGGAAATTTGCGTCAACTTTTCGTAATCAAAATGTCCTTTTATCTTAATTTCTTCAAGTCGATGCATTTTTTCTGCCACGAGTCGCTCGCGCTCTATGTATCCTTTATATTTGATTCTAATTTCTGCAGCCTCGCAGATTTCTTCTTTTCTATTGGAGGGTTTGTCCAATACCTCTCGGAGTGATGGAATAATTTCCGCCAACTGTTGGAGTTGGAGTTGTGGTCTTGCAACAAGTTCTGCAATTTTGCAATTGTTGTGGAGTGGGGTAGTGCCCAGTTGTTCCAGTCGGGAATTGATTTCACCCGGTTTTGCAGAAGTGGTTTCGCAAAAAGAAACGATGCGTTCGATGTGTTGTTTTTTCTCCATCCATCGGTCATGTCGGTCTTTTTTCGCGATTCCCAGTGTGTATGCCTTTTCTGTCAGTCGGCTGTCGGCATCATCCTGTCGGAGGAGGATGCGATATTCGGCACGCGAAGTGAACATGCGATAGGGCTCATCGACCCCTTTCGTGACCAAATCGTCGATGAGAACTCCGATGTAGCTTTCATCCCGATGCATCTGGAAAAACGTTTCAGAAGCGGTCTCGCCACATCCTGCCGCTCCGGCGTGCAGTGCGGCATTGACACCGGCCACAAGTCCTTGTCCTGCAGCCTCTTCATATCCAGTCGTTCCGTTTACTTGTCCGGCGAAGAAAAGTCCGCGAACAACTTTCGATTGCAGTGAATGGTTCAGTTGCGTGGGGTCAAAGAAGTCGTATTCAATGGCATATCCCGGTCGATAGACTTTCACTTCGCGGAATGCCGGTATCTTCCGCAGTGCCTCTATTTGTGCGTCGATCGGCATGCTCGATGAGAACCCGTTCAGGTACATCTCGTTGGTGTTTTCACCTTCCGGTTCGAGGAACAGCAGGTGTCGTTCGCGTTCAGGAAACGTGACGAGTTTTGTTTCTACGGAGGGGCAGTAACGCGGTCCGATACTTTCTATCTGACCATTATACAGCGGTGACTCACCAATACGTTCCATCAGTATTTTGTGCACGTCGGTATTGGTGTAGCAAATCCAGCAGGGAAGTTTGTTAAGGTGTTGTTTTTCAGACAGATAACTGAAACCGTATTGTCCAGTGTCGCCGTCTTGTCGTTCCATTTCCTCGAAGTGCACCGACCGTTTGTCGATGCGTACGGGAGTGCCGGTTTTCATCCGTGCGCTCCTGATGCCGTGTCGTGTGATGCTTTCCGTGAAGTGGCGTACTGCGGGTTCAGCCATTCTTCCGCCCTCCACTTGCCGTGCGCCGACGTGCATCAGTCCGTTGAGGAAAGTTCCTGCTGTGATGATGATGCTTTTTGCGAATATTTCCGCTCCCCAAATCGTGCGTATGCCGACCGCCTCGCCGTTTTCCACAAGCAGTTCTTCAGCCGTATCTTGCCAGATGTCGAGGTTTTCCGTTCGGTCGAGTGTCTCCCGCCATTTCTTGATGAACAGTTCGCGGTCGCATTGTGCCCGTGGCGACCACATCGCCGGTCCTTTCGAGCGGTTGAGCATGCGGAATTGTATGGTTGTGGCATCGGTAATTAGTCCCATTTGTCCGCCGAGCGCATCGATTTCGCGTACAATTTGCCCCTTAGCAATACCGCCGACCGCAGGATTGCATGACATTTGTGCGATTTTGTTCATGTCCATGGTCACCAGCAGCGTCTGTGCTCCCATGTTTGCCGCAGCCGTTGCCGCCTCGCAACCTGCATGTCCGCCGCCGATTACCAGCACATCATACTTGAGTGTCATCATTGTATAAGGGCATAATTCCGTGCAAATTTACAAAATCTTTTGCAATTACTTGGCATATTTTCCAAAAAGCATTATTTTTGCAAAAAACGGAGAGCTATGAAAAGGATTTTTTTTGTTTTATTGTTGCTTTTAGGCGCATGGAGTGTTCATGCTCAGACATTAGGTGTGATGGTGTGTGACGATGACCCATATACCAATATAAGAAATGGAGTTCGTGGTAAAATTATTGGAAAGATAGGAAAAGGGAACTCTGTTATCATGGAAGTAGGAGAGGTCCGCGATGGCTGGTGGAAGATAGTTGGTGGTCCGATGATTGCTGAAGATAGTAGAATCATTCGATTTAAACCATCGAAAACAGGTTATTGGATACATTATTCCGTGCTTTGTGTGGATACGCGCAATTACGGCGGTGAATCCATTCATCTTCGGGAGTTGCCATCCAACGATGCCGCCTCGCTCTATTCCACCAACGAAGAAATCTCTTTGCGTCCTCTTGAGGTGAAAGATGGTTGGGTGAAAGTCACAACTTTCGACGGGAAGCATATCGGTTGGATAGAAGAAAATATGCTCTGCAGTAATCCGCTGACCAATTGTTGTTAACTTTTTTTTGGAAAAATCTCCCTGTCTGAGTAGTCGTTCAGGCAGGGAGATTTTCGTTTTTTTACGTCGGAATGTGTTTTCCTGCGTTTTATTTTTTCAGTGCAAGATTATAATTATAGTATTTCTGGTTGCCCGTGATATCCTCGATGACGCGGATGAACGGCGGGAAGCGGACGTCAGCGTGTGAGGCGATGCCTTTTGTTTCGAGAATCACGAGGTTTTGGAAAGGCTCCTGATACGTGTCGAGCTCGAAATATTGTCCTTTCCAAATGAAGCTCTTGCGGTGTTTGCGAATGGTCTGGCGATAGGGGTCTGCCTGTCCGAGCATCGATTCGTAGAGGTTGTTGGACAGTTGACGTTCGGTCACCAGCTCTTCCGTTGGCGAGATTCTCTTCTTGGTCGTGTGCACGTTGACAATCTTACTTCCGAACACGCGTCTGCGGAGTCGAATCTCGCTGCCCGGCTCGCCCGTGAGGTAGGTCTGCGTGATGTCGCTATCGATGCTGTCGGGCAGTGTTCCCGTGATTTCCACGATATATTTGCGTTCCTCTTCGATAGGTTGCGGCAGTTCCAGCACGTTGGCAATTTCCTTGATGACGCGGTTCAGTTTGCGGTCGAAGTCCTCTTGGTTGTTGATGACGCGGTGGTGTGGGTGTCCCGCCCATGCTTCGATGACCTTCTTGTCGAGCATGCGTGCGATTTGCAGCCCTTGCTCGTCAGCCGGTTCGTTGCGGCTGGCGTTGTTGTTGGTCGTGTAATACTGTTCGGCTCCGTCGGCTGCACTCACCAGGTGCAGGATGGCGTCGTAGCGGGTGTCGCGCAGCTCATGTGTGCTCGTTCCTGCCGCCCGTGTGATTTCCTCCCACATTTCCGGCTTCATATAGGCAGATATGTCCATTGTACCGCGGTCGCAGATGATGACTGCCGGTTCGGTACATGCCTTTGCCATCTTCAGGAATTTGTCCTCGAACGCCATCTGTATTTCGAGGGTAGCTTTCTCGCCTTCGTAGAAGAAATCCTTGTTCTGCGTCAGGTAGTCCATTCCTGCCTGTGTGAACATGGTCGGCACTTCGGGGATGGTAAACACTTTGTAGCCGAGGCTTGAGAAGTGTTCGATGACCCGCACCAGCGCACTGGTCTTTCCTGCGCACGGTCCGCCGGTGAGTACAATTCGCTTGATATCTTTCATGGTTTCCATTGCGATTGATTATTTGAGGAGACAAAGTTACAAATATTTTTTGAAATGCCATCATCTTGATGCGCACAATTACGAAACTTTCAGCAATGTATATTTATTCATTTTGAGGTTTTGATTTTTGATTCTGCAACTCATTGACAGACAGCACGTTACAAAAGCGTTCCAAAAGTGCCGCTTTTGGCTTGCAAAAGGGGAACTTTTAGACGCTGAAAGTGCCACTTTCAGGACACAAAAGTGGCACTTTTGGAAAACGAAAGTCCAACTGTATATTTATACGCCCGTTTCTGCATGTTTATACACAATCACCAAGGGTTGTCATCCGCGTCGTTTTTTGTTCTTTTCGGAGGCAGTTTTCCGTGCTGTTTTTCCTTCTTTTTGCAGGGTGTCTTTTGGTCGTCGGAATGAAATAATCGCATTATTTTCAGTATTTCGCTTTGTATTCTCATTAAAATATAGTATTTTTGCAGTCAGAAATCGCCACGGGCGTACCTATTTCGAGGTATTTCCTGTGAGTGGGGAGTGGCGTTTTGCAACATAAAAGTCACTTGACGATGCAATATATCTAATACATTAAATAATTAAAAATCAAACAGTTATGTGGTTAATTAATTCATCTATTGGAAGGAAGGTAGTGATGTCGGTTACCGGTATTGCGTTGATCCTTTTCCTGACATTCCACTGTGCCATGAACATTGTGGCTTTGTTCTCGGGCGAGGCCTACAATGTGATTTGTGAGTTGCTGGGATCCAACTGGTATGCCATTTTGGCAACGATAGGCTTGGCAGCTTTAGCAGTGATTCACATTGTTTATGCCTTCATCTTGACGGCACAAAATCGTAAGGCTCGTGGCGGCAATCGTTATGAGGTGTCAACATCGGTCAACAAGCACGGCGTTCTCGACGTTGCTGAGGGCTGGGCATCAAGCAACATGCTCGTCTTGGGACTTATCATCCTCTTGGGGCTGCTCATGCACCTGAAACATTTCTGGTACAACATGATGTTTGCCGAAATCGTAGGTATGGAGACCAAGCATGGTCCGACAGACGGTTTTGCATGGATTCAGGAAACTTTCGCCAACCCCGTTTTCGTAGTGCTTTATCTGGTATGGTTCTGCGCCATCTGGTTCCACTTGGCTCACGGCTTCTGGTCGGCGATGCACACATTAGGCGCCAGCGGTAAGACTTGGCAGAAGCGCATGCAGTGGATAGGACTCATCTATGTTACCCTGCTTATGCTCGGCTACACAGTTGTAGTATTAGGTTTTGCTTTTGGATGTGCACCCAGCCTTTGTTGCGGAGCATAATTTTAATCATTAAACATTGAAAGATTATGGCAAAGACATTAAATTCAAAAATACCAGCCGGGCCAGTAACGGAAAAGTGGAAGGAGTATAAAGCTCATCAGCGCCTGGTGAATCCGAAGAACAAGTTGAAACTCGACGTGATTGTTGTGGGAACAGGATTGGCAGGAGCCAGTGCTGCCGCTTCACTCGCAGAGATGGGCTTCAATGTATATAATTTCTGTATCCAAGACTCTCCCCGCCGTGCACACTCCATCGCTGCACAGGGAGGTATCAATGCCGCAAAGAACTATCAGAACGACGGTGACTCAGTCTATCGCCTGTTCTACGATACGGTGAAGGGTGGTGACTATCGTGCTCGCGAGGCAAACGTCTATCGTCTGGCAGAAGTTTCCAACAACATCATCGACCAGTGCGTGGCACAGGGAGTTCCTTTCGCCCGTGAATATGGCGGCATGCTCGCCAACCGTTCGTTCGGTGGTGCGCAGGTGAGCCGTACGTTCTATGCCAAGGGACAGACCGGTCAGCAGCTCTTGCTCGGTGCATACTCTTCACTGAGCGCACAGGTAGAAGCAGGAAAAGTGAAACTCTTCTCCCGCTACGAGATGGAAGAACTGGTCATCGTTGACGGTCGTGCACGCGGTATCATCGCCAAGGACCTGACCACCGGAAAACTCCATCGCTTCTCAGCCAATGCTGTCGTGATAGCAACCGGCGGATATGGAAACACCTATTTCCTTTCTACCAATGCGATGGGTTGCAACTGTACGGCTGCCGTTCAGTGCTACCGCAAGGGAGCTTACATGGCTAACCCCTCTTACGTGCAGATTCACCCGACCTGTATCCCCGTTCACGGCGACAAGCAGTCGAAACTGACACTGATGTCTGAGTCGCTGCGCAACGACGGACGCATCTGGGTGCCGAAGAAAATAGAAGACGCCAAGGCACTGCAGGCAGGAACCAAACAGGGTTGGGAAATTCCTGAGGAAGACCGCGACTACTATCTCGAGCGCCGCTATCCGGCATTCGGAAACCTCGTTCCACGCGACGTGGCTTCACGCGCAGCAAAAGAGCGTTGCGACGCAGGCTTCGGCGTGAACAACACCGGTCTGGCTGTGTTCCTCGACTTCTCTGAGTCTATCAACCGCCTCGGCATCGACCAGATTATGCAGCGCTACGGCAACCTCTTCGAGATGTACGAGGAGATTACCGACGTGTTCCCAGGCGAACTGGCAAACGAAATCAACGGCGTGAAGTACTACAAGCCGATGATGATCTTCCCCGCCATCCACTACACAATGGGCGGTATCTGGGTTGACTACGAGCTGCAGACCACCATCCCCGGTCTCTTCGCTATCGGTGAATGTAACTTCTCAGACCACGGAGCCAACCGCCTCGGCGCTTCCGCACTCATGCAGGGTCTGGCTGACGGCTACTTCGTACTGCCTTACACCATTCAGAACTATCTTGCAGACCAAGACATCTGGGGCAAAATCTCAACCGACCTGCCTGAATTTGCAGAGGCAGAGAAAGCAGTTGAGGCAGAAGAAGACCGCCTGCTGAACATCAAGGGCAAGCGCTCCGTTGACTCCATCCACAAGGAACTCGGACACATCATGTGGGAGCATGTCGGAATGGGACGCACGAAAGCAGGACTCGAAGAAGGTCTGAAACTCATGAAAGAGCTGCGTAAGGAATTTGAGACCAACCTCTTCGTTCCCGGAACGAAAGAAGGTGTGAACATCGAACTTGATAAGGCAATCCATCTCCGCGACTTCTTCACCATGGGCGAACTCGTGGCATACGACGCCCTCCACCGTGAGGAATCCTGCGGCGGACACTTCCGCGAGGAGCACCAGACCGAAGAAGGTGAAGCAAAACGCGATGATGAGAACTTCTTCTACGTAGGTTGTTGGGAGTATCAGGGCGACGACGAAAAAGCACCCGAACTCATCAAGGAACCGCTTGAATATGAAGCAATCAAGGTACAAACACGTAACTATAAGAACTAAAAGATTATGGCAAAGAATATAAGTTTCACACTGAAGTATTGGAAGCAGAACGGTCCGAAAGACAAGGGCCACTTCGATACACGCGAAATGAAGAACATCCCCGATGACACTTCATTCCTTGAAATGCTCGATATCCTGAACGAGGAACTGGTCAGCGAAGGCAAAGAACCATTCGTGTTCGACCACGACTGTCGCGAGGGAATCTGCGGTATGTGTTCGCTCTATATCAACGGTACACCGCACGGAAAGACCGAGCGCGGAGCAACCACCTGCCAGCTCTATATGCGCCGCTTCAACGATGGCGACGTCATCACCGTAGAACCGTGGCGCTCAGCCGGTTTCCCAGTCATCAAAGACTGTATGGTTGACCGCGGTGCGTTCGACAAGATCATCCAGGCAGGAGGCTACACCAGCATCCGCACCGGACAGGCACAGGACGCCAACGCCATCCTCATCCCGAAAGAGAATGCCGACGAGGCAATGGACTGCGCAACATGCATCGGTTGCGGTGCCTGCGTGGCAGCCTGCAAGAACGGCTCGGCAATGCTCTTCGTCAGCTCGAAGGTGAGCCAGCTCGCACTCCTTCCGCAGGGTCGCCCCGAAGCAGCCAAACGTGCTAAGGCAATGATCAAGCGCATGGACGAACTGGGCTTTGGCAACTGCACCAACACCCGCGCCTGCGAAGCCGTTTGCCCGAAGAGCGAAAGCATCGCCAACATCGCTCGCCTCAACCGCGAGTTCCTGAAGGCGAAAATGGCTGATTAAATTAAATTTAGGTTGTGAGGACTTTCCCTCACAACCTAAATTTTAAATGTATAGCATTTTCCAAAAGTATTTTTGTTAATTGATAAATAAAATTCTTTATCCTTCTCTCATCATGGCAGGTATTTCTCTGCCTATTTATGTTTATGGCCTTATTTCGTATGGAGCGACTACGGATTCCGTTAAGAGCACGGATTTCGTTACCAGATGAAAACGATTACAATTTTTATATATTACTTCAGCTGGAAAAGCGTGATGCCACGCCTGAGAACATCTCTAAACTTTGGGGAACTATTATTGACTTATCAAAAGAAGATTTCAAAGATTCGTCGGACTTACATCAAAATAATTCATAACAAAATGAAGAAAAGTGTCATATTTGTATTGTTTCTCAATATCATTTGTATTAGTTGTGGACATCAAGCGATAGTGAAAGATGTGGATTATCAAAAAAAAGATTATTGGCAGCAAGAAGTCCATGGTGATTCGCTTAAAGTCTTCCCAATGAATCTTGATTATATTGGTATTTACGCTTTAGGCATGGACTATTCACCATTGAAATCCTTAACATTCCTATCAAAGACCACAATAAATGACTATTGGAAGAAAAAACATCTATTGTTGTTCAAGGATAACGAAAACCAATTGGTTTTTGAAGAATATGTTACCAGTAAGAAAGTATATAGTTATCCGCTCATCTATGCAAGTATAAAAGATAGCAGGATTTTCCTTTATAAAGATATACATGTTGGTTTGAAAAGAGCCGATGTGCTTCGACGCTTGAAATTGAAGAATGTGGACGATAACATCCAGACAGTTTGTCTTACTTCTGGATGGAATGCGTCTACTACCTTTTATTTTGCCAATGACTTTCTGGCGAAAATAATTATCAGAACAGACAAGGAACTGTTACACAACCCTGATCCAGTATTTGAATGTCGTCATGCAGGACAAGTGCGCGGCTATACTGGTAAGCGTCTCTATGCAGTTGTCAAAGAGCCGTTTCATTCGTTTTCATCTGTCTGCTATGTTAATGAGCAGGGTGACACGGTGGTGCCATATGGTCGGTATAATTATTGTGTAAGTGATAGCATTGCCCCTGTAGGTTTTGTGCTGGAAAAAGGAGTGAATGGCATTACTTGTATAAATACAGAGGGACAGGTAATGTGTTATGCTTTTGTCGTTGATAACCTAACGCCAGATTATTTATCTGAGGGTTATTTCCGTATTGTCAACGAAGAAGGACTGATTGGTTTTGCTGATTCTTTGGGGAATATAGTAGTTCCTCCACAATTCAAATTTGCTTATCCTTTTGATAAGGGTAAAGCAAAGGTAACATATACTGGTTCTAAAAGCGACCCCAACGATGAACATTGGGAATGGGTGAGTGATGATTGGTTCTACATTGATTACCAAGGACGAGCTGTACATTGGTAACTGCACCAACACCCGCGCCTGTGAAGCTGTTTGCCCGAAGAGCGAAAGCATCGCCAACATCGCTCGCCTCAACCGCGAGTTCCTGAAGGCGAAAATGGCAGACTAAATCAGCGCTATACATTTAATATTATAAAGAGCACTGCAGAGAAAATCTGCGGTGCTTTTTTGTTAGGGAAAGGATAAATGTCTATCTTTGCAAACAAGAAACAGCGGAGCGTTATGGATAGAGAAACCGATGAAAAGCAACGGGCATTTGCGACAAACACTTTAATGTAAAAGAACAATGAACACAACGGCGGAAGAACTTTTCGAGCGTTTGCAGGAAATACGGGAGTTGGCACAACAACCACTTCCCGATGACGATGAGGCGTCGAAGTCGTACGATGCGCTCTTTGGCACGTCGTTGCACGAGGTGTTGGTGCTGACGTGCCATGCCGGTGTGCGCGATACACATCAGGCGTTCGGCAATCTGTTCTCGCAGGTCGATTATCTCTGCAAGCGCCATTCGATAACTCTCGCTGATAGAAGGGCGATACAACGTATGCGCCGCCATTCCAATCATCCCGTTCGTCTCAGTCGCGACGAGCGCGTTGCCGATGTCCATGCGCTGAGCATCTTGATGTGCGCCGTCTTTTCCATGCCGGGACGAGCGGAGGCAGCACCGGCAGGGTGGGGGAGTGCGAGGGCGGCAGAACCGACGTTGCGTCCGTCCATCCGCTGTATTGTGGAGTCGTGGGACGAACGGTTCATCGTTGCCACCGACGGCGAACAGGCGCTGCGAATCAGTTATGGAGACAACCCCTATCTGGGCGACGTGTTGGCGGAGGGCATGCAGTTGAACCTCCTGTTTCCTTCGGGTTCCTCGCTGAAAGAGTCGGTCGGCGACGACGGCGTCTTGGTTGTGGAGAATCCTCTGGTTGTGGTAGAGCCCGATTTTCTCATAGACATCAGCGCCATAGCCCGTTGTTTCGGAGGCTATGGGCGCCATCCGTTGCTTCATCTTCTTCACAGAATGTTCCCGCGAGAGGTGACCCAACCCATCCTTTTGGGTAACTTTGCCGATGCTGCGCTGAACGACATCGTCAACCGCGAAGAGGCGGACGTGCGTTTGACGTTGCAGGAGAATTTCAAAGAGAAAGCCCTTGATTTCTGTGCGTGCCAAGATTTTAATGCCGCGCAGTTCAAGAACGATGCCGCCCTTGTGGCAGCCCATCTCGCTCAGGCAGTCCATGTGTTGTTCGAAGAGAGCGGATATCACCGCGAGGATGCGGTTCTCGAGCCGTCTTTCGTCTGTGAAAAGCTCGGAATACAAGGGCGTGTCGATTTGATGACGCGAGACATGCGCCTGTTGGTGGAACAAAAATCGGGTAAGAACTGGAACGTTGAAAAGGGCATTCCCAATGCTTACGGCAGTTTCCAGCGGGAAGAACATTACGTCCAGTTGCTGCTCTACTATGGCGTGCTGCTCTACAATTTCGGGCTTTCTTCCGACCATTGCGACATGCGTCTGCTCTATTCCAAATATCCAGCCGAGAAAGGATTGGTCGTTGTGGCGTATTACGACAAACTGTTTCGGGAGATAATGGCTTTCCGCAATCAAATCGTTGCACAGGAGTTAGCCATTGCCCGCGATGGTTTTTCGTCTGTCTATGACCGCATGCGACCGGAAACATTCACCCCTGCAGGTCCTCCGACCAAACTCTTCACATCCTTCCTTCTTCCCCGCCTCTCAAACCTCTTAAATCGTCTGCACACGTTGGACGAGCGATGCCGCGCCTACTACACCCAGATGATGACCTTCGTCTATCGTGAACAGCGCATCTCGAAGATTGGAGCGTTGGAGGGCGAGAACCGTTCGAGTGCCGATTGGTGGAACATGCCGCTCAGTGTGAAGCGACAGACGGGAAATATTTACGTCGGACTGACGGTGCTGAAACGTGAACGGCTAATGGCTGGAAATGGTTACGACACCATCACGCTGCACGTCCCCGAGCAGGGGGCGGACTTTCTTTCCAATTTCCGCAAGGGCGATATGGTTTTCCTGTATTCCTATCCTGAGGACGAGGAACCCGATGTGCGGAAAAACATCTTGTATAAAGGTGTCTTGCAGGAGATTCGCACCGACAGCGTGACGGTGCATCTCAACGAAGGACAGCACGTGGAAATCTATCGCCCGGACGACCCCGACAGGCAGGTGGTTTACGCCATTGAGCACAGTGACAGCGACATCAACGTCAATTCATCCATCAGCGGGCTCTATCGCTTTGTCTGTGCGCCAGACGACCGCCGGGCATTGCTTCTGGGGCAGCGCGAGCCACGGCGTGATGCGGGTGTGTCGCTTTCCCGCGCTTACCATCCCGACTACGATGAAGTGCTCTTGCGAGCCCGCCAGGCACAGGACTATTTCCTGCTCATCGGTCCGCCGGGAACGGGCAAGACATCCATGGCGCTGCGCTTTTTGGTGGAAGAAGAACAGGGACCGATGCTGCTTCTCTCTTTCACCAACCGTGCGGTCGATGAAATTTGCGAGATGCTCGTCAGTGCCGGAAAAGACTTTCTGCGCATCGGTAGCCGGTACAGTTGTGCCGAGCAGTTTCACCCCTATCTGTTGGAAGAAGCCCTGCAGGATGCACCCAAGCTCGATGCGATTCGCCAGCGCATACTCAGTGCACCCATCCTCGTCGGCACGACATCGATGCTTCAGTCCCGTCAGTTCATTCTCTCAATGAAGCATTTCTCGCTGGCTATCGTCGATGAAGCGAGTCAGATTCTGGAGCCGAACATCGTGGGACTGCTTGCCGACAGCTCGATAGAGAAGTTCATTCTTATCGGCGACCACAAGCAGCTGCCTGCCGTCGTGCAGCAGAACGCTCGCCAGTCGGCTGTCGATGACCCTCTGTTGCGGGAAATATGCCTGGATAATTGCCGTCAGTCGCTGTTTGAAAGGCTGCTGCGGTGGGAGCGGAAGTGTGGTCGCACCGACTTCATCGGCATCCTTCGCAAGCAAGGTCGCATGCATCCCGACATCGCCGAGTTTCCCAATCGCATGTTCTATGCACACGAGCGGCTGGAACCTGTTCCCCTGCCACATCAGGAGGAGGCTGCCATCAGTTATCAGGAACCGTCGGAAGATGCTGTTGACGACCGCCTCAAGGCACACCGGGTGCTCTTTATCGACACTACCGCTCCGGCGCGCGAGGGGAGTGGTGAGGCGGTCGAGGCTGTCATTGTTGCCGACCTTCTGCGGCGCATCCACCGTTTCTACGGAGCCCATTTCGATGCGCGGAAGACCGTTGGCGTGATTGTGCCCTATCGCAGTCAGATAGCCTCCGTCCGGCGCGAGCTGGAAAAACTCGGAATCCCTGCGCTGCAAGACATTACAATCGATACCGTCGAGCGCTATCAGGGCAGTCAGCGCGATGTCATCATCTATTCATTCACCGTGCAGAAACACTATCAGCTTGATTTCCTCACGGCCAACCGCTTCGAAGAAGACGGGCAGATGATAGACCGAAAGCTGAATGTAGCCATCACACGGGCACGCTGCCAGCTCCTCATGACAGGCAACGGGCAGATTCTCCGCAGCGATTCCGTCTTCCGTGAACTCCTTCGTTTCACCGAAAAGAGGGATGCCGTGTTGCCCGCAACCGATTTCTTTCCTGTCTCCGACAGGTGTTCAACCGAATAATTGCTACAGACAATTTGTGGTTGTCGTGAAAAATCAGTACCTTTGTCCGCATGGAACCGCCGGAGAAGCAGCGAAGAGGCGGTTGCAGGCAGCAGAGCTAAAAAAGAAAGTATGTACGACGTAGAAGAAATAAGAAAGCAGTTTCCCATATTGCAGCGAGAGGTGTATGGCAAGCCGTTGGTGTATCTCGACAATGGTGCAACCACGCAAAAGCCCCTGTGTGTGCTCAATGCCATGCAGGAAGAGTATCTCAACGTGAATGCGAATGTGCACCGAGGGGTTCACTATCTCTCGCAGCAAGCGACTGAATTGCACGAAGGAGCGCGCGAGACCGTGCGCCGCTTCATCAACGCCCGAAGCACCAGTGAAATTGTCTTTACGCGAGGAACGACGGAGGCACTCAACCTCGTGGCAGCCTCGTTTGTCGATGAGATGATGCAGCCGGGCGACGAGGTCATCATCAGCACGATGGAGCATCACTCCAACATCGTGCCGTGGCAGTTGCAGGCAGCCAAGAAAGGCATTGCCGTGCGGGTCATTCCGATGCACGACGACGGAACGCTCGACATGGAAGCCTATGCGCAGCTGTTCAACGAACGGACGCGCCTCGTGAGCGTGTGCCATGTGAGCAACGTGCTGGGGACGGTCAATCCGGTGGAGGAACTGGTGCGCATAGCCCATGAAAACGATGTTCCCGTGATGATAGACGGGGCTCAGAGTGCTCCTCACAGATATGTGGATGTGCAGCAGATGGACTGCGATTTCTTTGCCTTCAGTGGGCATAAGATGTATGGTCCGACGGGTGTCGGCGTACTCTACGGCAAAGAGGAGTGGCTCGACCGCCTTCCGCCGTATCAGGGAGGTGGCGAGATGATTGAGAGTGTGACGTTTGAGAAGACGGTCTTTCAGTCGCTCCCCTTCAAATTTGAGGCGGGAACGCCCGACTATATCGCTACGACGGGACTGGCAAAAGCCATCGATTTTCTCGATGAAATCGGCATAAATTGCATATATGAGCATGAGTCGGAGCTCTTGAAATACTGCCACGAGCGTTTGCAGGAAATAGAAGACGTCCGCATTTTCGGACAGGCAAAGGAGAAGGATGCTGTCGTCTCGTTTCTGGTAGGCGACATCCACCATTTAGACATGGGCACGCTGCTCGACCGCCTGGGCATCGCCGTGCGCACCGGTCACCACTGTGCGCAGCCGCTCATGGAGCGTTTGGGCATTTCGGGCACCGTGCGCGCCTCGTTTGCATTGTATAACACAAAAGCCGAAATTGATGTTTTCATCGAGGCGATGAAGCGTGTAGTTGGGATGTTTTAAGGGGAAATCGTGGTGAAAAAAGGGAGAAGGAATGCTGAAAAACCATTTTTATGAGGGGTTGACAGAAGCCGGTTGCGACGAGGCGGGGCGCGGATGCCTTGCCGGAAGTGTGTATGCGGCGGCGGTCATCCTGCCTCCCGACTATCAGAATGGGGCGTTGAATGACTCGAAGCAGTTGACGGAAAAGCGTCGCTATGCACTGCGCGAACAGATTGAACGCGATGCCGTGGCGTGGGCGGTGGGAGTCGTTACGCCCGAAGAAATCGATGAAATCAACATTCTCAATGCCTCCATCCTTGCCATGCACCGGGCGCTGGATGCGCTGAAAGTGCGCCCGGAGGCGGTCATTGTTGACGGGAACCGGTTCAAGCCATACCGCGACTTGCCTTCAACCACCATCGTCAAAGGCGACGGGAAGTATCTTTCAATAGCGGCTGCAAGCATTTTGGCAAAGACCTATCGGGATGACTACATGAACGGATTGGCAGAACAATTTCCGCAATATGACTGGAAGAGCAACAAAGGGTATCCCACCAAGAAGCACCGCGATGCCATCCGAAAGTTCGGAATAACGCCTTTTCATCGGAAATCCTACAACCTTTTGGGCACAGAAGAACTCTTTCTCGATTTTGGGGAATAGTGCCTTGTTTCTGTCGCTCCCCCTTATATCTGCAAATCGCTCATCAGACTTTGGAATATCATGTGCGTTCCTCGCCGCATATCGGATTCGGATGGCAGTGATAAAAGTGCCCCATGGTTGGCGGTTTTTCATCTGTTATTTACCGTTTGGCGGAAGCGTATAAACATACAGAAAAGGTTGTATAAACATGCAGTTGAACTTTCACTTTCCAAAAGTTCAACTTTTACACGCTGAAAGTTCAACTTTTGCGTCCTCAAAGTTCAACTTTCGCAAGCCAAAAGTTCAACTTTTGGAAAGCACTCTCTAACCTGTTGAAAAACAAAACATTACAATTCGGCATGGAGAACTTCCTCCCCTGCATAAATATGCAAAAGGAGCGGTGGCTGTCAAGTTGCAGGACAGGGCAAAGATGGCTGGATTTCGTACTACTTTTTCTCAGGCATGAGAAGCTTCCCGTATTCGTCGGGAGTCTGTAACAGGCGTATAGCTTCCTTCAGTTGCTTGTCGTGGCGGAGCGAGTTTTCTATCGTCCCGCGCTGGAAATAGTAGTCGGACACGATGTCGGCAGTGAGCATCTGCTTGATTTGTTCCTTGTTGAAGTCCAGGTCTTTCTCCACATTGTGGTTCAGTTTCCGCTTCAGATTCTCGAACTCCTCCTTGGCATCCTCATAATAGCCTTCAAACTGCGCCAGCTTAATCAAATCCTTCAGGTATTTCTCGCTCTCGCGGTCATACGTGAAATTGCTTGCCAGCACGCGCTGCTTGAACTGCTCATATTCGGCATCCGTGAGGTCGAACGTGGCTGCGGGTGCAATTTTCGGATGGGTGTTCACGTAGTCGAGGATATAGTCGTGCATCACTTCCGTCGTGTCAAGCACCGAGAGGTAGTAAGTGATGTTTGCCAACGAGTCGGGACGTATCACCACATCGGGCGTGATGCCTCCGCCATCGCGCACCTCCCTGCCGTTTGCGGTATAGAAAATGTTGGTGAGTGAGTCGGGTATCTGTTCGCTCTTACCGCCCCGTCCGCGGTTGTAGTTGACCGCCTGGATGCAGCGCCCGCTCGGGATATAGTATTTGTTCGTTGTCAGTTTCAGCAGTCCGTTGTAGGGCAGGTCCACCGGCATCTGCACCAATCCCTTGCCGTAGGTGCGTGTTCCTAAGATGACCGCGCGGTCGAGGTCTTGCAGCGCGCCGCTCACGATTTCGCTTGAGCTGGCACTCCCTCCGTTCACGAGAACCACCAGCGGCATGACCGAGTCGAGCGGTTCGACGGTGGTGAGGTAGTCATGGTTGGCACGCTTCTGTTTACCGCGGTTGGAAACGACCAATTTACCCTTCGGAACGAACATGTTGACCAACCGCACAGCTTCCATCTCCGAGCCGCCGCCGTTTCCGCGCAAATCGAGCACCAGCGATTTCATTCCTTGGTTCTTCAGCTCGATGAACGCCCGGCGCACGTCTTTCGAACAATTCTCGTTGAAAGAGTTCAGCTGTATATAGCCCGTCTCGCTGCCCTGCATGCCATAGAAAGGAACGGGAGGATTCTGCACCGTGCGGCGGGTCACCTTGAACTGAATGGTTTTTCCCGTTGCCGGACGCTTCACCTTGACCTTGATGGTCGTTCCGGCATCGCCCCGCAAGCGGCTGCTGACATACGCAACGTCCTTCCCTGCCATAGACGAGTCGTTGATACTCAGGATGATATCGCCACGCCGCAGTCCGGCTTCCGCCGCCGGCATATTCTCGTATGGCTCCTCGATGACCACATTCTTCAGTTTGTGATTGAAGCGCACCAGCGACCCGATGCCCGCAAACTTGCCTGTGAACATCTCCTTCAGGTCCGACGTATTCTCCTCCGGATAATACTCCGTGTAGGGATCCAGGCTGCTGAGCATGGCATTGATGGCTGTCCCCACCACCTCGTCGGCATCGAGCGTGTCCACGTAGAGCAAGTCCAGATGTTTATAAATTGTGTTGAACACCTCCAGATTCTTGACCACCTTGAAGCGGTGGTCCTTGTCTGACTGTGCAAAAAGCTGTCCGGCAACAAACACACATACTGCCAAAAAGATTGTCCGTTTCATCATCGTTCTTGTTTATTTCAGCATTCCACAGGCATCACATAAAGCCTGCACACATGCCCGCACGAATATGACCATAAGCGTGAAGGCTTTGCAAATTTACATTTTTATCATTACATTCCACAATTTCCATGAAAAAATCAGCACACTTTTTCGCATTTTTCACGCCAAAATGATTTTTTTGCGCAAAAAGTTTGGCAGTTTCGAAAAAACACCGTACTTTTGCAGACGCTTTATAAGCAAAACACCTGCTTCAGTAGCTCAGTTGGTTAGAGCACCTGACTGTTAATCAGGGGGTCGTTGGTTCAAGCCCATCCTGAAGCGCAAAGGGAATTAAGGAGTTAGATTTTCGTCTAACTCCTTTTTTTGTTTGGGAACGACAGGAATTTGGAAATGTGGGGAGAATGGTGTATCTTTGCAAGAGATAGTGAGAATATTTTGTAGGAAATAGGAAGAATAAGGAAATCTGATATGACGGAAAGAGAGAAAATGCTGGCAGGAGAAGTCTATTGTGCCGTTGATTCACAGTTGATAGCTGACTTGCAGGCGACGAGAGGGGTGTTGCATGAGTTCAACTCGTTGCACCCGTCGGAAACTCAGCGGATGAAGGAGATTCTGAAAGGGTTGCTCGGATTCGTGGCTGACGACGACTTCATCATCAACCAGCCGTTCCGCTGCGACTACGGCAAGCAGATAAGCATCGGCAGACGATTCTTTGCCAATTTCAACTTTGTGGTGCTTGACGAGGCTCCGGTGACCATAGGCGACGATTGCTTCATCGGTCCCAACGTCAGTGTCTATACGGCTTGTCACAGCACCGACCCGGTGGAGCGGAATACCCGCCAGGAATGGGCAAAGCCTGTTACAATCGGTAACAATGTGTGGATTGGCGGGAGCGTGACGATTTTGCCCGGTGTGACAATAGGCGACAATGTGACTATCGGTGCAGGTTCGGTCGTGGTGGGCGATATTCCTTCCAACACGGTGGCAGTGGGAAATCCCTGTAAAGTAATCAAACACGTGTGATGCGATGTGCGCCTGCGTCTTAGGAAAGCGAATGAGATTTGCAGGGCAACATGACCGATACTTGCTAACTTTTTGCTATCTTTGCGAACAAACTTCATAAAAAAGAGGACATCATGTTGGTGAAAACATTTTCCGCAGCGGTCAACGGTCTGGAAGTGACGACCGTGAGGATAGAGGTAAGTATCACGCGCGGCGTGCAATATCACTTGACCGGACTTGGTGATGAGGCGGTCAGGGAGAGTCGTGACCGCATTACGGCAGCGTTGCAGAACAATGGTTACAAATTTCCTGTTGCCGACGTCACGGTGAACATGGCTCCGGCAGACTTGCGCAAGGAGGGTAGTGGTTTCGACCTGCCGCTCGCAATAGGCATATTGGCGGGAAATGATAATATGCAGTGCGAAATGCTCGCAGACTACATGCTTGTCGGAGAACTCGGACTGGACGGAAAGTTGCAGCCCGTGCGCGGTGCTCTGCCCATTGCCATCCGTGCCCGTGCCGAGAAGTTCAAAGGACTTATCGTGCCGAAGCAGAATGTGCGTGAGGCGGCGGTGGTCAATCAACTTGATGTCTATGGAATGGAGACGCTCACCGAGGTAATCGACTTTCTCAATGGCAGCACCCAGTTCGAGCCGATGCGTATCGATACTCGTCGGGAGTTTTATGAGCATCAGACAAAATTCGAACTCGATTTCGCCGATGTCCGCGGTCAGGAGAGTGTGAAACGGGCACTTGAGGTTGCGGCAGCAGGCGGACATAATCTTATCATGATAGGTCCTCCGGGCAGCGGAAAGTCGATGATGGCGAAACGGTTGCCTGGCATTCTTCCACCACTGTCACTCGCCGAAAGTCTGGAAACAACACAGATACACAGCGTCGCAGGGAAATTGGGACGCAACATGTCACTCATCTCTCAACGGCCATTCCGCAGTCCGCACCACACCATCTCGCAAGTGGCACTCGTAGGTGGCGGCACCAATCCGCAGCCCGGCGAAATCAGTCTGGCACATAACGGAGTGCTCTTTGCAGACGAACTCACGGAGTTCAGCAAGCAAACGCTCGAAGTGTTGCGGCAGCCGCTCGAAGACCGCAAAATCAGCATATCGCGGGCGAAATACAGTGTGGAGTTTCCTGCATCGTTCATGTTCGTTGCTTCGTGCAATCCCTGTCCTTGTGGCTATTATGGCGACCCTACACACCATTGCGTCTGCACGCCTGGACAGATACAGCGCTATCTCGGGAAAATCAGCGGACCGCTCCTCGACCGCATCGACATTCAGTGTGAGATAACTCCCGTTCCGTTCAACGACATATCCAAGGCACAGCCCGGCGAGCCGTCGGCAGCTATTCGTGAGCGTGTGATAAAGGCGCGACAGGTACAGGAAAACCGTTTTAAAAACGTGCATGGAGTCTATTGCAACGCCCAGATGTCAGAGCGCATGATTCACGAATATGCCGAGCCCGACGAAGCTGGCATCAACTTGCTGCGCATGGCGATGGAGCGTCTGAAACTCTCCGCGCGCGCGTACAATAGAATATTAAAGGTGGCGCGCACCATAGCCGACCTCGAAGGAACACCGCATGTGCAATCCCATCACCTCGCCGAAGCCATCGGCTACCGCAACCTCGACCGCGGCGACTGGGCTGAGAGGGGAGTGTGAAAATATGGTTTGGGTTATTGCGGTGTGCACTTACTTCAATCGATAGAACAGTCCAATGGTGGCATAGATGGGGAAGAGTGTCTGGTCAACAGTTTTGAAGTCGCTTTTGAAGATGCCATTGAGTCCCCAGTTGAGATCGGCAGAAAGTCCGAAGTTGCGATAGAACTGCCAGTCAATGCCTACAGCCAATCCGAATTGGAATCGATGCATGTCATCGCTGAAGTCGTAAGTTGCCCACTCTCCTTCTTTGCTGCCCATGAGAATCTTCGGACCGGTAGGGTCGTTCTGTCTCAGGTAGCCATCAGAAGCTATTCCGCTGAAGTCTTTGTTGATAAGCAAGGAGAAGTAAGGACCTGCTTTTAGTTGCAGCTTGTCGTTGAAGCTGTAGGTTGCTTGGATGGGGAGGGTAAACATCCATTGCGTTACCTCTTGATGCACCTTACCAGTGAAAAGCCCTTCCATCATGGAGTCGCCCTTACGCACTTCCATGTGATAGGCCTTAGTGGTAACATCGCCGTTCATTGCTTTGTTCTCGAAATGCAGTCCTGTCAACAGTCCCCATTTGTCTCCTATATTCTTTTGAATATCAAGACCGAACATGAACGAGGGCGTCAGTTTGTAGGCATCAATGCTACGAATGGTTTCCGGCATTCCGATGGGGGCTGTCCCGCCAATGCTATAGCCTGCACGGGCTTTCACTTGCAGGTCGTCGTCCCATGAATCGGCTTTTGACAGTGTGGAAGCCAACAATGCCAATATTCCCGTGAATAATATTTTCAGTTTCATCTTTTATTCTCCTCTTCTTTTATTTTTCAAACGATATTTCCACTTCATCTACGTAGAGAGTACTGCCAATGGCACCCTCGAACAGGGCACCGTCTTTACTTGATGAGAATACCAAAGCCAGATTGAATTTCTTTTCCGACAGTTCTTCATCATCAGCATCCTTACCTTCAAAAAACATTTCGAAGCGTGTCCATTCGTTGGTAGGAGGCAACTTGTCCATTTTTGCCACTTTGACAACTTGAGGGTGGGTATTCAGTTTGTTCAGGTCAAGCACATCGTTACCCCAAAGATAAACGTCTTTTCCCTCACTGTCCTTATTCCGATAGAACACGGCATATATGCTTGCCTCGTCCGTGCGCCCGGCTACCTCGTGCATGTCCTTGTCGGTAAATTTATCTCCCGGCTGATATTTATAGTAGCCTGTCACGCGGACGGGTTCGCGGTCGATGGGTACACCAAAGCGGGTGGTCTTCAGTGCATCGGTCAGCACATTTTCGATGATAAACTTACCTAAAAACAGGTTGCCTGCTGCGATAGGCTTTTTCATCATGGCACCCAACGAGCCTGCCGAAATGGTTTTCAGACAGACACCCTTTCCTTGGTAGCCTTGTTCGACGGAACTGGTTGGGAATGCGTCTGGTTGGGCGTAGAAAAGAGTTAAGGCTGCTCCGGAGTTGCCCGAATCCCAAATGTCCTGTCGCTGACCAGTGGTCGCCTCTTCATAGAAAATGTGATAGTAGCTGCCGCTATAGGTCTGTTCTGATGTCTCAACATGCTCAAAACTGAATTTGAAGGTGGGCAGTGTCGGCTCAATGAAAGCGACCTTGTACTGGCGTGTCCATTCGCCATCTTCAGAGGTTACGGTATAGGTCACAGGACCGTTTGTGAAGTCTTGCAGTGATCCGTTAGCTGGTTCGATGGTGGCACCAGGAGTCAAGTCGAAACAGACAGGAATTTGCTTCGAAAGTGACAGCAGCGAACGTACCACGAAAGTGATATTCGTCTCGGTGGAACTAATGTCTGATACTTTCATTTGGTTCTTATCGTTGAAATAAACAGCATACTCATCGCCTTCCACCCAAGCGTTGAGAATGTCGCATTCCTTGTTTCCCGCCTCATCCTTGATACACGATGTCAGGCAGAGCATGCAGGAAACGAATACGAGTGTTATCCACATCGAATTGATTTTCAATTTTCTCATGGTTCTACATTTTTATCCTTTTATAGTTGAACAGCCTTGTAAAAAGGCAAGTAAATGGTATCATTCTTTGTTTTTGGGCTCTGTCGTCTTTTTCCGTTTCACCTTCATTCGGTCGAAGCCGTTGCCGTAAACGCCGATGACGGGGCTTTGAGAGACAAAGGCTGCCGGGTCAACGGTGTTGATAATCTCGAATACTTTCCGGCTCTCGCGCTGCTTGACGAGCACGAAAAGAACGTTTGTCTTATTGCCCGAATATGAGCCATAGCCTTCGAGAATGGTGCATCCGCGATGATGCTCTTGGTTGATGCGTCGGGAGATTTCGTCATACTTCTCGGAGATGATGAAAAACTGAACAGAGCGGCGCATGGAGTTGACTACCTGGTCGAGGCAGAATGCCGTCACATAGAGCACCACATAGCCGAAGATGACGCGCTCCCAGTCGCGCAGTACCAAATAACTGGAGGTGATGATAATGATGTCGCAAATCATCATGACATGTCCGAGTGATATGTCACGGTATTTGTTGACGATGGAGGCGACGATATCCGTACCGCCGGCGCTTCCGTTGAACGACAGCCCGATGCCGACACCGCAGCCACAGAATACCGCTCCGATGATACTTGCCATGAACGGCTGGTCTTCAAGCAGGTGGAGTGAAGTGGCAAAGTCGCGCATAAGCGATAGCGATAGCGTGAGCACAAGCACACCATAGACTGTCTTCACGCAGAATTTCCATCCCAGAATCTTCAGTGCAAGAATCAAGAGACAGATATTGATGGAGAAATAAGAAACCTGTGCGGGAATGTGGAGCGGGCTCCATTCCAGGATAGAGGCGATGCCGGGAACGCCGCCGGTCGTGATGCTGTTGGGCAACAGGAAGACTGACCATCCGATGCAGTAGGAAATCATGCCTATGGCAATCATCACATAGTCGCGCAGTTCACGGAAAAAAATGTGTCTTTTTCTGTCTTTTTCTGATATTTCCATTATTTCAATAGTTTTTAATTTTCCAATAATTTAAGTGCTTTTTGAACAATATCGCTGGTCTCGTTAGTGATTCGGAAATATTCGCTCATGTCCCACAGGTCGCGTGCAACGAGCGCTTTCAGCTGATTGCGCAGATAGGGGAGTGTGCGTTGTAGTTCTTCGTCATCTTTCGGAACTATTTTTTGTTTCTTCGCTTCCGCAAGAATGTCGTCTATTTGCGACTGTGGAACTTCATATCTCCCGATGAAATCGGAAAATTCCGGATATTTCTTTTTCAGTTCCTTGCGATGCTTGTCGATGTATTTTAGTGACGCATTGATGACAATGTTCTTTGCTGTCAGTTGTCTGTGGAAGCGTGTGTACTTCGTTGTGTCGAGCGGCACGAAGTGGTCGGGCATGATTCCGCCGCCACCATATACTGTCCTATGCTCGCGCAGCGTATAGTATTTGAGTGAATCGGCAAAGTGGATGCTGTCCGGATTGGTCAGTTCGCCATGCTTATAGCGCTTTTCAATGTCCATCTCATAATCTTTGAGGTCGCCCTTTTTGTAGGGTTTCTGAATGCATCGTCCCGTCGGGGTGTAGTAATGGGCGATAGTGAGGCGTATCATCGAACCGTCGTCAAACTCAATTGGGCGTTGCACCAGTCCTTTTCCGAACGACCGCCGTCCCACCACGATGCCGCGGTCTTGGTCTTGCAGCGCACCGGTCAGAATCTCTGCTGCCGAAGCGGAGTATTCGTTGATGAGCACAATCACTTTTCCGTTGAGAAGTTTTCCACCGCCACGTGCCCGATATTCCTGGCGTGAGACGCGCCGTCCTTCGGTATAGACAATCATATCGCCCCGTTGGAGGAACTCATTGGTTATCTGTACGGCAGACTGCAGATAGCCTCCGCCGTTCTCCTGCAGGTCGATAATGAGATCTTCCATGCCTTGTTCCTTTAGCAGGGAAATACCTTCCATGAATTCCCTGTACGTCGTGGCACCGAAACTTCCGATGCGGATATAGCCGACGCGGGGCTGAATCATATACACAGCATCGACAGTCTTCACGGGAATCTTATCGCGTGTCACAACAAATTCCAAGAGTTCCTTGATGCCTTGTCGCTTCACACCCAACCTCACTTTCGTGCCTTTCTTTCCGCGCAGTCGTTTCATGATGTCTTCGCGCGACATCTTCACACCGGCAATGGCAGTATCGTTCACGTTGACGATACGGTCGCCGGCGAGGATGCCCACTTTCTCGGAAGGACCGTTGAGCACGGTCTGTATGACCATCAGCGTGTCCTCGAGCATGTTGAACTGAATGCCCACACCCTCGAAATTGCCGTTCAGCGATTCGCTCATCGATTTCACTTCCTTCGGCGTGGAATAGGTAGAGTGGGGGTCCAAAGATTTCAGCATGCCGCGAATGGCTTCTTCCACCATCTTCGATTCGTTCACGGTGTCAACGTAAAGATGGTAGATGGCTTGCTCGGCATTCCTCAACTTCTCCATCGGTTTCTTCGCTCCCATCTGAAATTGAGCATTTGCCGGAAGAAAAGCCATAGTCGTGAGTATCAGGAACAATGTGTATCTTACGATACGCTTCCTGCTATATGATTTTTTCTTTCTCATGTTCTTCTTATGCGTTTTCTTCGTCGGGAAGGTCCTCTTCAATAACCAGGTTGTCGATGATGAAGTTCTGCCGTTCCATCGTGTTCTTTCCCATGTAGTATTCCAAAAGTTTCTGCACCTGATCGTTCTTGTGCAGCGTCACCTGTTCAAGCCGGATGTCCGGTCCGATGAAATGGGAAAACTCGTCGGGCGAGATTTCGCCGAGTCCCTTGAATCGGGTGATTTCGGGGTCTGGTCCCAAGTCGGCAATGGCTTGCAGGCGCTCATCATCACTATAACAGTAGCGGGTGATGAAGTCGCCCTTCTTCTCTCCTTTATTAAGATGTGCGTCGGCTTCTTCCAACACTTTTTTCTTCTTGATTTTCGTACGGCGGTTGCGCACACGGAAAAGTGGTGTCTGCAACACATAAACGTGCCCTTTCTTAATCAATTCAGGGAAGAATTGCAGGAAGAACGTGATAATCAGCAGACGGATATGCATGCCATCCACATCGGCATCCGTAGCGACGATGACCTTGTTGTAGCGCAACGTGTCGAGCCCGTCCTCTATATCGAGCGCCGCCTGCAAGAGATTGAACTCCTCGTTCTCGTAAACCACTCGTTTGGTCAGTCCATAGGAGTTGAGCGGTTTTCCACGCAGGGAGAATACTGCCTGCGTGTTCACATCGCGGCTTTTTGTAATGCTTCCGCTGGCAGAGTCACCTTCCGTGATGAAGATACAGCTCTCTTCCTTGCGGTCGTTTTTGGTGTCGCTGTAGTGAATGTAGCAGTCGCGCAATTTTCGGTTGTTCAGATTTGCTTTCTTGGCACGTTCTCTCGACAGTTTGGTGATGCCTGCCATCGCCTTGCGTTCCTTCTCGCTTTCGCTGATTTTCTGGAGCATGGCTTCGGCAATGTCCGTATTCTTGTGCAGGAAGTTGTCCACCTGTGTCTTGATGAAGTCGCCCACATATTTGTTGATGCTGACTCCTCCGGGTGACATCGTGAGCGAACCGAGTTTTATTTTTGTTTGCGACTCGAACATCGGTTCTTCCACATTCACGGCAATGGCAGCTACAATTCCGTTACGGATATCTGTATATTCGAAATTTTTGCCCGAGAATTCTTTGATTGTCTTTGCTATATGCTCTTTGAACGCACTTTGGTGGGTTCCGCCTTGGGTGGTGTGCTGACCATTGACGAAGGAGTAGTATTCCTCTCCGTACTGGTTGGCGTGGGTAAAAGCTATCTCGATATCTTCGCCTTTGAGATGAATGATGGGGTAGATGCCGTCGATTGTCATGCGGTCGGTGAGCAGGTCTTCAAGTCCGTTGCGGCTGACGATGCGTCGCCCGTTGTACATGATTATCAATCCCGTGTTCAGGTAAGTATAGTTGCGGAGCATGTTCTCCACGATATCGTCGTGGAAGGAATAGTTCTTGAACAGCGTATTGTCGGGTTCGAAGAAGATGAAAGTTCCTGTTTCATCCTTGCTCTTTTCCTTTTTATCGTTCTTCAGTTCCCCACGTTCGAATGTTGCTATGCGCACTTTCCCTTCGCGATAGGAGCGAACTTCAAAATGACAGCTCAGCGCATTGACGGCTTTCACACCGACACCATTCAGTCCGACACTCTTCTTAAATGCTTTCGAGTCGTATTTTCCTCCCGTGTTAAGCACCGATACGGCTTCAATGAGTTTTCCTTGCGGAATGCCACGCCCATAGTCGCGCACCGATACCCGCAGATTGTCTTCGATATCGACTTCTATCCGTTTGCCGGCATTCATCTTAAACTCGTCGATGGAGTTATCCAACACTTCCTTCAACAACACATAGATGCCATCTTCGGGAAGCGAACCGTCACCCAACCGTCCGATATACATTCCCGGACGGGTACGTACATGTTCCATGTCGCTCAGGTGGCGGATGTTGTCGTCGGTATATTTCACCGTCGGTTGTTGCTGCACATCCTCTTCGTATTCTACGTTTTGTTCCTTATATAATTCTTTTGCCATATTTTCAATCTCCAATCTCTTTCTTGTAGCACCTGCGCCGTTTGTGGTTCACTGTCTCAAAGTAACTCCACTGACTTTGCACGTTCTCGTTACTCTCCATCTCCACCTGGCTTTCGCCCCATTTGATGCCGTACTTGATATACCACGGAATCAAATGATAGAACATCAGTGCGTTCACACCTTTCGCCCTGTATTCAGGCAGCACGCCAATCATCATCAGGTCGATGATGTCGGTCTTGTGGAATTTCAAAACACGCATCACATGCCACCAACCAAAAGGCAACAAGCGCCCGCGGCGGCACTTTTGCAACGCCCGTGAAAGCGACAGCATCGTGATGCCCACGCCCACCAGCTTGTTTTCACCGTCAGTGCAGTCCTCCACGATAGGGATTAAGTTCAAATCAACATACGGGAAATACATCTTCACGTATTGGTCAATCTGCTTGTCGGTCAACTCAGAAAAACCATACAGGTCCTTGAACGTATCGTTAATCAGGTGGAATATCTTGTGAGCCATCCCTTCATCCACCTCTTTTTTGGTGAGTGTGCGCACACGCAGGTTGTAGCGCTTCATGATCATCTCCGAAATCTTCACCATCTTTTCAGGAATACGGTCAGGAACAAAAATCTTGAACTCCACGTAGTCATTGTCTTTCTCCCAGCCACCCAGCTTCTCCATGTGCTCAGGGTAGTATGGATAGTTGTAGATGGTTGCCATCGTGCCGAGTTCGTCGAATCCCCACGTGAGCATTCCTTCCGGGTCGAAATCGGTAAAGCCCAGCGGACCAATCACTTCCGTCATTCCCTTTTCCCGGCCATACCCCTCAACGGCATCCAGCAAGGCACGCGAAACGTCCATGTCGTCGATGAAGTCAATCCAACCGAAGCGTACACTCTTGCGACCCCAGCGCTCGTTGGCTTTGTGATTGATAATCGCAGCCACACGGCCAGCCACCTTCCCGTCCTTATAAGCGAGGAAATATTCAGCCTCACAGAAGTCGAAAGCGGCATTTTTCTCACAGTCCAACACGTTACGCTCATCACTGAACAAGTTGGGGACATCATACTCGTTGCCCGCATACAAGTCATAATGAAAATCAATGAAAGTTTTCAGCGCCTGCTTGTTCGCGACTTTCCTTATCTCAATACCATTCATAATCCCTTCTCTCTGCTCGTGGAGGCGAATCAGTGCATCCGCCCTGTTTAATCGTTAGATTTATCATGCAAAAATACGGAAAAACATCCAAAACACAAAATTTGAACCAAAAATCGTCGATTTTTTCCGAAAATTATTATATTTGCAGAAAAATATCATACAGAAAATCATCATGAAGAAAACCATCCTCACACTCCTTTGTCTTTGCGCACTGACAGCCATCCAGAGCTGCCAGAAAAATCTCATGGACGAAGCAGTCAAAAAACTGCAAAACAGTAAGCCGGAGACCATACACAACATCGACGGGCATAAAACCACACTCACCATTGTCACGCTATGCGACGACGGGTACATAGGCAATCTCGAGCAGCCACACGCCAATCTCTTCGTGGCAGAAAACGCCAAATTCTTCAGAAAAATCAGCGAAACACTCCCTGAAATGCAAGACCTGCAAGTCAAACTCATCTACAAGAGCAAGACCAACGGCGACGAACAAGAATTCGAATACACAACCGAAGAGTTGAAGGCGCTTACCGAAAACCCCGAAAAAACCATTCAGGAAGCACAGGAAGAACTCGCGCTTATTGAGGAATAACACGCGGGAGGAGTACCTTTCTGCAATCGTATTTCCAAGTCTTCCAGTATTCCCAGCGTCCCTTTATTTCTTCTTATATCTGTAACGCTTCATCTGATTTATTTTTGCTTGATGCTTTTCTGACATGGAAGGAACGACAGCATTCGTGCGGACTGTATCTGCAGGAAGAGGTTTTTCCCACAACTCCTCCATTCGCTCTCTGGAAAGCAACTTGCGATCAACAACATAAGATTCACCGATACAACAGACCTTGACGCCCTCCTTGATTTTTTTAGAATTGAAAAAAACTTCCATTTTACAAAAGCTGCTTTGCAAGTCTTTAACTGTCGGTTCCTCTTCGACAGAATCATAGACCTCACTCTCCTCAAGGGTGGTAATGTTAAATTGACGAAATCCAGCCAACTTAAGCCCCCAGATATTTAATTGGTGGTCTCCCTTAAAAGCCAGATAGTCACGCCCCGCAATGGTAATTCCTGCATCCCTGTTCACATGGATGAAGGCAGCTTCGTTGCCGTTCTTCTTTTTGCTTACCAACGAGTCTCCCTTTTCCTCAAGCCTCTTTTTGCGAATCTTATATGCCATGGTCTTCCCCTCAACGCAAGGCTCTATCAGTGTAAAACAAATAGCCTCAAGGGGCAAAAGCCCATCTTCGGTCAGCTTGATGTCTTTGTCATATAGCGTCTTCCGCCCGACAACATGTTCCTTCACACGCTTATTTTTCAGTTTCACGAAAGAATCAAGGTAGCCTGTCTGGTAATATTCCAAGACGGTGTCTTTCAGCTGATAAATTCTAAAATATTCCCTGATATACAGGTATTCCAGTTTCGAGCTGTTGACATTGATTTCTTCCAGACCAAGCGTGACAGGCTTCATCAACAATACCGTGTCGCAACTTGCCAGCGAATGAACGTCCAACGTCTCGTATGCAATATGGCGGACAGAAAAACCTTTTGTCTTTTGCACCTTTTCCGGCAAGATTCCATACCTGTCAGTCATGCCGACAACCCGACCGGCTCCGTCAATGACAGTTGCCTTGGCAATAGGTTGGTTGTCAACCTGGTCAAAAATACGTATCTGGGCAGACACGCGGACAGACGCTGTAAAGAAAAAGATGATAACAAGGATCCACGCCTTTCGGATGTTGAGAGTATTTTCCATAGGTCTTAGATTTGAATTAGCTACAAAGATAAACAAAAAACAGATATCTTCCAAATCATTATTCACTATTTTTCTTGTTTGACAGCTTCACCTTGACACCCTGACAGCTTCGCCGGCTATTCGCCACGAATGTATATTTATGCACTGGCTTCGGTTTTGCGCTGTTGTTTCTAAACCTCTGAATTTCAATACATTATAAAGTGGTTTCTAAAAGTTGAACTTTTAGCGTGCAAAAGTTCAACTTTCAGGAGCCAAAACTTCAACTTTTAGAATGCAAAAGTTGAACTTTTGGAAAACGAAAGTTCAACTGCATGTTTATACAACCTTTCCTGTATATTTATACACCGCTGAATATCTCTTCAAAAACTCACCTAACTCACTCCGTGGAAATGGTTCTCGAAAGAGTACAAAAAAAGCGGCTCGCTGTTCACAAATGCGGAACAGAGAGCCGCACGATTGTCTGTTGATTTCGCCCGGCTGGCAGCGTCAGTCGGAAATCATGGTGATTTCGATACGGCGATTTTGGCGCAAGAGGTCGTTCGCAACACGCTGCACATCAGTCGCAGTCACACTGTCGAGCACTTGCTCGAAATCGGTATCGTAGTCAATACCATGGCGCAGATGGTTGTAGATGACATAGTCCCAGTAGCCATTATCGCGAATATTTTGTCCGTATGCCTTGCGCAGATACTTCCTCACCTTGTCCATCGATGAGGGCAGCGGACCGTTCTTGGCAATGTTTTCAATCTGCTGATAAATGATAGGAATCAGCTCGTCGTACTTCTTCGGGTCGGTGCGGAACGTGATTTTTACAAGCGAGTTGGGAGTCGTCGTCCGTCCCATCTGGTAAGACACGCTCACGCCATAAGTGCCACCCTTCTCCTCGCGCACCGAGTCAGTATAGGCAATCGACAACACACGGGCGAGGAAATCGAGCTCAAGGTCGGTTTTCGGGGCAAAAGGCTCGGCAAACGTGTAATAGATGTTGACCAGCGCCGAAGGTGTGTTCGCCTTTTTGTGATACACATGCGTCTCGTTCGCGTCACGGACACGCGGATAAGTGTCGGCAAATGTCTCTTTCCTGCCATGCGAGGGCAGCGTGGCGACATACTGACAGAGCAGCGGACGGAGCGCATCCATATCCACATTTCCCACCAGCACCATCTTGAAACCGGAGGCATCGCTGAAGCGTTCGCGGTAAATCTGCATGATGCGGTCGTAGTCAATCGACTTGAGATGCTCGCGGCGGAGGGGTTCCACGCGCGGATGATTGCCGTAAAGAATGACGCGGGTCGTGTCGTTGTAACCCACTTGCGGGCTCGCTTCACGGTTGGTCAGGAACGACTCCATGCGGTTCAGCTCGCCATTGAACGCCGTCGAGTCTGTGCGCGGACTGGTGAAATAGAGGTAGGTCAGCTCCATCAGCGTCTTGAGGTCTTTCGGCGACGACGTGCCGTTGATGGATTGCGTCTCATCGCCTATGGACGGGCGCACACTGACAATTTTCGATGCCAACTTCTTCTGCAGGGTCAGCACATCAAACTCACCCACGCCAGCCTTCATCACCGAACCGCTGATGAAAGAGAAATTGTGCACGTCCTTGTCTGGATAGAGCGATGTGCCACCCTCACCGTAGAAACGCATCATCACTTGGTCCTTGCTGAAGTCGGTCGGTTTGACATACACCTTCACACCATTGCTCAACGTCAGTTCCTTCGCTCCGAAGCGATAGTCGCGCTCACTCACGATAGTGCCCGGCTGCGGCAACTTGGCAATCAGTTCTTCGGATACCTGTTCCTCCCGGTAAGCCTCATAACGGCGCGCCTGAGCGGCTTCCACCCACTGCTTCATCTGCTCTCCCGTCGGTTCTGTGAAGCCCTCTTTGTTCGGGAAATAGCAGACAAGCACCTGGTTGCGGTCGGTAATCAGCTCAGGGACAGCCTTGTTCACCTCGTCGAGCGTCACCTCACGGTCGAACCGGCGCGTCATCTCCAACTGTTCCTCAGCCGACAGCATCGGTTCGGAAGTGAGAAAATGATTGACCGCCTTGCTTACGAAATGGCGGTTCTGACGGTCGTTGCGCTCGGCGTATTGCCTTTCCACCGCCTTCATGCGCAACGCTTTCGCACGCTCCAGCTCCGAAGCGGTAAAACCATGCTGGCGCGCCTGTTCAGCCATACCGATGACGGCGTCGAACGAACCACGGATATTCTCCTGGCGGCAACCGAAATTCAACGTGAATGCCTCCTTCGTGCGCGAAATGAAGAATGTTCCCGCACGCACCGAAGCACTCAATACGGGCGGCACCGCCTCATGCTGCAACTCTTGCAGACGGTTACGCAACATGGAGGCAATGAGACCGTCCACATATTCGCCACGCTGCGATGACACAAGGTGCTTTTCCGAGTCGGGAGCTGCATCGCGCTTCATATAAAGATGTGCCAGCATGATAGGCTGTTCGCTGTCACGGTCCGTAGCCACAATCATCTCATCATTGTCGCCGACGGGATAATAAATGCGCTCGGCGGGATTCTTCGGTGCAGGAATCTTTCCGAAAAGCTTCTTAATCTGTCGCTCGGTGCGGTCCACATCAATGTCGCCGACAACAATAATCGCCTGCAGGTCAGGGCGATACCACTTCTGGTAGTAGTCGCGCAAATCCTGATAAGGGAAGTTATCCACAATATCCATCGAACCGATAGGCAGGCAGTCTTCGTATTTCGTACCTTTATAGATGGTCGGCAACAGGTTTTCCATCATCCGCTGCGTGGCTCTCGTGGCACGTCGTGTGCGCCATTCCTCGTGAATCACGCCACGCTCCTTGTCAATCTCCTCATCCTCAAGCAGAAGCGAGTGGCTCCAGTCATGCAGGATAAGCAGGCACGAGTCGATAATCCCCTGACGGCTCACGGGCACGGCAGAGATGTTATACACCGTCTGGTCCACACTGGTGTAGGCATTGAGGTTTGCACCGAACTTCACACCGATGGATTCGCACCAGGGCACGATAGAGGGCGACTTGCCCTTCCCCCTGAAATGTTCCGTTCCGTTGAAAGCCATGTGTTCAAGGAAGTGCGCCAAACCGCGCTGGCGGGGCTCTTCGAGAATACTTCCCACACGCTGCGCAATATAAAACTCTGCCAAGCCAGGTTCCTTCGCGTTGTGGCGGATGTAGTAGGTAAGTCCGTTTTTCAGCTTACCCATGCGATAACTGTCGTCCTGACGGACGCTTTGTGCTCTCGACGAACCGATGGTCAGCAGCGTCAAGAGCAACAAGATAAGTGTCTTTTTCATGTTTTCTGTTCTATTGTTTATCATTGATAGTCTGTTGCTAATCTCTCGATGAAATGGGCGTTTTTGAGGCAATGGGATGGTTTCGTAACAGGTTAAAACGTACATCCTACCGTGAGGGAAAGCGTGGAATGGCTTTGTCCCTCCAGATAGTCATCCTTTTCGGTTGTCCTCAGATGATTAAATGCTGCCTTCGCATAAGTCTTCATCCTCGTTTTAGGAAAGACGAAAGCATATTTCACTGCCATTTCAAATCCGTATTGCGGAGCCGTGAGATATTGGTATTCCCGGTGCAGGAACGCTGTCATTTCTGCCGGAGGAACCTGTTTGTCGGATGGTGGAGCCATAGTGCCGTCGTTGTATAGATCACCGCTGCTCGTCTGGTAGTTCATGGCGAGGCTGACACTTAGCAATGACTTGTCGAAGAAGAAATTGCGTTCGCCCTGAGCGAAGAATGCCACATGGCGAAGGTCCTGCGTCCTGTAGTACGGATAGTCGTAGGCAGTCACCTTGCGCCGCATGAATTCAACGCCGCCATTTGCCATCCATGTAGCGGTGAGGTCGCGGACACCATAATAGCCGGTATAGGCGACACTCGCGTCTGTCCACGTCTTCTTGGAGAGTTTCACAGGAGTGTAATACTCATAATAGCGGGCAGAAGTCGCGGCATCCTCCACTTCGCGGTAACTGTTGTTATAGTCGGTCGTGCTTTCCCAGTCGATGTGTATATCCAGAAGATGTTTGTCTGTCGCCGTCTTGATGGTCAGGCGCCCATCGTAAACGAAGGACTTTCCGTCAAACTGATTGTGAGAGACGGTATAGGACGACTTTTTCCCGTAATATCCCTCGCGATGGGCGTAGCCGAAATGGTTGTGCCACGATATCCGGGAAGTGATGTCCCAGCCTGCCTGGATGCCTACGCCATGATATTCGTTGAAAAGCGGCATCTCCCTGTTTTGTTCCGTATATCCTTTTTCTCCGAATGTCTCCGTCTTTCCGAAAAAAGCACCATAGTCGATAATCGACTTATAGACGAGATCGGCATTTCCGTAAATGCTAAACCTGACTTGTTCGGTGCTCCGACGGTAAAGGTAGTTGGCTCCCACTTGAACGCGCTTCCCCAACGGTGCATAGATGCCCGCCGTAAGTGCCAAGTCCATGAGGTTGTTCTTATGGCGCAGGTCCTTGTATTTGGCATAGTTGGCTGCCGTGAAATCCACCTTTGCACCGACGGCTATGCCTTGATAGACATCAGCGCCCACAGCACCAGTCAGCGTATAAGT